>JAKQPK010000003.1 GCA_029564765.1 Candidatus Omnitrophota bacterium
AATTTGATTTTTTGATACGCGAAATAATTCTTTGAAGTATTCAGGAGGAGGCGCTTCTTTGTCATTACCAGAAAAAGGTTTGTAATCTTTTGCGACTGCCAATTTTCCACGGCTTGCGTTTTTCGATCCATCCTCCCCAATCCCATACGGCGGGTCAACTATCGCCAATTCAAACGCCTTGTCCGGCAGGGTAGCCATATATTCCATGCAGTCGCGGTGCATCATGTTAATCAAAACAGTTCCCCCTGGTTCTCTTCCGCTTCCGGCTTTTTCTCGCCCTGCCGGATATATAACCCGCATTTGTTCCGAGGCTTGACGTTCTCGTCGGTGTACCCGCAGAGCAGGCCGCGTGAAAGGTGGTAGCGCGATTGGTAGCAATTATCGCAGCAATCGGCGGTCTGTGATTCGTGATAGTTAAAATCCTGCACGTTTCTTCCTCCTGTAGTCTTCTCCGGTCATGTTGACCAGATGTCCATCTTCGCTGAGCCTGCTCATGATGTCCTCGCTGATATAATTCTCAAGGCAATTCTGACAGCCTCCATCCGGGCAGGTTTTCCGCGTGTGCTTGTTCGAGATAAGCATGAGCGGGAGTCCGCGAGCGTGTCGCTTGTCGACGATGTACGAAAGCCAGTTCGTTTCCGCGTCGCTTCCCTTCGTGCGCCCGATCTCGTCGATGGCAAGCATGGGTATTCTTGCGAGTTCGTCAACGATCTGAAGCTCGGTTTCCTTCGCCCCGGAAACGTAGCTTGCCCGGATTCTTGTCGTGATTTCGTACATGGAGTAAATAGCCCCGCCGAGTACCCGCACGATCCCAACGGCAAGATGTGTCTTACCAGTCCCGTTCGATCCCAGAAGAACCAGCTTCCCGGCGCGATCCTTAACCATCGCTTGAGCGTATGAAAGCGCGCGCTGCTGCTCCGGGCTTCCGGCAATGAAGTTGTCGAGCGTTGAAGTAAAGTACATGGGCTCGATGTTCAGCGATTCCAGCCGTTCGCGCTCCGCTTCCTGAGCCTTCCGGATGCCTTCCTGGTGTTCGATCTCATCGCGCTCCTTCTCGCAAGCCGGGCATCCGGTTCTGAGTGCGATTCCGAATATGTCGGCGGTTTGTTCGGTGTATTCGCCGTGTTTATCGCAATGTGCCATTTAGTCCTCCATGTCCAGAAAAGTGGTTCGCGTTTGTACGGGAAGCGGTTTTGAATAGCCGTTCCTCTGCGTCTTTTCGTTTGACTTCCATTTTCGCAAAGCAAGGTTATGATTCTTGTACTTATACCCTTTTCTCTCAATCCCTTCGTCAAGCTCTTTTATCATGCGAAGTAGTTCAGGCTCTCCCCATTCTTCGCATAGTCTCAAGTATTCGTCACTGGTGAGAAGTACGTGTTTGTATTCTCCGTGTTTGTGTTTTGTAGACTTAGCCGGTTTATCCGGCGCATCTTCTCTCTTCTCATCTCTTCTCTTCTGTTCTATTCTGTTCTCTTCTCTTCTGTTCTCTTCTTGCATGACTGAGTCATGACTTATCATGACTTTGTCATGACTTTTCTTTGCACTTGTGATTATCTCGCGCATTTTTGGATTAGAAGTCATTGATGTATCAAGCCTTTTAAGTATCTTAAAGCAGAAAATGTGTCCGTTATTCTCCTCAAACAATCCCAGAGAAACGATATATCTCATGATCTGATTTACCCGATCTACTGCGGAAGTGTCGGAAGTTCCCTGTATTTTTAGGTTGTCAGCTATTATTTCAGCGTCATGTTCAAGTTCGAAGGTTATGTTGTGATCTGAAACGCTTCCTGCGATTAGCTCTATACAGTGAAAGTAGATAGCATATCCATCAGCACCAAATCGCATTATCAGCTTTTTTAGCTTTGCATCTGTTATTGCGTCTGTATCGTGTTTAAACCACTGCATTAAAATATCTCCTTAGCAATAAGGATTGCGTCTTCAAGAAGGTTTTCAGAATCAAGTATGTCAATGGCTGTTGTTTTTGCGTTCCTTGCTCTTTCTGTTGCGTTTATGTGTAGCCTGTAATATATCTCCGTATAAAGCGTTTTCCACGTTCCAGAATAATCACCTGATTCTTTTGCAGCTTTATTTACTATCATCCTTAATTCATCGCGTGGTGCTAATTTTGGTGTTTGTTTCGACTCTATTGCAAGCGTTGCCGGATGTCCGCTTGAAGCAAGAATCATTGGCATTAGTTGTTTTATAACTTCTGAAACTATTGCTGTTCCAAACTCTGCAAGCTCTGACCTTGTAATAACCTTGTCATTTTGCAAAGGTTCAACAAAGTTCTTTTTTCTTAGTTCTGACATTACGCATAACGCCTCTGATTGAATCAGTCTCGTTGGTTTACCGTTTTTTACACGATCTGGATACATTTCTTTAATTTTTCTTGACGCTGTTTCTGTCGACACTCCTGCTGTTTCCGCAATTTCTCTTGTAGTCATTTTTCCACCTCTGGAAAATAAAAAAAGACTTCATAGCATCCGGCTGGCCGGCCTTCGGGTTGCGTGTTAGCGCGTCCCTAGATGCTATGAAGTCTCTTGAAAATATCGCCCCTAACAGGACAATCGTCAACCGGTCGGCCAGAACCGATTGACTGAGTGAAGTATAGCGCGCTATTCGCGTCCTGTCAACGCTCCGGCTATCTTGAAACCCGGAACGTACTTGTATCTGCTGTGCGCGTTGTCCACGCAATAAAACTCCGCCCCGGAAGCGTCCGCGTAGTCTTTGCAGGCCGCGCGGACGGTGTGAGGCATGACGCGGCGGCCGACGGTCAATCCTATCAAGTCTGTCAAACCCCAGAGCGAAAAGATTTGCTCTGGCTGCTCGTCGAGATAGAAATATACCGCGGCCTTTAGCGTCATTTTATCAACCCTTTGTATTGCTCATACAGGCGTTTAAACTCCGACAGCGGTACGATAATTGTTACCGGTGACTCCCGGTAAGGGACAGCCCGGAATACGGCGGACTCGGCCTTAAGCATCTCTGAAAGCACAAGCGATGACTGCAAAAAGAATGTTGCCGTGCTGTCTGTAGACAAT
>JAKQPK010000013.1 GCA_029564765.1 Candidatus Omnitrophota bacterium
GCGGGATTTGGCAAGATCTCCAAGCCGCAGTCGATCGTTTTTGACGTTGAGAAGGCTGCTCGCTTCCTTGGAACGCCTCTAATGCCGGCAACTGTTAAGAACATCCTTGAGCATTTAGAGTTCGATGTTCGCGGTTGCGGCAGGAACAAGCTAGCCGTAATACCGCCGTCTTTTCGAATGGACATCAAAAGCGATATCGATATCACAGAAGAGATCGGACGCATCATAGGCTTTGATAATTTATCGACCAGGCTCGCGGCTGTGAATCCGGCCAACATGACAACAAGCCCAAAGCGCTGCTTTAAGGAAAAGATCGCTCAGCTTCTGGCTGGTCAAGGCTTGAGCGAGGTCATCGCGTACGCGCTGATCGGTGAGAAAGACCTTCTTAAAACAAAGATCGAAATAAATAATCTCGTTTACAATCAAAATCCTTTGAGTGAAGAACAGCAAGTCCTGCGGCCATCGAGCATTCCGAGCATGATCAAGATCGCCGCGCATAACTTTAAGAACGGACAAAAAGATCTGGCCTTGTTCGAGATGGGACGCGTTTATCTGCCTCAAAACGAGCAAGAAGTTCTGTCGCTTGCATTTATGGGAGAAGCACAAAGCGACTGGAGAAAGGCCAAGGCTCGATTTGTTGATTTTTATGATTGCAAAGGTGTTGTTGAGAATGTCTGCGGCAGCTTGGGCATCAAGGATGTGCGCTATGAGGCAGATAAAAATAAATTTTTTGATCCTTTTAAAAGCGCGAGCATTGTTGTCGGTGGCCAAGAGATCGGATCTTTAGGAAAGATCCAAGGCGATATTTTAGAAAATTATGACATAAAACATCAGGATGTCTATTGTGCACAGATCTCTCTTGATGCCCTGTGGCAGCAGTCTGCCCAAGAGACCAGGCGTTATGTGCCTTTGTGTGTTTATCCTGGGGTTGTGCGTGATGTAAGCTTGGCGGTCAAGGATCGTGTGAGCTATCAGTGTCTTGTTGAAGCTGTGGAGAGCTTGCAAGAAACTCTTTTGAAGAAAATTGATCTTATTGAGCAGTATGTGGGCGACAAGATACCTGCTGGGCATAAAGGTGTCACGTTGTCGCTGGTGTATCAATCGTCAGAGCGCACGCTCACCGAAAAAGAGGTAGAAGAAGCGCATCAGCGCATCTGCCAGAAGATCATTGACGAATTTTCTGCCATTAAAAGATAAATACAAGAATTTTCCCTGCGGTGTTCGTTAGGTTTTGTCAAATTGAACCAACACAATTGACATGGGAGCTTACTTCAAAGTATCGTAAAGATCTCTTGAGAGGCACCCACTTAAACAGAGCGGTTCATACTGCTGGCCTAACGGCACAGGCGGGGATTTGATCTTATGAAGAAACGATCCTTTCCCAGCGATAATTCCTCGCAGTTGTTTAAAGATCTACTGCCGGGTTCTGATGTTGCCCATGCTGATCCTTCCCAGGCGCCTTTAAGCTTTCGCATGAGGCCTACCCGCCTTGAGGATGTCGTTGGCCAAAAACACATTTTAGCGGAAGATAAACTGCTGTCACGCGCGATCCGCGCGGACAAGATCACTTCCCTTGTTTTTTATGGCCCTCCAGGTATTGGTAAAACGACATTAGCGCAATGCATCAGTGTTCGCACCAAAAGTTATTTTGCCAGCGTCAATGCCGTTTCTTCAAGCGTGGAGGAGATCCGCAAGATCCTAAGCGCCAGCCAGCAGCGAAAAAAGATCTCGGGGCAAAAGACCATTCTTTTTATCGACGAGATCCATCGCTTTAACAAGGCACAGCAAGATGTTTTGATGCCGGATGTAGAGAACGGCAATATCATTTTGATCGGCGCGACAGCCCTCAATCCTTTTTTTACGATCGTCGGACCCTTGCTGTCCCGTTCCCTTGTTTTTGAGCTGAAGGCATTGTCCCAGGAAGATATTGTTGTTCTTCTGAAAAGGGCTTTGGCTGATCAAGAGCGCGGGCTGGGAAATTATCCTATCAAGGCAGAGGAAGAAGCGCTTTGTTTTATCGCGCAAGCAAGCGATGGTGATGCTCGTCGGGCCCTGAATGCGCTTGAGGTCGGCGTTTTAACGACGCAAGCGCAAAGCGACGGCAATATTCATTTTACCATTGGTGTCGCGCAAGAATCTATCCAGAAAAAACAAGTCCTTTATGATGCGGATGGGGATGCGCATTACGATACGGCATCCGCCTTTATTAAGTCTATGCGAGGCTCAGACCCGGATGCGGCCTTGTATTGGCTGGCGAAGATGATCTACGCCGGGGAAGATCCCCGTTTTATCGCGCGGCGCATATGTATTTGCGCCAGCGAAGACGTTGGCAACGCGGATCCTCAAGCATTAGTTCTTGCAAGCGCGGCGCTGCAAGTTTCTGAATTTATCGGCTTGCCTGAAGCGCGCATTCCTTTGGCACAGGCAGCCGTTTATGTGGCGTGCGCGCCTAAATCCAACGCCGCCTATTTAGGCATTGAAAAAGCGCTCGATGAGGTCGAAAATAATAAGCTTGCCGCTGTCCCGCGGCACTTAAAGGATGCATCGTATAAGGGCGCGAAAAAGCTTGGGGCAGGAGAAGGGTACAAGTACGCCCATGATTATCCACAGCACTATGTCGCGCAAGAATATATGCCCCTTAAAAAAACGTTTTACGATCCCACAGATCAGGGATTTGAGAAGGAGATCCGAAAGCAGCTTGAAAAATTAAGAAACCTCTCTCGCCAATAGGCTTGCGTGTCTTTTCAGTTGTCGAAAAATATAAAAAATGATACAATGACCCCTAAGTTTATTTTTATTAGGAAAAAATAATGAGCTTTGATCAAAAACAATCTTTGCGTCAAAAGCTTCTCGACCTGCTGAAAAACCAAAAGGAGGAAAGCAGGAGGGAAAAAAGTAAGATCATTCAAAAAAGGCTGTTTGAAACCGCGCAATTTAAGGCGGCTCAAACGGTCATGTTTTATTGTTCGTTTGGTGGCGAAGTAGAAACGAGCGACATGATGCACCAGGCAAAAAAGATCGGGAAAACAATAGCTGTTCCAGTAACGATGCAAAATAAGAAGACGATCATTCCTTCTTTGGTGGAAAATTTTGACCAAGACCTTGTTGCGGGGCCCTATGGCATTGCGCAACCCAAACCAGAAAACCAGAAGCCTGTGGATAGCGACGCGATCGACCTTGTCGTTGTCCCGGGGGTTGGTTTTGACCGCGCTAACAATCGTTTAGGCCGCGGCCAAGGATATTATGATCGTTTTTTAAAGCTATTGCCTTCCACAACGCCGACCGTTGGTTTGGCGTTTGATTTCCAAATAGTTGACCTTCTGCCTGATGTACAAGCACATGATGTTCCCGTTTCTCTCGTCTTGGCTGCTTAATCCGAAAGTAAAAAAAGCAAAAAAGACTTCAAAAGAGGAGAGATGTCGTTATGACCCAAACACCTTTGATCCAAAACGCTGGGTTTTCAGCCTTGGCGGCCGTTCTTGTCTTGTCAGGATATTTTTTAGCCACGTTCTTTGGCAACAAGCGTCTGCAAAAGATCAAGCTAAAATCTAAAGAACTTCTGGAAAAAGCGCAGCATGAGGTCGATAGCAAGATCAAAGAAGCGGAGATCAAAAGCCGCGATTTGTTGATCCAGATGCGTGAAACTTTTGAGAAAGAAACCAAGGAGCGTCGCGAAGAGCTGGCCGCGTCAGAAAAGCGTATCTTGCAAAAAGAAGAGAACGTGGAAAAACGCCTGGATCTTTTAGATAAAAAAGAAAAAGACGTGGAAGGCCGTGTTACTAAGCTGCGTCAGGATGAGGGCGCGCTAAGCGAAAAGCACAAGGATTTGGAGCGCTTGGTGGAAGAAGAGAAGCAACGGCTGCAAAAGATCTCGTCTTTGACAATGGAAGAAGCGCGCAGCCTTTTGCTTGCCAGAGTTGACGAGGACCTTGTCGCGGAAAAAGCATCCCGCATACGCAACATAGACGAAGAGCTCAAAGAGGCCGCAGATAAGAAAGCAAAAGAGATCCTTTCTGCCGCTATTCATCGCTGTGCCAGTGAGCACGCGGGAGAAACAACGGTGAGCGTTGTCCATTTGCCATCGGACGAAATGAAGGGGCGCATCATCGGCCGCGAAGGCCGCAACATTCGTGCGTTTGAGACAGCCGCGGGGGTTGATATTATCATCGACGATACGCCTGAAGCGGCGACGATCTCCTGCTTTGATATGATGCGCCGCGAGATCGCGAAGATCGCCCTCGAGCGCTTGATCCAAGATGGCCGTATTCATCCTGGGCGTATTGAAGAAATTATTGAAAAGGTCAAAAAGGAGATCGAGGTCAAGGTCAAGGAAGAAGGCGAGCAAGCCACTTTCGACCTCGGCATTCATGGTATGCACCCTGAACTCGTTAAAATGGTCGGCAAGTTAAAATACCGCACTAGCTTTGGCCAGAACGCGCTTAATCATTCCAAAGAAGTCGCGTCCTTAATGGGTATCATGGCTTCACAGATGAATTTAGATTTTAAGATCGCTCGGCGCGCAGGGCTTTTGCATGATATCGGCAAGGTCGCAGGCCAGGAAGTTGAAGGGCCGCATGCGCTTATTGGGGCTGAGATCGCACGTAAATATGGAGAGTTGCCGGAAGTCGTTAAGGCGATCGAGTGTCATCATGAAGAAGCAGAGGTCACCATTTATGGGGCGCTTGTAGCGGCAGCTGATGCCGTGAGCGCGGCGCGTCCAGGAGCTCGCGCAGAAACCATGGAAACCTATGTCAAGCGCATTGAATCCTTGGAAAAGATCGCCAATTCATTTAAAGGGGTTGAAAAATCATTTGCCCTTCAGGCGGGGCGTGAAGTTCGGGTGATGGTTAAGCCTAATAAGATCACCGATGATGAAGCAGTTGTGATGTCCAGGGATCTGAAGAAAAAGATCGAAACAGATATGGAATATCCAGGACAGATCAAGATCATCGTTGTGCGCGAAACGCGCGCGATCGAGTTCGCGAAATAACTTATGAACATCCTATGCATTGGAGATATTGTCGGCCGCCCAGGAAGAGATGCGGTGCACACGCTTTTGCCAGGGCTGAAAGATGAATACGCAATAGACTTTGTCATTGCGAATGCTGAGAACGCTGCCGCGGGCGCTGGCATTATCCCTAAGGTCGCCCAAGAGCTTTTTTCGTCTGGGTGCGATGTGATTACGTTAGGGGATCACGCATGGGACAAAAAAGAGATCCTCGATTTTCTAGGCAAGACCCCCGCATTGCTTCGGCCGGCTAATTTTCAGACAAAAAATCCTGGGAAAGGATTTTTTGTCGCAGAAACAAAAAAAGGACAAAAGATCGCGGTGATAAATCTTTTAGGCCGTGTTTTTATACGCTATAATGTTAATTGTCCGTTCGAGGCGGCCGAAAAGATCTTGAACGAGATCAAAGGGCAGACGCAAGCAGTCGTTGTTGATTTTCATGGCGAAGCCACGAGCGAAAAGATCGCATTCGGACATTTTATTGATGGAAAGGTGTCGGCTGTTTTTGGAACGCATACGCATGTGCAGACCGCTGACGAAAAGATCTTGCCGCGCGGAACAGGGTATATCACCGATGCGGGCATGACCGGGCCTTTTGATTCGGTCATTGGCCAGAAAAAAGAGAACATCGTCGAGCGATTCTTGACAAGCATGCCTTCTAAATTTGAAGTGGCTGACGGTGACGTTGGCCTCAACGGTGTGATCTTTACGCTAGACGATATAACGGGTAAGACGATCAATGTCATAAGGATCCAAAGGAGGGTTTGATGACAAGCTGGACAGGGCTCGAACGACGACAATTTCCACGTGTAAATTATCCGTGTCTGATCACGATCCGGCATGAAGCGAGCGGGCTCGACGCATTGCTAACGCATACGGAAAATATTGGCACGGGTGGTGTGTGTGTGATGTTCAAACGTGATATTAAGCTTTTTTCCGAGGTGGACCTTGAGATCGATCTTTTGGACATGGAAAAGAACATTAAATGCAAGGGCCGGGTCGTTTGGGCCGTTAAGACGCAATCCCCGAAACCTGTTAAGGCTCCCGTTTATGATACAGGGATAGAGTTCTTAGACATTGTCCCCAAAGATCAAAAACGCATCGCGGATGTTGTCAATCAGCTTATCAAAGAAGGTTTTGAGAAAACTCCTTTTAAGCTCTAGAGATCTTATCATTAAAGGATTTATTGGTTGATGAAAGTCAGATTTGCCCCCAGCCCCACAGGATATCTTCATATCGGAGGAGCACGTACCGCGCTTTTTAATTGGATGTACGCTAGATCCCAAAAAGGTATGTTCGTTTTGCGGATCGAAGATACAGACCTTGAAAGGTCAAAAAAAGAATATCTCGACGAGATCGTTGACAGCATGAAATGGCTCGGGCTTTCCTGGGATGAATTTTATCTGCAAAGCGAACGTTTTGATATTTATCGCCAGCACGCTCAAAAGTTACTTGATGAAGGCAAGGCTTATAAGGACGGGGAAGCGGTTATCTTAAAGATCCCCGCGCGCGAGATCAAGCTCTACGATCTGATCCGTGGGGAGATCGTGTTCGATTCTGAAACGATCAAAGACCAGGTCTTGATGAAGTCAGACGGATCGCCAACCTACAGTTTTGCCTGTGTTGTGGATGACGCCTTAATGGAGATCACCCACGTGATCCGCGGGGAAGACCACATCTCCAATACCCCCAAACAAATGATGATTTACGAGGCCTTGGGTTTTAAGGCCCCAAAATTCGCGCACTTGCCATTGATTATGGATGCAGAGGGTGGGCGCATGTCCAAGCGTACCGGCGCCGTGGCCGTGACGGAATATCGCAATCTAGGCTTTGTTGCCGATGGGATCGTTAATTATTTGATGCTGCTGGGATGGTCGCCGGGGCCTAATCAGGAGATCGTTTCGCTGGAAAAAGCTGTTCAAAACTTTTCGATAAAAAAAGTCAATAAAGCCGCGGCTGTTTTTTCAATGGACAAGCTCTTGTGGGTTAACTCCCAACATATCAAAAATATGTCCTTGGATCGGCTGACGGATTCTTTGATCCCTCTTTTACGGCAGAAGAATTTTATCGGGGAGAGCTTTGATCGCCCAGCGCTTGAAAAGGTCGTGGCTTTATTTAAGGGGCGATTGTCCACGCTTAATGATTTTATAGATTGGGCGGACTTTGTTTTTCTAGAGCAATTGGTTATTCGGCAAGAAGATAAGCAAAAATATTTATCCCAGAACAGAAAAAAGGAATTCGAGACCCTCGCGCAAGAATTTGAAAAGCTTACGGAGTTCACGCCGCAATCAGCTGAAAGTGCTTTTCGTGATGTTGTCGCGCGTCTAAGCATTTCGTCATCAGATTTGGTGCATCCTGTCCGGGTCGCGCTCACCGGAAAATCTGTTGGGCCAGGGCTGTTCGAGACCATGAGCCTGCTTGGGAAAGAGAGAACCATTAAGCGTCTTCAAGAAACGTTTTCTTGAAAAAAGAGGAGCCCTTATGCGCTATGCTATGATCGGTTTTATTTTTAGTATTTTTTGTCTTTGTGCGATGGGATGCGAAACAACCCCCAAGGGCAACCCTGATCCCATAAAAACATTGCAAAAGTGGGATAATTGGGTTAAAGAAAATATGTGGTAAAAGGAAGGTGTGTATGGTAAAACCGATTTTGTTCATAGCTTTTTGTCTGATCGGCAGCATCCTTCTCAGCGGATGCGAAACAACAAAAGGTGTCGCTGTTGGTGTTGGCGCGACAGCTGTTGGTGTTGGCAAAGATGCCAAGACCGCATGGGATGGCGTCAAAAAAGCTGACGCATGGGTCAAAAAGAACCTTTGGTAGATATCGGTTGGGCCTTCAAAAGAAATTAAGGACAGCTGCCCTGTCGTCTAATGGTAGGACATGAGATTCTGGATCTCAGTATCTTGGTTCGAGTCCAAGCGGGGCAATTTTAAATTTGTAGTTAATCACAAAATGAGGTTTTTATGATCACGCAGAAATTTATGGCATTAATTCCAACAGGCGCTGAATGGATCAACTGGGTGTTGCTTTTGTTGTCTGTTATTTCCGTGGCCATCATCTTGGAGCGCAGCATCGTTCTCCACAAAAAGAGAGGACGTATTGACCGCTTGAAGCAAGATGTGGGAGAGGCGTTTCAGCGTGGCGCTTACGAACAAGTGGAAGCTATTTTAGAGCAGGATCGATCCTCCGCCGCCAAGATCTCTTTTGAGATCATTCAAGGCATGAAAAAGATCGGCTTTGATTTTGAAGAAAGCCTTACAGTGGCTTTGTCAGAAGAAAAATTGTCCTTAGAGAGCCGAACATCGGTCTTGGGAACTTTGGGAAGCACGGCACCTTTTATCGGATTGTTTGGGACCATTTGGGGTATTATCCATGCCTTTCATAGCTTGTCACAGAACGCCAAAGGGAACGCGACCGTGGTCATGGCCGGTGTTTCCGAAGCCCTTGTCACAACAGCTTTAGGGTTGCTTGTGGCCATCCCGGCGGTCGTGACCTATAATTATTTTATGCGCTCTATTAAGAAGATCATTGTGGGCGCGGAAAATTTCGCACGACTTGTCGTTGTCGCGTACATGAACAGGATCAAGCAGAAAAAACAGTAAGGTTAAAATGGCAAGACGTTTTATCTCGCAAGATTCAGGTGACGAGATCGTTTCAGAGATCAACGTGACATCTTTGGTCGATGTTAGCCTTGTTCTCTTGATCATCTTTATGGTTACCGCGAGCTATATTTCCACATCCTCTTTTCTTGTGGACATGCCCAAGGCTGTCCATGGTGGCGACGTCCCGCAAGAGGATACCGTGATGATCAGCGTGACACGCGAAGGACCGATGTATTTAGATGACAAGCTTGTCAATACAGCGGAGCTAAAAAAAGAAATGAAGCAGAAATTCCAGGCCAATCCGCGGGTAGGGGTCATCCTTTCGGCGGATAAGGGGACATATTTTCAGGATGTTGTTTCTGTTCTGGATTTGCTCAGCGGGATAGGGATCAATCGGTTAAACATCGCAACAGAGAAAGAAACAAAGCAATGATCAAAGGGGGTAGATAATGAAAAGATCTCTAGGAGCAAGACCTCTTGTTTTTGTTACGCCGACATGGATCATCGGAAGCTACGATCAGCAAGGAAAGCCTAATATGGCTGCTGTTGCCTGGGGAGGGATCTGTTGTTCGCAACCTCCTTGCGTGGCGATATCCTTGCGCAAGCAGACGTATTCTCATCAGAGCATTATGACAAAGAAAGCTTTTACTGTTAATGTGCCGTCCCAACGCTATGTGAAGGAGGCAGATTATTGCGGTATGTTCTCAGGAAAGACTATGGATAAGTTCACCAAGACGGGGTTGACAGCTGTGGCTAGCGACAAGGTTGATGCCCCATACGTGGAAGAATTTCCTTTGATCTTAGAATGCAAGGTTTCACATGTTGTTGAGATCGGTCTTCATACCCAGTTTATCGGCGAGATCGTTGATGTCAAGGCTGAGGAAAACGTGTTCAACGCCAAAGGCGTTGTTGATGTCGAGCTCATTAAACCTGTTTTGTTCGATCCAGAAGCACGCACCTATCACGGCATTGGAAGCTTTCTGGGTGAAGGATTCTCAGTCGGAAAGACGATAGATAAACCCTAACCCGTCAAGGATCTTTGTTTCATGAATTGCCTTATTATTTATAGCCATCCTAATCCAAAAAGCTTTAATCACGCGATCTTAGAAACGTTGACGCGTGCGTTGCAGGAGCGTCATCACGATGTTCGCGCTAGGGACCTTTATGGCATGGATTTTGATCCCGTCTTGAGGCCTAGGGATTTTGAGTTGATGGATCAGCAGAAGGTGGCTGCGGATGTTCAGCCCGAACAGGATCACGTGCGATGGGCGGATGTCCTTATTTTTATTTTTCCTGTGTGGTGGAATAGTTTGCCGGCCATCGCTCGTGGATATATTGACCGAGTGCTGAGTGTCGGGTTCGCATACTCGCAAGACGCGAAAGGTCTTTTGCCCGGGAAAAAGGTCGTGGTCATTGCCACCATGAACGCGCCGCAAGGTGTGTGCGAAGCAGCAGGCGTTTTTAACGCTATGAACATCACGATCGGCCAAAGCTTGGCAAGCTTTTGTGGCATGACGCTGATCGCTCAGAAATATTTTAATTCTGTAGCTTCGGTTTCTGATAGCGATCGTCGGAAAATGCTCGACGAAATTATCCTTTTGGCCCAAGAGATCAAATGAGGCGAAACGACCTCCTTTCATTTTTATCCATCCTATGGTTCGGCTGTTCATTGTTGTGTGGCGGACAAGCTCTTGCCGAAGAAATTCATCTGAAGAACCAAGACCGCATCAGCGGAGACATTATTGAGCAAGACGACCAGAAGGTTGTTGTCAAGACACAGAGTTTGGGCACGCTGACGATCAGCAAGGAGTTTGTTGAGAAGGTCGTTGTGTCAAAAGCGTCTCTGGAGGACGGCCAGAAACTGTCTCAGGCGCCTGATCAAACAAAAAAAGAGAAGATCTGGAAAAAGGAGTTTTCTTTTGGTTATAGCATGTCGCATGGCAATACGGAAAAGCTGCGCACATCTGGGCGATTGTTCTTGAATCGAAAGACCATCAACAATGAATTTACCCTCAAGGTAGACAGCCTGTACTCTTCTACGAATAAAAAGATGGATACCCAGCGGTTTAATGGACTTTTGCGCTATGCGTTTAGTTTTACTCCAAGCCTTAAGTGGTACAATTTTTATAGCGTTGAAGGAGCGCATGACCGCTTCGCCAATATCGACAGCCGTATCACCCCTTTTCTAGGGCTAGGGTATTGGTTCGCGACACAAGAGAGATTTAGGTTTTTTGTTGAGCTTGGCGCGGGTTTTGAATATGTTGATTATGCAGATACAGAAGAGAACACCCAAAGAAATGTTTTGACGCCACGATTGTTTCTTGAAAAAGGGTTGTGGGGAAGATCAAAGATATCCCAAGACATCACTTTGTTCATTTCTCCTGAAAATACGCAGGATTACCGCGTTCACGCGGAGGCGGCTTTTACCGCGCCTTTGGATCAATACTGGTCTTTACGGATGAGCCTCATCGATGATTTTAATAATGCTCCAGGCGGAACAGCTAAAAAAAATGATATTCGCCTTATTTCTTCGCTTGTTTACTCGTTTTAGGCCTTGCCGATTTTAATATTTCCAGCCGCTAGGTTTTGTGCTACAATCCACATCCACCATTGATACCAAGAATAATTAAAGGATAAAAATGCGCGCAGGTGTTATTGATATTGGGTCAGACACGATCCGCCTTTTGATCGGGGAAGAGGTTGGGCAAAGCATTCACATTTTGGAATCTTTGCAGAACCCTTTGCCGATCGGCCGTAGCACGTTCTTAAAAGGGCGTATTTCCCAGGATATGATCAATCAGACGATCAGCACTTTGGAAAAGTATAAAGAAGTGCTGCGGCAATACGAGGTCCAAAAGATCAAGGCGGTTGCGACGACTGCTGTTCGGGAAGCCGGCAACCGTAATATTTTCCTGGATACGATCAAGCGCAAGACAGATTTTGATATCGATGTCCTCAATGTTGGTGATGTTGTTTTTTATATTGATTCTTTTCTGTCCTTTAGTTTAGAAAAAGCCTATCCGGTGCACGAAAAAAACCTTTTGATCGCGGAGCTTGGCGGTGGCAGCCTGGACATCTCCGTTATGCGTAAAGGATTCACGTTGATGAATTCCGGGCTTTCCATAGGCACGATGCGCCTACAGCAACTTCTTAACAAGCTTGATGGAAGTCGAGAAGAGAATGCGGAAGCTCTTAAGGAATG
The DNA here is from genome assembly GCA_029564765.1 of Candidatus Omnitrophota bacterium. Lineage (GTDB taxonomy): Bacteria > Omnitrophota > Gorgyraeia > Zapsychrales > Aceulaceae > CALGLP01. The sequence goes on from JAKQPK010000013.1 coordinate 11,814, forward strand.
CATTGAAAACGAGTTTATTTATCTATCCAAAAGCATTCCCCGTATTCAGCTGGATGATATCGTTTTGATCAATGAAAATTATTTTTACGTTCAGAATATCTTGCCGGAAAAAAAGATCACGTCTGATTTCTTTCAGCTGACGAAAAGCGATACCCAAAACATCCTTAAAGCGATCACAGGAAAAAGTCCCGAAACGATCTCAGAGCACTATAAGATCCCTTTGAATATTTCAGAAACACTGGAAGCTTACGCGACGATCCTCCAGCAATTTTTTACGCTGATCAACAAGAATTATATTTATGTTCTGCAGACATCCCTTTCTGAGGCGATTTTGGCAAGCTTATTGTCTGGCCTGGAGGTTTCCAAGAAATACGATAAAACCAATCAGCTGGTCGCTGTTGCGACCAATCTTTGCCATCGCTATAATTTGGACCTAAGTCACGCTAAGCATGTCGCTCAGATATCTCAATTTTTATTCGACAAGCTTAAAGATCACTTGGGATTGAAAGAGGAGGAGTCTTTGTATCTGATCCTGGCAGCCTACCTCCATGATATTGGTATTTTTGTGAACAATCGGGCGCATCATAAGCATAGTGAGTATATCATTAGCTCGTTGAATCTCTTTCGCTTAACGGATGAAGAGGTTAGGACGATCGCCTGTATCGCCCGCTATCATCGCAAAGCGACGCCAACCAAAACACACTATCTTTATGGTTTACTGCCTTTTGAGAATCAGATCCTGATCCAGAAGCTTTCGTCGTTATTGCGCATGGCCAACGCGCTTGATAGCACGCATCGGCAAAAGGCCAAAAGTGTTGATGTTGACGTAGAAAGTCCTAGCGATCTGGCCTTGATCGTGCATACCCGGGAAAATTTTTTAGTTGAACGGATGGATTTTCTAGAAAAGAAAGAACTTTTTGAAGAGATCACAGGCAGCAAGATCCGTCTTGTTGTTAAGGATTGACATGGAAGAAAAGAATAAAAAATCTATGGATCGATTTATCCACCGCGACATTAGTTGGCTTATGTTCAACGAGCGGGTTTTGGAAGAAGCTACAGACCCTCACAATCCTTTGCTGGAGCAGGTTCGGTTCTTGGCGATCTTCGCTAACAATCTTGATGAATTTTTTATGGTCCGTGTGGCTGGGCTGAAACGGTTGATCGACTCGCAGTTCAACAAAAAAGACGCTTATGGATATTACCCTCAGGAAGTTTTTGAGCGCATTCACAAAGAAACGAACAGGCTGACCAAGTCTTGTTATAGCGTTTACCATGACACATTGCGTCCTGAGCTCGAGAAAAAAGAGATCTATATTCGTGCTTTTGCCGACCTTTCTTTCGAGCAACAGAAATATGCTAAGCGTTATTTTGACAACACGATCTTCCCGATCGCAACGCCCATGGCTGTTGACCCTGGCAGGCCTTTTCCCGCGCTTCCTTCCAAGACAATGGCCTTGGCGGTTCTTCTAAGGCGCAATGAAGAATCTTTTTTTGCTATTATTCCAATACCTAAGAATTTGCCTCGCCTAGTTCGGATGCCTTCTGAAAAAGATGAAACGACCTTTCTTTTGATCGAAAATCTTATTAAGGAGTTTATTGTTAAGTTCTTTAATGGGTTCGACGTCGCGGCATGTTTTGCGTTTCGCTTGATGCGCGACAGCGAAATGTCAGGGGAAGAAGAATATTCAGCAGATCTTTTGAAGGCGATCGCCTCTGAGATCAAGAAACGTCCTAAGGCTAAAGTCGTTTGTCTCGAGGCTGAAAAGAGCCACAATGAAGAGTTGTTGGAATTTTTATGCCAGATCCTCTCTTTTGACAAAGAACAAACTACGCTTGTTAATGGGGACCTGGATTTAACATATTTATTCGAGCTTGTCGCGCAAGCTAATATGCCAAAGCTGTTCTATCCGTCATATGATCTTAAGAAGATGGAATATGACAATATCTTTGACCGCATGAAGGAAGGGGACTTTATTATTCATTTGCCTTTCCAGTCTTTTCAGCCGACGGTGGACCTGCTGCAAGCAGCCGCTCAGGATAAGGATGTTCTCGCGATCAAGATGACGCTCTATCGCACAAACGAAGACTCTGCCATCATCCAGGCCCTCAAGGCTGCCGCGCGTCATAAAAAACAAGTTACAGTTTTAGTTGAGATCAAGGCGCGCTTTGATGAGGAGCGCAATATTAACTGGTCCAAGGAGCTCGAAGAAGCTGGGTGTCACGTGATCTATGGGTTTTCCGGCATGAAGATACATTCAAAAATGACATTGATCATCCGCAAGGAAGAGGGACGCATTCGTCGTTATGTCCATTTGTCAACGGGAAATTACAATGAGAAAACAGCGCGCCTTTACACCGATATTGGATATTTCACGGCCAATGATGATTTCGCACGCGATATCTCCGAAGTGTTCAATGTCATCACCGGCTATTCTCTGCCGTCGCGCTGGCAAAGGATCGTTTCCGCGCCGTATGATCTGCGGGGGTATTTCTTTGAACTTATTGATCGTGAGATCGAATATCAAAAACGTTCCCGCAATGGTTTGATCCTGGCCAAAATGAATTCGTTAGAAGATCCCAAAATGATCCAGAAGCTGTACGAAGCCTCTTGCGCGGGTGTGAAGATCAAGCTTTTGGTGCGCGGGATCTGCTGTTTGATCCCCGGCGTGGAAGGTTTGAGCGAGAACATTGAAGTAAAAAGCATTGTCGGCCGATTCTTGGAACATACACGCATATATATCTTTCACAACAATTCTGATGAGCGCGTTTTTTTATCATCTGCTGACTGGATGCGGCGCAATCTTGATCGGCGGGTCGAGCTTTTGTTCGAGATCCATAAACAAGAGATCACCGACCAGCTTTCTGAGCAAATGCAGCTTTATTGGAAAGATAATGCCAAAACACGCATCTTGACAGCTAAAGAAGTTTATGTTCGCCCGAAGGAAACCAAGGAAAAATTTAATATTCAGGAACATTTGATTCGTTCTTATGGTGGATAATGAAGATCGCTGTTGTTTCTGACGTTCACGCGAACTTTCCCGCCCTTCAGGCTGTTTTGACCCACGCGCGCCAGCAAGGTGCTAGAGAATTCTGGGATCTCGGGGACAGCGTTGGCTATAATCCATTCCCCAATAAGGTTATCAATGCTTTTCGTCGGTCTCAGGTAAAAAGTGTCTTGGGCAATTATGATCAAAAAGTTTTAGCGTTTCCTGTTCTGCAGAAGAAATGGCGCACCCAAAAAGCCCCCGCAAAATATTTTTCTTTCCGTTGGGCCTGCCGCTCCCTCAGCGAGCGTAATAAAAAGTATTTAAAAGCCCTTCCTGTCAGTCGCAGGATCTCACGCCAGGGGATACGGTTTTTACTGGTCCACGCGAGCCCGCTGGACATAGATGAGATCGTTGGTCCCCGGACGTCGATCAAGCGTTTGAAAGTTCTAGCAAAAGCGGCGCGCGCTGATATTGTTTTGTTCGGGCATTCTCATTATCGCTGGGATAAAACGATCATGAAGACTCGATTTCTTAATCCTGGAAGCGTGGGGCGGTCATTTAACGGCAAGCAAAAAGCGTCTTATATGATCTTAGATGTTCACCGCGGAAGAGTGGATGCGCAGCATTTTTGCCTAGCGTATGATGTTCGTCAGAATCTGGACGTTATGCGCACAAAGAAATTTCCTTCGCTTTTGATCGATTCGATCCGTTTAGGGCGCAGCATTGACGAGCTTGAAAAGCGCCGCCGCTCCTAATAGAACAGCATCATCTGCGAGTTTTGATGCGACAACAGGGCAGGGTTCTATCTTGTTGAAAAAGCGATCTGAGGCAACAGATCTTTTTATGATCGGCAGCATAAAATAGCCACAGGCTTCGATCAGTCCGCCGCCCAGCACGATCATTTCAGGGTCAAAGATGTGGCGCAAGCTGACGCATGCTTGACCGATCACCATCGATTTTTCTGTAAGGATCCTTTTTGTCGTTCGGTCATTGCGCTTAAGCGCTTCTTTAAGTACACCGCTTTTAATCACTCCAAATTTATTTTTGACTAATTTTTTAATGATCGTTTTTTGTCCCTCGCGTACCGCCTTGTGGATATCTCGCTCTATGGCCCATCGACTGGCAAGCGCTTCTAGGCAGCCGTGATGGCCGCAGCCGCATAAAGGGCCATTAAGCCGCAGGGTCATGTGGCCCAACTCTCCGGCTGCGCCATGCGCGCCGCTAAATAGTTGGTTGTTGATAATGATCCCGCCACCGATCCCTGTTCCTGGAAAAAGGCCGATCACATGACGCGCTTTTTTGGCAACGCCAAAATATTTTTCCCCTAGTGTTCCAAGATTAACGTCATTCTCAAGGAGGGTTTTGATATGAAAGCGCCGTTCTAAGATGCGCCCTAAGGCCACACCTGAAAGGCCTATATTGGGCGTTGTGATGATCTTTTTGCGCGTTGCATCCACAACGCCTGGGATGCCAATGCCGATACCTTTGATAGCTTTTCGCGGGACCCTTTTTTCTTCCAGGATCTCTTGGATAACGCCTGCGATAACACGGATGACTTGTGAGGAGTGCGCGTTTTTAGGGGAAGAAAGCTTTGTGCGGGTCAGGATCCTGCCTTGAGCGCTGATCAGCGCTCCCGCGATCTTTGTGCCACCGACATCGATACCAATAAAATAAGCATCTTTCATTGAAAACATTATAACATTTTTAAAAAAGCGTAGTATGTTTTCGTGAAAAATTAGGATGGAAAAACAAAGGGATTTCCGATACAATAGCACCATTCCTTATGATCAAAGACGTCACTATCCAATATCCATTAACATCGAAGAGCTTTTTGTGAGAGTATGACATCCGATCCAGGCACGATCATCCACGGCATTCCTTTTTTTACTGAAAACGACAGTTATCTTTTTAAGGAAGGCACGCATTTTCGGCTTTACGAAAAGCTTGGCGCGCATCTTATTGAGCACCAAGGACAAAAAGGCGTGCATTTTTCGGTCTGGGCCCCTAACGCGCACAGCGTTTTTGTCCAGGGCGACTTTAATCAATGGAGCAAGACAGCGCACCCTTTGGGTGTGCGCTGGGATTCTTCTGGCATCTGGGAAGGTTTTGTTCCCGGGCTGGATAAGGGCTGCACGTATAAATACCATATTGTTTCTAAATATAATAATTATCGCATTGATAAAGCGGATCCTTTTGCTTTTTACACGGAAGTTCCACCTAAGACCGCGTCCGTTGTTTGGGATCTGCAATATACATGGCACGATCAATCCTGGATGAAAAAACGCCAGCAGGCCAACAGCTTAAAAGCGCCTATCGCGGTTTATGAGATGCACTTCGGGTCCTGGAGGCGCGTTGTGGAAGAAAATAGCCGCTCTTTAAGTTATCGCGAGGCAGCCCAGCTGCTCGTTGAGCATATTCAGAAAATGGGATTTACTCATGTTGAGTTCTTGCCGCTTATGGAACACCCCTTTTATGGCTCTTGGGGGTATCAATCGTTAAGCTATTTCGCGCCGACCTCGCGCTATGGAGCTCCAGAAGATTTCATGTTCTTGGTGGATTGTTTACATCAGCATGATATTGGCGTCATTTTAGATTGGGTTCCTTCCCATTTCCCTTCGGATGCTCATGGACTTGTGTATTTTGACGGTACACATCTTTTTGAGCATGCGGATCCTAAAAAAGGTTTTCATCCTGATTGGAAGAGTTATATTTTTGACCATGGACGCAAAGAGGTCAGTGAATTTCTGATCTCAAGCGCGTTGTTTTGGCTGGATAAATATCATGTGGATGGGTTGCGCGTGGATGCGGTTGCTTCGATGCTGTACCTGGATTACTCTCGCTATGGGGGAGAGTGGGTCCCTAATCGTTATGGCGGACGGGAAAATCTAGAAGCCATTGATTTTATTAAAGCGTTAAATAAGACGGTATACGCGTCTTATCCCGACGTGCAAATGATCGCGGAAGAGTCGACTGCGTGGCCAGCGGTCTCAAGGCCTTTGTATGCCGGCGGCTTAGGCTTTGGAATGAAATGGAACATGGGGTGGATGCACGATGTGTTGCTGTATTTCTCTAAAGACCCGATCCACCGCAAGTATCATCATAATGATCTGACCTTTAGTTTTTTGTATACATTCACAGAAAACTTTGTATTATCGTTCTCTCACGATGAGGTCGTTCACGGAAAAGGATCCCTTTTAAGCAAGATGCCCGGCGATGATTGGCAAAAATTCGCGAACCTAAGGCTTCTTTATGGCTATATGTATGCGCATCCTGGGAAAAAACTTCTTTTTATGGGGGCTGAGATCGCGCAGCGCAGCGAATGGAACCATGATCAAAGCATGGACTGGCATTTACTGCAATATGCTCCGCATCAAGGGGTCTATAAATGGCTTCAAGACCTTAATACGCTTTATCGCAGGGAGCCAGCTCTTTATTTGCATGATTTTGAAACAAGCGGGTTTCGTTGGATCGACGGAGGGGATTGGCAGCAAAGCATTATAAGCTTTGCGCGGCAAGGAGAAAACACAGATGATAAGATCGTTATTGTCTGCAATTTTACGCCTCAGACGCGCTTTGGATATCGCGTTGGCGTTCCTGACGCGGGGCTGTGGGAAGAAGCCTTGAACAGCGATGCTAAGGAATATGGCGGCAGCGGTCAGGGAAATATGGGAGGTAGAAAAACAGATCCGATCAAAGCGCATGGGTTCCCGCAATCTTTGTCTTTAACCCTTCCTCCTTTAGGATTGCTTTTCTTAAAAAAGGTTCCTGAAGCAATACAAAATGACGAATGCGAAGATGTAAAACCCCTTGACGAAGGAAAGAATTCGCAAGAAAATAAAACGACTTCAGAAAAAGCGAAAGAATAGCGCACAAAAGGAGGTTGTTATGAAGCCAAAGATCATTGAAGCCGCAGGCAAGGTCTGGCGTGTTTTGGGAGAAAAAAAAGAGATCGAGATCGGACAGCTTCCGTGGTATGTGCGAGAAGAAGAATACGTGGTCTGGCAGGCCTTGGGCTGGCTTGCTCGTGAGGACAAGATCAATTATTTTAAACGTAACGGCGATGATCATATCGCGCTTGTTGATCGTGAGCTACAAATGTATAGAGGCCTTTACGGCGAGAAATCATACGGCTCTCAAGCCAGATCAGAAGAAAGGTTCTCCTGGAAGAAGCTGCTTGAAACCAGGATCTTTTAAGGTCATCAACAAAGCTCATCAAAGGAGCTTTTTGTGCATAAATTTATTTGTATCCACGGTCATTTTTATCAACCTCCTCGAGAAAATCCTTGGCTGGAAGAAGTCGAGAGGCAGGATTCTGCGTATCCTTTTCATGACTGGAATGAGCGCGTTACGTCCGAATGCTATTCCCGCAATGCGGCCTCCCGTATCTTGAACGCGCAAAAAAAGATCGTCAATATCGTTAATAACTATGCGCGTATCAGTTTTAATTTTGGGCCCACCTTGTTGTCTTGGATAGAAAAAAAAGACCCAGAGCTTTACGCGGATATTTTAAAGGCAGACAAGGAAAGCCGAGAACGATTTTCCGGACACGGCAGCGCACTAGCCCAAGTCTATAATCATATTATTTTACCTTTAGCTACAAGCGAGGATAAGAGAACGCAGATCTTTTGGGGAATAAAAGATTTTGAGCATCGTTTCCAACGCAAACCAGAAGGAATGTGGCTTTCTGAAACGGCTGTTGACCTGGAAAGCCTGGATATCATGGCAGAGTACGGTATCAAGTTCACCATCCTCGCTCCGCATCAGGCTAAGGCTGTGCGCAGTCTTGCCGGTGGACCATGGATCGATGTCAGCGGCCAGCGCGTAGATCCTAAGAAGCCGTATCTATGCCGTCTTCCTTCGGGCCGCAGCATTGCTTTATTTTTTTATGATGGGCCTATCGCCCGCGCCACCGCCTTTGAGGGCTTGTTGCGCAGCGGTGATGATTTTGTCCAGCGGCTAACCAATGCCTTTGATCATAACAGCTCTCAGGAAAATCAGCTGGTTCATATCGCGACGGATGGGGAGACGTATGGCCATCATCATCAGTTCGCGGATATGGCTCTCGCCTACGCGGTGAACAAAATTGAAAAAGAAGGTCTGGCGACCCTGACGGTTTATGGGGAGTACTTAGAGCGTTTTCCTGCTCAAGAAGAGGTTGAGATCTTCAAGAACAGCTCTTGGAGCTGCTGTCATGGAGTTGAACGGTGGCGCGCCGATTGCGGCTGTTCGATCGGAACGAATCCAAAGTGGAATCAAAAGTGGCGGGCTCCTTTGCGACAAGCGATGGATTGGCTGCAAAGTGAAGCCGTTAAGGTATATGCCCGTCATATGGGTGATTATACAGCTGATATCTGGAGCGCTCGCAATGATTATATTGAGGTCATGTTGGACCGTCAAGCCAAGGTGGTTGACCAGTTTGTTCAAGCGCATGTGAAGCGTCCTGTTTCTGATGAAGAGAAGGTCAAGATCTTAAAGCTGTTAGAGATGCAGCGCAACATGCAGCTTATGTATACCAGCTGTGGATGGTTCTTTGATGAGGTTTCGCGCATTGAACCGGTCCAGATCCTAAAATATGCCGCGCGCGTCATCCAGTTGATCCAAGAAGTAGACGGATTAGAAGCAGAACCGGGATTCCTTTCTTTGTTAGAAAAAGCTCTCAGTAATGATGATGAATATCATGACGCGCGTGAGATCTATACCGCCTTGGTGCGTCCGTCGATCGTGAGCTTGTTGCGTGTTGGCGCGCATTACGCGGTCGCCTCTTTGTTTGAAGATTATGCGAAGGAAACGCCGGTGTACTGTTATCAGGTCATCCGCGAGGATTATAAAAAGAGGGAAGCCAACCGTCTGAAGCTTTGTATTGGACGCGGCATTGTCCAATCCAATGTCACTTTAGAAAAAATGTCTGTTTTCTTTGTCGGTTTTCATATGGGCAGCCATAACGTCATCCGTGGCGTGCAGCGATTAGAGCAAGGAGATTATGCGCAAGCCGAGAAAGATATCATGGAGGCTTTTGATGCGAAAAAGATCCCTGACACAACGCGCTTGATCGAAAAATATTTTGGCCATGAAAATTACAGCATCCAACATCTTTTCCGCAACGAGCAGCAAAAGATCTTAGATGAGGTCCTCAAGACGACCATGGAGCAGATCGAAGGGACGTTCATGGACATCTACGATCAACACTATCCTTTGATGCAGATCCAGAAAGAATTGCCGGTTAAGCTTCCAAAAGTTCTGTCCACTGTTGTCGATTTTGTCTTGACCCATGAGATGTGCAAGGAGATCCAGAAAGAACCCCTGGACTTAAAGCGCATTCAAGTGCTTGCCTGGGAGCTGCGACGGTGGTCCTTTTCTCGCGATAGAGAAGAGGTATCTTTGATGACTACAGCCCGTCTGAATAAACTAATGACACAGCTTGCGAAAGACCCTGAAGATGTTATATTGATAGAGAATATTGTCGCGCTGCTAAACATTTTTAACACGTTAAAGTTCGATGTTACCCTGTGGAAGGCGCAGAACATCCTTTTTTATTTACGGCGCAAATATTATCTTGAGAAAAAGAGCAAAGCCCGACAGGGAGATCTGCGTAGTGACCGATGGGCCTCTGCCGTTGATCTTTTAGCAGAATTTTTAGGAGTAGCCATTACATAGTATCTTATGAACAAGAGAGCAAGTGGAATTTTATTGCATATCAGCTCCTTGCCTTCGCCGTTCGGTATCGGCGACCTTGGCCGGGAAGCCTATCGATTTGTTGATTTTTTAAAACAAGCTGGCCAGACCTACTGGCAGATCCTGCCGTTGAATCCTACGGATACCGCTTTGGGCAACTCTCCTTACAGTAGCTGCTCAGCTTTAGCGAGCAATACTTTGTTCATCAGCCCTGAACAGCTTGTGGAAGATGGTTTTGTGGAGGCGGATGGGATCGTCTGTGACCGAGCCGCGAACGATCAAAAGGTCGACTATCCTTTCGTCACTGCTTTAAAAGCGAAGATCCTGGAAAGAGCCTTTGTTTTTTCGCGAAAAAAGATCCTTTCCGATAAAGATTTTAAGAAATTTTGCGCCCATCAAGGGTCTTGGCTTGAAGATTACTGCTTATTCCTTGCCTTGAAAAGTCATTTTAGCGGGGCAGCGTGGACATCGTGGCCTGCGGATATCCGAAGCCGTCATGCCTCGGCGGTCGATCACTATAGTGCCTTATTAGAAGAGAAGATCCTCAAAGAGAAATTCTTCCAATATCTTTTTTATCGTCAATGGTCTGCGTTAAGAAAGTACGCTAACGCGAAAGATGTTGAAATTATTGGGGATCTCCCCATTTATGTTCAGCACGATAGTGTTGATGTTTGGGCTAGCCCAGAAAACTTTCAGCTTCAAGAAGATGGAAGTTTGAAATTTTTGGCCGGTGTCCCTCCCGATTATTTTAGCCAGACAGGACAACTGTGGGGTAATCCAGTTTACGATTGGGATGTTTTGCAGGAGACGGATTACGCCTGGTGGAAAGAACGGCTTAAGCATAATTTTGCCCTTTTTGATATTGTGCGTATTGATCATTTTCGAGGTTTCGTTGATTTTTGGCAGGTTCCCAGCACAGAGACAACAGCTGTGAATGGCACATGGGGACAGGCGCCGGCTGAAGATTTTTTTGATACCATGCTGAAAGCATTTAAGAAGTTCCCTATTATTGCTGAGGACCTGGGTTTTTTATCGGACGACGTTAAGCAATTCATCAAAGAGTCAGGATTTCCAGGAATGAAGATCCTGCTTTTTGCGTTCGACAGCGATGATGACAATCCATATTTGCCGCACAACCATATCAAGAATTGCATTGTGTATACAGGTACTCACGATAACAATACCACCAAGGGATGGTTCGCCCAGGAAGCCACTGATAAGATCAAGCAGAAAATGACGGAAGTCTTAGGCGCCGAGCCGACGCGCGATAACGTTTCTTGGCAACTTGTGACCCTTGCCATGCGTTCCGTCGCTAATACGGTCATTATCCCCATGCAGGACCTTTTAGACCTGGATGAAACATGCCGCATGAACATCCCCGGCACGGCCCAAGGGAACTGGCAGTGGCGCATGGTCGCATCACAGAACAGCCCCTCTCTTGCCCAGAAATTCCTGAAATTAACGCAAAAAACAAATCGATGACAACACTTCTTGACGCTTTATTGAAGAAAAAGCTTGTCGCGGCCGAGAATATCGAGGACGCGAAAGCGCGACAGATCGGCGCTAAAAAGCCATTGCACGAGCTGTTGGTTGAAATGGAGTTCATCAGCGAAGAAGCCTTGATGCAAACAGCGTCTGAAGTCTTCAAGCTCCCCATTGCAAGCCTTGCCCAGGAAAAGGTTGATGAAGCGGTCCTTAAAGAGATCCCAAGCGAGAAAGCAAAGCAGTACGGTGTTTTTCCTTTGCGCTTTGAGGACAACAGCCTTGTTGTTGCCATGAGCAACCCGCAGGACATCGTCGCGCTCGATCACTTGAGCATGCTCGTAAATCGTAAGATCAAGCCGGTCTTAGCTCGCAAGAGCGAGATCGCGAGCTTTGTCGAGCGATATTACCTTCTCGATGATTCCGTATATGACCTGGTCAAAAGCATAACGGATGAGAGCAAGGTGGAAGTGATCAAAGACAACGAGGATTCCCTTAAAAAAACACACGATGTTTCCATTTTGATGGACGGTGATCATTCCCCGGCCGTGAAGCTTGTTAATCTTATTTTAGCTGATGCCATTCGATCGCGCGCCAGCGATATTCATATTGAACCTTTTGAACGCTTTGTAGAGGTCCGCTATCGCATTGATGGAAATTTGCGCAATATCATGAAAGTTCCAGCAGACCTTTGTCCTTATTTGATCGTGCGATTGAAGATCTTAACGGAGCTCGATATCTCTGAGACACGCAAAACCCAGGATGGCCGCTGTAGCGTTTTGATCAACGGGCGGAAAGTGGATCTGCGCATTTCGGTGATCCCAACATTTTTTGGGGAAAAAATGGTTTTACGTTTGCTGGATAAAAAAGAAGCCCAGATCGATCTGGACAGTCTTGGTTTTTATGAGGATGACTTAAAGATCATCCGCCAAACGATCCGCAAGCCCCAAGGAATGGTCTTGGTTACTGGCCCTACGGGATCAGGAAAAACATCGACGTTGTATGCGGCCCTGAGCCATATTAAAAACGAGACCAAGAATATTGTCACGATAGAAGACCCTGTGGAGTATTTGATCGACGGGATAAGCCAGATCCAGGTGAACGCGGTCAAGAATGTTACTTTCGCTAATGGGCTGCGCAGTATTTTAAGGCAAGATCCGAACATCATTCTCGTAGGAGAGATCCGAGACCTGGAAACTGCCGAGATCGCGTTTCGGGCGTCTCTTACGGGACATCTTGTGCTCTCCACAGTTCACACGAACAACGCTTTGGCGACCATTGTGCGCTTGTTAGATATTGGCTTGGAGCCTTATTTGATAGGGTCTTCGTTGATCTTGATCGTGGCTCAGCGCCTTGTTCGCACAATATGCCCTTATTGCAAAGATGAAGTGACAAACCTTGAACAGCGGCAACAGCTTCAGGAAAAGTTCGGCCTTTTTATCCAAAAGAACAAGATCGAAAAACTTTTTTACGGTAAAGGATGCGAGCGCTGTTGCTATACGGGATTTTTAGGGCGTACTGCTATCGGTGAGATCTTAAGGATCGATGAAAGATTAAGCGACTTGATCTCAAGGAGCGCGCCTCAAGCGGAAATGTTAAAAGTGGCCCAAGAGGCGGGTTTGCGCACGCTTGCTGATTCAGGGATCCGCAAGATCTTGGAGGGCGTGACGACGATCGAAGAGGTTGAAGGTGTTTGTGATATGCCCGATGAGGATGTTGTGACAGCCCCGCTCCAAGATATTCCCCAACAGCAAGAGGTCAATGAAGTGACAGGGGGCTTGCGCAGGGCGCTGAACAAGCGGTTTACGATCCTTATCGTTGATGACGAAGAGGATATCCGTCGGGTTTTGCGTATGAGGCTGGTCAAAGAAGGCTATGATGTGATTGAAGCCTGTAATGGCGAACAAGGCATTAAAGCAGCTTATCAAAATAAACCAAGCCTGATCTTGATGGATATCATGATGCCGGTCTTAGATGGCGTTTCCGCCACTTTAAAGATCAAAACGCATTTGGAAACCGCGTCCATTCCTGTCGTTATGCTGACAGCGAAAACAGATAGCGCGAGCGAAATTGAAAGCTTGGATGCCGGCGCTGATGACTATGTTTGCAAGCCTTTTGACCCGGAGAAACTTTTGGCTAGGATCCGGATGTTGTTAAAACGACGTTCATAGCTAGAATCTAAAAATATGTTGCCTGCCCAACAGCCTAAGATCAAAACTATTATCTCTTCGCGATTACTCTTAGGATATGTCGCTATTTTCATCCTTATTCTTGTCAGCGGGATGATCGGCACGCATTTTCTTTTCCAGCAGTCCAAGAGAGAGCTTAAGGAAGACGTGAAGACATCTGTTTATGCGCTTCAACAGCTTATCGAGCGCGAAATGAGTAGCGTTAACAAGATGGCAAAAGTGTTGTCGACATCTCCCGGAGTTGTCGCGGCCTTAAGCGGGGACCCTTCAGGCATTGAGTTAGTCAACAAGGTTTTGGATCGATACGCGGAAGGGATCGATTCTGCCGTATGTTATGTCATGGATCCTCAGGGTGATGTGGTCGCTTCTTCGAACCGCGATCAAGAGGATAGCTTTGTGGGGCAGAATTATTCTTTTCGTCGCTATTTTCAAGACGCTTTGCAGGGCCGCCAGGGACAGTATTTTCTGGTTGGAAAAACATCCCATAAGAAAGGTTATTACGCGTCCGCGCCTGTTTATGATCAAGCAGGGGTACTGCTTGGCGTTGCTGTTGCCAAGAAAGATGCGGACGTTTTGATCACAGACTTCAAGAAATTTCCCCATAGTTTTCTCCTTGATCCGCAAGGAACTGTTTTCTTTGCGAGCACAGAGGAAAAAGACCCAGCGACCATTGACTTTATTGCGAAAGAGATCATCACCAGAAAGCGCGTGGAATCCCGATCTGTTTTTAGCGTTCCGGGCGACCTCTTTCAAGATGGCCGAGACGCCCTTTTTGAACGTCGACATCATTTTGCCTATGCGGTGCCAACAAGTCTTCAGGAGTGGACAATTTTACGCGTTCTTTCCGCGCATCGTTCACAGTTCTATAAATTTTTTGGGATCATTGTAACTTTTTTGGCGTGTAGTCTTTTGCTGGTCTCAACGCTGTTTGTTTTTGTTCATCAAAAGACAAGCCAAAACGATCAATTATTGGCTTCTGTGGTCGCCTCTTCTGATGATGCGATCATTGTGAAAACTCTAGAAGGAGAGATCATACGCTGGAACAAGGGCGCAGAGAAAATGTATGGGTATCAGCAGCACGAAGTTGTTGGGAAAAATATTTCTTTGATCATCCCTGCGGAAAAAAGTCGGGAAGCGCTTGATATTGTGGCCCGGATACAACAAGGGAAGGCAGTCGAGCATTTTGAAACAGAGCGGGTATGCAAAAATGGTCAGCGGATCAATGTCTCGTTGACCATCTCACCTATCAAGGATCATAAAGGCAATGTTGTCGGCGCCTCAGCGATCGGACGCAATATCACAGAGCAAAAGCGTGCTGAAAAAGAGCTCAAGGAAGCCCAAGCGGCCTTGAAGACAAAAGCGGAAGGATTAGAAAAGACAAACGACGCTATTCGGGCCCTTTACAAAGAGATCGCTGAAAAAACAGCTCGCCTAGAAGCCTCGCAAAAAGAGATCTTAAAAGCAAAAGATATCGCAGAGCGTATCTATAAAGTCGTTCCAAGCGCGATCTTCACCGTTGACAAGGACCGGCGTATCACAAGCTGGAACAACAAGGCCGCAGAGCTAACAGGCTATGGCGAAGAAGAAGCGCTTGGCAGAGAATGCACATTATTTTGTGAGCAGCCTTGCAAGACAGGTTGCGGACTTTATGATGATGTACGTGAAAAGCCGATCGTTCAAGCACAGGCTTTTATTCGCCGTAAGGACGGGGCAATGCGTACGATCCTAAAGAATGCCGATCTGCTTAAAGATCTGGATGGAAAGATCGTTGGAGGCGTGGAAAGCTTTGAAGATATCACAGAACGTTTTCTCGCGGAACAAAAGATCAAAGAAAGCGAAGAGAAATACAGGCACTTGGTTGAAAATGCTAACAGTATCATTTTACGCTTGGACAGCGCGGGCAAGATCATTTTCTTTAACGAGTATGCAGAAAAATTCTTTGGATTTTCTGAACAAGAGGTATTAGGCCGCTATGTGACAGAAACGATCGTTCCAGCGATCGATTCTCAGGGGATTGATACCGCGTCTTTGATCCAAGAGATCGTTGAGAATCCTAGCGACTATGAAACGAATGAAAACGAGAATATTTGCAAAGATGGTCGTCGTGTTTGGATCCGCTGGTCCAACAGGGTTGTCCTGAACGAAAAAACAGGGGCCAAGGAGCTTTTGTCTGTTGGAAGCGATATGACGCAGATCAGAAAAGCCCAGGAGCAACTCTATCGACTTTCTCGGGCTGTCGAATACAGCCCAGCGACCGTTGTTATAACAGATATTCATGGCAACATCGAATATGTCAATCCCAAGTTCTCGCAGGCGACAGGATATACTTTTGAAGAAGCCATAGGTCAAAACCCACGCATCTTGAGGTCTGGAGAACATGGAATAGAATTTTATAAGAATTTATGGGAAACGATCCTTCGCGGCGAGGAATGGCGAGGTCAGTTCTCTAATAAGAAAAAGAACGGAGAGATCTTTTATGAGGACGCCTCGATCTCAGCCGTTAAAGACGACAAAGGAAGGATCATTAATTTTATTGCTGTGAAAGAAGATGTTACGGAAAAACGCCATAACGAAGAAAAAGCTAAAGAAGCGATGCGCATTAAAAGTGATTTTATTTCAGTTGTTTCTCACGAACTGAGAACCCCGTTGACAGCTATCAAAGAGGGGATCTCTATCGTCGCAGATGGTGTCACAGGAGATGTGAATAAAGATCAGCAGGAATTCTTGGATGTTGCCAAGCGCAATGTCGATCGTTTGTCGCGGTTGATCAACGATGTTTTGGATTTTCAGAAGCTGGATGCTCAGCAAATGACGTTTGAGCTTTTACCTCATAGCCTCAATGATGTCGCGCAAGAAGTTGTTGCGACAATGAAGCAGGTGGCTGAAAAAGAAGGGGTGGACCTGAGCGTTGATGTCGGGATAGATCTTCCCGCCATAAGGTTTGACAAGGACCGCATTACTCAGGTGTTAACGAACTTAGTGAACAACGCGATCAAGTACGCGCCTGGAAAGCCGGTGGTGATCGAGACTTCTCGCCAGAAGAATACGGTTACGGTTGCGGTCGTTGATCATGGCGATGGTATCAAGGAAGAGGATATGGACAAGCTATTCCAGACATTCAGCCAATTGCAAAAAGGAAAAGAGCGCAAAACAGGTAGTACAGGGCTGGGTCTTGCGATCTGCAAGAAGATCATTGAGCAGCACAGCGGAAAGATCTGGGTGGAGTCTGAGCCCGGCCGAGGCAGTCGATTTGCTTTCTTGTTACCGATCGAGGAGCGGCGTAAACGCTAGCGCGTGCGCGGCAAGGAGGAAGTCATGGCAAAAAAAATCTTGATTGTCGACGATGAGCCTGATATCGTAAAAGTCGTAAGCTTCCGCCTGAAGAAAGAAGGGTATGACGTTGAGGCGGCTGTGGATGGACAGCAAGGTTTGGACATGGCCTTTAATATTCATCCGGATCTGATCTTGCTAGATGTCACCTTGCCCAAGATGAATGGTTATGAAGTGTGCAGGCGCTTGAAAGCAGATGCGGAGCTCAAAGATATACCTGTTGTATTTATGACCGCGAGCCTTGCGACGGGTGGTTTTGCGGAGAATTTTCCTTCAACCGGTGCCCAAGGATATATTTTTAAGCCTTTTGATTATGAAAAGTTGTTAGCGGAAATCCATAAATTTTTATCATAAGAGGGGTCTATGGAGACAAAAAAGATCGTTGTGATCGAAGATGATGATTCCATTCAAAAAGTGTTACGGGCACGCCTAGAGAAGTCTGGCTACCAGGTTGCCGTTGCTTCAACGGGGGGCGACGGGTTAAAAGCGGTGCGCGAGACAAGGCCGCATGTTATTATCCTCGATGTTATGTTGCCGGACGCTAATGGTTTTGATGTTTGCCAGCAGATCAAGGAAATGGATGAGCTTTTCAAGGTGATCATCTATACCGGAAAGCTAGAAGCTGTTGATGCGCGGCGCGCGCGTCAGGTCGGGGCGGATGATTTTACCGTTAAGACCATGGATTTTAAGTATTTACTGGAATCGATCGCAAAGTTAACCGCGTAAATGATCAAAAAGGCTCTTGGGCATGCAACGCGCCAGGGCCTTTTCCATTTGTTATGCTGTACTCATTCATAAAAGTCTTTTGTGTTGTTTCTTTCGCTGTTCTTGCGGGATCAGGATGCGACCTGATCTATGGTGTGTTGCAAAAGGAAGGGGCGCAGGAAAAAAAGATCTTAGGAGAAGTGATCCCCTCCGTGGCCAATGAAAAAGTTGAATTGTTACAAAAGCTTTTGTTGATACACGGTGCGAACCCAGGCAAGATCGATGGCAAACTTGGCGCTCAGGCGCGCCAGGCGATCGCGAGATTCCAAGAGCAGAGCGGCCTGCCGGTTTCGCGCTTTGTGGACCAGAAGACCTGGCAAGCGCTCAATGTTTTCAGCGCCACAGGCCTTGTAACAAACGGCAGTGTTGATTTTGCGGTGGCTCAAGAAGCTTTGCGCGCGGCAGGATTCTATGCAGGAGCGATCGACGGCCGTTCTGGCCCAAAGACGATCAAGGCTATTAAGGATTTTCAGAAGTCCCGCGGATTGATTGTTGATGGACGTGTTGGCAGGAAAACATTATCGGCCCTCAATGATGTTTTATTGCTACGTCATAAGTAATTGTTCCTTGTGCGGACATTTTAAAGATTCTATAATACAGCTACTTTTTTATTACACTATTAATTAAAGGACTAACTGTGAATAATTACGATGGTGTCATTTTTGATCTCGATGGAGTGGTTACTAAAACAGCCATGGCGCATGCGCTCTCCTGGAAGGAAATGTTCGACGAGTATTTGTTGATGCGCCAACAGCGTGATGGAGAAAAATTCAAAGAGTTTACCTATGAGCATGATTATCGGCTTTTTGTGGATGGCAGGCCTCGATATAAAGGGGTTGAGAATTTCTTGAGATCTCGCAATATTCATCTGTCGATGGGGCACAAGGATGATCAGGTTGGGCAAGAAACGATCTATGGCCTTGGCAATGAAAAAGACGCGCGTTTTAAAAGGATATTAGAAGAGCGCGGCATTGATGTGTACACCTCGACAGTCACTCTGATCAAAAACCTTAAACAACATCGTGTCCGTGTGGCCGTTGCTTCTTCTAGCAAGAACTGCGGGCCTATTTTGAAAAAAACAGGACTGGAAGAGCTTTTTGAAGCACGGATCGACGGCGTTGTTTCAGCTGAGTTAGGACTTAAGGGTAAACCAGAAAGCGATATTTTCTTAACAGCCGCGCAACGCATTCATTGTCGACCAGAGCGTTCTGTTGTCGTTGAAGATGCTGTGGCGGGTGTCCAGGCCGGTAAGAAAGGAAGTTTTGCCCTTGTGATCGGCGTTGCCCGCGAAGGAAACGCCAGAGAGCTGACAGAGGCTGGGGCGGACGTTGTTGTGGAAGATTTTTTAGGTGTTGGGGCAGAGATCATAGACACTTGGATCCAAGAAAAAGCAGAAAGGGTAAATTCCTGTGACCGCGCATAGAACAACGAGCGATGTTTTTATCGTTGATGGCTTGCGAACGCCTATTGGCAGCAGCCATAAAAGTTTAAAAGATTTCTCAGCTGCTGACCTGGCTGCTTCTGTGCTCAAGGAATTCATTCATCGCTATCCGTCCGTTTGTCAGCATGTTGATGGGGTCTTTTTAGGGAATACGGTTTCAGCTGGAACAGGGCAGAACGTTGCTCGTCAGGCCATTATTTTTTCTGGGCTGTCGCCGCGCGTTCCAGGAACGGTTGTTAATAGTGTTTGCGGATCGGGATTAGAGTCTATTATTTTGGGATGCCGCACGATGTTGTGCAATGAAGCGCAGATCATATGCGCAGGCGGGACAGAGAGCGCGACCCATAGCCCTAAGATCCTTGTTGCCGACAATCAGGAGCCGATCGAAAGTTTGATCTGCGATGGGCTTTGGTGCGCGATGAGCGGAAAGCATATGGGTCATATCGCTGAAAATTTAGCGCTCCAATATCAGATATCCGCGGAAGCGCAAAATCAATTCGCTTATGAAAGCCATGTCAAGGCTGTCAATGCGCAGCGTGAAGGCAAATTTAAAGAGGAGATCGTTGTTGTGCCCAAGAAGGATGGAAGCCTTGTTGATAAAGATGACCGGCCACGTCACAACATTAGTCTTGATCGAATGGAAAAGCTTCCGGCCGCCTTTCAATCCGACGGTACGGTCACAGCCGGTAATGCTTCCGCTCCTGGCGATGCGGCGGCCTTGACGCTTCTTATCAGCGGTCAAGGGCTGAAAAAATATCCTGAGCTAAAACCTAAAGCAAGGATTTTGTCTTATGCGACCGTTGGAATAGAGCCTCATCAGTGCTTTGAGGCCGGTGTTCTAGCCGTTAGAGACTGCTTGTCTGTTGCAGGCGTTTCGCTGTCAGATGTTGATCTGTTTGAGATTGGTGAATCATTTGCCGCTCAAGCCGTTTGGACCAAAGAACAGCTTGGGCTTTCGAAAGAAAAGGTCAACATCTATGGCGGAGATATCGCCTTAGGACATCCTTTGGGGTCTACGAGCGCAAGGCTTCTTGTGACATTGATGCACGCTTTGGGTCGTGAAAAGAAAAGATATGGGCTTGCGGTTATGTGTTTTGGGTCCGGCGGCGCCACAAGCATGCTGATCGAGCGCTTATAAGAAAGTCCTTACAAGACGCGCGATCGCTAATGATGAAGTCAATCCTGGCGATTCGATCCCGATCAAGTTAATAAAATCCTTAAATCCTTTTTTAGATTCTTCCTGGATCACAAAATCGCTGAAGTCTACTCCTGGCGCCTGCAATTTAGCGCGCATACCAGCCGTATCCGGCACAAGGTCTTCAAGGGTCAGTCGAGGCAGAAAACGACTGACAGAATCACAGAAGATCTTCTTGTCATTTTCATCTACGGAATAATCAATATCCTCTGTGTAATGTGCATCAGGCCCTAAGCGCAAGCCTCCAGCTAGATCGGGTGTGATGTGAATGCCAAGGTCTGTTTTGCTAGCTGGCGGGTATACAGGATGTGTGATGTTGAATTTTTGTGGATGGCTGATGCGAAAATATTGCCCCTTGCTCCAGTGTAGTTTGTATCCGCATGCTGCGATGTCAAATCCGGCCATGGCCGCAACGCGGTCTGCGCGCAATCCCGCGGCATTGATAACAATAGATGTTTCAAAAGAGAACAGGTCTCCATCCGGCTCTTTGACGGTGATCCGGTATCCTGTGTTTTTCTTTGAGATCTCAACAACTTCAACATTAAAAGCGAATTCTGTCCCCTGACGCTTGGCGTTCTCGTATAGAGTTTTCATAAATTGATGTGAGTCTAAGATCCCTGTGTCCTCAGACCAAAGGGCTTCTTGCGCGCGAATATCCGGTTCAAGATGTTGCAATTCCTTCTGAGAAAGAAAGTGCAGGCGTGTAACGCCGCTTTCCAGGGCATTTTTCTGGATCGCATGGATTTTGGCGGCTTCTTCATGATTGCAGGCGACTAAGATCTTTCCTGTTTTTTTATGAGGGATCGCGTGTTCTGCGCAGAAAGCGTACAAAAGATCTTTTCCTTGGATGCATAGCTTTGCCTTCAGGGAGTCCTTGGGATAATAGAGCCCGGCATGGATCACTTCCGAATTCCGCGAAGAAGTCTCTCGGCCAAACGCGTCGTGTTGCTCAACGACGAGAATGTCGCGATATTCTCGTGATAGATAAGCGCCGATCGCTAACCCGCAAACACCAGCGCCAATAATAGTAATGTTGGTTTTTTCCATAGGTTTTGATATCAGGCATTATTGTACACAGCCCGCCAGAAGAAATCTATAGCGATTTTACATTAGAAAATCTTAAAACCTTATGATACGATGAAGAAAATTTGATCATAGAAGGAGGGGCCATGCTCTCTGAGCACCATATTAGAAATGACGCGTTACGTCGGATCGCTATCCAAATGATGATCGCAGCGCGCACAGCCCCCAAAGGGCGAGGCGCGGATACCTTTATTTTTTATATTGCGGAAGAAAAAGATATAAAAAAGATATCCGATCGAATGCGCAGCATCGGACAGCAGCAAGATCTTCCCGCTTTTGTCAGGGACGCGGAAAATATCTTGATGGCGCCTGTCATGCTTTTGCTCGGGACGATGATCAAACCTTTAGGCTTGAAGAAGTGCGGGATGTGCGGATTTGCGAATTGCGCTGAAAAAGATAAGCATAAAAACATTCCATGTGTCTTTAACACAGGGGATCTGGGTATTGCTATCGGTTCGGCAGTGAGTGTTGCCGCTGATCATCGCGCGGATAACCGTGTGATGTATACAGCAGGCCAGGCGGCCCTTGAACTTGGACTGTTGGGCAGCGATGTGAAGATCGCCTACGCGATCGCCTTAACTGCGATGTCAAAAAATCCGTTCTTTGATCGACCATTATAAAATGTAGCGTCGGGGAAGGCTATTCGCCCAAGAGCGATCTGATCTTTTCCAGTAACAGCGATAGATCAAGGGGTTTGACTAGATAGGCATCCGCCCCAACATCCTGGCCGATCTGTTTGTCTTGGTCGCTATCGCGTGATGTCAGCATGATGATCGGGATATTCTTGTGCTTAAGATCATTTTTAAGAAGCTGGCATAAATTGTATCCATTAATGATCGGCATCATGACATCTAGGATGATCAGGTCGGGGCATGATTTCATGGCTTTTTGTAGGCCATCGGCTGCCTGTGTCGCGGCAAGGACGTCGTAGCCGTTTTCTGGAAGTTTTTTATCAAGTATTTTGATCTGAGCGGGGTCATCATCTATGACAAGGATGACTTTTTTCTTGCTTTTTCTTAGCATGAGCGTATTGTATAGCGATTTAAGAGGTGTTTCAAATAAAATTTGGCCTATCAATAAAAACATTTTTATTAATATTGTTTATGCTACAATAATTTTTTATTTAAGGATTTGCTATGATCAATCAAAAGAAAACACCTGCTAAAAGCGTTTTGCGCATCAGCCAAGCTCAGGAAACCGATGTTTTGCGCAAGATCGTTGAGCTGACATCCTCAGGCCTTGAGCTTTCCTTGATCTTGTCGGAAGTCGTTAAGATCGTCAACGAGATCACGGTCTGTGATTCGGTCTTTGTTTATCTGGTCGATAACAAAGAAAAAGACCTTGTTCTCATGGCATCCAAAACCCCACATCTTAAAGAGCTTGGAAAGATCGTTCTAAAGATCGGAGAAGGGATCACGGGCTGGGTCGCTAGAGAAGGCCGGATTGTGAATATTAAAGAAGGCGCTTATAAAGATAAGCGTTTTAAGAGTTTTGATGTTTTGCCGGAGGATAAGTACGAGTCATTTTTGTCCGTCCCGATCGTTTATCGGACAAAAGTTACAGGGGTTTTGAATATTCAGCATAAAAAACCTTATTTGTATGCCCCGAAAACTGTTAATTTGTTGGCGATGATCGCCAAACAAGTCAGCGGGGTCATTGAGAACGCACGGTTGTATGATGAGACCAAGAAAAAAGCTGCTCAGTTCGATAAGCTGATCCAGGTAAGCCAGTCGATCACCTCAGAAAATTATTTAGATGAGATCCTCAACCTGATCGTCGTTGTGACGGCGGAAATGCTGAATTCCAAGATCTGCTCGATCATGCTGCTGGACGATAAGGGAAAAGAACTCGCGATCAAGGCGACGCAAAGCCTGAACGAAGATTATAAGAAAAAGCCAAATATCAAGGTTGATCAAAGCTTAAGCGGAGAAGTTGTCAAAACACGCACGCCTATTGTTGTTTTTGACGTGCGTCTCGAGGAGCGCTATGCCTATCGCGATCTCGCGATCAAAGAAGGCCTAAGCTCTATGCTCTCTGTGCCTATGATCGTAAAAGATAGGATCATCGGCATCATCAATGTTTACACCAAAGAACCGCATGAATTTTCACAAGAAGAGATCAATGTTTTGCAAATGGTTTCCAATCAGGCCGCTATCGCGGTCGAGAACACCAAGCTCATGGAGGAGACCTTAAAGGCCAAGGAGGCGCTAGAAACACGTAAGCTTGTTGAACGCGCCAAGGGCATTCTGATGAGATTGCAAAACCTCAGCGAAGAATCCGCGCACAAGCTGATCCACAAGAAAAGCATGGATTCATGTAAAACCATGAAAGATGTCGCTGAATCTATTATCTTGATGGATGATCTGAACCGAAAATAGCAGACGCTTGATCGTTTGCCCTAAT
Organism: Candidatus Omnitrophota bacterium; assembly: GCA_029564765.1. GTDB lineage: Bacteria > Omnitrophota > Gorgyraeia > Zapsychrales > Aceulaceae > CALGLP01. The sequence continues at coordinate 35,361 of JAKQPK010000013.1, forward strand.
CTTTATGATCAAAAAAAGTTTTCGTCATCATGTCATGATCTTCTTGGCTGTGGGGATCATCTTTGTCATGGCCCTTAGTGAATTCTTTATCTATCGCTTCGCCCTTGAAAAACAATTTGATCAGCTAAAAGAAAAACTTCAAGCCGTTGTCCAGACAGCGTCTTTGATGATCGATCCCACCTTGATCGCTCAAGTGCCGTTGACCCCTGATGGGGCTGGAACTCCTCCATATCAGGCGCTTGCCGTTCAGCTGCAAAAGATCCAGGAAGCCAATCCTTTTTTAACGGATATCTATATCTTAAGGAAAACAGAAAAGCCAGGCATTTGGGAGTTTGTTGTGAATGTGGTTGCTGCTGGCATCAAAGGAGGCCAAGCGCCTATTCAGGCGCATCCAGGCCAGAAGTATGATGCCTCACGCTTTCCTGAGATGATACGTTCTTTTAAGGTCGCGACAACAGATCAACAGTTGATAAAAGATGAATGGGGTACGACGTTATCAGGTTATGCCCCCATTATGGATCATAAAGGGAATTCTTTTGCGGTCTTGGGCATTGATATTTCCGCGCAAGAAGTGTACGACATCCAGCGACAAGTTCATTGGCGGGCGATCCTTGTTTTCTTGATGGGTATGGCCTTGGCGATCATTTTAGGGTGGATGATCGCCGGGCGTGTTACCTCGCGGATCAATAAGTTAGCCGAAGGAACGCAGCATCTTTCTTGTGATGATCTGGATTTTCGTGTTCAGGTGCAGGGACAGGATGAGATCGCAGAACTCGCGCGGTCTTTTAATGTGATGGCCGCAGGATTAAAAGATGCTCGGCAGCGCTTGCGGGAATATTTTTGTTGTGTCGTTCAGTCTTTGGTCAAGGCCCTGGAAGCCAAGGATGCTTATACTAGCGGCCACTCAGAGCGTGTCGCCATGTATGCCAAGCAGATCGCTGTTGCCATGGATTTCTCTGAGGAAAAGGCAGACCTTTTGTTTCGTGTTGCCCAGCTTCATGATATTGGCAAGCTTAGCGTTCCTCAAGAGATCCTCAACAAAAAAGAAAGATTAACCGATGAAGAGTGGGCTATTATTCGTCAACATCCTTTATCTGGAAGCAAGGTTGTTGAGCCTATCTTTCCCGATGCGCAGACGCTCTCTGTCGTGCGCTCACATCACGAACGCTTTGATGGCAAGGGTTATCCAGATGGCGTTAAGGGAAGCCAGATCCCTTTGTTCGCGCAGATTGTCGCTGTTGCTGATGCCTACGATGCCATGACATCTAATCGAGCGTATCGTCAGGCGTTGTCTTCTCAAGCTGTTCAAGATGAGCTGCTGCGTGGCTGCGGGACACAATTTAATGGGGATATCGTTAAGGTCTTTTTAAAAATTATCGATCAAAGTTGATTTGCGTTCTTAATGGCGGATCGCTTCGCCTTAGCGTGATCACGTTCAGGTTTTTTGATCTCTTCCGTCGATTAAACTATCAGCTGTTTGAAAAGTTTTAATACACGGATCTTCCAAGAAAAATTTTTATTGACAAAGTAAAGAGCGAATTGTATATTTGTACCAACAAGTAGGGCAACGAAGTCCTCTTAGACCTAATGAAGGGTTTAAGAGGTTTTATTTTACGGGCACAGAAGTCCGGCATCTCGGGAACCGAGTTGTCGGATTTTTTTATGCTTCAAAGGTGGGCAATGAAGTCCTCAAGATAAGGCCAAAGAAGGCAAGAACTTAGCTTGAGGATTTTTTCTTTTAGAAAAAATCCTCTCCAATCAAAGGAGGAGGTTATGTGGCGAAGATTTTTCTCGGCTGTTAGGATTATAGGGTTGGTTATGCTGGGGCTTATGGCTTTACCAAGCCATAGCTTTGCTGAAGAGCCCGTTGCATGGGCAAGTCAGGTCGGATTGGATACTGTCTGGGTGTTGATCGCCGCGTTCTTGGTTTTTTTCATGCAAGCGGGCTTTGGGATGGTAGAGGCCGGCTTTATCAGAGCCAAGAATACGTGCAATATCTTGACGAAAAACTTTTTGGATTTTTGTATGGCGTCGTTAGGTTTTTTTATTTTTGGCTACGCCATCATGTTCGGTCCAGGCAACGGCTTCATGGGGTTCAAGGGATGGTTTTTGGTGGGTGCTGAATCCGCTTCAAGCGTTCCCTTGTTCGCCTTTTGGTTGTTTCAAGCTGCTTTCTGCGGAGCTGCAGCCACGATCGTGGCTGGAGGCATGGCAGAGCGCATGAAATTTCAAGCTTACCTTATTTACTCGTTTGTGATCTCTGCCTTGATATATCCTATCATTGGTCATTGGGTTTGGGGTGGTGGATGGCTTGCTAAATTAGGTTTTATGGATTTCGCTGGCTCAACGGTTGTTCATGCCGTTGGTGGTTTTGCTGCCCTGATAGGAACGATCATTCTAAAACCAAGAACAGGCAAGTACAATCCGGATGGATCTGCAAATGCTATTGCCGGCCATAATATTCCTCTCGCTTCTTTAGGGGTCTTTATCTTGTGGTTTGGCTGGTTTGGTTTCAATCCAGGATCTACGTTAAGCGTTGGGGATGGAGAGCTGATCGGACGCGTCGCGATCAATACCAATTTAGCCGCGGCAACCGGAGGCATTATGGCTATGCTGATGGTTTGGAAGATGTTTGGAAAGCCTGATCTTTCGATGGCCATGAACGGTGCTTTGGCAGGATTGGTGGCTGTGACCGCTCCTTGCGCTTTTATCGATCCTTGGGCCGCTATCGTGATCGGAGGAGTAGGCGGGCTTATCGTTGTTTTAGGGGTTGTGATCCTTGACAAGCTTCAGATCGATGATCCGGTCGGTGCTGTTCCCGTCCATGGTCTTAATGGTGTTTGGGGCACGCTTTCCATCGGTATTTTTGGTAAGGCAGCCTTGGGAGTTCCTTCCAGCGGCCTTTTGTATGGCGGAGGATTTTCTCAGCTTGGGATCCAGCTGTTAGGTGTTTTGGCTGCTGTTAGCTTTGTTGTTGTCACGATGGGACTTCTTTTTAAGATCGTTGATGCTACGATCGGGCTTCGTGTTTCGAAGGAAGAAGAATTCAAGGGTTTGGATATCGGAGAACATGGAATGGAATCTTACTCTGGCTTTCAAGTCTTTACGACCCAATAAGCCGGAGATCGGAGGTTAATATGAAATTAATTATCGCAATGATCCAACCGCACAAATTGCCTGATGTCAAAAAAGCGCTGTTTGATGCACAAGTTCACAAAATGACGGTCACCAATGTGTTGGGATGCGGTCAGCAAAAAGGTTATAGTGAGACATATCGTGGCGTTATTCACGAGATCAATCTTCTGAAAAAAGTACGCCTTGAGATCGCAGTAAATGAAGACTTTGTAGAACCCACAATTAACGCTATAATGAAAGGTGCTCGTAGCGGTAATGTGGGCGATGGCAAGGTGTTTGTCCTGGACTTGCCCCGCTGTATTCGCATCAGGACTGGGGAAGAAGGAAGGGAAGCCATCGGATAACCTTTGATCATGATCATCCTAAGGAGGAAAGGGCAATGAAAGAAAAATTAGAAAAAGGACAAGGGAAAGAGCTCCAGGACTTGTACGGAGAGAATGTTTTCAGCCTGAAAGTAATGCGTAATTATCTTTCAGAGCCGGCCTACAAGTCTTTAAGCACGACGATCCGTACGGGTGGAACGTTGGATCCGAGTATCGCTGATGAAGTTGCTGATGCGATGAAAACATGGGCGCTGTCCAAAGGGGCGACACATTTTACTCATTGGTTTCAGCCGTTAACCGGCCTTACCGCGGAAAAACATGACGCATTCATCTCTCCCGATGGTGAGGGTGGAGCTATCTTGAAGTTTTCTGGCCAAGAGTTAACGCAAGGTGAACCAGATGCCTCTAGTTTTCCTTCGGGGGGATTACGTCCTACCTTTGAAGCGCGAGGATATACTGGATGGGATCCAACAAGCCCAGCATTCATCAAGGAAAGCCCTCAGGGCGCGACACTGTGCATTCCAACTTATTTTGTCGGTTGGCACGGCGAAGCTCTTGATAAGAAAACGCCACTTTTGCGTTCCATGAAGGCGTTGTCCAAACAAGTATGCCGACTGGCAGAGCTGTTTGGGATCAGCTCCAAGGGAAAGCAAGCTTATGCCACCTTAGGTGGAGAGCAAGAGTACTTCTTGATCGATCGTGAGTATTACAATCAAAGGATCGATCTTATTCAGACCGGAAGGACCTTGTTTGGCAAGGAGCCTGCCAAACATCAACAGATGGCGGATCATTATTTTGGCGCCATCAAGACTCGTATTATCGCGTTCATGGAAGATCTTGATCGTGAGATGTGGAAGCTGGGTGTTCCTACCAAGACGCGCCATAATGAAGTTGCTCCTGCACAGTTTGAAGTCGCTCCGGTCTTTGAAAGTTTGAACTTGGCAGTTGACCACAACATGCTTTGCATGGAGATGCTTCAGAAAGTAGCTGAACGTCACGGACTTGCTTGTCTGTTGCATGAAAAACCTTTCGCAGGCGTCAACGGCTCTGGAAAGCATAACAATTGGTCTATCGTTGGGCCTGACGATAAGAATTGGCTTTCCCCAGGAGAAAATCCACATGAGAACGCGAAGTTCTTGGTGACGTTGTGCGCGGTCATCAAGGCCGTTGACACGTACGCGGGGCTTTTACGATCAGGGGTTGCTTCCGCAGGTAACGATCATCGCCTTGGCTCACACGAGGCTCCTCCAGCGATCATCTCGATCTTCCTTGGCGATCAGCTGACAGATATTATTGAGCAGATCGAAAAAGGAGAGGCAAAGAGCTCTAAAAAAGGAGGCATCCTGGAGATCGGCGTTGATGTTCTTCCTAAGCTCCCACGGGATGCAACAGATCGCAACAGGACATCTCCTTTTGCTTTTACAGGGGCTAAGTTCGAGTTCCGCGCTGTAGGTTCGAACATGAGCTTAGGCGGGCCCAACATTATATTGAACACGATCGTTGCTGAAAGCTTGGATGAGATCTGTACGATCTTAGAGGCGGACAAGAAAGCCAAGAAAGATTTTAACAGTTCTGTGCAAAAGCTTTTGCAGGCGATCATCAAAAAGCATAAGCGTGTGATTTTTAATGGTGATAATTACACTGAAGACTGGGTCAAAGAAGCGAAAAAACGCGGCTTGCCTAATCTAAAGACGACACCTGAGGCTTTGGCAGAACTTAAAGACCCTAAGGTTGCCGACCTTTTTGAGAAATATGGCGTATTGACCAAAAGAGAGCTTTTGTTGAGGCACGATGTTTATAAAGAAACATATAGCACCATTCTTAATTATGAAGGACGCTTGGCCGTTAATATGGCTCAGACAATGATCATGCCTGCAGTTCTAAGTTATCAGCATGAGCTGTCTGAGACGATCAAGTCGATCGAAAGCGTGAATAAAACAAAAGCAAAGGCCTTAAGAGCGCTGCTAAAAGATATTTCTGGAAAGGCAGAAGAGGCTCTAGAGCTTGTTGCAAAGCTGGAAGAAGCTATTGCAAAAGAGAACACAGCAAAGATCAAGGAGGGAACCGCTGCGTTACGCGGTCCGATCGACGCTCTTGAAGGATTAGTGCCGGCAGATATTTGGCCGTTACCATCGTATGCTGAAATGTTGTTTAAATTCTGATCTATGCATGTTTTAGCTGTTCAACATGTTTCAATTGAAGGACTAGGTCTTTTTGAAGCACTACTGAAAGAATCTGGCGCGCAAACAACGGTCGTTGATGTTAGCATTGGTGACCAGCTTCCGCTTGATCCCAAGGATTTTCAGGCCGTTATCAGCCTTGGGGGGCCTATGAATGTTTATGAAGAGGAAAAATATCCTTTTCTAAAATGTGAAAATACGTTCATTCAAAATATTCTTGAAGCTGAGATCCCATTCTTAGGGATCTGCTTGGGTTCTCAGCTTTTAGCAAAAGCTGCGGGTGCGTGTGTTCAGAAAGCGCCCTTTGAAGAGATCGGCCTTTATGACGTCTGGCTGACAGTAGAAGGCAGGCAAGATCCTTTGTTCGCTGGGATCCAAACGCCTTTTAAGGTTTTTCAGTGGCATGAGGATATGTTCGGTATCCCCGCGCAGAAAGGCGTTTGCTTAGCCGGATCGGATATGTGCCCTCATCAGGCGTGCCGCATCGGTCAAAACGCGTATGGCCTGCAGTTTCATGTGGAAGTAACTCAGGATATGATCATCAGCTGGATGCAAGAATATTGGAAGATCAAAAATGTTTATGATCATGAAGATTCTCGGAAAGTTCTGGAAGAGTATGCTCGGGCGCAAAAAGGCCTTTATAACGTTGCCACAAAGATCTTTACCAATTTTCTATCATTAATACGCTGATTTTTTTTGATCAAGGATGCCTAAAAAATAGGCAAGACACAATGAAGAAAAGTATCCGTATTGGCTTAGCACAGATCAACACAACTGTTGGAGACCTAGCAGGTAACCAGAAAAAGATCTGCGCGTATATCGGTAAGGCACGACAGTCCGGTTGTGATATTGTCGTCTTTCCAGAGCTTGCGATCACGGGATATCCTCCGGAAGATCTTTTGCTAAAAAAACATTTTATCGCCGCCAACCGCAAGGCGATCCAGGCGGTCGCTGGCGAAGCCAAGGATATCGTTGCCGTGGTCGGCTTTGTGGATGTTGATGTTCACGGGCATCTGTACAATGCGGCGGCGATCATCGCCGGCAAGAAGATACAAAGCGTTTATCGCAAGAATCATTTGCCCAATTATGGTGTTTTTGACGAGCAAAGGTATTTTACATGCGGCCGCGATATCAATATTTTTTACTATGATGGCTTAAAGATCGGTGTCAGCATTTGTGAAGACATCTGGCAGGGATCAGAGTATTGTAAGCGTTATGCCAAACAAGGCGCGAGAATACTTTTGAATTTATCCGCCTCTCCTTACCACTGTTATAAAAACAGCGAGCGTCAGACGGTCCTAAAAGCATGTGCCCGTACTAGTCGCAGCGTGGTGTGTTATTGCAATCTGGTGGGCGGTCAAGATGAGCTTGTCTTTGACGGACAAAGTGTTATTTTGGACTCAAAAGGCCATTGGATAACTTCAGCTGAAGCTTTTCAAGAAGATTTGTGCGTTACGGATGTTCTTGTGGAAACTTCAGCAGGACGCAAAGGCCAAGATCTCAAGGGCTTTTCTTCTCAGCGCTCATCCAGCCATCCAAAGATTTTGATCACACGTAAAAAAGTTCAGCCATTATCGCGGATTGATGAGATCTATCAAGCGTTGGTTTTGGGAACGCGGGATTATGTGGTCAAGAACGGCTTTCAGAACGTAGTTATAGGATTGAGCGGAGGCATTGATTCAGCGCTGGTGGCGACGATCGCCAAAGATGCTTTAGGCCCAGACCATGTTTTGGGGGTTTGCATGCCATCGCGATATACCTCTGAGGAGACATTGCGTGACGCCAGGGCTCAGGCGCATAGTTTAGGGATCTGTTTTCAACAGATCCCAATTGATGAATTGTTTTCTGCGTATCTAAAGGTCCTGCAGCCGATCTTTGTGGATCATGCGGTGAACATCGCGGAAGAAAATCTACAGGCGCGCATTCGAGGAAACCTTTTGATGGCGCTTTCTAATAAATTTGGCCACTTAGTCCTTACGACCGGCAACAAAAGTGAGATCGCTGTCGGCTACTGCACTTTGTATGGAGATATGGCCGGGGGTTTTGCTGTGATCAAGGATGTTCCGAAAACCGTTGTTTATCAGCTGGCCCGCAGGATCAATGTTCAGCAAGGCAAAGAAGTGATCCTTAAGAGCATTATTGATCGAGCTCCGACAGCAGAATTAAAAGAAAACCAGAAAGATCAAGACACGCTTCCCGCGTATGATGTGTTAGATGCGATCTTGCAGGATTATGTTGAGAATGACAAAGGATTGGCGCAGCTAAAGCGTCCAGGTCGCGATGCTGCGCTTATAAAAAATATTGTACAGCTTGTTGATCGGATGGAATATAAGCGCCGTCAAGCTCCTTTAGGCGTGAAGATAACCCCTAAGGCGTTTGGCAGGGATCGGCGATTACCCATTACCAATCAATATCGCGAAAGATAGTATGGCGCTAGAACAAAAAAAGAATAAAGTTGGCTCTCGAGTGGTAGATCATGATGCGCTGCGTATCGCGTATCGCGTGATCGTTGAGCGCGTAGAGAAAGGCTTGATCGAAAAAGCACTCGGGATCACGGCAGGAAACCAGATCGTTGCTGCCAAAGTGTTGGGCATTAATCGGAACACGATCCGTCATAAAATACGCAGGTTTGGCATCAAGGTTACGAGATTCAAAAAATGAAAAACAAAAACATTCCTTATCGGCAAGGACTCTATGATCCGGCCCACGAGCACGATAGCTGCGGTGTCGGTTTTGTTGTGAACATCAACGCGGAAAGATCACATTTGATCGTTGAGCGCGGCATAGAAGTCCTGCGCAAATTATTGCATCGAGGAGCTACCGCCGATGATCATAAGACAGGTGACGGCGCGGGGATCCTGCTGCAAATCCCGGACGCGTTCTTGCGTACACAATGTCAGGCGCTTAAGATCAACTTGCCAGCCGCTGGACAATTTGGCGTTGGCATGATCTTTATGCCGCAGCAAGAGCCAGAGCGAAAACATTGTCAAAGGATCGTTGAAGAAACAACCATTGAAGAAGGGCTTGATTTTCTCGGCTGGCGGGTGGTCCCGGTATGTGACAGCACGCTAGGTAAGAAGGCCAAAGAAGAACAGCCTTTTGTTATGCAATGTTTTATCGCTAAGCAGGGCCTAGAAAGAATATCTGGAGCCTTGGAGCGCAAACTCTATGTTCTTCGCCGGCAGATCGAACTCAAGGTCGAGGCAGCTTTAGCGCTGCAGGATCGATTTTATATCCCTAGCTTTTCTAGCCAAACGATCGTTTATAAGGGTTTGTTGATGGGAACGCAGCTGACGGAGTTTTATTTAGACTTGAACGCTCCTTCGTTTGTGAGCGCTTTGGCCGTGATCCATCAGCGCTATAGCACAAACACGTTCCCTTCCTGGAAGCTCGCGCAGCCTTTTCGCTATCTTGCTCACAACGGAGAGATCAATACGCTGCGTGGCAACCTTAACCAGATGAAGGCTAGAGAGAAATTCTTAAAAAGTGATCTGTTCAAGGAAGAGCTAAAAAAGATCTTACCGGTGATCGATCCCCATGGAAGCGATTCAGCCTGTTTAGACAACGCGTTAGAATTGTTAACATCCTGCGGCCGCGATCTTCCGCACGCGATGATGATGTTGATCCCTCAGGCGTGGGGCTTAAAATATCCTATCGGCCCTGATCTGCGTGGGTTTTTTGAGTATCACGCAGGCTTAATGGAACCTTGGGACGGGCCGGCAGCGGTTGCTTTTAGCAACGGACTTTCCGTTGGAGCTTTGTTAGACCGTAACGGTCTTCGACCAGCGCGCTATACCATCACACGGGATAATTTTATGGTGCTAGCCTCAGAGACCGGTGTGCTTAATTTTGCCGAAGAGAATGTTATTGAGAAAGGCGCCTTAAGGCCCGGCGAAATGATCTTGGTGGATCTCGATAAAAAAAGAGTTGTAAAGAACACAGAGATAAAGACATTTTATACCCGGCGACAACCATATCGACGATGGGTGCAAGAAAATAAGATCGCGCTGCATGGGCTGTTCAATGATGTGGCTCCTGTACCTGTTGATACAAAAAAACTTCTTTTTTCACAAAAACTTTTTGGCTATACGCGTGAAGATATTGAAATGGTCCTTACGCCTATGGCGGTAACCGGACATGAGCCTGTGGGGTCTATGGGCGCAGATACGCCATTGGCTGTGTTATCTGACAAGCCTCAGCTGTTGTATTGGTATTTCAAACAATTATTCGCGCAGATCACCAACCCTGCTATTGACCCTATTCGCGAGGAACTCGTGATGTCTTTGATGACATTCATGGGTAATCCAGGAAACATCTTATCAGAGATCCCGCAGAATAGCCGCCTGATCAAGCTAGCCCATCCTATTTTTTCAAATGAAGACTTGGAGCGGATCCAATCTTTGAACTTGGAAGAATTCTGGACAACGACCTTGCAGATGGGATTTTCATCTCATGGCTGCGGTTCTAATTTGGAAGAGGCCTTGGGTCAAATTTGCCGCGCGGCTGAAGCGTCGGTCGCGAATGGCTGTTCGATCATCATTCTGAGCGATCGCAATCTTTCCAGTGATCTTATTCCGATCCCAGCTCTTTTGGCTGTTTCTGCCGTCAATCAGCATTTGATCGCTAAGGGTATGAAGGCTGGCGTTGACCTCATTGTTGAAACAGCAGAGGCGAGAGAAGTTCATCATATTGCACTTTTGCTGGGATTTGGCGCTGCCGCTGTCAACCCGTATTTTGCTTTTGAGATCATCGCGGATATGGTGGCACGCAAGTTGCTGCCTGCCGATGTGCCTGTGACAAAAGCCATTGAAAATTATATTGAAGCGCTTTGCAAAGGGCTTTTGAAGGTCATGTCCAAAATGGGGATCTCAACATTGCGCAGCTATCGTGGATCACAGATCTTTGAAGCGGTTGGGCTTAGCTGCGATGTTGTTGAGAGATATTTTACTGGAACGGCTTCCCGCGTTGAAGGTGTCGGCCTGGAAGAGATCGCCGCGGAGGCTAAGGCCCGTTATGGAGCGGCGCATGAAGAGATGACCCAGGATTCTGCGCTATTGCCCGCAGGAGGACAATATCGTTATCGTCAGAATGAAGAAAGACATTTGTGGACTCCGGAATCGATCAGCAAGCTTCAAATGGCTACGCGCGACAAGGACTATCGCCTCTACAAAGAATATGCAGCGTTGATCAACGATCAAACGAAAAGACAAAGTACATTGCGAGGGCTTTTTCGATTTAAAAAAACAGACCCGATCCCTCTGGAAGATGTTGAACCTGCAGAGACGATCGTGAAACGCTTTGTTACTTCGGCGATGTCATTCGGTTCCATTAGTCGGGAGGCTCATGAAACGTTAGCGATCGCGATGAATCGCCTGAAGGCAATGAGCAATAGCGGTGAAGGCGGTGAAGATCCTGACCGCTATCATCCTCTGCCCAACGGTGATAGCCGGTGCAGCGCGATCAAGCAGGTTGCCAGCGGACGCTTTGGCGTCACGGCTGAATATTTGGTCCATTCTAGAGAGGTTCAGATCAAGATCGCTCAAGGCGCAAAGCCCGGAGAAGGAGGACAGCTTCCAGGCCACAAGGTCAATAGTGAGATCGCGCGCGTGCGCCATTCAACACCAGGTGTTACGTTGATCTCGCCTCCGCCACATCACGATATTTATTCGATCGAAGATATCAAACAGCTTATCTTTGATCTGCGCAATGTTAATCCAGCAGCGCGAGTGTCTGTCAAGCTCGTTTCAGAAGTCGGCGTTGGCACGATCGCCGCTGGCGTGGCCAAAGCCCATGCCGATATGGTTTTGATCAGCGGATATGACGGAGGGACAGGCGCTGCCCCATTATCGTCGATCAAGCATGCTGGCGCCCCCTGGGAGCTAGGCCTGGCAGAAACCCAGCAAACCCTAGTTCTTAATAATTTGCGTCGCTACATCCGCGTGCAGACAGACGGCCAACTAAAAACAGGACGGGATGTTGTGATCGCTGCTTTGCTTGGCGCTGAAGAATTTGGATTTGGGACAGCTCCGCTGGTTGTTTGCGGATGCGTTATGATGCGTAAATGCCATTTGAACACTTGTCCAGTTGGCGTTGCTACTCAAGACGCCCAGCTACGCAAACGTTTTACTGGCAAGCCAGAACACGTTGTTAACTTTTTTTATATGATCGCTCAAGAGATCAGAGAATATATGTCGCAATTAGGCTTTCGAACGTTGGATGATATGATAGGGCGCAGTGATCTGCTAGAAATGAATGATGCGATCGATTTCTGGAAAGCCAAGGGCCTTGATTTTTCAAAAATATTTTTTCAGCCTGAAGTCGACGACAGTGTTGCGCGCCGCTATGTACAAGCTCAGCCGCACGCGATCGATAGCGTCCTTGACCTAAAGCTGATCACCTTGTCCAAGGAAGCTTTAGAAAAAGGAAAGCCAGTCAAGATCCAGATGCCGATTGGCAACACGGATCTAACTGTTGGAGGCATGCTTTCTGGAGAGATCGCGCGGCTTTACGGGGCTCAAGGATTACCTGATGATACGATCGTTTGTGAATTTCAAGGCGCTGCGGGTCAAAGCTTTGGGGCTTTTTGCATGAAAGGTCTTTCTTTGATCTTAAACGGAGAAGGTAACGACTATATCGGAAAAGGGCTTTGCGGAGGGAAGATCATTGTTAAGCCCGCGAAGAATGCCTTGTTTGATCCTTCGCAGAATATTCTTTGTGGCAATGTTTTACTCTATGGCGCTACATCCGGAGAAGTTTATATTTACGGACGCGCTGGGGAACGCTTCGCGATCCGCAATAGCGGAGCGAACGTGGTTGTCGAGGGTATCGGCGATCACGGGTGTGAATATATGACGGGAGGACGTGTCGTGATCTTGGGCGAGACCGGGGTCAATTTCGCTGCTGGAATGAGCGGCGGGATCGCCTATGTTTATGACCCTGAAAACCGTCTTGATGGTCGCTGCAACCTTGACATGGTGGACCTAGAAGCTGTTCAGGATGCTGAAGATCAGAATGAACTGAAGGCAATGATCGAAAAGCATTTTTATCATACAGCTAGCCGCAAGGCTAAAAAAATCCTAGACTCTTGGGAAACAGAATTACCGTTTTTCGTGAAAGTTTTCCCGATGGAGTATCGCCGCGTTCTGGGCCGCATGATGAAAGAAGATGAAGCTGCTAAGCGCCAAGAAGTTGTCCAGAAATAACAGGAGAAGATGTTTGTATGGGTGATCAAAAAGGATTCTTAACATATCAAAGAGAAGAATTGATCAAAGAGCCTGTTTCTGTGCGTAAGCAGCATTGGAAGGAATTTATTCGGCTTCCTAGTGAACCTTCTTTACGCCAGCAGGGTGCTCGGTGCATGGATTGCGGGGTGCCGTTCTGTCATTGGGGTTGTCCTATTGCTAACCTGATGCCGGAATGGAACGATCTGGTCTATAAAGGCCGCTGGCAGGAAGCTTTTGAGCGATTAACATTGACGAATAATTTTCCAGAGTTTACGGGACGACTTTGTCCTGCGCCATGCGAGAATTCGTGCGTCCTAGCAATTAATCAACCCGCTGTTTCTATTCGTAACCTTGAGCTTGCGATCATTGAGAGAGCTTATGATCAGGGTTGGGTTCAGCCGCGTGCTCCTAAGGTCAGGACAGGCAAAAGAGTCGCGGTTATAGGTTCTGGGCCATCTGGATTAGCTTGCGCGGATCAGCTCAATAAGTTCGGCCATTATGTGGAGGTCTTTGAAAAGAATGAAGCAATTGGCGGGCTTTTGGTTCTGGGGATCCCGGATTTTAAGCTTGAAAAAGGGGTTATTGAGCGGCGCGTGGCATTGATGCAGAAGGAAGGAATTGTCTTTCATAAGAAAATACATGTTGGAGAGGGTCTTAAGCTCAGCGATCTTCAAAAGAAATATGACGCGATCGTGCTTTGCACGGGAGCGGAGCAGACAAGAGGGCTGAATGTGCCGGGCGCTGATCTAAAAGGTGTCTATCAGGCTATGGAGTATTTGACACAACAAAACCGAGTTAACGCTGGTCAGCGTATTGACCAGAAGGTCCGTATCACGGCTCAAGGAAAAAGGGTGGTCGTTCTGGGTGGAGGAGATACAGGCTCTGATTGTGTCGGAACAGCGAATCGTCAGGGCGCGCGGTCCGTTAAGCAGTTTGAAATCCTCCCTCGCCCGCCCGAGGCTCGAGCTGAAGATAATCCTTGGCCGCAGTGGGCCAGCATCTATCGCAAATCAAGTTCTCAAGAAGAGGGTGTTGAGCAAGATTATTGCGTGATGACGAAGGCATTGAGCGGGCAGCAAGGGCAACTTCAGAAACTTCATGCCGTGCGCTTATCTTATGGAGAAAAAGACCTTGCAACAGGACGCCGTTCAATGCAGGAGATCCCTGGGTCCGATTTTGAGGTTCCTTGTGATCTGCTGATCCTTGCCTTAGGTTTTTTAGGGCCTGTAAAAAAAGGTTTGCTGGAGGAGTTTTCTTTTGCGACAAATGAGCGTGGGAATGTTAAGACCTATGAATTTTATATGACAAGTGTCTCTGGTATTTTCTCGGCAGGTGACATGCGTCGAGGGCAGTCGCTGATCGTGTGGGCTATTGAAGAGGGCCGAAAAGTTGCCGCAGGCGTTCATCAATGGTTATTTCAAAAGAAGCAACAATTTTAAAGAAGGGACTTAGTAGGCATGAAACAAGATCATCTCGCGGCTAACACCGGACTTCCTGGCTTAGACGAGATCCTGCAAGGCGTACGCTTGGGGGATAATGTTGTTTTTCAGGTCGATAGCATTGATGATTATGCGTGTTTCGCGCATCCGTTCTGCCAAGGTGCCGTTAAAACCAAGAAAGACCTTATTTATTTTCGTTTCGCGCAGCATGCTTCTCTTCTCCCTCCCGGGGTTAGCGCGCATGTTTATGAGCTAAATCCAGAGGCGGGATTTGAGAGCTTCCTTTCTGAGATCTTTGCCGTGATCGAGAAATTCGGCAAAGGCGCTTTTTATGTTTTTGACTGTTTATCAGACCTGACCGCTGATTGGTATAGCGATCGTATGTTGGGAAATTTTTTCATGTTGACCTGTCCTTATCTGTACGATTTTGATACGGTCGCGTATTTTGCGTTGTTGCGCAACAATCACACACCACTAGCGACCGACGCGATCCATCGCACGGCTCAAGTTGTTCTAGATATTTATCAGGATAATGAGAGTTGCTATGTTCACCCGCTGAAGGTCCAAGGGCGATATTCTTCGATGATGTATATGTTGCACCGTTGGGAAGGCGATCAATTTCCAGCCGTTGTCCGTAGCTCTGAGACCGCCGAGATCCTTTCAAAGGTAAGTCAGCCATGGTTGGATTTTACCATGCAGCGCCACGATGCTTGGGCGCGGAATTTTTTGCAAGCTCAGGAGGTCGTTAGCGCTACACGTTTCGACCGACAGGCCGCATGGAAAAACAGCAAACTGTTCCGTCATTTATTGCGCATGGCTGTGACCCGAGAGGAGCGTTTTCTTGAGCTGGCTGCTAAATATTTTGATTTTTCTGACGTGGTTGAAATAGGTAAGCGCATGATCGGGACTGGGCTGATCGGAGGAAAGTCCGTAGGTTTGCTGTTATCGCGCGCGATATTAAAAAAAGAAGATCCGCGGCTTTCTGCTAAGCTTGAGCCTCATGATTCATTTTTTATCGGATCAGATGTTTTTTATACTTATTTGATCGAAAATCAATGTTGGTGGATGCGGCGCGATCTTAGCGCCTCTGCCCCGAACTTCGCGGGCGCCCAAGAGCTTCAAGCGCGTATGCGCGCAGGATCTTTTCCTGCAGATATTAAAAATCAATTTATTGAGATGTTAGAATATTTTGGGCAGTCGCCGATCATTGTGCGTTCATCAAGCCTTCTGGAGGACGCGTATGGTAACGCTTTTTCTGGTAAATATGAAAGTGTTTTTTGTGTCAACCAGGGGACCCCGGAAGAACGTTTAGAAAGCTTTATGAACGCGGTCCGTACCGTGTACAGCAGCGCGGTCAGCAAGGACGCTTTGAGTTATCGCGCGCACTGGGGATTGCTTGATCAAGATGAGCAGATGGGGTTGCTGGTCCAACGCGTTTCAGGGTCTTTTTATGAGGGCCAATATTTCCCGCAGATCGCCGGTGTTGGCTTTTCTTTTAACCCTTATGTCTGGAGCAGCGACATTGATCCGGCGGCAGGATTTTTGCGCCTTGTTTTTGGTTTAGGAACTCGGGCTGTTGAGCGCGTGGATGATGATTATACCCGCATCATCGCCTTGAATGCTCCTACGCGCAGGCCGGAAGGAAGTCAGGAAGATGTGCGCAAGCACACACAGCATAAGATCGATATTTTGGACCTTAAACAAAATCAGCCTGTGTCTCGCTCTTTTGAAGATGTCGTACGCCAGATCCCGCAATTTCCATTGTCTATTTTTGCTTCTCAGGATGAAAGTATTGAGCGCTACGCGCGCGAACGCAATAAAGCAGATGTTTTTTCTTGGGTCTTGACCTTCGACGAGCTATTGTCGCGAACATCTTTCGTGAGCGATATGCGCGCGATGATGAGCATCCTACAGAAAGCTTATGATTATCCAGTCGATATTGAATTTACAATGAATTTCTCGGACAACGAAAAATATAGGATCAATTTACTGCAGTGCCGTCCTTTTCAAGTGAAAGGGAATATTTTAAGCATTGAAGCGCCGCAGGATCTGGCCAAGGAGAAGGTGTTGCTGGAAACTAAAGGGCCTGTGATCGGCAGCAGTCTTGCGACGACCATCGATCGCATTATTTATATTGTCCCTGAACATTATGCCAAACTTAGCATGGCGGATCGCTATGCGGTTGCGCGGTTGATAGGCCGATTGACCCATCTACCTGAACAAGGCAGGAAGTTAACGATCATGCTGATCGGACCTGGCCGCTGGGCAACAAGCTCTCCGGAAATGGGCGTTCCAGTCTCCTTCGCTGAGATCAACACGGTTTCAGTTCTTTGTGAAGTCGTGATGATGCATGAGCATTTGGTCCCGGAAGTTTCCCTGGGGACGCATTTTTTTAATGATCTCGTTGAGATGGACATGTTATATTTTGCCCTTCATCCTGAGCGTTATGATAATATTTTGCGCAGTGAATTCTTTCAGGGATCGCGCAATCAGCTTGAACATTTATTGAAAGACGCGTCTTCTTTGAGTTCCGTTGTTCGCGTGATCGATGCTCAAGAGATCCCGGGAGAACGTATTTGTTTAAGCGCGGATGTGACAAAACAAAGCGCTATCTGTTATCTGGGGGATGTTCCGCTATCTGTTGACAATGACAAGCCTGCGGCAAGCATGAGGAAATGACAAGGCGTTGATATGGGAAAAGCAATACTCTATTTAGAAGATGGGACGTTTTTTCAAGGACGATCCCCGTTCACGTTCCACGAAACATCCGGCGAGATCGTTTTTAATACCTCAATGACTGGATATCAGGAGGTCTTGACGGATCCTTCCTACGCGGGCCAGATCGTTGTGATGACCTATCCTTTGATCGGTAACTATGGCGTGAATGCCGATGATGTGGAATCCTCTAAGATCCATGTCGCTGGGTTTGTTGTCAAAGAATTCGCTAAAACATATTCTAATTTTCGCGCTACAAAAAGTCTTTTGGCCTATCTTGAAGAAAACCGGATCCTCGCCATGGAAGGTGTTGATACGCGCGCTTTGACCCGACACTTGCGTATCCGCGGAGCGATGCGAGGCATTATTTCAACCCAAGATTTCGACGTTAGGTTCCTTGCTGAAAAGATGAAAAAAGTCCCCAGCATGGAGGGAAGTGATCTGGTCAGGGATGTTAGCGTGCAACAAAAATATGTTTGGGAAGGAAGTCAGGGCGGAAGTTTAAAAGTGGCGGTTATTGATTGCGGGGTCAAGTATAACATCTTACGTATTCTCGCGGGATTAGATTGCCAGGTGCATGTTTTTCCAGCTAAGGCAACCGCGCAAGAGATCGAGGCGATCAAGCCTGACGGACTTTTTATTTCTAATGGTCCAGGTGATCCTGCCGTCTTGGATTATGTCGTGAACACTGTGAAGTATTTTATTGGTCGGCTTCCGATCTTTGGCATCTGCTTAGGCCATCAGATCTTGGGGATCGCGCTAGGAGGCAGAACGTATAAGCTTAAATTTGGCCATCGAGGCGCGAATCAGCCGGTCAACGATTCTCAAGAAAAAAAGATCGCTATTACTTCACAAAATCATGGATTCTGTGTCGATATAAATAGCTTGCCTAAAGAAGATGTTGAGATCACGCATATGAATCTGAACGATAAGACCGTTGAAGGCTTGTGTCATAAAAAATATCCTTTGTTTTGTGTGCAATATCACCCCGAAGCGTCTCCCGGGCCACATGACGCCACATACTTGTTCAAGAAGTTCGTTGTGATGATGAAAGAGCACCATGCCCCGACGAAATGACATTAAGAAGATTTTGATCATCGGCTCCGGTCCGATCGTGATCGGTCAGGCCTGCGAATTCGACTATTCCGGTACTCAGGCGTGTAAGGCGCTCAAGGAAGAGGGGTATCAGGTTGTGTTGGTCAATTCCAACCCCGCGACCATTATGACGGATCCTGAGATCTGTGACGCCACATATATTGAGCCGTTAAATACGGAATTCCTGGATAAGATCCTTGCTAAAGAGCGACCAGATGCTGTTTTGCCTACCTTGGGAGGGCAGACGGGGTTGAACTTAGCGATGAAGCTCTACGAGCAAGGCATTTTGAAAAAATACAATGTTGAGTTGATCGGCGCTGGTTATGAAGTGATCAAGAAGGCGGAAGATCGTGAATGTTTTAAGAACGCTGTTTTAAAAGTGGGACTTGACGTTCCTCGTAGCGCTTTCGCGCATAATATGGCCGAGGCAAAAGAGGTCGCCAACAAAATTGGTTTTCCCTTGATCATTCGCTCAAGCTACACACTTGGAGGAACAGGAGGGGCTATTGTTCATCAAGCTCAAGATTTTGAGCGTGCGGCTTTTTTGGGATTAGAGAGCAGCATGGTTAAAGAGATCTTGATCGAAGAATCTATTGCTGGATGGAAAGAATATGAGCTGGAGGTCATGCGTGATTGTAAGGATAATGTTGTGATCATCTGTTCGATCGAAAATCTTGATCCTATGGGCGTTCATACTGGTGATAGTATCACGGTCGCGCCTGCGCAAACATTGACCGATAAAGAATATCAGCTTATGCGCGATCAAACGCTTGCGCTGATCCGAGAGATTGGCGTCGAAACAGGCGGCTGTAATGTTCAGTTCGCCGTGAACCCTTACGATGGACGCATGGTCGTTATTGAAGTGAATCCCCGCGTTTCTCGCAGCTCTGCCTTGGCATCGAAGGCAACAGGATTTCCTATCGCAAAATTTGCCGCTAAGCTGGCGGTTGGATATTCGCTGGATGAGATCCAGAACGATATTACCAGAGAAACTCCCGCATCTTTTGAGCCGACCATTGATTATTGCGTGACAAAGATCCCACGTTTTACATTTGAAAAGTTCCCGGAAGCCGGAGATTTGTTAGGCGTATCCATGAAATCCGTCGGAGAGACAATGGCGATCGGCCGAACGTTCAAAGAATCCCTGCAAAAAGGACTGCGGGGTCTTGAGATCGGCCATTGTGGGATTGATAATAAGCTTGACTACCGCGCTATTTCTGATGAAAAGATCGAGCAGCGCCTTAAGGATCCTAACGCTTCCCGCATTTTTTATGTTAAATACGCGCTGCAAAAAGGTTTTAGTCCAGAGCGCATCCATGACATCAGCAAGATCGATCCCTGGTTTATTGCGAACATTCAGGAGCTTGTTGTTTTTGAAAGAACATTAGCTGAGGACTTTTCGACACATAAAACATTACGCGCGGATATTCTCAAAGAAGCGAAGCAGCTAGGCTTTAGTGATCTGCAAATAGCGCAATTGATCCAGTCCGATGAAATGTCTGTGCGAAAGTTGCGCCAAGAGCTCGGCATTCTCCCTGTCTTCAAGTTGGTCGACACTTGTGCCGCGGAATTTGAAGCTTATACGCCATATTATTATTCAACTTATGAAGACGAAAATGAGGCTGGAGGAAAAGCTGAGTGCGCTGGCAAAAAGAAGATCATGATCTTGGGCGGAGGCCCTAATCGTATCGGCCAGGGGATCGAGTTTGATTATTGCTGCTGTCATGCGTCCTTTGCCTTAAAAGAAATGGGCTGCGAAACGATCATGGTCAACTCGAATCCTGAAACTGTTTCCACTGACTATGACACTTCAGATCGGTTATATTTTGAGCCTTTGACATTCGAAGACGTTATGAACATCGTTGAGATCGAGAAGCCAGATGGGATCATCGTTCAGTTTGGCGGTCAGACGCCTTTGAACTTAGCCCGCAAACTCCAGGAAGCAGGGGCTCCGATCATTGGCACCTCTGTTGCATCCATTGATCTCGCAGAAGACCGAAAGAAGTTCTCTCAGTTTATTGCTAAGCTTGGCCTGGTACAGCCGTCCAACGGGTCGGCGGTCTCAACGGTTGAGGCTATCGCGATCGCGAATAGGATCGGCTATCCTGTTTTAGCGCGTCCTTCTTATGTGTTAGGTGGTAGGGCCATGAAGATCGTTTATGATGAAAAAGCGCTGTTGGCATTTATTGAAGAAGCCAAGGAAGTTTCACAGGGTCATCCTGTTCTCATCGACGAGTTCCTGGAAGATGCTATCGAGGTGGACGTCGATGGTCTTTGCGATGGACAGAAGACCTTCGTAGCTGGAATGATGGAGCATATTGAGAATGCGGGTATCCACTCAGGTGATTCCGCTTGTGTTCTTCCTCCTCACACGCTGAGTTCGCGGATCATCGCGAACATCAAGAAGCACACATGTGATATTGCTCAAGGGCTTGGCGTGGTTGGTCTTTTGAATATTCAATTCGCGGTTAAAGGAGAAACGATCTATGTGCTCGAGGTCAACCCTCGCGCTTCGCGTACTGTACCTTTTGTCAGCAAAGCAACCGGCGTTCCTTTGGCAAAGATCGCCTCACAGATCATGGCAGGGAAAAAGATCTGCGACTTTCATTTTATAGAACCAGAGACCTTAGAGCATATTTCCGTGAAAGAATCAGTTTTGCCTTTTTCGCGATTTTCAGGGGTCGATATCGTCCTTGGCCCAGAAATGAAATCAACAGGCGAGGTTATGGGTATCGACATGACATTTGGCGCGGCCTTTGCCAAGTCTCAGGCGTGCGCCAACCAAGCCTTGCCTCAAAAAGGAAAAGTGTTCTTAAGCGTTAATGACAAGGATAAGCGACAGATCGCCTTTTTAGCAAAAAAGCTCACAGATATGGGCTTTTCGCTTTTATGTACCAAAGGAACCGCCCGGACTTTAAAGGCCAACGGCGTGAAGGCTGACATTGTTGATAAGGTCGATGAGGGAAAAAACAACCTTTTAAACTTGATCAAGGATCATGGCATTCAGCTGGTCATCAATACTCCTTCCGGCCAGAAAAGCCAGCTGGATATGCGCACTATTCGCGCGGCAGCAAATTTGCGCGGGATCCCTTGCATCACAACGATCCAGGGCGCTTGGGCCGCTGTCAATGGTATTGAAGCAAGCCGTGAAAAAGAATTCGGTGTGCAGTCTTTACAAGAATATGCAAAAAATAGAAAGTAGGACAATATGTGCGGGATCGTAGGAGTTTCAAATCATCGGGATGCTGCCAAGATCATTTTTCTTAGTCTTTACGCGCTTCAGCACCGCGGCGAAGAAGCTTGCGGGATCGTTTCTTACGACGGTAAAAAGATCTACGCGGAAAAAACCACAGGCTTGGTCGCGGATTCTTTTGATGAAAGATCCGTTGCCCATCTAAAAGGAAGTTTTGCCGTTGGCCACACGCGTTATTCGACCACGGGTTCTAGCAGTGCTAAGAACATCCAACCTTTTTTGGCCACGCATAAAGGCCGTCCCATTGCCATTGCGCATAACGGAAATCTGACGAATACTGAGTTCTTATCTGAACAGTTAGAAGACGGAGGATCGATCTTTCAGACGACTATGGATTCAGAAATGATCGTTCATCTTTTAGCAAAAACAAAGAACGGCGATCTGAAATCTTGGATGACCGAGGCTTTGTGCCAGCTGAAAGGTTCCTATTCCCTGGTATTCTTGGTCGGGGATGTTCTTATTGGGGCGCGCGATCCTTTTGGTTTTCGCCCACTCTGCCTTGGTATGATCAATGACGCGTATATTTTGGCCAGTGAGACATGCGCCTTTGATCTTGTGGGAGCAAGATTTGTTCGCGAGATCGAGCCTGGAGAGATCGTCTTTATCAAGTCCGGCCGGATTGAGTCTTCGTTTTTGCCTTTGGGAAATAAAAAGTGTAAAGCGCAATGCGTATTTGAGAACATCTATTTTGCCAGGCCGGATAGCCATATTTTCCATGACAACGTGTATTCCGTGCGTAAGCGTTTAGGCGCTCAGCTTGCCAAAGAGCATCCGGTCAAGAAGGCGGATTTTGTTATGGCTATTCCTGACTCCGGTAGCTATGCGGCGCTTGGCTATGCTCAGGCTTCCGGCCTTCCGCTGGAGATCGGGATGATCCGTAATCATTATATTGGCCGCACCTTTATTCAGCCGGCACAATTCTTGAGAGATTTCCGCGTCCGGGTCAAGCTCAACCCTATTCGCGATATTCTTAAAGGCAAGAAGATCGTGGTGGTTGAGGATTCGATCGTTCGCGGCACGACGAGCCGTAGCCGTGTTGAAGAACTGCGCAAAGCGGGCGTTAAAGAGATCCATTTTCGTGTCAGCTGCCCGCCGATCAGGTTCCCGTGTTTTTACGGGATCGACTTTCCAAGCAAGAAGGAGCTTGTCGCGTCGAAAAAAAGCATTAAAGAAACAGCACGATTCATTCAAGTGGATTCGTTAAAATATCTTAGCTTGAGCGGAATGTTGTCAGTGATGAAGAACTCTCAACAATTCTGTCATGCGTGTTTTGACGGGCACTACCCGGAAGTGGTTCCGCAAAAAGCCGGGAAATATTTGCTGGAAAAAGGGTGTAAATAAAAGTTTTGTCGTATAATACTAACAACATCTTTTGTTGTCTTTCTCAAGGAGTCAGCGATGAGTAAATTTATTTTTGTCACAGGTGGCGTTGTTTCCAGTCTTGGCAAAGGCCTTGCCTCTGCTTCCATCGGAAAGATGTTAGAAGCCCGTGGATTGACAACAACAACGATGAAATGCGACCCCTATCTAAATGTCGATCCGGGAACTATGAATCCTTTTCAGCATGGTGAGGTTTATGTCACTGATGACGGCGCGGAAACAGATCTCGACCTGGGACACTATGAGCGTTTCACGAACGCAAAAGTAGGCAAGGACAGCAATATCACAACAGGAAAAGTATATTATTCCGTTATCGCTAAAGAACGCAAGGGAGAATATTTAGGGAAAACAGTCCAGATCATTCCGCATATTACCGATGAAATAAAAAACGGCATCCGTAAGGTCGCGAAAGAGCGCGATGTGGATGTCACGATCGTTGAGATCGGAGGTACCGTCGGCGATATCGAAAGCCTTCCTTTTCTGGAGGCGATCCGGCAGATGCGCTGGGAGCTGGGGACAGGATATTGCATCTTTATTCATTTGACCCTTTTGCCGTTCATTCGTTCAGCCGGAGAGCATAAAACAAAACCAACGCAACATAGCGTTGGCCGTTTACGCGAGATCGGCATCACTCCCGACATCTTATTGTGCCGCACGGAAAAGACCATTACTAAAGAGCAGAAGGAAAAGATCGCGCTTTTCTGCAGCGTTGACCGCGAGGCAGTCATTGAGGCGATCGATGTCAAATATATTTATGAAGTGCCTTTGCATTACCAGAAACAGGGCTTAGACGATCTTATCTTGCGCAAGCTGAACATTTCCCGTCCTGAAGGGGACCTGCACAAGTGGGAAGATTTTGTGATCAAGCGCCTTAAAAGCCCCAAGCATGAGGTCAAAATAACCGTTGTTGGTAAATACATAACATTGCCGGATGCTTATAAATCTATCTATGAATCTTTAGTTCATGGGGGCATTGCTAATGACGCGCGGGTCGTTATTAATAAAGTAGATTCTGAAGATCTAGAGAAAGGCAATATCGCGAAGATCCTTGAGGGGTCTGATGGGATCTTGATCCCCGGCGGGTTCGGCGTGCGCGGGATCGAAGGAAAGATCCGCGCCGTAGAATATGCGCGGGAAAATAAGATCCCTTTCTTTGGGATCTGCTTAGGCATGCAGGTGGCTACGATCGAGTTTGCTCGGCATGTCTGCGGTATGAAAAACGCTAATTCCAAAGAGTTCGATCCATCGACGCAGTATCCGGTGATCGATCTTTTAGAAGAGCAAAAGAAAGTCCGAAATATGGGGGCTTCAATGCGTTTAGGCGCGTACGCTTGCCATGTCGTGAAAGGTACGCACAGCCATAAGGCCTACAAAAAAGAGAATATCGCCGAACGTCATCGGCATCGTTACGAGTTCAATAATCATTTTCGCAAGGATCTTGAGAAAAAGGGAGTTGTATTCGCTGGCATTCATCAGGAAAGGAATCTTGTTGAGATCATCGAACTTAAGGATCATCCCTGGTTCGTTGCTTGCCAATTTCATCCGGAGTTCAAATCTAAGCCAGACAAAGCGCACCCACTCTTTCAGGATTTTATCGCTGCGTCATTGGCTCAAAGATCTAAATAGAAAGCATGACAAAATCCAAGAAAGTTTTTGTTCTTGCAAGCTTTATCGCCCTAACCATCCTCTTGGCTGTTGCTTATTGGCCCTCGATCAGCTCTTATTATGTCATTCATGATGATACTGTTTTCTTTTTAAAATCAGAGACACGGCTTGATCCCCCTGGAACTTTTGCCCTTATGGGTCGAGGTCGTCATGTGGGGGCTGTTTTATTCGCGCTCTTTGGCCAACTTGTGCGATCGATAGATGATCTAAGGATCATCCGCTTCTTAAGCCTTGTTCAGTTGTGTGTCTGCGGATCTCTTATGATCGCGTGGATGCAAAAATATTTCTCTAGCAAGGTTGGTGCGTTCTTGGTGATGTTGATCGCGCTGACTTTGCCGCCTTTTCAAGTCGTCGTTTCTAATACGGGCATGTGTTTCTTGCCGTTTTCTGTTCTCTTCGCCATCATGGCTTTTCGTCTGGCAGATGGCCTCCTCATCGACAAGGTCTTTTTAAAGACGCTTGTGTCCTGGAGGATATTTTTTGCCGTCCTTTTCTTTGTCGCAGCGCTTTCAACATATCAGCCAGGAGCAATGTTTTATTGGAGCCTGTTTGGCTTTTGGATCCTTTTCTCAAAAAAACAGGGTTTTAGGGAAGGCATGATCAAAAGCGGCTTGTTGCTCTTTCCAGCTGTTTTGGGATTTGCTACTTACGCGGTAATCCTCCAGCTAACAAAAAAATATTTTGTGCAATTCAATCTTTTTAGCTATAACCCCTATGTTTTTTCAACAGACTATTTGTCTAAGTTGCGATGGTTTGTTGCAGAGCCAGTTGTTCATATGCTCAATCTGTGGAATATTTTCCCAAAGACCATTTATGCGGTGGGTGTTCTGGCGTTGATAGCTTTAGGGATGTTAGTTGCTTTTTTAAGGAAGGCTAAGGACGCGCAGGCCCTGAGCTTCGCAGAGATCGCAGGGCGTGGATGTATTTTGATAGCATTGCTTTTCTTAAGCGCTTTGCCAAATCTTGTAACAACAGCTGACATGTCTTTGTATCGGTGTTATATGGCGCTAGCCGCGCTTATTACTTTTTTGATCGTTTGGTCGATATGGCAGCTTTTTCCTGTCGGGCATGGCCGAAAGATTTTCTTTCTGATCTTGATCTTTTTTAGCGTTTTTGGAATAGCTCAGGCACGCCAAACCGTTCTTAAGTATCGGGTTCAGCCAAGTCATCAAGAAACACTTTTTTTCTTGGACGCTGTCAGGCAAAAGAATCTCGGTGATTATGAAAGGGTCTATGTCGTCCTCTTGGATGAACAGCAGTTCGCCAATAGAGGGGATGAATACGGTAATTTTACGACATTTTATTCGCATGATATTGTGGGAATGTTTACTTGCGCGCTAAGAGAGCTGTCCAAGGGGTTTCTGGTCATTCATATGATGTTCCTTGATGAAAAAAGCAATCAAGTTGTTTATGTTTTTAGGGAGGCGCGCCCTCAGGGACGAAAATATGCGTACCGGGTCGTTGTCGAGTCTGGAATGCAGATCAAAACGGAAGATGACTTTTTGCAGCCCACCCTTGTGATCAATATGACAAAATTTTCTTCAGGCCTGCCGAGATATTATTTCAAGAACATCCAAGAAAACCCGTTGAAATTCTAACAAGGATAGATATAATAAGTTACATTTGCGCGCAGGTGGCGGAATTGGTATACGCGCACGTTTGAGGGGCGTGTGGGGTAACCCGTGTGGGTTCAAGTCCCACCCTGCGCATTTGATATGCTGTCTCCCGGAAATATTTCCGGGAGTTTTTTTGTAAGATTTTGTTATATTACAACAAAAAATAGCCTATAGTACAGGTATGAATCTTCGCGTTTTCTTAGTTTCTCGTAAGGAGTTTTTCGTGTCGCTTGGCCTCTGGATCAGCTTGCTGACGGGGCTGATGATCACGTATTGGCCTGCCATTAGTTCTTTATATGCTTACCACGACAGCCTCATTTATTTTCTAGATACAGATGTTCGGATCGCTCCTCCAGGGACCACTTTCGCGTTTATTACGGGACGTTATTTGGCGGCTGTTTTTCAAGTATTGATAGGCCGCTCCGTTGACAGCTTACAAGATCTGCAGGTTGTCCGTTTTTTAAGCGTGTTGCAATTAAGTTTCTGCGCGATCGTCATGACAAACTGGTTGAGAAGGAATTTTTTGCGAACCGTGGAATCTTTATTATCAGTTTTTATTATCTTTACATTGCCGCCCTTCCAGATCGTTGTTTGTCAGGCAGGGATGTCGTTTTATCCAATGTCTATTCTTATGGCGATCGCTTCTTTTCTGGCTTGCGTGAAGGCGCTCGATCGGTCTATCGGCCGGCGACAGAGAATCGTGCTTTATGCTTGGTCTGTGCTTTTGTTTGTGATCGCCCTAACTATTTATCCATCAGGGGCGATGTTCTTCTGGGCAATGATGGCCGCGACCGTTTTTTTCTGCACAAAAGAGCCGTTTCAGGTTTTTTGTCGCAAGTCATTTTTTTTGCTTGCGGCAGGATTTTCAGGGACGGTGATCTACCGACTTTTGCTAGAAGCAACAAAAAGTTTGTACCTTTCTTTCCAGATCACGCAATATAGCCCCTATGATGTTTCTACGAAATTCGCAGACAAGATCTTTTGGTTCTTCTCTGATCCCGTTGTCAAAATACTTAACTTTTGGAACATCATCCCTTCCTTGAACCTTGTTTTCTATTTTGGGGGATTTATTGTTGTCGCCTTGCTCCTTGCCTTTGCGCAGAGAACAAGAAATATTTCCTGGAAAGAATCTATTCTAGCGGCAGGATTTAAGGCAGTTCTTTTGTGCGGCCTCTTCTTTCTGACATCTTTACCAAACCTGCTTTACGCTGAACACATCGCCTTTTATCGATGCTATATGGCATTGGCTGCTTTTGCTGTTTTTATTTTTCTTTGGTCGCTGTTGCGCTACGCAAAGATCTTTTCAGCGATCGAAAAGAGCGTTGTGATCGTTGTTCTGAGTTTTCTTGCAGTCGCCGGGATCGTTTTTGCTCGGCATGCAATCACACAATACCGCACGCGGATCAGCGTCCAAGAGTTCAAATTCTTAAAGCAGGCACTACAAAGTGTTAACCTTAATCATTATTCGCGTGTCTATATTGTGCAGCCGGATCAAAAAGATATGTTTGTAAGCGATGATGAATACGGAAATCTGACGACAAGTTACGGCAACGATATTATCGGTTTTTTTTCTGCCGGAATCATGGACCTTATGAAAAAAGATTTTAAGGTTTACCATATCGATCATGACCCGACAACAAGGAAGACCATATATTTTTTTAAGAGATATAATGAAAAAGATCCTTCATCTTCCTATAAAGTGATCCTTGATTTTGGATTTGATATCAAGAACCCTGGGGATTTTAAAGAATCAACCCTTGTTATTGATATGAACAGGGTTGCTGATTTTTTGCGCGAGCAAAAAAGAGGTCGACCGATTAAATATAGCAGCAGGTTTTAAAATACGCTATACTATGAATATTCTTCTCTAAAACAGAAACACAAAGGTAATCGTATGCGTTCCATTCAGGTAAGTGCGAGTATTTTATGCGCGGATTTTATGAATCTTGCGGACGATATTCGTATGTGTGAAGAGTCTGGGGTAGATATGCTACACGTTGATGTTATGGATGGGCATTTCGTTCCTAACATTACGGTTGGCCCTTTGCTTGTAGAGGCTGTCAAATCCATTACAAGCTTGCCCGTTGATGCCCATTTAATGATCGAGAATCCAGGCATGTATATTGACGCATTCCTAAAGGCGGGGGCGGATAGTCTTTCGCTTCACGCGGAATGCTACGCGCCTTTAGGTTCTTTATTGCGCGAGATCGATGGGCACACCTTCAAAACGGACACAATTAATGTGAAAGAGGCTTTGAAGGATATCCAAAGGATTAAGGACAAGGGAAAAAAAGCTTTTATGGTCCTCAACCCCGGAACACCGATCTGTATCCAGCCTGTTTTAGAAAAGCTAGATGGCGTGCTGATCATGTCTGTTAATCCTGGTTTCGCAAAGCAAAAGTTCATGCCGGTGGCGCTATCCAAGATCCACCAGCTGCGCTCGATCTTCGCAGGGGATATCGCTGTGGATGGAGGGATCAATCATTTAACAGCGCCAGAAGCGGTTAAGGCGGGGGCAAATATCCTGGCGACAGCAAGTTATTTCTTTGGGTCTGAGAAACCAAAAGAGACTATTCGATATCTAAAATCTTTAGGGGGATCATCATGAGAAGAATGCTTATCGGTAAGATGTTTGACAGTGCGGGTCAGACCGCTATTGAGTACATGTTGTTGCTGACTATTTGCGCGTTGATCGTTTTTGCAGCGTTCAAGACGTTCTTTGCTCCCGGCGGAAATGTGAACAAACCCACAGAAGCTTATTTTAATAAGATAAGCAGCAATATCATGGGTCCTGAGCCAGTTTTTACTTCAAACGAGTCGACAGGCGGCCCTTGCGGCGCTGCGTGTACATCATTTTCTTATAGTGATTGTCCAACAGCCAACGATTGCTGCTCAAAACATCTTGAGTACTCTTGGCAAATGAACCCCAACGACCCTTCGATCGGGGCTGGGCAGTGTAACGTAAGTTTTTCCGGGTGCGTATTCCCTCCAGATCCAGCGAATTGTGATACTTATAGCAATAATGAGTGTTGTGTTCAGGATAGTCTTTGCGCATCCTCTGGCACTGGATGTTACTAGGCATCTTTTATCGCTATCGCTTGTCTTTATTCTTCTTCTTTGTCCTCTCTCTGTCTTTTTTAAGTTCAAATATCCTAGAGATTGTCGCTTCTGTTGTTTCTGTTTTTGCTGCATCAACAAGTTACCATCTTAAAACCACCTTTTTCTTATTTTACGCTTTAAGTTGTTGTTTTCTTGCTGAGCATCAAGCGACTATTCATAACCCACGTTCAGATCAGCTTAGAAAACTTACATTTTCTATCATATTCTTTTTGGCTCTTCTAAATATTTTCCTTCATTTTTATTTCTTAAGAGTTTACGATCTCCCATTCTCCTTCAAGGCAAAATATTGGATTTTTATTCCAGGAGGGATGGGCGATGTGACAGCGTTCTATCATTCCCACAGCCTAAAAGCCGTTTGGTATTGCCTCGCCGTGATCCTGAATATTAAAAGTTTTTTTACCCGCATCGATATTCAGAACATAGAGGAGGGTGGGGTTTTTACGGGGGCAGGATACGCTTTTTTTGAAACTCTCCCTGCGGCGATTTATTATGTCGCTACAGCCCTTTATGTTATTTTATTCTTTCTTTTTCTTATGCTTGCGGTTTGCAAGATAAACTCTTGGGGAAAGCACAGGACTATTTTCTTGCTTATTTACGTCACAAGTTCCTTTTCGATCTTGAGCAACCTTGCGGATGGCGGTCCGGCGACAAAAGAATTCCTTTTTTCCTTTGCCGCTCTTTTTTTTGTTTTAAGATACAATTTTTCCAGGAAATATTCTGAGATGAGAATAGGCTTGGTTGTTTTCATCTTGATTGCGATCTTGATATATTTTCTCTATGATCTTTTTGGTCTCGATCCAGGTAAGAAATATTACGCGCTCTTATTGCTTTATGGGCTTCCTATTGGTTCTTTGTTTTTGTTTTTTGGACGTGTTCGCGCTTATTTTGTTTTCTTACTATGTGTATGGATAGCATTTATAGTGACTTCATATGCTCACGCTGGGTATTTTCTGCGAGATGATCCAAAGTTCTACGGCCTGCAGCTTTATCCTAACGAAAAGGTGTGGATCACTGGATATCGCCAGAGGCTTCCAAAGAAAAAGATTTTTGAGTATGGCTTTGTAGCTATCTATGAGGACATCATTAGGAAAAAAAGCACTCTTCGCGAATATGCACAAGAAAACAACTTAGACTATCGATCCTATATGAACCAAGTAACTTTTGTTGGTCGATCCCCATCTGTTTACTTAGATGGTAGGCAAGGTTTTGCTTCTTATGCTGGGTTGATTAAAGTAAGAAATGTTTTAAAAGGTGTCCAGGAGGATCTATCGCTTCCTTTTTGGCGGGTTATTCTCAAGCCAAGTTCTCTCGAGGGATTTAACTACGCATTTATTTTCTTAAGCCACGTAAAAGTTCGCCATCTTAATCTTTGCGTTCTGTACACTTTTTTACGAGAGATGCTTAAGACAGAGGAAATGGTGATCGTTATTCCGTAGCTTTAAAAAGATTTTAGCTCCCTTTTCTTTTGTCTCGCACAAAAGAGCTTCCTTCAATACCTTTGGCGTAGCGTTTGAGTTCGGCGCCGATCTCCGCGACCTGAGCGACGTGACGGATCGGCTGGTTGAGGTTACTTACAATACCGATAGAAATGGAAAGAAAGCCAAATTTCGCTTCTTCATTTTGCCGGTTTCTGGCAATAATATATCCTCGTCTGCGGTCTTCTTCGGTGTACAATGACACAACGATCGCATTAAATTGGTCGACAATTTCTTGAGCGATGTCATCAGCGATCGCATCATCGCAGACGTAGACAAAATCATCGCCGCCAATGTGACCGACAAAAGTGTCAGGCGTGCCTTTCTTCTGGACGGCCTGGATCAAGATGTGCGCTGTCTTCTTGATCACCTCATCGCCTTTTTCGAACCCATAGATATCATTATAAGCTTTGAATTTGTCCAGATCCGCATAGCCAACCGCGAAAGGCTTGCCGCTTTGAATGCGATACTGCAATTCATCCATGATGGAGTTGTTTCCTGGTAAGCGCGTAAGGGGATTGGCGTCAAGACTGCGTTTTGTTCGACGCAGGATCATGTTGATCCTTGCTAGAAGCTCGTTGGGTTCGAAAGGTTTCACGAGATAGTCATCCGCGCCGGCTTCTAGACCGCTTACCTTGTCTTTGACCTCTCCTTTGCCAGTTAACATGATGACAGGTGTATGTTGCAAGAAAACATCTTTTTTAAGAGCTTTGCAGAATTCTCTGCCATCCATCACGGGCATTTTGTAGTCTGTGATGATCAGATCCGGAGCGTG
Organism: Candidatus Omnitrophota bacterium; assembly: GCA_029564765.1. Classification (GTDB taxonomy): domain Bacteria; phylum Omnitrophota; class Gorgyraeia; order Zapsychrales; family Aceulaceae; genus CALGLP01. Next base: position 66,755 of record JAKQPK010000013.1, read on the forward strand.
CGCGCGGGCTAGTTTTAGCCCTTCTTCACCGTTGGATCCTTGAAAGACGACAAAATGATCAGAAAGGGTAAGCTCCAGAACGTCGAGAATGTCTGGGTCGTCATCGATCGTTAGAATTTTTAGTTGTCCCATTCAAGACTATCCTTGTTTTTCTGTTTTTTCTTTCTGCGCTTCATTCGTTGGCTCTAGTTTCGCAGGCTCAAGAGGTATCGTGAAGTGAAAGGTCGTGCCTTCACCGATCTTGCTCGTGACCCAGATCGTTCCCTGATGCGCGTTGATGATATTTTTTACCAGAGCCAGCCCTAAACCAGTGCCTTTAATGTTCTGATTAAGCTCATTCTCGACACGGTAAAATTCAGTGAATAGCCTTGGCATGTCTTCTTCGCGCATGCCAGCGCCAGTGTCCTGCACTTGCACGTTTACTTCTTTATCATTGCCGGAAGCGCGAATGGTGATCGTACCCTTGGGTGTATACTTGATCGCATTACTGAGCAGATTGATAAATACGCGTTCCAGCTGTTTGCTGTCAGCCAGGACCAACGGAAGGTCATCAGAGACTTCTGTAATGAAGGTGATATTTTTTTCGCGCATTTGGGGCATCAGAAGATCCCGCATGTTTTCAATGAGCATTCTTAAGTTTACTTTCTCAAATTTCATTTCAACGCGGCCTGACTCAATTCTGGCGATATCCAGAAGGTCATTGATCAACTCGACCAAGCTGTCTGAATGCTTGTTGATCTTCTCTAGGCGCTCTTTGACTTTTTCCGGGATCTCACCAAGCTTGCCAGACATCAAAATAGCTGCATACCCTTTGATCGATGTGAGCGGGGTCCTTAGCTCATGAGACACGGCGGAGACAAATTCAGATTTTGTCCGGCTTATTTTTTGTACTTTTTCAAGGGCTAACGCAAGTTGACGGGTGCGATCCTGGATCTTTAGTTCCAACTCTTGGCGGGATTTATAAACTTCTTCAAAAAGCTTAGCGTTTTCTAAAGATTGTCCGATTTGATTCGTGAGGATAGATATCATTTCTTCGTCTGCTTCTGAGATAGGCGTTGTTTCTGTCTGATTGCCAACAAAGATAACGCCCATAGTTCCATCTTGGGTTAAGATAGGAGCTAAGATAAAATGTGGGATTCCGAACACGCTGATGGCTTTTTCTTTTTTTTGCTTTGAGGCGGTAGCCGAAGAAAATGGATATCCTTCTTGCAGGACAGAATTAAAGGACGTATCCTTTAAAAGATCATTCGTGATTTCTGAGACTTGATCATTGCCAAACCCTGTATTCACGCGCATGCGTAGATTTCTTTCTTCATCAAATGTCAGGACAAGGATTCGCTCGAATCCTAGCTGTAGCATCAGGGACTTGTCAAGGCGGCGAAAGATCTCCTCCTCGTCTAGGGTTGTACTGATCAATCGTGAAGTTCTCTGCAGAGCGTCTAGGCTCGCAAGGCGCCGGTCAAGCTCTTCTTGCGCGCGGTTTAGCTCAAGGTCGGTCTTAAGGATCAGCTTTGCTTGTTCATCAAGACTGTTAAAAGATAGCTTCAGTTTCTTCAGCGCATCTTGCAGTTCTTTGACCTGATCGATCTTGTTAATAAGAAAGAAAATGAGTGTACCGATCGTTCCTAAAACGATCACGGCAATAACCGCAAAGATAGTTGTATCGACCGCCGAGCTTGTGATATTTAGCATAAGATCATTTCTGTGCTATACCAAGACTATCATCCAAGAGTTTTCTTGGCAAGATGAAACTAATGGGTTTTGTGTTGCGCGAGAGCCAAGATATTGATCGTTCCGTTTTGTAAAAAGCAAGGACTGCCGCGCTCTGTCGTGCTTAGTGGCGCGAACTCTCCATAGGTGTACATTCCAAAGACCGGAATATGATCGCCAAAGACTTCTTTGACCGCTTGAACCTCTTGAAAGGCGCTTCGCCCTAATAATTTTTGACGTGCCACAGACTCAAAAATAGCCACAAGTTCTGCGGGACGGCCTAAAAGCGCGTCTTTGGCCTCGCGGGCTGCCTGAACAGCCGCTTGTTTGCAAGAATCTTTATTTCCGATCATGATATGAACTTCTGCTCCCTGAGGCACTTCTCCTTGGCAGACCAAGCTGCCGTCTTCTAGGACATTCACAATATGGTTTAAGATGTATTTCTGTTGTTCTTCGATCAAAACCCCCAGAGGATAAAATAAGCGCGCACGATTGAGGCGATTAAGAAAAAGTAGGGAGGCTTGCTCACCAAAAAATTCTTCGTAAAGAGAGATCGCTTTTTTACCATTGATCCTATGGATCACGTTGCGGTCCGTCCGATCAGCAATGCGTGGCTTGCCCAGAGGCTTCCACCCGTGCTGACTGGAAAGGCCAACGGCTATTTGCCCGCCGATCATTAAGGCACAGGCGGCATCAGTGGTGACATCGCCGTTAAAATATTGATAGGTTTTCTGGTAATGGAAGTTATCGAAGCTTCCTCCTCCGACGATTGGTGAAAATTGTCCAAACGACTCTTTCAGCCCTCTTAGCAAAAGAGGTCCTTTCGCGGAGAGGCCATCAAAGAAGACGAGCGAAAGCTGACGTGGGTTCATGCCAAAATCTTTTAAGACTTTACGCGCAAGCTCGCGGGAGGCAACTTCCGGGTTCTGCTCCTCCAAGTTTTTGATCAAGGCAGAGCCAAATTGAATTTGTTTTGAGGCGCCGCTGATCGTCATAACGGCGATCCCCGTTGATTCAATAGAACCTGAGAGGATAATACCGCTTGTAGAGGCTCCGATCGTTCTCGCGTCCGGAAAAATATCTTTAACGACAGCAAGAGCTTCTAAACGGCTATACGCAGCCGTTGCGTATACCAAAACAAGGTCTGCTGGTTCTTGGTTGATCTGGATCTTGGCTTGCGCCGACGCATCTTGAGCGGCACGGTAGGGGTTTTCATTTTTGCTGAAGCCAATTCCGACGAGTAGGGGCATATAATAATTATATTAATATTTTAGCAATGATGTGCTCATTCTAACGAGCCAAAGATGAGGTGTCAATAATTTTTGTTGACCAAAAAAGAAGGTATGATATTATTTTACTCGTCTGTAAGCTCATTGAGAAAAGATGAAAGACAATCCCCTCAAGCGGGGACTTTCAATAGTTCATATCTTTACAAAAGATCTGCGGCCCCATCGTCTAGCCTGGTCCAGGACGCTAGGTTCTCAGCCTATAAACACCGGTTCAAATCCGGTTGGGGCTACCACTTCAGAGGTCTTGATAAGAACATATGGAACATAGAACTAAAGGACAGGTCGAGGCGCTGATCAGCGAAGCGATCATCAAGTTTGAGAAAGAGTATATGGGCCGAGGACCGGTAGAGACCAAGGCTTATATCATCAAAGACATGGTCTTTATTCGACTCAAAGGTGTCCTGACCCCTGCGGAAGAGCAACTTGCCAAGAGCCCGGAAGGATCAGACTTGATCAAGCGTACAAGAATGCAGCTTTTAGAGCATGGGCGTGTTTTGTTAGCGAACATGATCTCTTCGATCACTAATTGCCAAGTGCAGAGTCTGCATACGGATATCAGCACAAAGACCGGCGAGCGCGTCATTGTCTTTACCCTTGATATGAATTTGGAGGAGATGCTCCCTGAAAAAGATTGACGAAATTATTTTTTAAGTTAAAATAATTTTGTTATTAAGATATTGGAAGACTGTCAGCGAGAGCCTTGATCACGTTGGGGCTGTTGCAGAGTAAGCCAACAAAAGTTTGCGTTTCTTTTTAAAAGAGCGAAAAACATTTGTTGGCTTTTTTGTTGGCAGTTGAACATCATGGCGATCATCAAAGAACGGAGGTGTTGGATGGATCAGGGGTCTTTACGTATGACGCGTTTTACTGATGTTGAATTCTTCAAAAGAGGCAAGGTCCGGGATGTTTATGACCTCAAGGATAAGCTGTTGGTGGTTTCTACGGATCGTATTTCTTGTTTTGATGTGGTTTTGCCGACATCGATTCCTCACAAAGGAGAGATCCTGACAAAGCTTTCGCTTTTTTGGTTTAATTTTACAAGGGACATTATCGATAATCATTTTATTTCCGCTAATGTAGAGGAGTATCCTGAAGTTTTACAACAGTATCATGATGTTTTAAGCGGCCGCTCCATGCTCGTTAAGAAAGCGCAAGCCATTCCTGTTGAGTGCGTTGTTCGAGGATATCTCTCTGGCTCTGGATGGAAAGAATATCGAGCAAAAAGATCTATCTGCGGCATTCCCTTGCCCTCAGGATTGCGGGAGTCGGATAAGCTTCCGGAGCCCATTTTTACTCCATCAACAAAAGAGGATGTCGGTCATGATGTCAACGTTTCTCAAGAGTTTGTTGAGAGCGAGCTCGGCAAGGAGATGGCGGAGCAGCTTAAAAAGACAAGCTTGGCAATATACCAGAAAGCAAGCCAATACGCGGAATCCAAAGGGATCATTATTGCTGATACCAAATTCGAATTCGGTCTTTATGATGGCAAGATGATCTTGATCGATGAGGTTTTGACTCCGGACTCGTCCCGTTTTTGGCCTCGAAAGACCTACGCTCCCGGCGGGTCCCAGGCCAGTTTTGACAAACAGCTTGTGAGGGATTACCTCGAAACATTGGATTGGGATAAAACACCGCCCGGCCCTGAGTTACCAGAGCATATTGTCCGTCAGACCAGCGAAAAATATTCAGAAGCTTTAACCTTGCTCAGCGGGCAATCATTTTGCCCAGGGTCATGCCATGGCTGTTAGTTCAGTATCCGCGATCGAGGAGCTGGTGAATCAAAAGCTGCATGATCTTCTTGAACAGTTTCTGGGAGAGGACGCGCGATCGGTTACTAGCAAGATCGTTGACGATGTGATCATCGTAAGGTTCCAGAATGTTCTTGCCTTGGGGGAGAAACATTTAAGTGAAGATCCTCAGGGCGGAAGGCTGATCCAAGACCTTAAGATGAAGTTAATCGAAAAAGCAAGGCCAGCCCTAGAGCGCTGTATCGAGGATATCACGGGCGCGCGCGTAATGGACTTGCATTCAAGTTTTAATTTGGCTACGCGAGAACGGCTAGAGATCTTTGTGCTGGACCAAAATTTAACATAAGAATAATCAGGAGGTGACATGCTTGAATGGAACGCGTATGGGGATTATCCCCAAATAGATAAAACAGCGTATATTCATCCTTCAGCTGTTGTTATTGGAAAGGTCGTGATCGGCAGCGGTGTTTTTATCGCGCCTGGAGCGGTGATCCGCGCTGACGAAGAAGAGAGCTCAATTATGATCGCGGACCGCTGCAATATTCAGGATCATGTCGTCATCCATGCGCTCGGCCACAGCCGCGTAGAGCTTGGCGAACGAACATCATTGTCGCATGGCTGTATCGTGCACGGTCCTTGCAAGATCGGAAAAGATTGTTTTATTGGTTTTAACTCTGTGATCTTTAATGCTGAATTAGAGGATCATGTTTTTGTCAAATTTATGGCTGGAGCCTTGGATGTGCATATTCCTGCCGGCCGCGTGATACCTAGCGGAACGGTCATCGATACCGCGGCTAAAGCTGACGCCTTATTGGTCATGCCGAAAGAGCTGGAGATCTTTAGCCGCAACGTCTTGCAGGCTAATGCGGTCTTGCTCAAAGGCTATCGCAAAGAAACTTAGGGTCATAACAACATCTCGCGATCTCGATCACGCTTAAACGAAGCCTTGCGCCTTTCAAAAAGAAAGCTTCTTGATAGGATAAATTTTTATAGGTATAATACGTTGTTGATAAGATCTTTTTTAAGCCAAATCCTGTAGTCGTATCCCTATTCTTGGAGAAAGGAATCAAGGGATTGCTTTTAAAGGTGCTCAAGTGAATTTAATGATCGGCAATGCCCAATAGCAGGGCATTGCCTTTTTTATTAGCTGATCCGTTTTCTCAAGGTTTTGAATATGCAAGCTAATTTAGATTATATTTTTTTCTTATACGGATTATCTTTTCTTATTCTAGCGGTTATTTCATTTCGCTTTTTTAGAGAGAAGATCAAGACTTCCTTGCAATGGAAATGGATGGCTCTTTTTGGCGTTCTTCATGGTGTGCATGAGTGGGCTAATCTAATAGCTGTTTCTTTCCCTCTGTGCCGCCTTGGCAATGCGTTTTCTTTTCTTTTGCTGACAGCTTCCTTTATCTGTCTTTTAGAATTCGGTCGCAGGTCATTTAAAAGAAACACAGGACAGCATTTAGTTGGATCCTGGATATATGGACCTCTTGTTCTTTTGTGTGTTGTGTGCGGATTGCACGGAACAACAGGATGGGAGGTCGGCGTTCGTTATTCTTTGGGTTTTTTTGGTAGCCTATTGACAGCGCTAGCGTTCTTTAGGAGATCAGAGAACACGCCTTTTCACCATAAGAAGCGTTTGCGGACTATTGGATGCTTGTTCGTCGTGTATGGGGTCGCAGTCGGCCTTGTTGTGCCTTATCAGGATTTTTTCCCTGCTTCGATTATTAATCAAGGCTCTTTCTTTCAGATGATAGGCGTTGCCCCTGAAGCCGTGCGAGCTTCCTGCGCCATTGTGATCGCGCTATTGTGCTTTTCGATCATCACGAGCCTGGAGATCTTATGGGCTGAAGAAGAAAAACAAAAGACCATTAAGCGTATCTTTATTTTTCAGCTTGCTGTTTTGTTTCTAGTTATTGTTGGAGGATGGATCTTTTTGCAGAGGGCCTCAGAGGGCGAGGTGGCACGCAAATCCCAGCATCTTTTAGACAGAACGCATTATCTTTCACAGGCGATCAATATTGATCATTTAAGAAAGTTATCAGGAACGAGAGCGGACCTTGATCTTGCGGTTTTTGAGCGTGTTTGGGATTTTCTGAAAGAGATCCCAAAAGTTTTCCCGGAGCAACGTTTTGCTTATTTTCTGATCAAGAAAGACCAACAGCTAGTTTTTTTAGCCGATTCAGAGCCTTTGGGCTCGCAAGATAGATCCTTGCCGGGTGATGTCTTTGATGGCGCACCGCAAGCTTTTTATGATGTTTTTACGACTCGCCAAAGCTCCATCGTCGGTCCTTATAGCGATGAGTGGGGAACATGGATCAGCTCGGCGTTGCCTATTCTTGACCCGGCAACAGGGCAGATCACGGCTCTTTTTTGCCTTGATCATAATGCCAAGGACTGGGCGCGAGATCTTGCAAGGCACCGTCTTTCGATCATCTTAGGGATCCTATGCCTGTCTTTTTTTATTGTTCTTAGCTTTTACATTTTCGGCAGAGAAAAACCCTTATCTAGCAAGATCTTTTATGTTGAGACCTTTTACGGGGCAGGCTTCTCTTTTGCGGTTGTCATCTTCATTTTTTTTGTTACCCTGCAAATAAGCCGTCAGCAGCGCGATTTTCAATTTCAAAGGATCGCTGTTGTTTCTCAGGAGATCTTTGCAAGCACATTTCGTGAGGCGCGTCATTACTTAGAAACCCTAACAAAATATTTTGAATGCTCATCCGACGTAACGTCCGAAGAATTTCATCGTTATGCGTCTGGGCTGGTTCAGGATCATGCGGGGATACAGGCCTTTGCCTGGATCCCTATTGTCAGGTCTGAAGAACTAAGCGGATATGAGGCAAAAGCAAGAGAGCGGGGAGAGAAAGATTTTTTTGTTTTTGAGAGAACACAAGCAGGTGGCAAGATCCCTGTTGGAAAAAGAGAAGAATATTTTCCTCTGTATTATCTTGAACCTTTATTTGATAACAAAGCTGCGTTAGGTTTTGATGCGTATTCAGAGCCTATACGTCGACAGACCTTAGAGAGGGCGCGCAAGAAAGATTTGCGGTTTGCCACGGGCGTGATCGATTTTGTTGTTGACCAGAAAGGACGAAAGCAAGGGATCCTTGTTTATCAGCCTGTGTACGTGCCCAAGCAAGGATTAGATGGTGAAATAAAAATAGAAAAGGAGTTTAAGGGGTTCTTGATGATGGCTCTGCGTCCCCAGTCACTTTTGGAAACAAGGTATTTTGTAAAACTTCTTTCTGATCGGCAGCTTACGCAGTCTTATGTCATCGATCTTGGTGATCCTTCGGGGATAACAGCCATGGCAAGCTATCCTGAAAAAAAAGGCCTTTCTTCGGCCGAGGCGCAAGACTTGTTGCGTAAAAAGCCCAACGAGCTTAAAGAGATTATGGTCTTTTCTTTTTTTGGCCGTTCATATGCGGTCGTCGTCACTCCAGAGAAGATATTTTTTCAGAAATATGCAAAGCCCTTGCCTTGGTTCGCTCTTTTCGCAGGGTTTTTATTTTCCGGCCTTTTAGCGCTTTTGATCTACACTTTGCAGAATCAGCGCAAGCGTGCCGAAGACATTGTGATCCACAGGACCGCGGAGCTTTTTGAAAGCGAGCAGCGATTTCGCAGCATCTTTGATAATATGGCCGATGGCGTGGCGATCTATCGGGCTGTGGATGATGGCAAAGATTTTGTGTTCGTTGATATCAATCGCGCAGGGCAGAAGTCTTCAAAGGTGGATCGCAGTGATGTTGTTGGCCGGCGCATAACCGATGTCTTTCCTTTTGTTTCGGACATGGGACTTCTTGCGGTCATGAGACAGGTTTATCGGACCGGAACATCACAACAGCATCCACAAACCCTTTATAAGGATGAACGTCTCCAGCAGTGGGTAGAAAACTTTGTGTGCAAACTTTCTTCGGATCTTATTGCTGCTGTTTATACAGATCTCACGGAGCTTAAGCAGCAAGAATGCAAGGCCTTGGAAGCTCATCAAAGACTGCAGGCGATCATGGATTCAGCAAAGCGTGTCTCTATTATTTCTGTCAACCTAGATGGCGTTATTCAAACCTTTAATAAAGGCGCTGAAGAAATGATGGGCTATTCCGCTAAAGAAATGATAGGCAGGAAAGCTATCCCGAGCCTTCATGTTGAGTCAGAAATTTTGTCCTATGCTCAAGAGCTATCCCAGGAGTTCGGCTATCCCGTGGATCCCTCTGAAGCGTTCAACGTCCGCATTAAGAGAGGCCAAAAAGAAGAGCGTGAATGGACATGTGTTCGTAAGGATGGAACGCGGTTAATAGTAAATCTTGTAATTACGCCTCTTAAAATGGCGGATGGACAAATAGCAGGGTATCTGGGGACGGCAACGGATGTGACTGAAAGCAAGAAGGCTCGGGAAGAGCTGGCTGAGGCCAACCACAGCTTAAGAGAGAACGAAAAACTTTTACGCCGGCTTTTGGTCGACTTGGAAGAAAGAAATGAACAGCTGAAAAAAACACAAGCTCAGCTTGTGCAATCAGAAAAGATGGTCGCTGTCGGACAGTTGTCCGCTGGGCTGGCCCACGAGATCAAGAATCCTTTGGCGATCATGTTGTTGGCTGTGGAGTCTCTGGAAAAGAAGACAGACATGTTCAGCGAAGAGATCCAGAAGAAATTCGCAATGATCAGAGACTCTGTCCATCGCATGAACAAGATCATTAAAGGATTATTGAGTTTCTCACATATATCTGAGTCCGCTTTTAGTCGAGTTTCTGTCAATCATGTTGTCAGCGCTGCAGTCGCGTTGGTGCAGAACACGGCAAAGATCAACAATATTGCATTAAGGGTTCATCTTTGTCAGGATCAGCAGATCATGGCTGATACCTTGATGCTTGAACAGGTTTTTGTGAACATTCTCAACAACGCGATAGATGCTGTACAGGGTTCAGGTGAAATTTTTATATCGTCATGGACACAAGATGACGACACCGGAAAACCTCAAAAGCTATTCATTGAGTTTCGAGATACAGGCCCTGGTATCCCCCCGCAGGCGATTAAGAACATTTTTAATCCTTTTTTTACGACAAAGGAAACGGGAAAGGGGACAGGCTTAGGGTTAAGCTTGGCATTTTCCACGATCGAAAAGCATAAGGGCAAAATAACAGCCTCCAATTACGCTCATGGTAGAGGAGCTGTGTTCTTGATCGAATTACCTGTCTTGGCAGCCAAGAAAGATGCTTAAGCGGTCTTAAAGATATGGAACGTAAGAAAACGATCCTTTTTGTGGAAGATGAATCTGACCTGCGGATGCTGGTCGCGGAAGAACTTTCAGGCCTTGGCTATCATGTTATGGAGGCCGATGATGGAGAAGAGGCGATGGCCTGTTTTGAAAAGGTCATACCGGATCTTATCATTACGGATATCGTTATGCCCAAGATGCACGGCGATGAGCTTGTTAGAGCTGTACGGGCTTTGGACCAAGGTAAGAAGATCCCTATCATTGTTGTAAGCGCCTACGCGCCTAAAGAAAAAGCCTTAAGTGGTTTTGAGGGTGTCTCGATCATCGAAAAGCCTTTCTCTGTGGACCAGCTTCTTTCTATGGTCCAAGATCTTCTTGCGGAAAAGTGATCCTAGGTATTCGGCCAAACCCAAGAACGAAGGGTGCTTGACAGGGTTTTCTTTTGTGTTAAATTATTGGCATATGCTATTAACTTAAGGAGCTCTAGTGTCTCGTCCTGTTAAACAACGATGCATCAGAAAAGATCCTGCATCTTATTATTTTAAGCCGCGGGGAATACCTCTAAAAGATCTCAAGGAAAACAACCTAACCTTAGATGAATTAGAAGCGATACGCTTGGCTGATCTTGATCGTCAGTATCAACAACAGGCTGCTTGCAAGATGGGTGTTTCCAGGCAGACTTTTGGCAATATTATCAAGTCCGCTCACCACAAGATCGCAGATGCGCTTTTGCGAGGGAAAGCGCTCAAGATCAAGGGTGGATTTGTGAAAAAGGTGCGCATATGAAAGATTGGTTCAGCATAGAAAAGAGAAAGCAAAGATCGTTGAAAGATCATGGATATGATATTGTGCGCTCAAGAGATTTTATTCTCCAGAAAGCCAAGATCGGCAAAGGGTCGCTTTTAGAGATCGGCACAGGCAAGGGTCATTTTACGCTGGCGTTAGCAAGAAGAAATTTTTTGTTTACTGCTATCGATCTTGATGCCAGTGCGCAAAAAGTAGCTCGTCAGTATCTTCGTCGTTATGGGTTGGAAAATATGGTTGCGATCCGCAAGATGAATGCTGAAAAATTGAGTTTTTCCAATCAAAGCTTTGATATTGTCATTTCGGTTAATTTTATGCATCACGCGCAAAAACCTTTTCTTTGTTTGCGGGAAATGGTGCGCGTGGCAAAAAAGAAGATCGTGATAGCAGATATCAACCAAAAAGGCGCACAAGCCCTAGACCGTTTTCATGCGAATGAAGGCCGTCAACACCCTCGTTCACATGTTTCGCTTAAAGAGGTGCGTTCGTTCTTTCAAAAAAGCGGATTTACCGTTAAGACCTATAAAGGGTATTGTCAGACAGTGCTTGTCGCGAGGAAAGGAGAATAAAGATGAAGGTGTGTATCCCAACGGAAACAAATCAAGGCATAGCAGCGGATGTTTACGGACATTTTGGTAGCGCCCCGTACTTTATGATCTATGATACGGAATCTTGCACGACAGAGATAGTCGTCAATACAAATCAGCATCATTCACATGGGATGTGTCAGCCAATGACAGTTTTGATGGATAAAAAGATCGATGCGGTGGTGTGCGCTGGCATGGGTGGCAGAGCTGTTCAAAGGCTCAACGAGGGTGGAGTAAAAGCCTATCGAGCTATCCAAGGAACCGTGCAATCAGTCGTTGACCAGTTTCTCAAAGGCGGGCTTGAGGAGATCACGGTAGCAAATGCCTGTATCCAACATGATTGCCATTGATTAAAAAGAACATGCTCACTTGTCTTGCTCTATGCTTTCATCACAAGCGTTTTATCAGCCGGCGAAAGCGATTCTGTTTTCAAAGTGGCTTGAATGTCCTGATCGGCCCTAATGGATCAGGAAAGAGTTCGCTTTTAAAAGCGATCCATCGATGTAAAGATTGCGACAGGCAAGAGGGCGCGCCGACGACTTACCATTATTTTAACAGCGAAGAGATGAATCCTCATAAGACGCACCGATATTTTAAAGGATTCGCTGGGTCTGTGATCCGCGCCCGTTCTCTTTTTTCCTCTCATGGAGAAACCTTGCGCGATGTATTAAAGTCGTATCGGCCTCAGAGAGGTGATTGTTTCTTGTTGGATGAGCCGGAGGTAGGACATGACCTATCGTGGATCCTTAAGATCCGCAGAGGATTAGATGAGCTTGCCAGGTCCGGCTGTCAGGTGATCGTGGCATCCCATCATCCGGTCTTTTGGGCAAAGGCCAGTGTTATAGAATTGAAACGTGGTTATTTGCAGAGATCGTGCAAGCTGATGCATCGCGTGACTGCTTGCCAACTGCCAAGAAAGCAAAAGACAGCAAAATGAAGATCACGCTTTTAGCGCAAGGGTCAACTTTACAACAGCGGGCTAAGGGCCACTGGGGGATCGCTTTTTTGATCGGCCAGGAGATCTTGTTCGACGCGTTCGGGGATGCGCATGCCTTGGAGCAGGCTATACAGAGTAAAAAGGTTGATCTTTCATGCCTAAAGCATATCGTTATTTCTCATGATCATTGGGATCACACAAACGGTTTGTGGTCCATTTTGCCGCGGTGCCCTCAAGCATCGGTTTATGTCTGCCGTCGAGTTTCATCACGCCTTAAGGAAAGCATACGCTCTTTTAGGGTGAAGCTTGTTGAGGTGCAGAAGCCTGTGAGGATCGTCCGCGGTGTTCATACTGCTGGCCAAATAAAGGGGCTGATCAAAGATCAGATTATTTATGAGCAATCATTGGTCATTTCATCGCTTCAAGGATTGACGCTTTTGACAGGCTGTTCTCATCCAGGGATCTTAAGTGTTGTCAACCATGTCCATGAACATTTTCATAAGATGCCTTGTCGGGTCATTGGTGGATTACATTTAAAAGACACGCCCGCGCAAGAGATCAAGAATATTGCCCATCAGCTAAAAAAAGATGGTGTCAAAACGATCATTCCTCTGCATTGCACCGGTAAGCAGGCCGTAAGGATCTTCAAGAGAGTTTTTAAGAAAGAATGTTGCGCTTGGCCTGCTGGAAAGAAAGCAATACAGTCTTGATCAGGTTTTGTGCGGAGAGAATTCTATATAGACTCACGAAAAGAAACCAAGTATAATATCGGCGATCATGATGGACGTTTTTCATTATCCCACACATCCTATTATGCAGGCGTTAGGCGCTGGCGTTTTTACTTGGGGGCTTACGGCCTTAGGGGCTGCTTTTATTTTTGTTACCCAGAAATTCAGTCAGAAAGTTTTTGACGCGATGCTGGGTTTTGCCGCGGGCGTGATGATCGCGGCGAGTTTCTGGTCCTTGTTGGCCCCGGCAATCGCGATGGCGCAAGATAACGGCCAGATCGCATGGCTGCCGGCGGCGTTAGGATTTTTCTTAGGCGCTTTATTCTTGCGGTTGATTGATATGATCCTTCCGCATTTGCACTTAGGTTTTTCTTCATCGGAATCAGAAGGCATTAAGACGTCATGGCAGCGCAGCATTCTTCTTGTGCTCGCGATCACATTGCATAATATTCCGGAAGGATTAGCGGTTGGCGTGGCTATTGGGGCTGCCGCGTCCGGCTTCCCTGAGGCTACAGTCGCGGCCGCGATCGCGTTAACGGCAGGGATCGGTATTCAGAATATTCCTGAAGGATTTGCTGTATCCGTGTCCTTGCGTCGGGAAGGCCTGTCAAAAATGAAAAGTTTTTGGTATGGCCAGCTTTCAGCGGTCGTTGAACCATTATTTGCTGTGATCGGAGCTGCTGCTGTTCTGTGGGCAAAACCTTTGTTACCGTATGCCTTGGGTTTCGCGGCTGGCGCGATGATCTTTGTTGTGGTAGAAGAAGTCGTTCCCGAGTCACAGCGTAACGGCCATACGGATCTGGCGACGGCGGGCACCATCATTGGCTTTATCATTATGATGATCTTGGATGTCGCGTTTGGGTAAGGATAATGTCAACTTATTAAAAGGAGGTTAAAGATGGGAACAAGAGGAAGACAGATCATCGAGGCGTTAGGGATCAAGATCCCTGAATTGATCAAGATGTTAAACAAGGCGTATGCGGATGAGTGGTTAGCTTATTATCAATATTGGGCAGGGGCGAAGGTCGCGGTTGGTATGCCTAAAGAAGCTGTTGTTGCTGAGCTTACACAGCATGCCGCTGATGAGCTTAGACACGCGGGAATGGTTGCTGATCGGATCATTCAGCTGGGAGGAACGATCCTTCTGGAGCCCAAAGATTGGTATACGCATACTAACTGTGGATACGACAAGCCGGAAAATCCGGACGTCCGCGTGTTGTTAGAGCAGAATATTAAAGGTGAGCAATGCGCGATCAGCGTGTATAAAAAGATCATTGACTATACCAAAGACAAAGATCCTGTCACTTATGATATCGCGCTTCAGATCATGTCGGATGAGATCGAGCATGAAGAAGATCTAGAAGCTATTCGAGACGATATTAAGGTAATGTTTTCAAAAAGCAAATAATATGCAAGGGCGCTGCTGCGCGGTGTTTTGACGCAGCAGCGCCCTCACAACTATCATGAGGTCATGACCTTTAACCCTTTTCTTAAAAGGGCACCCAGGCCTCCCCAGAAAAGGTCATGAATATCCTGATCCAGTTTAAAAATAATCCGCTTTTTTTTACTCATCCTCACGCACTGATCGTCTGTTGTAGGCCCGCAGACATTGAAGATGCTTTTGAGAAAATGGAATATTGGCTTTCTAAAGGATTTTATGTTGCCGGTTTTGTCTCTTATGAGGCTGGATATTGTCTGGAAAAATGTTTAGTGTCAAAAGAGGATTATGATTTTCCTTTGATATGTGTGGGAGCGTATCACGCGCCTGAGCCTTCACGTCTTTCGACCTGCAAGAAAGATTTTATGTTGCGCAACGCCCGTTTGAGCTGTTCTTTTCGAGATTACGCTCAGCATATTCAGCGCATCCGCGAATACATTCAAAAAGGAGATGTCTATCAGATCACTTACTGCTTGAAGCTTTTTTGCGATATCAGCGGCAGCGTAAACAGCTTTTATGGGCATTTGTTGCAAGAGCATCCAGTCCCTTACGCGGCGTACCTTGAGCATGATCCTTGGAAGATCTTGTCGTTCTCTCCTGAGCGATTTATCAGAAAAAAGGGGAGCCGCATCCTAGCGGAACCTATGAAAGGAACGTGGCCTAGAGGAAGCAACTTTTTTTCCGATGTTCTCGCGCGTTTTCATCTGAAATACGACATAAAAAATAGGGCTGAGAACGTGATGATCGCGGATCTTCTGCGTAACGACCTCGGACGTATCGCAAGCCATATCCGGGCGCCAAAACTGTTCACGGTCGCCAGATATAACACTCTTTTTCAGATGACCTCCACTGTGACAGGCCGCGTGAACCCTCAAAAAACAATACGCGATATTTTCTCAGCCCTTTTTCCTTCTGGCTCTGTCACGGGAGCGCCTAAGATCCGGGCGATGCAGATCATTCAGGGCCTTGAACCCTTTGAGCGCAAGATCTATACAGGCGCTATCGGCTACATCACGCCGAATAGAGATTGTTATTTTAATATTCCCATTCGAACGATCTTGATCGAGAACAGCAAGGCAGAGATGGGTATTGGCGGAGGGATCGTTTGGGATTCTACGGCTGAAGGTGAATGGAATGAAGGGATGTTAAAAGCGCGTTTTTTGATGAAGCATGTTAGAAAAGATCTTTAAAGGCTAAGTGATAATAAGAATAGTAATGCAAATAGCAATGTGAATTTATAAAGATCTATTTTTCCTGCTACTTTTAAAAAGCCGTGGATCGTTAAGAGACTAATGATGAACGCAGAAAAGAATCCAGCGGCCGCGCCGCTTGAAAAGGTGATGCCCTTGGCAAGGCCTAACATGATATTGTTCGCCAGCATAAAAGGGATTGCCATTAAAAAGCTAAGGCGGATCGATGTTGTTTGGTCAAATTGACGCATAAGAAAACAAGCAATGGTCGCTCCTGTCCGTGATAATCCTGGAAGTATCGCCAGACCTTGGATCGCGCCTAAGACAAAGATGTCTTGAAGGTTAAGCTTTTGAACGTTCTTCAAGATCGGGTGTTGTATCTTACGTTGCAGGATGGATGTTGCAAAAAGAAGGATAATGATCAGCAGCGCTATGATCTTTCCAAGGGTTTGGAAATAATAAGAAAGCGGCATTAAGAAAATCATTAGTATTGCTCCTGTCACTCCTGCCACAAGAATGGTTCCAGTCATTAGAGCGGTGATCTTCTTTACTTTTTCATCAGCTTTGGACCAGGTTATGATAGCATGAAAAATATTTCGTATATCTTGATGAAAGTAGACGCAAAGAGCCAAAGTCGATCCCCAGCGCAAAGGAAGAGCGTGCTGGATGATCCCAGACAGATCCGTTGCATGAAAGAGCCTTATTTTTGCCAAGACGATCATTCTTTCAGCATTCACGGGCAACCATTCGCAGATGCCATGGATCATTCCTAAAACAATAGACTCAAGCATGAACTCTCCTTTGTGATCAGCAAGATTTATTGTTTGGTAGTAACGCATGTATCATAGCATAAAATTTTTTAGGGAAGCGGGTAATCCAAATAAAAATGGAAGATGATTTTATTAGATTGGCTCCTGTGTTATAATTTCTATCATTCCGCCATTAGACTAATATGATGAACCCTAGACAAAAAATATTTTATGTCTTTTGCATGCTCTGCGCTTTGTCCTTTGCGCTTTTAACATCGCCGATGTCTCTTTGGGCGGCCAAGAAAGCAAAAAGCCATAAAGGTATTTCCGCGCGTTCTGTCATTTTCTCCAATAGCACAAAGGTCAAGCGGCTATACGGTAAAAATGTCAACAAGCGGGTCCCTCCAGCAAGTACCGTTAAGGTCATGACAGCCTTATTGGCCATGGAAAAGCTATCCTTGGATCAAACCGTGACTGCTAGCAGTAATGTTGTTTATCCCCAGCCAAGCAAGATCTATATTCAGCCAGGAGAGCAGTATGATGTCAAAAGCCTTTTGTACGCTATTTTGCTGAAATCTGCCAATGACGCGGCAGTTGCCTTAGCGGAAGCTGTGGCCGGCTCTGAGGAGAAATTTGTTGCGTTAATGAATAAAAAAGCCAAAGAACTTGGATGTAAGAATACAAAGTTCTCCAACGCCCATGGGTTACCGAAGCCGACGACCCAATACACAACAGCGTATGATATGTACTTGATCTTTCGCGCGGCCTTGAAGCATCCTTTTTTTCGTGAGGCTATCGCGACAAAACAAAAAACCATCGCCTCAAAAGCTGGGCGCGAGATCAGCCTTAAAAGCCACAACCACATCCTGTCTTCTAAGTGGAGCCAGAAGATCTATGGGAAAACGGGTTATACGCATGCCGCGCGCTCTTGCTTTGTTGGGTATACTAAAAAAGGCGCGGACGATCTGATCATCGCGATCTTCGGTTGCGCAAGCGGTAAGCGCTGGAATGAGATCAAGCGTATCGTTTCGAAGTACGGCGGGATCGCTCTTTGATTTCGTTTCCAGATTTCCTTCATATTGTTTAGATGGATCTGAAACGTCTCGATTGCTCTGAAATTTTTTATTTAGGAGAATCGAGTCAGCTTATAACTTAGCGCTCCCTGACGGTCGCGTAAGTTATGTGCCGCACATCATTTCTCTCCGCTTAAGATCAGCGGAGTAAATTCGCACTTATAACTTAGCGCTCCCTGACGGTCGCGTAAGTTATGTGCTCATTTAAAATCGGTTGCCAAAAGTTCTTTTATACGGTAAAATCTGTTCTTCTCGCAAAGGAGAGAAGTCTCATATGAAGCAGGGAATAACATTGTTGATCACTACAGGAATGATGCTTATTTTTGGGGTGATCATGATGGTACATTTGAATGCTTGGGAAAAAAGGATTAAGGAAGAAGTGTTAGCCCTTGCCAGACAAGAATGTCCGGACCTTGTGCAGCCGCAGAGCGATCCGGGAAAAGGAAAACTATGATCAAGAAAATCATTGTTATTTGGGGATGCGCGGCATTAATATTTGTTTTGATTGGATTGAAGGTCCGTGAGTATAAGCGCGCGTTTCAGTTTGAAAAAAGTTTGCTGCAGAGAATGGATGCGATCGAGAAAAAACAGGATGAGATCCTTACGCGTTTAAATAGCGGAAAGTCCAGAGAAGGGTTTTTTGGAGAAAAATTTAAAGCTGAGCAAAAACCAAAAGCACCTGAACCTCCTGCTAAAGATGAAACAGTGTATACGATCGATATCGGCGCCACGCCGGTTCGCGGAGATATCAACGGCCGCGTGACGATCGTCGAGTTCTCTGATTTTCAGTGTCCTTTTTCACAGCGTTTTCATCCAGTGATCGCGCAAGTCCTTGAAGCTTATCCTCAGGGCGTCAAATATGTCTTTAAAAGTTTTCCTTTGCCTTATCATCCTCAGGCGCGGCCTGCCACAAAAGCCTTATGGGCAGCTCATGAGCAAGGAAAATATTGGGAGATGCTGGATGTTTTGTTCGTCAATGCCAGCATGTTAAGTGAAGAAAAATATAGCGAGCTGGCAAGCCAGATCGGACTTGATGTTAATCGTTTCACAAAAGACCTAAAGGATAAAGACGCACAATGGGAAAAGATCATCCTTGATGACATGAACCTTGCCCAGCAGGTCAATTTTATGGGGACGCCGACCTTTTATATCAACGGCAAAAAAACAGACGCGCGGACATTAGAAGCTTTTAAGAGTGAAATTGATCTTTTGTTAAAATAAATAAATAAACGAAAAGTTCGCCCCGCCGCAGGCGGGGCTCATTGAAGGAGGATGTTTATGGGTGGTCGAGTAGGCGGTTTATCACATATTAACTATAAAGAAACTCGCGGTGTGAAAGTAAGCGGTGGCATGAAGGTCGCTGCCGGGACCGTTTTGACGCGCCAGGGAGACAAGTGGAAGCCAGGGCTTAATGTGATCGGGCGTATGCATCTTACTGCAGGCTGCGACGGGGAGGTTTATTTTTCCCGCAAAGCTGGAAAGTACCGTAAGGCAGTCACGCTGATCAATATCCGTCCTCAGGGCGAAAAAGCTGCTAAAAAGAAAACAGCCAAAAAGGCTGCTTAATTTTATTTTCTAATATGTGTGGAATCGTTGGGTATGTCGGCAAAAAAGAGGCTACGCCTCTTTTGTTGAGCGCCCTGAAACGCTTAGAATATCGAGGGTATGACTCCTGTGGAGTAGGGGTCATATCCCTCAAAGATGGCCGTATCGCTGTTCAAAAAACTCCCGGCAAGATCCAGAATCTTGTTGACCTCCTGAAAACAAAAGATCTTCCCTTAAGCCATGTGGGCATTTCGCATACGCGATGGGCAACACATGGAAAACCTACCCGTTCTAATGCGCATCCTCATGCGGATACCAGTGGAAAAATACTGATCGTTCACAACGGTATTATCGAGAACTACCAAGAGCTAAAGGCAGAACTTCAAAGTAAGGGGTATCGATTTACTTCCGAAACGGATTCAGAGGTCATCGCGCATTTGATCGCTTCTTTTGGTCGTGATGATCTTTTCAAGGCTGTCCAGAAAACACTTAAAAAGCTTGTTGGTTCTTTTGCGCTGGGCATTATTTCAAGCGATTTTCCTGATAGATTGATCGCCGCTCGTCTGGGCTCGCCCTTGATCATCGGCGTTGGAAAAGATGAGAATTTTATCGCCTCAGATGTCTCCGCGATCTTAGAGCATACGCGTAAGATCATTTATCTTAAAGATGGCGAGATCGCTGATATCCGCTCAGATGAGGTTTGCGTTTACGATCTTTCTGGGCGCAAGGTCCCGGCAAAGATTCAGACCGTTTCTTTTAAGCTGGATGCGGTTCAGAAAGAAGGTTTTCCGCATTTTATGCTCAAGGAGATTCATGAGCAGCCTGAGGTGCTTTCGGCGATGTTGTCACTGCGCCTTAAAAAAGGTATGGTTGTCTTAGAGGGGATCGGCTTATCTGATACGGCGCTTGTTCAATGTCGCAATATTATGATCGTTGCTTGCGGGACCGCTTATCACGCAGGGCTGGTTGGAAAATATATTATTGAACAACTTGCGTGCGTGCCAGTTGCCGTTGATGTTTCCAGCGAGTTTCGCTATCGCTCGCCGATCATAGATAAAAATACGCTTGTTATTGCCGTGAGCCAGTCAGGAGAGACCGCGGATACGTTGGCTGCTGTGCGTGAGGCTAAGGCGCGAGGGGCTAAGGTCGTTTCGATCTGCAACGTCGTTGGATCTTCCTTGACGCGCGAATCTGATGGGGTTTTGTATACGCACGCAGGGCCTGAGATCGGCGTGGCTTCGACAAAAGCGTACACCGCCCAGCTTGGCATGATGTATTTATTAGCGTTGAAGTTCGCGGTGATCCATAAAAAGCTTTCCGGTTTTCGCGTTCAAAGCCTTGTCAAAGGCCTAAAAGAGATCCCCGCAACGCTCAAGAAGATCTTGAAAGATAAGGCTAGGATCGCCAAGATCGCCAGGGCCAACGCGCATTTTGGTTCATTTCTATTCTTAGGGCGCAATGTGAATTTTCCTTCGGCTCTGGAAGGAGCTTTGAAGCTTAAAGAAATTTCCTATATCCCAGCTGAAGGGTATGCGGCTGGTGAGATGAAGCATGGGCCCATCGCCCTTATTGATGAATATCGCGCGGTTGTTTGTATCACGCCAGAATCCGATACTTATGAAAAGATGATCTCCAATATGCAAGAGATCCGCGCGCGCAAAGGAAAGATCATCGCGATCGCCACCGATGGCGACACGGGGATCCGCCAGCACGCGAGCAACATCATCTATGTCCCTAAGGTCGATCGGTTATTGACACCCCTTGTGACTGTTTTGCCTCTTCAATTGATCGCTTATTATATCGCTGTCGCCCGCGGCAACGATGTTGACCAGCCAAGGAATTTGGCAAAATCGGTCACAGTTGAGTAAGACAAATTATTAACTCCGAAACCTTCGCTGCGCTTAGGTTCGGAGTAAATTCGGCCATGTGACTTACGTTCACTGGCGTTCCGTAAGTCACGGCCTCATTTATGTTATACATCGTCTCCACCCCTATTGGCAATCTCAAGGATATCACGCTTCGCGCGATCGAAACGCTCAAAAGCGTGGATCTGATCGCCGCCGAAGACACTCGTCACACACAAATTTTATTAAAAACTTACGATATCCATACTCCGTTAACAAGTTATTACGAACATAACGAGTTTTCAAAGTCAAAACATCTGCTTGAGCTCTTGCAGCAAGGAAAGAATGTGGCGGTCGTGACCGATGCCGGCACCCCGGGGATCAGCGATCCCGGCTACTTGCTGATCAAGCTCGCGCAGGAAAACAATATCCCAACGACCGTTGTCCCTGGACCAACAGCCTTGGTCGCCGGGTTATCTTTATCGGGTGCCCCAGCGCACAGTTTTGTTTTTGAAGGGTTCTTGCCTGTCAAGTCTGGGGCACGCCAGAAGAAACTCGCGGATCTTAAAAGCGAAACAAGGACCATCATTTTTTATGAGGCCCCGCACAGGGTGCTGAAAACACTTCAAGATATACAAGATGTTTTAAATGACCCTGTTGTCATTTGCGCTCGCGAGATCACAAAGAAGTTTGAGGAAGTCAAAAAAGCCAAAGCAAGCGATCTCATCATCCACTTCTGCCAAAATCCTCCCAAGGGCGAATTCGTGATCTTGCTTCACCTTGCCCCTTAAGGTAGCGCTTTCCCCAAAACCCCTTTAGCCCCTTTAATAAATATTAATATATTTTATACTTACTTTGTCGGGATAAAAAAAGGGGGAGGGTAAAAAGTGCTTTTAAAAGCCACGGAAAAGCATTGTTGCTCATTTAAGGCAGTTATTGTATGTCTTTTAGTTTCATTTTCATTAATGAGCGTTGTGCCTGCCCAAGCATTAGCTCAGGGTGTTTTTAGCCTCCCCACTCCCGGCACGGTAGTCTCTTTAAGCCCAGGTTTTGTGCCTGTCATGCTTCGCGGCCTTCAGGTCAACTTAGCGAATCCTTTTCAGTTTGACTTTATCGTCGATTCTGGCAATACCGGCCTTGAGGGCGATGCATTAAAAGCAGAAAGCGAGAAGTTAGCTCGTTATTTTCTGGCCACACTGACCACCCCGGAAGAAGACCTATGGGTCAATCTGTCTCCTTATGAGAACAATCGCGTTATCCCTGAGGAGCTTGGACAGACCCAGATGGGCCAGGAACTTCTTGCCCAAGATTATATTTTAAAGCAGATTACCGCCTCTTTGATCTTGCCAGACAGCAAGACCGGTAAGATTTTTTGGGATAAAGTTTACAAAAAGGCTTATGAGGAGTATGGAGCGACCAGTATTCCAACCGATACGTTTAATAAGGTATGGATCGTTCCAGAGCGTGCTGTTGTTTATGAGGATGTGGACAGGGCAGTCATTACCGAGAGCCATCTGAAGGTCATGTTGGAAGAGGACTACCTTGCTGCGCAAGAAAGTCAAAAGTCAAAAGTCAAAAGTCAAAATGAAACCCAACCACTAAATACTAACGACCAAATACTAACAGCCAGCCCTCTTTCTTCGCAAATCGCCCGTGAAGTCCTGATTCCTCTTTTAGAAAAAGAAGTGAACGAAGGAAGAAATTTTGCTCAATTGCGCCAGATGTTCCACGCTATGGTTTTGGCAACTTGGTATAAGCAGGCATTAAAAGAGTCGATTATTAATAAGGTGTATGCGGATAAGAAGAAGGTAGAAGGATTAGAATTAGTCGATAGTCGTGAGCATATAGTATCTAGTAACGACCAACCACTAAATACTAACGACCATATACCAAATACTGTTCAATCTATTTATGATCAATACCTTGCCGCGTATAAAAAAGGCGTTTGCGATCTTGTCAGGGTTGAGCAAGATCCGCATACTCACAAGCCTGTTGCGCGTAAGTATTTTTCTGGAGGATTTGGAAGGCCTGGAGGGAAGCCTATTTCTTCAGCGATCACAAGAAAACCTTGGGCCGCTTTAACGAATAGCTTGGCAAGATTCATTGCTGGAACAGCTTTTGCGGTGGCTATGGTGCTGGGAAGCCCTGATGCCGGCGCGGCAAGCAACTCCACAAGGCCATCGATGGAACAGGCGGAGGAGAAAGTAAAAACAGAAATTGAGAATAAAGAGCAAGATGAATTTGGTCAGGCCGTGGAAATGTTAAGAGATCGGGTCAAAGAATTTAGAGATCCTTCCTCTTGGAA
This sequence comes from Candidatus Omnitrophota bacterium, assembly GCA_029564765.1. Lineage (GTDB taxonomy): Bacteria > Omnitrophota > Gorgyraeia > Zapsychrales > Aceulaceae > CALGLP01. Next base: position 89,917 of record JAKQPK010000013.1, read on the forward strand.
TCAGGATTTTTTCAGCAAAGAAAATTTACTGGGAACAGTTATTGCAGGGCTTTTGATTGTTGCGGCAGCAGGCTTAGGCGGCAGCATATCTTTTCGCTCTGTTAGGAAAAGAGCGTTAAAAAGAATTACCCAAGACATTAAGGATGGGAATGTGAACCCGAAGATGTTCTTAAAAGACAATGCTTTGTTTTTGTCATCGGGAAGAGTGCAGATTGCTATCGACCGCGAGCAGATTCGCTTTGGGGATCTTTTCAAATTGAATATTAAGAACGACGATAGAAGATATTTTGTTTCTCTTCTCTGGCTTTTACCATTTTTTGTTAATAAAAACAATCCGGATTCGCCCCAGATGAAAGACTTTATTTGGAGTTGTTTTGGCCACTCCATGACATTGCCTCAAAAATTTTATCGACGGGATATAGAGCACCCTTTTTTTCAGCAGGAACCGTTGCTTGATAGAAACATAGTTCTTGATTTTTTTGTTGAGAAAATGATCGAGTACCCGGAACTGAGGACTGCGCTTCAGGAAAGATTCGCGGATATACGCCCCAATTTTTATTACCATACCGCTGGGAATCTTTTAGATACGTCAGATCGTGTTGTGGAGTTAGCCGCAATAGTCGCTCGGGAGATCAGAGAGGGTAAAAAGGATTACGAGCCAGACCTTTTATTTTTAGATTATCTATCTAAATTCTTTTACCATAATGATCGCTCTCCTTTGATCCTTGGAACATTTTTTAAGGAGCTGTTCCCTCAAGACCAAGATGTAGTTGCAAAGCTTTTAAATAAATTAAGAGCTGAATATAAGTATAGTGATTTCCTTGGAGAAATCCCTGCAATTGGAATATTCGCTATAAAGAACAAAGAGATCATTGATAATAACGCATCATTGATAAAGGCGATTTTATCGCAAGAAAGCAATGTGCGAGGCATCTTGGGCTCTCATATTGCCTCCCACCATAATTTTACACAAAAAGAATTTAATAGTTTCTTGGAGGTCTTTCTTTTAAATCCTGAAGCGAATGATATTATTGCTGATGTTCTTTTTGGGTGGTATAAAAGACGCTCAGAAAGTTTTATCCTGCCGAAAAATCTTCAGGACGCAATGCAAGAGTTAAAATCCGGAGTGGCGCAGACAGAGCACCTCCTGGAATCGCCCCGATATCTTTTAGCAAACTATTTTCTTTTAGGCGATTTAATAGCGGAAAATAAAAAAGAAGGCATGATCAGCGAGAGGGTCAATTTCTCCCAATTAAAAGAATTCATAAAAGATTTTTTTAAAGCGCAAAGTGATAATATTTCTAGTTTTAATCGAATAGGAGAAAACGATCTTTTGAATTTAAGGGCGGTTGCTTATGAGGCTTTTTTGATGTGGGAGCAAATTATTAACGTACAGCAAAAGGCACAAGAATTAGATTTAGAAGTTGTGGTTGTCGCAAATCTTTCTTACGGGGGTGTTGCTTTAGCGCCCATCACAGATCAGAAAGGGAGCGAATATTTTATCAGGGGAACAAATATTCCTGTTTGGCGCACCAAGGTTGGCTCAACAGAGGCTCATAACAATGAATACGTTCTGCCTGAAGATCTTTTTTCACCTGATCAATTAAGATTTTTAGTTGAGAAAAAACCTATGGTCATTGTCGTTGATGGTTCTACATCTGTTGCGGACAAGAATAGGACATCAGCGCACATCCCTGATGGATTTAAAGGATACAGAAACTTTTTTATTGCATTCAACCTTGCTCTTGAGCGTCAGGTTAATCCTATAGAATTTTTTCAAAACAAAATTTTTGTTGACGGCTTACAGGCAACTCCGAATGTCATAAATATAGCAAGTAAGATTCGTGATATGGACCTTGAGCTTGATCAGGCGGCTCCGTATGTTTTGAGGTTTTGGTATAAAAGAAGAGGGTCTCTATATCTTCGTCAGCACAAAACACGAGATTCCATTGCCCGTAAAGTTGATATAAAGAAGCTTGAATCCCCAGCTTGCATTATTTTTCAGTCTGCTGTCCATCCTAAAGATGTTCCCGCGGTAATAAAGAATGATTTTATTGGTGGTAAACATACGCCAGCCAGGTTCGATGATACTGATGCTTTTAAGAGATTCTTACTCTCGTTTCAAGAGGGTTATGGGGTTGTTCCTTCTGAAATATATGCTGATTATTCTCGAAGAGCTCTTGAAGATTTGATAGGTTTGCTGGGGGATCCGACACAAGAATCCTTATCTAAACAAGCCGGAAAAATTTTTTCTGAAGAATCAATTGAATCTAAGCCCTCAGGGGCGTCGCCTTTGACCGCAAAATCTCAAGCAGTCGAAACGGAGGACGCGGGATCTCTGGCGGATATCGTTCGAGCGCAGCAGCCGTTATTTTCTATTGAACCGCAAGGAGAATATGAATTAGCGTACACAATACCTAAGGAAAAGAAAGATGTTGTGCGCTTGATGAAGAAAATGATCCTTGGAGGCCGAACCGTTGCTGAAGAGATCCAGCGTTCGCTTAAGGCCCAAGACATGATGCAGATGGTCAGCAATGTTTTGCGCGTCCAGCCTTCGCCGCAGTCTGTCCAGCTGATCAAATCCTTGAGCGCCCTTGTTGGTGAGGAAGGGAAGGAAGATGAGTTCATGCAGCTTGTTGAAAAATTAGCGGAAATCAACCCTTTCACGATGTTTTATGTAAATACCAATAAGATCGACCTTGCGGAGAAGGAATTTGTAAGGTTTAAAGATAAAGGCATCCAGAATATCACGCGCGCGGATACAACATTGGAGCTGGCAAAGAACTTGGTTCAGCATGGAGGGTTTGGCGTGGTGATCTCTGGCCTTGAGATAGAGGGCAGCTCTCAGTACATGCTTGATCTTTCGATCAATCGAAGAACTTTGTTTCATGTTGATCCGTTGTGGAATCTCGCTCGCTGGCGGTCAGCCAGTGAACATTCAGACTATAATCAGCATAATTATCTTATGAATGTTATGGAATCGGGAACCCCCATCTTTATTGCCTCTCAAGACCGTTTTTTTGCAGAAAACGGGGATTTTGATCCTCGCTCTGAAAGTCTTGCTGTAAGGATTTTTAAAGACAAGGCTATCAAGCGACCGTGGGTTGATTATCCTGAGTCTGGAAAGAATATATCCGAGGAGCATGTAAAAAAAGTAGAAAGATATACGACGAATTACCGCGCGAAAGAGAATATCATTAATGGAACTTTTATGGTGATGGTCCATCCAAATGAACAAGGATTTATTCTTGATCTTATCGAAGAGGCGCAGGCTGGGGATTACGAGTCGGCAAAAAATTTAAAAACGTATGCCTATGGATTTGCCAATAATCTTCGGGCGCGGTACTTTATCACCCAGGAAGGACTTTATGATAGGGCGATCAGCGATGCTCAGCAGGGAAATGTAGAAGCTCTCGATTTTCTTATGTATAGTCATAGAACTGCTTATCCGCGTTCAGACTATTTCGAGAACCTTCCGATCAGCATCGTAGAAAGAATTTACACATTCCTTAAGACAATGGATGTTGAGCCATATAAGAACAACCTTGAAAATAGAAATGTGCAATGGAATCTTGATTATGCCGCACAGCTTGGCAACACGACAGCTAAGAAAATTCTGGAGACGCAAAGCAGTAGCGCGGTCGGTGGTATCGACCTTAATGCTGCTAATCTTGAGCTTAAACGCACGGGGTCGTCGCCGATCCAATTTAATCTGCCGCCGCAATGGCAGGGGGTGGACCTTGAGAATGTCTCAGGTTTTGTGCCGGTCATTATTAATATCGTCCCGATCTATAATTTTCAAGGTTTTCTGGGCATGGGCGAGGATCGAACCCGGCAAGACTTTGTATTAAGCAAGGGCTGAGCGCCTTTTCCTTCCTTGACAAGGTAAACAGGTGGTGTTATATTTGAGGACAAGTAAGGACCTTTAAGCTGAACCTGCGAGTTCGGTAAGGAGTGAAATGATCAGTAAAGCACAACAGAATACGAGGCTCATCTCTTATGCAAAGGGGTGGGCATTTTTTATTGAGCCCGCCAGATTGATGGCGGGCTCAATGCTTCTAGCGAGCAGTTGTGAGCGAAGAAGTTACCTTAATTCTTGGAGGCTTGCATGAGTCAAAATTCAAAAATCATGGACAAAGAAACGATTCGGCGGTCTTTGATGCGTTTAGCGCATGAGATCCTGGAAAAGAACAAAGGCGTTACGAATCTGTGCCTGATCGGTATTCGGACCGGTGGGGCGATCTTAGCGGATCGATTGCAAAAGTGTATCAGGGAGATCGAAAGCGCTGAGGTGCCGGTGGGTGTTTTGGATATTACGCTATATCGGGATGACTTGGCGATTGCTAACACACAACCGGTCTTGAGAGAGACCTTGATCGATTTTGATATTAAGGATAAAAAAGTGATCCTTGTGGATGACGTACTTTTTACCGGGCGCACCATTCGCGCGGCATTGGATGCCTTGACCGATTTTGGCCGGCCTGCGAACATTCAGCTGGCGGTCTTGATCGACCGGGGACATCGCGAGCTTCCTATCCGGGCTGATTATGTGGGTAAAAATATCCCAACGGCTGCTGACGAAGATGTGTGCGTGATCTTGCAGGAGATCGGGAAAAAAGAAGATGAGGTCATTGTTAAAAAGCGAGGGGACAGATGATCGGCTGGAAATACGGAGACCTGCTGGACTTAAGTGATCTGACCCGGGAAGATATCGAGCGGGTCATTGAAACAGCCAAAGCGTTCAAGGAAGTTTCTACTCGGGACATCAAAAAAGTTCCCGCCTTGCGCGGCAAAACCGTTGTCATGCTCTTTGCTGAGCCGTCCACGCGCACGCGTATTTCTTTTGAGCTGGCCGCTAAGCGTTTATCGGCGGATACGTTGAATGTGACCGTCAGCACAAGCTCGGCCCAAAAAGGAGAAACACTTCTTGATATGGCCAAAAACATTGAGGCAATGAACGTGGACATGATCATTGTTCGGCATAAAAGCGCCGGGGTCGCGCATGTTTTAGCGCGCGCGCTTAAGCCGGGCGTGATCAACGCTGGCGATGGTTGCCGGGCGCATCCGACCCAGGCCTTATTAGATATGTTCACGATCCAGGAGCGCTTGGGGCGTATTGAAGGATTGAATGTGGCGATCATCGGCGATGTGCTGCACTCACGCGTAGCGCGTTCGAATATCAACGGCCTTGTCAAAATGGGCGCCCATGTTACGCTATGCGCTCCGACAACGTTAATGCCGCCGGGCATAGAGAAACAAGGTGTTGCGATTACGCACAAATTGGATGATGTTTTGCCGCGCGCGGATGTTCTGATGTTCTTACGCTTGCAAAAGGAGCGCCAAGAAGAAAAATATTTGCCATCGATCCGCGAGTATGTTCAGCATTTTGGTCTGACAACAGAAAAATTAAAGAATGCAAAAAAGGATGTTCTTGTCATGCATCCCGGGCCCGTTAATCGCGGTGTTGAGCTTTCTGCGGAGGTCGCGGACGGGATCAACTCAGTGATCTTGGAGCAGGTGACCAATGGCGTCGCGGTTCGCATGGCGATCCTTTATTTGCTGTTTGGTAAGAAAGAAAAAGTTTCTTAAGAAAAAGTGAGGAAAATGATGTCTATTTTGATCAAAAAAGCCATTATCGTTAATCACGCGAACATCAGCAAAGAACCTCAAGATATCTTGATCGAGCGCGGTGTTATCGCCAAGATCGCTTCAAAGATTTCGGATCCTGCTGACAAAACGATCGAGGCAAATGGTAAATATGCTCTGCCCGGCTTGATCGACCTGCATTGCCATTTGCGCGAGCCAGGTTTTGAGCATAAAGAAACCATTGAAACAGGTTCGCGCGCCGCGGCTAAGGGAGGATTTACGACGATCGTTTGCATGCCTAACACCAACCCTGTGATCGACAACGCGAAGATCGTGGAAGGCATCCTGAAAGAAGCCAAACGAGTAGGGCTTGTGCATGTGCTGCCGGCCGGCGCGATCACGAAAGGCGAAAAAGGCGAAGAGCTTTCTGACATCTTAGAGCTAAAAGCTGCTGGATGCGCCGCTCTTTCTGACGACGGACGGACGGTCTACAACAGTCAGCTGATGCGCCACGCGCTTGAGTACGCGAAAATGGCGAACATGATCATCATGGAGCATTGCGAGGACCCGACCATTTCCAAGGGCTCTATGAACGAGGGGTACTATTCAACTCTTTTAGGCCTTAAAGGGATCCCTGATATAGCAGAGACGATGATCGTGGCGCGAGATATTGAGCTTGCGCGCTATTTAAAAACAAGGATCCATTTCTGCCATATCAGCGCTAAGCGTTCAATTGAATTGATCCGTCAGGCAAAAGCACAGGGCGTGGCTGTGACCGCGGAAAGCTGTCCGCACCATTTTTCATTAACTGAAGAGGCTGTGCAAAGTTTTAATACGAATACAAAAGTTAATCCACCGCTGCGCACCAAAGAAGATGTTGAAGCTGTGAAGTTAGGGCTTAAAGACGGGACGATCGATTGCATCTCCACGGATCACGCGCCGCACGCGCGAGAAGAAAAAGAACTGGAGTTTGATGCGGCTCCTGTGGGTATGATCGGTTTTGAAACCGCCTTCGGGTTGGCTGTCCGCGAACTGGTAGATACAAAATGCATTACTTGGAGCACCCTTGTCGAGAAGATGTCGTTTATGCCCGCGAAAATTCTCGGACTTCCAGAAAAAGGTGAGATCGCGGAAGGGAAAAGCGCTGATATGGTTATCGTCGATCCGCAAAAAGAATGGGTCGTCAAAGAAGAAACGATCGTTTCGAAATCCAAGAATTCACCGTTTATCGGGCAGACGCTCAAAGGCCTTGTAGAAACAACGATTTGTAGTGGAAAAATTTCTTATCAGGCGTAATAATGAGAAAGCAGAAAGTCACCATTTCCGTCATTGGAAGCCATGACGCGGTCGGCAAAAAGGCGCGCAAAGCCTACCAGGTCGGCGCGCTTATTGCCGAGCTTGGCGCTGTGCTGGTTTGCGGTGGACTTGGTGGGGTGATGGAGCAGGCCGCCAAGGGCGCGCAAGAGCACGGAGGTCTAACGATAGGAATTCTGCCAGGAAAAGATAAGAAGGATGCCAACCCGTATATCGATCTCGCGCTACCAACATCCATTGGCTACGCGCGCAATTGTTTTGTGGCTTCCTGCGCGGATATTGTTGTCGCCCTTGAGGGAAGTTACGGCACCAATTGCGAGATCTGCTATGGCCTTGTGTTCAAGCGGCCTGTGATCGATCTTGGAGGATGGGGGATCAAGGGTATGATCAAAGTTCGCAACATGGCGCAGCTACGACAAAAGATACAGTGTCTTATGAACAATCTTTAATTTGAATGGAGAAGCATGAAACAACGCATTAAGATCGACGGAACGATCATGTTATCAACGGTTGTCATCACGATTTTGTTGTACTGCTTTCCTGCGTTGTATAGTCAGAATATTTTTTGGGATGAGATCTTTGATTTTATCGGATTTATCGTGATCTTCAAAGGGGTCTATCTGCGCATGGTCGCTCGTGGGTACAAAAAAGAATTCTCTCAAAAAGGACACGGGCTTGTCATCAGCGGCCCCTACACGTTCACACGTAACCCGATGTATCTAGGGACATACATGATCGGCGCAGGATTTCTTTTGATCGTTTGGCCTTGGTGGTTTTTGATCCTTTACACGGCCGTATTCTTGGCACGCTTTAATGTTCAGATCGAAAAAGAAGAAGTGCATCTTAAGAATATGTTCGGCAAAGAATATGAAGATTTTTGCGCTAGGATTCCGAGATTCTTTCCGCATATCAAAACGTTGTTGACATTGAACGTCAAGAAAGCTTTTCCATGGAATTTATGCTGGAGCACTAAGGAGCGATTCAACCTGATCAGCTTGCCAGCTATGGCGATCGCGTTAGAATTTTTGCAGGAGAAGATCATCTATGGGGTCTTTGACCCGCAGCGTATTATTTATTTGTTTTGCCTTGCGGCTGTTGTATTCGCGACAAGCTTATTTATTCATTATCGGATCAAGAAATGATCAAGTGTCAATATACATGCTCGATTGTTAAGAATCAAAAAATGACTTCGCGGCTTTTTTGTTTGTCGCTTAAAGCGCCCGGATTCGTGCAAAGGGTTTTGCCAGGGCAGTTTGTTCATGTGCGCGTAGCCAACGGGCTAAAGCCTTTTTTCCGACGACCTTTTAGCATCTTTCGCGCTCAGAAAACGGTTGATATCCTGTATGATGTTGTGGGTCTTGGGACGCGTATTTTATCGGAAAAGAAAAAAGGTGAAAGCATTGATTGCCTGGGGCCGCTGGGCATATCTTTTAGACTGCCTCCACCAGGAACAAAGCAGGTCGTGATGATCGCTGGCGGGGTTGGCGTAGCGCCTTTTTTGGCGCTTACGGATGTCTTGAAAAAAGAGAAATATCAACTCGTCCTTTTATATGGAGCCCGTGATAAGGATCATGTTTTTTCGCTCAAGGAATTCAGGAAAAATGGCTGCCAGGTTCATATCGCGACAGATGATGGTAGCCATGGCGTGAAGGGCCGCGTCTCCGCTCTTTTTTCTAAAATCAATCTTAAGATGCCGACATATATTTATACCTGTGGCCCAAAGCCGATGATCAAATGTGTCCAGGATCTTACCAGGACCCAGCATCTTTCAGGGCAAGCGTCTTTGGAGGAAGTCATGGCGTGCGGTGTGGGCGTATGTTTGGGATGTTCGATCAAGACAACAAAAGGTTTTCGAACGGTCTGTCACGATGGGCCGGTCTTTGATCTTCAAGAAATTATTCTTTAAAGGAGTCCATATGCAATATGTTCTGTATCTTTTGATAGGGCTTATGGGAGGTGTCTTCAGCGGTGTTTTTGGTATTGGCGGCGGCGCGATCATCATTCCGGCTTTAGTTTATGTTTTTGGGATGACACAGCATCAGGCCCAAGGAACATGTCTTGCGATCTTGCTGCCGCCGATCAGCATCTTGGCGGTCTTGCGTTACCATCAAGAAGGTCACATTCTTTGGCCTGTCGCGGTCTTTGTCTGCTTAGGATTTGTGTTCGGCTCATATTTAGGAGCAGACTGGATTCAGCAGGTTTCTGGGGTACATTTAAAGAAAGCCTTTGGGGTTTTCTTGATCATCCTGGGATTAAACATGATCTTTTTTAAATGAGCATGAAACTTAACGTTTCCATAGGACATATTCAATTTCAGAATCCGGTTACGATCGCTTCCGGGACATTTGGCTATATTTCCAAATACGCCAAGAGCGCGGATATCCAGAAGCTCGGCGCTTTTATTCCTAAGACCATTACGCTTGCCGCTCGGGAAGGCAATCCCTCGCCGCGCATTGTTGAGACAGCGTCGGGTATGATCAACGCGATCGGCATTGAAAATGATGGGCTGGACCACTTTCTAGCGCATAAACTTCCAGACCTCGCGAAGCTTAAGATCCCTTTGATCGTCAGCGTTTCCGCTTATCAACATAATGATTTTGAAACACTCGTGACAAGGCTCAGCCAGGAAGAAAGCGTTAGTCTCATTGAGCTGAATTTATCATGTCCTAATCTCAAGCATGCGAGGTTGATCGCTCAAGACCCAGCCGCAACGCAGGAGGTTGTCGCGGCTTTAAAAAAGATATCAGCCAAGCCTTTGATCGCCAAACTTTCACCTAACGTCACAGATATAGCCGCTGTGGCTTTTGCGGCTCAGGAAGCTGGAGCGGATGCGGTTAGTTTGGTCAACACCTTTTCTGCTATGGCCGTTGATGTTCATAGGCGAAGGCCGGTTCTTGGCAATGTAACTGGAGGCCTGAGCGGGCCGGCCATTAAGCCAATTGCTTTAAAAATGGTTTACGATGTGAAAAAGCGTGTTACAATCCCTATCATCGCAATGGGCGGGATCATGACCGCGGAAGACGCTTTAGAGTTTTTGATCGTGGGTGCTACGATGGTCGCTGTTGGAACTGCTAATTTTGTGGACCCGCAGACGCCTTTAAGGGTCCTTCAAGGCATTAAAGCTTATATGAAACAGCATCGTGTATCTGATATTCACGATATCATCGGGAGTTTACGAACATCATGATAAATTGCTCGCAGCCAAAATTGATCGTCGCCTTAGATGTCGACACCTTTGAGCAGGCTAGAGGCCTTGTGAATGCGCTATCGCCGGCCGTAGACATCTTTAAAGTTGGCAGCCAGCTGTTCACGTCTTGCGGCCCGGTCATTGTCCGCTACGTACAGGCGAAAGGGAAAGAGGTTTTTCTGGATCTGAAGTATCACGACATCCCCAACACAGTTGCCAGCGCCGTAACCGCAGCCATTCGATCTTTGGATGTCGGTCATCAAGGAAGCGCAGACTATCGCACGGTTTTGATGTATACGATGCATATTTCAGGCGGCCAAGAGATGTTGGCCAGAGCCGTTGAGGCAGCGCAGAATACGGCCCACCAAATGGCTGTGCGCAGACCTTTGGCCCTGGGGATCACAGTGCTGACCAGCGAGACCCGTCAAGAGAACACGCAGGCGCTTGTTCTTGAAAGGGCGTTGATCGCGCACAAAGCTGGGCTTGATGGTGTCGTGGCTTCAGTTGAGGAAGCGGCAATGCTACGCAAGGAATTCGGTAAAGATTTTTTGATCGTAACGCCAGGTATCCGTCCTACAGGATCGGATGTTGGTGACCAGAAGCGCGTGGCTACGCCTTCTGTGGCGATCAAAAATGGCAGCAATTTTCTTGTTGTTGGCCGTCCGATCATAGCAGCTCAGGACCCCTTACAAGCGGCCAAAGATATTTTAGATGATATTCAGCAAGGGTGAGATGAAAAGGAGTGGGTTATGGTTAAGCAAGTGCAGGAATTGATCGATAAGATCAAGCAAGAAGGTATTGAAGCGGCTGAGAAAAAAGCGCAGGATATTGAGTCTTTAGCAAGGCTTCAGGCAGAAAAGATCATTAAGGAAGCTGAAAAGAAAGCGCAGGCATTGATCGAAAAAGCTCAGGAAGAATCTCGCAAGCTAGAGCAAAGCGCTCAGATGTCCATTCGACAGGCAAATCGCGATATGATGCTGACTTTGCGCAAAGAGATCTTGGTTTTTTTAAACGGGATCATTTTAAAAGAAGTGCGCAGTGCTTTAACTGTAGAGTCCATGGCTGAGCTTATCAAGGAGCTCGCGGGAAAGTCTTTTGAGCGATCTTCTGCGGATGTGATCGTCGATCTTCCTGCTAAAGATAAAGAAAAATTTGCGGAGCATGTTTTTGCAAAACTTCAAAAAGAGATCAAAAAAGAGATCATCTTGCGGCCCGCGGAAGATCTAGGGTCTGGTTTTCGCATCAGCTTCGACGCAGGTAAATCCTCGTTCGATTTTTCTGACCAAGGTTTGACCGAGTACATCAGCGCTTCTTTAAATCCACAGATCGCCGAATGGATAAAAAGCGCGCCTAAATCAAAATAAAGATCGTTATGTCCTGTTCCTATTATTATTTTGTGGCGAGTTTGCCAACATTATCTTTTGAGAAGCCAGCCAATATTCTTTATGCCGCGTTCTTAAAAGATGCTCAGCAACATTTGGATCCCAGAGATCTTGAGCTTCTTGCGCAGGCTGTTTTGGAGGCTATCGATTCCCGTGGCGCTCATCCTTTTCTTGATCAATGGGCGGATCTCAACCGTCGTCTTAAGAACGAGATCGTCCGTTTTCGAGCGAAGAAACTTGGGCAAGATCCTGGAGAATTCACGCAAGGAGATGCATATGTGCCTTTGGATGTGATCGAACGGTTGGGTCAGATCACAAAGATCTCCAACCCATTAGAAGCAGAAAAGGCGATCGATCAGCTGCGCTGGGAAAAGCTGGATGAATATAGCGTAGGGCATTTTTTTGATCTTGAGGTTTTGATGGCCTATGGTTTAAAACTTCAGATCCTTGATCGTTATCATGTAATCCATTCTGGACAAGGTGAGGATGCTTTTGAGCGTTATCATCAAGTAGAGATATTTGAGAAAATTCAAGTTTAGCCGCAAAGGAGTGGTGTATGGCAGCAGAGCAGAGAACAGGGCGCGTGATCGGCGTCAACGGGAATATGGTCTCAGTTGAGTTCAGCGATCGCGTGATCCAAAATGAAGTTGCGTACGTGCATCAAGGAGAACATCGTTTAAAGTCAGAGGTGATCCGTGTGCGCGGCAAAAGGGCTGAGCTTCAGGTCTTTGAGGATACATATGAGGTCAAATGTGGCGATCGTGTTGATTTCTCAGGAGAACTGTTGAGCGTTGAGCTTGGGCCTGGCTTGTTGGGGCAGGTGTTTGACGGGCTTCAGAATCCTTTGCAACGCTTGGCGCAAGAACATGGGTTCTTTTTAGAGCGCGGGATCTATCTTAACGCGCTTAATGAAAAAGAGCGGTGGGAATTTACACCTCTGGTCAAAAAAGGCGACAAGGTGCGCAGTGGCGTTAAGATCGGTTTTGTACCAGAGAAGATCTTTGAACACGCGATCATGGTTCCTTTTGGTTTGACGGGAGAGCTGGAAGTCCTGGAGATCGTCTCTCAAGGAACCTATGATCTGCTCACCCCTTTAGCTAAGGTGCGTGACAACCAAGGGCATATACATATTGTGACCATGAAAATGGTTTGGCCTGTCAAGATCCCAGTCCAGGCATATGTAAAAAAATTAAAGCCTCAGAAACCGTTGGTTACCAAGATCCGTATTATTGACACGCTTGTTCCTGTTGCTGTTGGCGGGACTTTTTGCACGCCAGGGCCTTTTGGCGCGGGAAAGACAGTCTTGCAGCATTTGTTAAGCCGGCATGCGGAAGTGGATATCGTTGTGGTCGCGGCTTGCGGTGAGCGCGCCGGCGAGGTTGTGGAGTTGTTAAAAACTTTTCCCGAACTTGTTGACCCGCGAACAGGAAAAACTTTGATGGATAGGACTATCATTATTTGTAACACAAGTTCTATGCCTGTGGCTGCGCGCGAATCTAGTGTTTATACCGCAGTTACGATCGCGGAATATTATCGCCAGATGGGGCTTAATATTCTGCTATTGGCAGACTCAACGTCTCGCTGGGCTCAAGCGATGCGCGAGATGTCCGGCCGTTTGGAAGAGATCCCCGGGGATGAAGCATTTCCGGCATATCTAGAAACACGCATCGCGTCTTTTTATGAACGCGCGGGTGTTGTTCAACTGCGTGATGGCACAACGGGGTCGATCACTATCGGTGGGACCGTGAGCCCCGCGGGGGGAAACTTTGAAGAACCTGTGACACAATCCACGCTTAAGGTCGTGGGCGCTTTTCATGGCCTTTCTCGCGACCGCGCGAATGCCCGCAAATATCCGGCGATCGATCCTTTGCAAAGCTGGAGCAAATACGACAGCTTTATCGATAAAGATAAAGTGCGCCAAGGGATCATGATATTAAAGCGCGGCGAAGAAGTCAGCCAGATGATGAAAGTCGTCGGAGAAGAAGGGACCTCCATGGAAGATTTTATGGATTATCTCAAGGGCGACTTCTTCGATGCTGTCTATCTGCAGCAAAACGCCTTTGATGAAGTGGATGAAGCCACAATGGCTAAACGCCAAGAATCTGTTTTCGACGTGCTGTTAAAAGTGATCAATAAAGAATTTTCCTTTTCAGAAAAAGATGAAGCCAGGAAATTCTTTCTTAATATAAGACAAAAATTCATTAATTGGAACACGCTGGCCTTTGATTCGCCGCCGTTTCAGCAGGCGCGTCAGGACTTGGAAGCGTACATCAACAGCAAACAAAGGTAACCTATGCATAAAACATATAACGAGATCATTCAGATCGCAGGAGACGTTATTACCGTCGAAGCAGTGGATGTTGGCTATGGGGAACTCGCGGAAGTTCAAACCCGCGCAGGCATGTCCTTGGCGCAAGTGATCCGATTGGATGGCGCGCGCGTATCTTTACAGGTGCTGGAAGGCAGCCGGGGTGTTTCCACCAATGACAAGGTGCGCTTTCTAAGGCATCCGATGCAGGTTTCTTTTTCAGAGAACTTATTGGGAAGGATATTTACAGGAAGCGGAAAGCCGCGCGATCACGGGCCCGCCTTGATGGATAATTTGATCAGCATTAGCGGGCCATCGGTCAATCCAGCCAAACGCATTGTTCCTCGCAACATGATCCGCACCGGTGTTCCGATGATCGATGTTTTTAATTCTTTGGTTGAATCTCAAAAGCTGCCGATCTTCTCTGTGGCCGGTGAGCCTTACAACCCGCTTTTAGCGCGTATCGCGATGCAGGCTGAGGTTGATTTGATCATCTTAGGGGGCATGGGATTAAAGTATGATGACTATCTTTTTTTCCGCGATACGCTTGAGCAACATGGCTCTTTATCGAAATCCATTTTTTTCATCCATACGGCATCAGATCCTACTGTTGAATGCTTATTGGTCCCTGACATGTGCTTAGCGGTTGCGGAACAATTCGCGCTTCAGGGAAAACGCGTCCTCGTTTTGTTGACGGATATGACGAATTTTTGCGACTCGCTCAAAGAGGTTGCGATCACCATGGAGCAGATCCCTTCTAACCGCGGTTATCCAGGAGACCTGTACAGCCAACTCGCGAAGCGTTATGAAAAGGCGGTTGACTTTGACTCGGCTGGATCTATCACCGTCTTGGCGGTCACGACCATGCCCGGGGATGATGTCACGCATCCTGTGCCGGATAATACCGGCTATATCACCGAAGGTCAGTTTTATCTTAAGGGCGGGCGTATTGAACCTTTCGGATCTTTAAGCCGTTTAAAGCAGCAGGTCAATGGCAAGACCCGCGATGATCATCGCGCGATCATGGATCGCATGATCCAGCTGTACGCGCAGTATCGGGAAACGCTGGAAAAGCGCTCGATGGGTTTTCGCATGAGCGCTTGGGACGAGAAATTGTTAAGATACGGACAGCGCTTTGAAAAAGAAATGATGGACCTGTCGGTCAACATCCCTTTAGAGAAAGCATTGGACCTTGGATGGGATATCTTGTCCGAGATGTTCGAGCCGGCAGAGGTCGGTATGAAAACTGTTTTAGTCGAAAAATATTGGTGGAAAAAATAATCAATGCCCAAGGTCAAGTTAACGAAAAATGAGCTCAAGCGTCAACGTGACAGCTTAGAGCAATTCGCGCATTATCTGCCAACGCTGCAGCTGAAGAAACAACAGCTTCAGATCAAGATCTTTCAGATCCGTGCCGAGCTGGAGAAAAAACAAGCAGAGCTCTCCGCGATCCGCCAACAGATCCTTTCTTGGGCTGGGTTGCTTGCTGATCCGGGTGTGGATATCAAGCCGTGGATCACTCCTAAGGATATCCACTGGGAGACGCAAAATGTGGCCGGCGCGGACATTCCTGTGTTCAAAGATGTTGTTTTTGCTGCTATTGATTATGATCTTTTCCGCATGCCTCTGTGGGTGGATGCCGGGATCGCTCAGCTGCGGATGTTTTGCTCTTTGACGGCTGAGGTCCATGTGATCAAAAAACAAGTGGATCTTCTTCATCGCGAGCTGATGATCACGACACAGCGGGTGAATTTATTTGAGAAAGTCAAGATCCCGGAATGCATGAGCAATATTCGCGCGATCCGGATCTATTTAGGGGATCAGCAGGCGAGCGCGGTGGGCGTGAGCAAGGTCGCGAAGAAAAAGATCGAGAAAGCTGTTTTGGCAGGAGTAGCGCTATGATCGTTGCGATGAAGAAAATATTTTTGATCGTTCAGCGTAAGGACGCCTGCGATGCCGTCGATCGCTTACGGGAACTTGGCCTTGTTCACGTTGAGCACCAAAAGCTTCCTGAAGGAAATGATATTTCCGCATTGCAGGATCAGATCATGAAGATAGGGGATGTTTTGGCGTATTTGTGCTCATTTCCATCGATCGCGCAAGAAGACCTTGAAGACGCGCAGGATGTGATAGCGTCTACCATTCATGCGTTCGACCGATTATCTGGGCTTAAGGAGGATGTCATCAAGCGGCAGGCATTGATCCAGCAGTGGCGGGCGTGGGGTGATTTTCAGCCTGCGGATATTGCGCGCCTTCGAGAAAAGGGATTTCATGTGAAACTTTACAAGATCCCCGAGACGGCGCTAGCTCAAGTCCCGCAAGAGATTGTTTGTGAGGTTATTTTTACACAGGATAAGATCGCGTACTGCGTTCTTGTCAGCCATCAAGAGATCGCGCTGCCTTTTGCTGAGGTATTGTTGCCAGCCTTAGGGCTTGAGGATATGTTGCGCTTGCAAGATCTAGACGAAAAGAAAATTCTCGAGCTTGAGGCAGAGCTTAAGAAAAGGTGTGCCTATATCAAGGTTTTTGAGCAATATCGCCAAGCAAAAGTTTCGGACTTACGACTCCAGCAAGCCTTGGCCGGCATGGGCGACCAGGAAAGCCTTTTATATTTAAAAGGTTTCTGTCCATCCGAAAGTTTTGCCCGCTTGCAGGGACTTGCTCGTCAACATCGATGGGGTTTGGTCGCGGAAGACCCTGATCCTGATGATCGCGTTCCAACGTTGATCCGCAACGCTCCCTGGGTCGAACTTATAAAGCCGATCTTCGGGATCATGAACATCTTGCCTGGATATCAAGAGTTAGATATCAGCCTTGTTTTTTTGTTATTTTTATCTCTCTTTTTCGGTATGCTTATCGGTGATGCGGGATATGGCATCATTATCCTTTGTGGGACAATATTTTTTCATTGGAAAAGCAAAAGAAGCGTTCAAGACAAAAAACCTATCTATTTGATGTACATCTTTAGCGTTTGCGTCATCGTCTGGGGAGCGCTGACAGGGGTCTTTTTCGGCCAAAGCCTTGTGCCGTCGTTGAGGCCTTTGGTCCCTTGGCTGACTGAGACACGGCATATTCAGATGTTCTGTTTTTTGTTAGGCGCGCTACACCTAAGTATCGCCCATGCGTGGCGCGCGCTGATCAAGATGCCGTCTACCATGGCTTTAGCGGAGCTGGGATGGATCGGCATTTTATGGTTCATGTTCTTTTTGGCAAGAACGCTTATCTTAAATGAAGCTTTGCCATCCTTTGCTTATACATTACTTTACAGCGGAGGGTTCCTTGCGATATTCTTTCATCAGCCAACAACGAACATCTTAAAAACAGCGGGGATAGGGCTGGGCAATCTTTTGATGAGCATTGTTAACATGTTCACGGATGTCGTTTCGTATATCCGCCTTGCGGCTGTTGGGTTGGCATCGGTGGCGGTCGCAGATGCCTTTAATCAGATGGCCTTAGGGTTAGGATTTAAAACATTCTTTTCTGCAATGGCTGCCGTTCTTATTTTGTTCGTTGGACACGCGCTCAATCTTACATTGGGCTTCATGGCGATCATGGTCCACGGTATTCGACTGAACATCCTAGAATTTTCAAGTCATTTAAAGATGGAGTGGTCAGGGGTCGCTTATGACCCTTTGTGTAAGGTCAAACAAGAAAAAATTTAAAAAGGAGAAAACGATGGACGCAAACACATTGGCTCAATTTCAGGATCTTGGCGCTGCTGCGGCGTTAGGGTTGTCAGCTGTTGGCTCTGGATTAGGCGCGGGAGCGGCCGGTATGGCAGCGGTAGGCGCTTGGAAGAAATGTTTCGCGCAGAATAAGCAAGCCCCGTTTTTGTTAGCGGCGTTCGTGGGCGCTCCCTTATCGCAAACGATCTACGGGATGATTTTAATGAACGCGATCTTGACATCATCCAGTCAAGGTATGGCTTTGTGGTGGACAGGGCTTTTTGGGGGGCTTGCGATCGGCATGTCCGCGTGGATGCAGGGAAAAGCTGGTGCGGGTGCTTCAGATGCTTTAGGAGAAACAGGAAAAGGTTTCGGGAATTATTTGATCGTCCTCGGGATCATTGAGACTGTGGCCATTTTTACCATGGTCTTTTCTTTGATGTCTGTCGGCAAGATCAGCGGTTAAAAGAATTTGACAGTCAAATTCTTTTATTGTAATATAACGCTTCCGTTGGGCGATTAGCTCAGTTGGTTAGAGCATCTGACTTACATTCAGAGGGTCGGGGGTTCGAGTCCTCCATTGCCCACCATTGATCGAAAATTTTGGACCGGTAGTGTAGCTTGGTTAACATGTCAGCTTGTCACGCTGAAGATCGCGAGTTCAAATCTCGTCCGGTCCGTATATATAAAAAATAGCTCCTCTTTACGAGGGGCTATTTTTTATATGGACTTGGTCAGTTTGAAGCCGCAAGCGATAGCTACGAGCGACCGAGCGTTAGCGAGAAAGTGGTTGAGCAAGGCGAAACCATTCAAATCTCGTTGTTGTTCCTTCGCATATCAAAAGCATATACGAAGCAAATTCCGACAGATAACTTATGTCGCCCAAAGGGCATCCATAAGTTATGTCGTCATTTGTCGTCCGGTCCGTATATATAAAAAATAGCTCCTCTTTACGAGGGGCTATTTTTTTAGATCTTATTGTTGGATCAGGAAGCTTTTTCGTTTCAGAATTCTGGTCGCGTGATTGTCGATCCAGCCAACGGGGCGTCCCCAGTTCCCGAAACTTTCTATCACTTCAAAATTTCTCGCCAGATAGTTTGATAATAAGATCCCATATGTTTTCCCAAAGATCCCAATACTTGGTTCTGTTGGGGAATTGCAGCGGTTGGAAAGAAGAACGTATCGAACTTTTTTTATTTCAAGATTCAAAATGATGTCTTTTTCTTGATCAATGGGGATATGCATGAAATCAAAAAAACATAGTTCTTTGACCGGGCTTTGTTTTTTTGCCAGAAAGTAATACAGCGGCTCATAGGGGAGCACAAAGAACGTTTCGTTTTGTTCAGGCAGCCTTTCCAATGCTGACATTGTCTGATATATAGTAAAGAACCAGTCCGGCGCGTTGGTAGCGTACATATCATGGCTCTTAAAGTGAAAATGGTGCAGAGGATCCTTGAAAAATGCGATAAAACGTCGCTGGAGAGTGGCTCGGGAGAATAAAACGCTGCAAAAAAAGACGATGAGGGCGACCTGGAAGATCTTTGGGGTTCTAGGAGCCATGAATCCAATGATCAGAAAGATAAAGAGAATTTGAAATGGCTCCGTCCAGTACCTAGAGTAGATCATGGGACTTGCTAAGTGCTCGTGGAGGCAGAAAAGAAAGAAAATAGAAGCCGCGAGGATCCCTAGGAGAGCCTTTTTGTTTTCAGCCCTTCTTTGTTTATCTGAAAAGAACAGAAGGATCGCAAACACAAGAAAATCTACGACGATGATCAGGATCGCTAAGTAGGGTTTGTAGCTTGTGATCTGACCAAAAGTTTCTTTAGTAAATGCGAGCATATTGGCCCATAGCGATGTTGTTGGCGCTATTTGACGATAGCCTCCTAAAAAAGGAAAGCATTGCAAGATATAGTACATCGGCAGTCCGCGGACGAACCAAAAATGAGTTGCCATAAGAAAGGCGCAAGATAAGAGCAGCCCATAAATGTAAGAGCGCAAGTTTTTCTTTAAATTCTCGTGAACAAGATCTGAGAAGATGGCGCAAGCAAGGAACCCTGCCAGACTGTAGATACCGATGTTGAATTTTATGAGAAAAGTTATCGTGATCGAACAGAAGCCGAGCCATAGGAATTTCCGATCACTGCTCTTTAAATACAGAAACAGATTGAGAATGGTCCATAAAAGCGCCGTGATCCCGCCAGCATGATTGTAGGTGTGGGGAAAGTGCGGCATGAACGCGGCAAGCCAGAGTGCCCCGATCAAGGCCCATCCAGCCTGAACAAAACAACTTAAGGCAAGATAACAGAGAATAACAGCAGTAAGCTTGAGGAGCAATTCACCCAATAGGGCGATCTGTATCAAAGGATTGAATATCTTGAAAATAAACCCATAGTAGTATGGCATAAGAGGCCCATAACACCACCAGTAGTCTTGATAGGGTGTCGCGCCTTGAGATGTTTGCCAAAAAGCGTATAGGTCCCGGCCATGATCGCCTTGCGCTAAAGGGGCTTGAAAGGTGCGAATAGGAAAGAGAATAATAATGGCAACAACAATTGTAAGAGCCAAGAATAAATATTTTTGATACCTAAGAAGTTGCTGGAAAAATATTTTCATAGATGGTTATTTTCTTTTTAGAATTTTTATTCCATGATGTAAGATTTTTGTTGGATCGCCTGTCCAATCCCCAAACGTTGCCACGACCGAGAAGTGTTGTTCAATGTGCGCAGCGAGAACCGGGCAGTAGGTTTTTCCGAACGTTCCAAGCCCGTGCTCGGTAGTCTTTTGGCGGCTTGAGATAAGAACGTAATTTATTTTATTTTTCTCGAGTTCATTGACGATCTTTTCCTCTTGTTCTGTAGGAATATTAATATGGTCAAAGAAGATTAGTTGTCTTGTAGGGCTGGGTTTACCAGCCAGGAAATAATAAAGAGGTTCATAGGGTAAGGCCAAGAATGTTTCATTCGCCTGCAGATGATCTGTTAGATATTGCGTTGTTTTCTTGACGGTTAGTATCCAGCCAAAAGGATTTTCGATATAAATTTTCGTTTTTCCAATATCAAAGAAATGATAAGGGGTTTTAAAAGTATTAATAGACATGTGATAATTGAAAGAAAAGATGCATACGATAGCGAACAGAACGCTTACCAATAGCGTTTGCAAGGGTTTGACAAGTTTTTGTACCCCGGCTCCAATGGCAAGGAATAGAAAAAGATTCTGAAGAGGTTTGACCCAAAAAAGATTATACGAAACACCCGTAGCGAGGAATTCATGAAGGGTTGTCAATATGAAAAAGCCTGAACAGCACAGCGCCAGAACAAGGTCTTTTTTGCAGATCCAACAAGAGGATTTCTTTATAAAGAACATAACGCCTAGGGTGAGCGCCAGCAATGCGATCAGCGCGTTTGTTTGATTCAGCAGAAGAGAAAGAAGCTGCAATCTGAGGAATATTAGAAAAACAGGGATTAGGGGTGTATTGTAAGGACGATCTACGCTTAGCAGGGGGAAACATTGACGAATTTCATAGATAGAAAGACCTTTCAAGAAGAAAAACCAGAGCAATAAGCAGGCCGATACAGGCAGAAAGATTAACATGCCAGAATATACTTTTTTATTAAATTTGTTCTTTTTGACCCAGTCAATTAGGGCAAGAGAGAGCGCAGACGCGCAAAGAGCGTATAGTCCGGTATTAATCTTGATAAAAAAGATAAGAAAATTACCTGCGAAGATACCAAAAAGATACTTTTTTTTAGGATCTCGAAGGTAGAGAAAAAGAAAGTAAATGATCATCAAGAGACTAAGGATGGCGCCAGCATGGTTGTATGTATGAAAGAAATCAGGCTGGAAAAGAATAAACCAGCAAGCGCCTAGCAGGGCGAAAACAGGAGAAGAGAACTGAGATAGGCATAAATAAAAGAATATGCCTGCGCCAATTTTTAGCAGTAGTTCTCCCGCAAGGACGCTTTGAATGCTTATGCCAAGAAATTTATAACATAAAGCATAGTAATAAGGCATGAGGGGGCCATAGACCCACCAATAGTCTTTGTAGGGAGTAGCGCCGTCTAGAGTTTGCTTGAATGCGTACAGGTCTCGCCCGTGATCGCCTTGAGCTAAAGGTGCCTGAAAGTTATGTAAGGGGAGGAGAATAAGAAATCCGGTTATGGCTGCGAGAACAAGGAAGATGATCTTCTGATAGCGGAGAAAGAAGTTGTAAGCAGTTTTCATTTTGGCACCTGTGCACGCAGTATAACATGAAAGTATTTTTTGAGCAATTTGAGGCTTGCGTTTTTTACAATCAGAGAGGGGATTGCACTCTGAAAAGAATATGTTACAATAACGCGTTATTTAATCATAAGCTATCTAAAGGAGTGTCATATGGTAAGCATCAAGGAATTCCAGAATTTTGAGCTGATCGTTGCCCAGGTTAAAGAGGTCAAAGATCATCCGAATGCGGATAAGCTGTATGTTCTTAAGATCGACACGGGAGCGGAAATAAAACAGATCGTGGCTGGTATTCGATTAGCGTATGCGAAAGAGGCTCTTGTGGGGCGCAAGATCATTGTGGTTAATAATTTAGAGCCGGCGATGTTGCGCGGCGAAGAATCTTGTGGCATGCTTTTGGCCGCGTCTGACGAAAATGGCCCATCGGTTTTGGAAGCAGATCGCAATGTTAAGATCGGTAGTCGTGTAAAATAATCCCGCTGATAAGGTGCTATGTTCACGCTTTCATTCCCGCCTCAAGAATTTTGTTTAGCGTGCCAGGGATGCTGCCGTTTTCAGGATAGCTGCAGCCCTTGGCGTCCTAAGGTCTATGCGAAAGAAGAGTGCTTTTCAAGGGCACAAGGGCCGCTGAACGCGGATCAAGAAGGCTATCTTCGGACAAGATGTGTTCAGGGGGTTTGGCTGTGCGATCATCTTGACGCGCGAACCAATCATTGCCAAGTTTATTCATGGCGGCCTTTCGAATGCGCCCTGTATCCTTTTCTTTTAGTGAGGAATAAGGACGCCATAGCCGTTGCCGTTCACCTCGCCTGTCCTTATGTGCAGGAAAAGAAAGACCTCGTCTGTTTTCAAGACGTGTGCGCGCAGGTTAAAAAATTTTTTGAGGAAAAGGACGTGAAATCTTTTTTAAGGTCTTGCAAAGAAAATATTGTTTCTGATCACATCCAAGGCGAGGAAGTGCAGATCATTTTTCCTGTGGAGTCATGAGAACCAGCGACTTTTTTTCTTCTCAGCGCGTTTTTCAGAAGTTCCTTAGAAAAACCCAATATGACCTTTCGATGTTTTCTTTTGTGAATATTTTTTCTTGGAAAGATTTCTTTGATTTTGAATTTAAAGTCATTGGCGGCGCCCTCTGCGTCTTTGCCAAGCATGAATTAGGGTCTTTTCTTTATTTGCCGCCGCTAGGAAAAGCGCTTTCTTTGGGTCTAGCTGAGAAATGTTTTAGTATTTTATTTACGATGAACCAGGGGCGGGGCATTTCACGTATTGAAAATGTTGAACAAAAGGATATTGGGATTTTTTCTCCTGAAAAATACACGATCTATCATAAAAGTGATGAATTCGTTTACCGTCGATCTGAGCTTGAGCATCTTGCGGGTAATAAATACAAATCAAAGCGCGCGCTATATAATCAGTGCGCGCGATCCAAAGCCTGTGTTTTTATACCCTATCGACCCAGCATGAAAAAAGAGTGCTTGCAAGTTTACAGGTGCTGGGCGAAGGAGCGCAAAGAGCGATACGACGACGATATCTATCGGCAGATGATCGACGAAAATCTTTGCGTTCATGATACTTGTCTTTCGCATTATCAAAAGTTAGGCCTTGTGGGCCGCGTTGTTCTGATCGACGGTAAAATACATGCTTATACTTTTGGATTTGATCTTAAGCAAGATGTTTTTTGTGTTCTGTTGGAAGTCGCTGATCGGTCCGTCAAGGGGCTTTCTACGTATATTTTCCGTGAAATGTGCCGAGATACCCAAATAAAAAGATTTGATTTTATTAACGTGATGGATGATTTTGGCCTTGAAAATATCCGCGCAACGAAACTTTTGTTCAAGCCTTGTCGCATCCATCCAAGCTACGTTGTATCGCCAAAGGCCTCATGCGCTGCTTAGAAGAAAAAGAATTCGTTGTGTTTGACGTTGAAACGACAGGATTGTCACCAACGTTCGGTGATCGTATCGTTGAGATCGCGGCGCTCAAGGCTAAAGGCCTTCAGAAAATAGATCATTTTCATTCGCTGGTCAATCCTGGCCGGTCGATCTCCTTGGCCGCGTTCGAGGTCAACCGTATCAGCGATCAAATGGTTGCCAGCGCTCCTCGTTTTCAAGATATTGCTGAGGACCTTTTGAGTTTTATTAATGGCGCGGTATTGATCGGGCACAATATTCGTTTTGATCTTGGATTTCTTTATCATGAGCTGGAAACCGCAGGTTTGACCATCGGGCGTGATATTATTTTCTTGGATACGATGCAGATCGCGCGACGTGTTCTGCCGGAATTGCGGCGATATCCTCTGTGGGCGGTGGCAAACGCCTTGGATATTCAAGAGCGCCAAAAACATCGCGCCATGTCTGATGTTGAGTTGACGTTCGAAGTTTTTTGTCGTTTGGCACGCCTAGCCCACACCCACAACATGCTCGAGGAGTTTTTAGTGTAGATCCCGCGCGACGTCAGCCTGTTGCGTGTTTTTTGTTTTTTATTGGCGGTCGAACGCTTGCCTATTATAATAGAAATATATTATGCGCCATCTTTTTCCAAAGATCATTTTTTATCTCTCTGCTTTCTTGTGTTTGCTGCGCATATCCGCAGCTGATGCCCAAGAGAATTCTGTTCTTGCTGTGCAAGAGCAGGTGACGAATTTAACTGTTGATCTGCAAAGAAGCGCTAAGGATGCGCTGCGCGAGAACGATCGGCTGAGTGAGGAAAACAGCATTTTGACCTTAGAGCTTAAGAAGCAGCAAGAGAAGGTTCAAGAGCTTTCCGGCCAGGTCAGAAAGGCCAAGGGCTTCATAGACGAAAATCGTGACCTAGAAAAATTTCGACTAGAGGAAAAAAATGCGCAGCGACAATATGAAGAATTGCGTGAGCATGTAGGCGTCCTTGAGAAAGAAATAGCTTCCTTGCGCGCAGCACTTGAAATCTTATCCCATGAAAACGGGCAACAGCAGAGCCAGGTGAATAACCTGAAGGCACAAAGACAAAGTCTTGTGGAGTATCAGCACAGAGATATCCAGTTAAAAGATCGTGAGCGTTTTAACGCTTTATCAAATAAAAAACAGATAGGGCATGAACGTTTTGACGCCGCAAGAGCAAAGCAAGGCCTCTTAGCTCAAAAGATCAGCAGCGCTCAGAAAGGTTTAGCGCTAGCTCAGCTTGCAGGAAGCGACTCTATGGATCTAAGCCGGTATCGTCAGATATTGCGCTTGATGAATTTAAATGGTAGCAGAGCTCGTCCACGATGCTTGGATGATCACCGAAGATCAACAAAAGAAAAATATGTTTTTCAGAGCATCAGTGCTGCGGATATTGATCAAAGCTTGAAAGACCTTGAAGCGTTTTCTGAGCGTGCATCTGCGCATCCTGCTGTGCTGGATCCCGGCTTACAAGGATCGGAAGGTAGCGCATATCAGGACCTGTTCTCTGAATATTTGAAATGGGCTTTTGAGCAAGCCTCTCGTATTTCTAAAGAATATCAAGATGCTGTTCAGAATGTCATAGTTTTTAAGCAGTCCGCTGAGGCTCTAGAGGCAAAGGCCCAAGCGCATTATACAGAAAAAAAAGAGCTTTTAGCGCAACTCAAAAATCTCGGTATACATTATCAAGACGCTTTAACCTCTTTGCAAAAAGCGCAAACTGCTGATACCCAGGAAAGGCAGCGGTGGGTGAAGCAGAAAAAACAGGATGTTTTGGATCAAGGACTTTTGCAGAAACGTATCGCGTCGCTCCAAGAAGATGTTGATCGTTATGATGACCTAAAGAAAAAGGCCCTTCTGTCTCAGGAGCAAAGATTGCAAAAAGTTTTAAGCGATCTTAGAACGCAACACCAGGTTTTAACAGGCAAGATCTCTAGCCTTCAGATGAAGATCGCTCGTACTCAGGAGGAAAAAAAGATCTTAGAAGATGTTTTGGGGGCGGGAAAACATTCGCAGGGTGATCAGAAGATGAAAAAACATGATGCGGCATTGCAACGCGCAACGACTTCTTCGCCAAAAAAACCTGAATGGAAAATGCCCAGCATTTTACAGGAATGATCCCGCAGGCCGGTAGCAATTCATTTGCGTTGAATGTGAAAATGATATAGAATGGCACAGTTAAAAGGAGGCATTATGAACGAAATTTTAGAGGTATTGTCGAAGAATGCGCGTCTTACCCCCGATGAGATTAGCAAGTTAACAGGGCAGAGCGCCAACGCGGTTAAAGCGGCGATCAAGAAATATGAAAAAGATGGGGTCATTGTTCAGTATAAGACCGTTATCAATAAAGAATTGATCGATGAAAACCCGAATTTTGTGCGTGCCTTGATCGAAGTCAGTATTACGCCTCAGAAAGATGTCGGATTTGATTATATCGCGGAGCGGATCTATAGTTTTCCAGAAGTGAAAAGCTGTTATTTGATGTCTGGATCCTATGATCTGCTAGTGGAGGTTGAAGGCGAAAACATCCAGACGGTATCGAATTTTATCGCTTCCAAGCTTTCGCCAATGTCCCATGTCCGCGGCACAGCGACCCATTTTTTGTTGAAAAAGTATAAAGAGGATGGGCATATTCTGAAAAAAGGCAAGCAGCGGCAGCGTCTGAACATTTCGTATTAAAAGATAGGTCGAAGATCTTATGGATATTGCAGAAAAAGTTGAAAAATTAAAACCTTCAGGGATCAGATTATTTTTTGATCTCGTTCTTAACATGAAGGATGTTATTTCTTTGGGTGTTGGAGAGCCAGATTTTGTGACGCCATGGCGTATCCGCGAAAAGGCCATTTTTTCTCTTGAGCAAGGATATACTTCTTATACGTCCAACAAGGGAATGATCGAGTTGCGTAAGATCATTTGTCAGCATCTTCACAAGCGCTATGGATTACAGTATGACCCTGAAGAAGAAACATTGATCACTGTGGGTGTGAGCGAGGGCCTTGACCTGGCTGTTCGCACGATCCTTAATCCAGGGGAAAGGGTTTTGATCCATGACCCATCCTATGTTTCTTATCCGGCTGTCGTGGACCTTGCTGGCGGCGAACCTGTTTTGTTGCCTACGCGCATTGAGGATCATTTTAAATTATCTGTGGAGCAGATCGAGAAAGGGTGCAAGAAAGGTGCTCGCGCCTTGATGATCAATTATCCTTGCAATCCGACAGGCGCTTCTTACACAAAGAAAGAGCTTAAGCAGATCGCTCGCATTGCTGACAAGTATGATCTGATCGTCTTAAGCGATGAGGTTTACGATGAGCTAACGTATGATTTCGATCATACGCCTTTTTCATCTCTTCCAGGAATGAAAAAACGCGTCATTTATCTTAACGGTTTTTCCAAGGCTTTTGCTATGACGGGTTTTCGTTTAGGATATGCTTGCGGCCCGGCCAAGTTGATCGCTGGCATGACCAAGATCCATCAGTACACAATGTTATGCGCTTCAATTACAAGTCAGATGGCTGCGATCGAGGCATTGCGTGGCGGTTTCAACGATGTTGTGGAAATGAAAAAAGAATATATGCGACGACGACGTTTTGTCGTTTCCCGCCTTAACGAGATAGGCCTAGACTGCCATATGCCCGAGGGCGCTTTTTATGTGTTTCCTTCTATTAAGAAATTTAGCCGAAATTCCATAGAGTTCGCGACCGATCTGCTGAACAAAAAGAAGGTCGCTTTAGTGCCTGGGGTGGCTTTTGGCGAATCGACAGAAGGGTACGTGAGGATCTCGTATGCCTCAAGCTATGAGAATTTAAAGGAAGCGCTGTTGCGTATTGAAAGCTATTTAAAGCCCAACTTGCATTAGATCGCTTGTTCATTAATGGCCGTGCATTTCTACGAAAAAGAGCGTTTAAAATTAAGATATTGTTGGCGCCTGCCAGTGTGCTCATGCAATAACATGCCGAAAGCTTTATTAAAAGAGATCAGACGAAGGGTTGTCCTGGAGAAAGTGCGTGGCTGATGATTCCCAAAAGAATGCTGTTGATGATCTTGATTTTGAGATCCGATTTCTAGAGGGCGTCCTTGAAAAAAGCCCTCATTTTATTGAAGCCATGATCAATTTGGGTGATCTATATACGAAAAGAGGGCTTTATCGTCAGGGACTTGAGATCGACCTAAAGCTTTCTGCTCTGCGCCCGAATGACCCGATCGTTCTTTATAATCTTGCCTGCAGTTATTCTTTGCTCGCAGACCTTCATAAGGCTTTTGAGGTGATCCAGGTGGCGATCGCGAAAGGGTATCAGGACTTTCGACATTTGGCGCAAGATGATGACCTCGTGAACCTTCGACAGTTTCCGCCTTTTGTTGATCTTGTGGCGCAGCTGAAATCTAAACAAAGAAAAAAGATCGTATGAAGCACTATCGGCAAGAGCTTTGGTTCGAGACCAAGACGCGACGAGCTTATTTGAACATTACAGAGCATGTTCAACGGGCGATCACGTCAAGCGGTATTCAGGAAGGGTTTTGTCTGGTTAACGCGATGCATATTACAGCATCGGTATTCATCAATGATGATGAGCCCGGGTTGCATCAGGATTTCGATGATTGGCTTGAGAAGCTTGCGCCGCATGAACCAGTCTCGGGCTATCGCCATAATGTTGGGGAAGATAACGCTGACGGTCACATGAAGCGGCAGATCATGGGGCGAGAGGTCGTTGTCGCAGTGACCAAGGGAAAATTGGATTTTGGGCCCTGGGAGCAGATCTTTTATGGTGAGTTTGATGGGCGAAGAAAGAAAAGAGTATTGATCAAGGTGATCGGTGAATAGCTCCGCACTGATGAAGGTGTCTGCATTCATTCGCGCAAGTTAAGTTACGTTGCTAAAGCGGCCGTAACTTAAGCGCTCATGAACAGATCTTTTGTGGTGAGTTTGATGGGCGAAGAAAAAAACGTGTTTTGGTCAAAATCATAGGAGAATGACCATGAAATTATTAGTTTCTGGAACCGTTGCTTTGGATAATGTTAAAACACCTTCAGGAATCAAGCGATTGATGTTGGGAGGCTCAGCGTCCCATTTTTGTATGAGCGCATCACTTTTAACCGATGTGTGCGTATCGGGGATCATCGGCAAGGATTTCCCGCGGCAGCATTTAAGATTATTTGAGGATAAAGGGATCGACCTAAGATCGGTGATGCGTTCGGAGGGAAAAACGTTTTGCTGGAGCGGGGAGTATAAGGCCGGCGATCTCAACAGCGCGATCACATTAACAACAGAGCTTGGGGTTCTTAAGGATTTTAAACCCTGCATTACGGTCGCGCAGCGCCGTATTCCTTATGTTTTTTTAGCCAACGATGATCCTTGTATCCAAGCTGAAGTTCTACGGCAAATGGATCATCCTCAATTTGTCGGGATGGATAGCATGAATCTATGGATCACGCACAAGCGGCGCGAATTGCTGCGTCTTATCCAGAAGGTCAATTTATTCGTTGCCAATGACAGCGAAGCGCGCATGCTGACCGGCGAGACCAACCTGATCAAGGCTGCTCGGTCATTGCGTCACCTGGGGCCGGCATTTATCGTTATCAAAAAAGGGGAGCACGGTGTTTTGTTCTCTGGCGACCGCTATTCGTTCGCGTTGCCGGCTTTTCCGGTTGAGAAGGTTGTTGATCCAACGGGTGCGGGTGATACGTTTGCTGGAGGGCTAATGGGATTTCTAGCCAGACAGGGAAAAATAAACGAGGCAGCATTTCGAAAAGCTGTCTGTTATGCCACGGTCTTAGCGTCTTTTAACGTGCAAGGCTTTGGCGTCGCGCGGACAGCTGGCTTGACCATGAAAGACGTGCAGGATAGGCTCAAAGTGTTTTTACGTTTTGCATCACCTTGTTAGGACAGCATGAAAACAAAAGAATTCAAAGAAAATTTAAAAATTGCTGTTGATCTGATCCGCAAGAGTCAGCACATAGTTTTAGCCTGCCATATGAATCCTGATGGCGATGCCATAGGGTCGATGCTGGGCTTAGGGCTGGGCTTGCAAAAGATCAAAAAAAATATTACATTTCTTTGTCCAGATAAAATTCCTAGCCGCTATAGCTCGCTGCCGTCAGCAGATCGTGTTCGCCAAGCGTATGATCACGCGCATCCGGTGGATCTAGCCATTAGCCTAGACTGTGCCAGCCTTAAACAGCTTCCCGGTGTTGACAAGATCTTTAAAAGATCAGCCTATATCATTGAGATCGATCATCATGTTTATCGTGATCAGTTTGGCGATGTTCAATTAGTTTCTGCCCGTACAGCCTCGGTGGGCGAGATCGTTTATGAGCTGTTAGCGGCATTGGATATCAAGGTCGATCGAAAGATCGCCGAGTGCCTTTTGACTTCCGCTATCGTTGAAACATCATCTTTTAGCCGGGCGGAGGTCAATGAAAAAACATTTGAGATCTGCGCAAAGCTTTTGGAGACAGGAGTTGACTTTAATAGTATATCTGAAAGATATTATTGGCGTAAAAGCTTACCAGCGATGCTTCTAACAGGTTTGTCGTTCACCCGGATCAAGACCGCGCTCAACGGAAAGGTTGTTTGGTCGATCTTGTACAGGGAAGATTTTTTGCGACTTAAAGGACGCCAAGAACACGTGGATCCTGTCGCGGATGATCTTTTGATGACCGCAGGGGCACAAGTCTCACTTTTTTTCCGAGAGGCAGAAAGTAATATGCTGCGCGTGAGCTTGCGCTCTAAAGGCGGGATCGATGTTGGTTTTTTAGCGACAACGTACGGGGGCGGAGGCCACGATAGCGTCGCTAGCTGTCGTATCCACAAAACAAAGCAAGGCGTTGACCGCTTGATCAAACAGGCTGGCGCTTTGTTGACCAAGACTTCGGTTGTGCGCCATGAATGAGTCCTTGATCCAAATTTTTGGATTGTGCGCTGCAATTATTCTGCCTTTATGGAACATTCCGCTGATCGTCCATATCATTAAAAGAAGATCGTCGAAGGATATCAGCCTGTGGTGGGCTCTTGGTGTTTGGACATGCTTGATCGTTATGGCGCCTTCTGGCATGATATCGAAAGATATCGTCTGGAAAGTTTTTTGTATTATTAATCTTATTTTGTTTTCCGGTGTCGTGGTGACAACGTTGGTCTATCGTAAGGACAGATAATGACAAGAATACATTCTCAAGATTTTCGCAGCGGTTTCGTTTCTATCATTGGCCGGCCGAATGTCGGCAAGTCAACGCTTTTAAACGCGATCGTTGGACAGAAGATCGCGATCGTCTCCAAGATCCCTCAAACTACCCGCAGTCAGATCCGTGGGATCTACAATAGTAGTCAAGGACAGGTCGTTTTTATCGATACGCCGGGTCTTGTGAGAGGCAAGGATAAGCTGGATGAGCTTATGAAACAATCATCGTTTGGCACGATTGAAGATGTGGATTGCGTGATCCATCTTGTTGACGCGAACAAGACATTAGGTGAAGAAGAGCAAATGATCATTGACAAGATCAAAAATAGCAAGAAACCTTTGATCTTAGGTCTTAACAAGATCGACCTCAAAGGGACCTGTGTTCCTGAATATATTGAATATTATAAGGAGCAGCTGGAAAACAAGTTCAACGATCCTAAGAGGTTTGTGCTGCTTCCTTTGTCCGGCGCTCGATCGACGAACATTGAGAAGCTAATTGAACTTATATTTGAGCGATTGCCTACGGGCCCGGCATTGTATCCTCAGGACGCGGTCTCAGATGTTCCAGAAAAAAACATGATCGCGGATATCGTTCGTGAGAAATTCTTGCAACTGATGCGTGACGAGATCCCTTATGCCTTGGCGGTGCAGGTCGATCAAATACAGCGTCGACGGAATAAACTCACTTATGTTGCGATCGAGGTGTTTGTCGAACATAGTTCCCAGAAAGAGATCGTCATCGGCAAAAAAGGCCATATCCTAAAGGACGTAGGTGTCGCCGCACGCCAAGAGATTGAATCCCTGCTGGACCGCCGTATTTTTCTTGAGATCCACGTGAAGGTCAAAGAAAAATGGCGGGATAATATTTCTATTCTTAAAGATCTAGGCTATGTTTAGGGCTTATACTGCGCGCCAGGCCCAGTGTTTAGACGCATATGCGATCCATCGCTTGGGTATTCCTTCTTGTGTGCTGATGGAAAACGCTGGATATCGGGCGTCACAAGAAATATTGAAGATCTTAATGCGCGTTAAGGATCCGTTTGTGTGCGTTTTTTGCGGAAGTGGTAATAACGGCGGGGATGGGTTTGTTACGGCACGACATATTTTTGATCAAGGCATCCCAACAAAAGTTTTTTTTATTGGGAACATAAGCAAGCTTAAAGAAGACCCCTTGATCAACTACCATATTCTCAAGAAAATAAAGTGTCCGCTAAAGGTTGTCCATGGTTTAACACCAGAGATCTTAAAGGACTTGAAAAAAGCCTCCCTTGTTGTTGATGCGATTTTTGGTGTTGGCCTGACCCGGCCTGTGCAAGAACCTTTAAAGGCGATTATTGACGCGATCAATCGATCAAAGAAGAAAGTTGTTGCCTTGGATATCCCGTCGGGCCTTGATGCGACCACAGGAGAAGCGCTTGGAGCTTGCGTCAAGGCATCGCAAACGATCACCTTTGCTGTTATGAAAAAGGGATTGCTAAGCAATGACGGACCTGCGCACGCGGGCAAAATTACCATCGCAAGTATCGGCATCCCGGGGATCGCAGAAAAGAAAATGAGCAGTTTTCACATTTCAAGATCTCACAGAGGATCTTAAAGTCGTGCCATCCTACCTTGACAATGATCGCATCGCGCAAGTGATCAAAGCCTTGCGCAAAGAAGATCGGAAATTTGATGATCCTTCTGTCACGATGGTCAGCAAGCGTTGGCATGATCCGTTTCTTGTTCTCATTTCTTGCATGTTGAGCCAGCGCACGAAAGACACGACGACCATTCCGGCCTCCGAAAGGCTTTTTTCCATCGCGCGTCGTCCACAAGAAATGCTCAAGCTAAGCGCTCAACAGATCGAGAAGGCGGTCTTTCCCGTTGGTTTTTACCGAACGAAGGCTAAAAATATTAAGCATGTCTGCCGAGTTCTTATTGATAAGTTTCAGGGCAAGGTTCCAAACGATATTGAAACACTTTTAACGTTGCGAGGTGTTGGCCGTAAAACAGCTAATCTTGTTCTTACGGAAGGCTTCGGCAAGCTAGGGATCTGCGTGGATACGCACGTGCATCGTATTTCGAACCGCTTAGGATACGTTTGTACGAAAACACCAGAAGAAACAGAAATGGCTTTGCGCAGAAAGCTTCCTAAGAAATTTTGGATCGAATATAACGCCCTTCTGGTCGTTTGGGGTCAAAACACCTGCAAACCTGTGTCACCTCTCTGTTCACAGTGCCGCATTCGCCTTTTGTGCCCGCGTAAAAATGTGAGATCTTCCCGATAAAGCGGTTAAAACGATATGTAAATTCTTTTATACTTATACTAATTTAGATATTTCTTAATATCTTTTGAAAAATGATTGACATTGAATTTTATGTGTGTTAAAAAAAATGTAGCAAAAATAATTTTTTTAATATATATTTAAACAAATTAAAAATATATTTAATCAAAGATCTCAGGAGAACGAATAAATCAATGAACATTCACAAGGAGGCTATAGACAAGGACTATAGTCTCCTTTTTTTTGCCCTATGAGTTTAACCATTGGCCTGACATATGACTTAAAAGAAAGTCGTCCGATTCAGCCCGGCGATCCGGCGGACATCAACGCCGAATTTGATTCGCAAGAAACGGTGCAGGATCTCAAGAAGATCTTTGAATCGGCTGGATATAAAGTTAAATTGATCGGCAACGCGCATCAACTTCTTGAAAAGATCAAGGATCTGGATGTGGACGTTGTTTTTAATATCGCAGAAGGTTCTTTCGGCCGCAGCCGTGAATCGCAGGTCCCTTTACTGCTTGAGATGCACAAGATCCCTTTTGTCGGCGCTGATGCGTTGACGCTAGGCATAACGCTGGACAAGGCTTTGGCTAAAAAATGTTTCATCGCGGACAAGATCCCGACAGCAAGATATTTTTTAGCGACAACAACGGAAAAACTCCAGGGTCAAAACCATATTGGTTTTCCGCTAATGGTCAAGCCTTGCTGTGAAGGAACATCCAAAGGGATCAGTTCATTGTCGCGCGTTGAAGATGACGAAGGATTGGCGCGGCAAGTAAAGCTTGTTGTTGAAGGCTATCATCAGCCGGCCTTAGTTGAGGAATTTATCAAGGGGTCTGAGTTCACGGTCGTTGTTTTTGGTAATGAGCGGCCTGAGGCGATGCCGGTCATCCAGTATGCGATCAACGGCAAGACCGATCTTGGAAATGCATTTTATACATTTGAAAATGTGTGTAAAGAAGACGTGAAATATACTTGCCCGGCAAAAATATCAGAGGA
This sequence comes from Candidatus Omnitrophota bacterium, assembly GCA_029564765.1. Lineage (GTDB taxonomy): Bacteria > Omnitrophota > Gorgyraeia > Zapsychrales > Aceulaceae > CALGLP01. Next base: position 123,928 of record JAKQPK010000013.1, read on the forward strand.
CCTAAAGAAAAGATTACAGTGTATTGCCGTTGAGGCTTACTTGTCCGTTCAGTGCCGGGATTTCGGCCGTGTCGATTTTCGCGTCGATGAAAAAGGGAACCCTTTTGTTCTGGAGATCAATCCGTTGCCAAGTTTGTCAAAAGAAGACACATTCTTTTATACTGCTCAAGCACTTAACCGCCCTTTTGAGGAGTTGGTCCTCAGGGCGCTAGAAGAAGGATTATACAGACTAAACCTTAAGGTGAAGGAGGCAGGAGTCTAACATGAATCCCATCGAGCAGGCTGCAGGAAGCGCCCAGGAAAAAATAGCGGTCGTTAAACCAAATCTTTCCTCAAAAGAAAATCGTTTCATCAATTTCTTTGAGAACGCCACGCCGATGGATTGGGAAGACTGGACATGGCAGGCACGTAATCGTATCAACACCAAGGAAGCCTTGTCGCAGATCATGAGCTTGACCGAAGAGGAGACCCGAGGCATTGATCGTTGTGGAGAAAAATTACAGATGGCTATTCCGCCATATTTTGCGAGCTTGATCGATCCAGAGGACCCGAGCTGCCCGATACGTCGTCAATGTATCCCCCTAGAGAATGAGCTGATCCGCTCTCCTCACGAACTTGAAGACCCTTGTGGAGAGGACGCCAATATGCCGGTTTATGGCCTGGTGCACCGCTATCCTGATCGCGTTCTGTTCCTGGCGAGTGAGATGTGCGCCATGTATTGCCGTCACTGTACCCGTTCACGTATGTTTTCCAAGGGGCGCGCAAAGCCCAAGGCGTCCAGTTATGAGGCTATTTATGAATACATTCGTTCTAATAAGAAGATCCGTGATGTGCTGATCTCCGGCGGTGATCCTTTAATGCTTGGGGATCATATTCTTGAAGGGATCATTAAGAACCTAAAGGCGATCCCGCATGTGGAGATGGTGCGCATTGGCACACGTGTACCGGTCACGCTTCCACAGCGTATCACCACAGAATTTGTGAACATGTTAAAAAAATATAGCCCAATATGGATGAGCATTCATTTTAATCATCCTAAAGAGATTACAAAGCGTGTTCGTTTTGCCTGTGAGCTTTTGGCTGATAATGGTATCCTGCTGGGAAGTCAAACAGTTCTTCTTAAAGGCATCAACGATAAGCCGTATGTTATGAAAAAGCTGATGCACGAACTTTTGAAGATCCGGGTCCGTCCATATTATATTTATCAATGCGATCCGATCGTTGGGTCGTCTCATTTTCGCACGCCTTTGTCTGTTGGCCTCAACATCATTGAGAAATTAAGAGGACACACGTCGGGATACGCTGTCCCGACCTTTGTGGTGGACGCTCCGGGAGGTGGAGGAAAGATCCCGATCGAGCCCAACGTTGTCGTCTCTCAGCAAAATGGATCCTATGTCCTCAAGAACTATGCCGGCAAAGAATTCGCGCATTACGATCCTGCCTGATCCCTGATCCATAACCGCATAACGAAGCGTTGACTATTTGTAAGCGCTATGATATTATTGGCGCTTACCAAGGTTTTTATTAACAAAGTCATTCATTCCAGCCGACCGAGAAAGAGGTGAGTTCATTATGGCGGAAGTCAAGGTAACTGATAGCTTTGAAAAAGCTCTCAAGGTTTTTAAGCGCCAGTGCCAGCGAGAAGGTTTTTTGATGCAAATCAAAGAAAAGCGTTATTACTCTAAACCTTCAGAAATTAAAAGACGCAAAAAGTCTCGCGGTAAACAGTTCCCAGGCTGATAAGCCGTTGATCCTCAACGTTCATTCTTCCTTTTATTAAAGGATCGTTTATGGGTGGCCCCAAGCGTATCGCTATTTTGGTCGAAGATCTCTATCAGGTCTTAGAGGTCTGGTATCCTTTTTATCGGCTGCGCGAGGAAGGGCACGATGTTGTCATTATTGGGACAGGAACAAAGAAACAATATGGCAGCAAGGAAGGCTATCCTGTGGATGTTCATTTTTCGATCGATCAAGTTGTTGCGACGGATTTTGACGCTGTGGTCATTCCAGGAGGATGGGCTCCGGATATCATGCGGCGTTATGAAAAAATGGTGATGTTTGTCCGCGACCTTTATCAACAAGGAAAGGTCGTCGCCTCGATCTGTCATGGTGGTTGGATGTTGGTTTCTGCTGGCATTTTAAAAGGAAAGAAAGCGACAAGTTTTTATGCGATCAAAGATGACCTGATCGCGGCTGGCGCGCATTTTGAGGATAAGGAAGTCGTGGTCGACAGTAATCTTATCACCTCGCGCAAGCCTGACGACTTGCCGCGATTCACTCAAGAGATCATTCAACAGCTCAAGGGACCATATGTTAAAAGTTAAGCGTGTTTTGATCAGTGTTTCAGATAAAGCGGGCTTGGTGGATTTTGCCAAGGGGCTGAGATCGTTAGGCGTCGAGATCCTGTCTACGGGGGGGACCGCTAAGTTGTTGCGTAGCGCGCATATGGATGTTCAGGAGGTTTCGGATTACACAGGATTTCCTGAGATGCTTGATGGACGCGTAAAAACTTTGCATCCGGCTATTCATGGCGGCCTTTTAGCTGTTCGCGATAATCCCCAGCACATGAAGCAAGTTGCCCAGCAGCATATTGGCCTGATCGATATGGTCGTTATCAATCTTTATCCGTTCGAGAAGGTTAGCCAGAAGCCAAGCGTTCATCTGGATGAGGCGATCGAGAATATCGATATTGGCGGCCCTGCGATGTTGCGTTCCGCTTCTAAGAATTTTAAACATGTCGCGGTTGTTTGTAATCCTGAAAGATATAAAATGATCCTGCAGGAGCTGAATAACAATAGCGGGATCCTATCCGACCGCTTACTTTTTACCCTTGCTGTTGAAGCTTTTGAGCATACGGCCCGTTATGATAGTATTATCCATCATTTTCTTGACCAACGTTTGCAGGGGGCTGATCTATCATCTTTGCCTAAAAGCCTCGCGTTTCATTTTACGAAAATCCAGGATTTGCGCTATGGAGAGAACCCTCATCAGCCGGCTGCCTTTTATAGGGATGCCGGAGTTCCTACGGGTCTTGCAAAAATGAAGCAGCTCCACGGCAAAGAGTTGTCGTATAACAATATCCTTGATCTAAATAGCGCTGTTATGGCGATCAAGGATTTTTCGAATCCTGCTGCTGTTGTGATCAAACATAATAATCCTGCCGGTCTCGCCGAGGACAAAAATCTGGCCAAGGCTTATCGAGCCGCGTTCGCCTGCGATCCTCTTTCTGCTTTTGGTGGCATTATTGGGCTGAATCGTTGTGTTGACCTTGCGACCGCAAGATTGATATCAAAAAGTGGCTTCATGGAGTGCGTGATCGCTCCAGGTTTTGCCGTTGATGCTTTGAAATTATTGAAAGAAAAAAAGAATGTGCGCATGATCGAACTTGATTTTAATGATCTGAAAGCGAATGATTTTGATTTTAAGAAAGTAAAAGGCGGATTACTTTTTCAGAAAGAAGACGATATTCAGCTTAGCGCCTTAGATGTAAAGGTCGTTTCCAAAGCAAAGCCGACAAAAGCGCAGATGATGTCTTTGTTGTTCGCCTGGAAAGTCGTTAAGATCGTGAAGTCCAACGCTATTGTCCTTGCCAAGGGGTGCCGTGTCGTTGGTATCGGAGCTGGTCAGACGAGCAGGGTGGGAAGCGTGGAGATCGCGATCAAGAAAGCCGGCAAAAATGTACGCGGTGCTGTTTTGGCATCAGACGCATTCTTTCCGAAGGTCGACAATATTCAGCTCGCTGCCAAGGCTGGAATCAAAGCGATCATTCACAGCGGCGGATCTATCGCTGATGAAGAGGTGATCCGTGAAGCTGATCGCAAAAAGCTTGTGCTGATCGCAACGGGCGTTCGTCATTTCAAGCACTGATCTTCATGGCTGACTTTGCTACAACTTATCTTCGCTCCTTTATCAATTATGAACATGGCAATATCCCTTCCGATTTAAAAGCATTTCAGTTAGATCACATTCAAAAGCTTTTAGATCGTTTAGGTGATCCTCATAAGGCCTATCCTGTTATTCACATTGTTGGCACAAAAGGAAAAGGTTCGACAGCGATCTTCTTGGCTTCAGTCTTGAGAGAGGCGGGTCTTAAGGTAGGCCTTTATACCTCGCCACATTTGTATGACGTCAAGGAGCGCATTCGCGTTTTAGCGCCACAAGCTGCGCGCAGGCGGAAAGAAACAGCGTTCGAAGGAAAGATCTCTTGCTCGGCTTTCGAAAGGATTCTTAAGATCCTTAAGCCTCAGATCGATCATATGCTTCAGAGAGAAGCACTTGGACAGATAACGTTTTTCGAGGTCGTGACAGCGACGGCATTTTATTTCTTTGCGCAACAACAGGTCGATGTTGCTGTCCTTGAGGCGGGATTGGGAGGGCGCCTTGACGCTACGAATGTTAGCGCTTCTGATCTATGTGTCATAACACCTATCAGCCTTGATCACATGGCGCAACTGGGAAAAACCAGGCAAAGCATTGCTCGCGAAAAGAGCGCTATTATTAAGAAAAGTACACAGGCTATTTTTCTTTCGCAGCAAACCCCGCAGGTGAATAAGGTCATCTATCAGGTGGCAGAAAAGTATCAGACCCCTGTTTTTCAGGTTGGCTGTCAGATCCGTTGCCGTGTTTTGCGACAAGGCTTGGACAGGACATGTTTTTCTTTGCGCATGCAAGATAAAGAGTGGCTAAAGCTTCAGGTTCCTCTTTTGGGTTCTCATCAGGCTCAGAATGCTAGCTTGGCGGTAAGCGTGGCTTGGCATTTTTTAAAACAAAAAGGCATACAAGCCCGTAAGGCTATTGAAAGAGGGCTCGCGAACGCTGTTTGGCCTGGGCGCTGCGAGATCGTGAACCACCGCCCATATGTTATTGTTGATAGCGCGCATAATGAGGATTCTATGAGAAAATTTTTATCATCCATCAAAACTCTATTTCCGGGGCGCAAGGCATGGATCATTTTTGGAGCGTCGCATGACAAAAATATTTCCAGCATGCTGTCCATGTTGGTCCCGCACGCCAAGGCTATTTGTTTAACGCGCTCCCGTCATCCGCGCTCATTTGATTTTAACGGCAAGATCCGGATGTTTAGGTCCTGGCAGAAGAATCCCGCAATTTTCTCTACAGCATCAAATTGTTCTATTGCTTTGCATCGTTTTTTGAAGAAAGCCAGAAAACAGGATATAATCTTAGCGACAGGCTCTGTTTTTATCGCCAGTGAAATACGAAAATATGCACATACTACACGTAAATGATACGATCGCCGCGATCGCGACACCGTCCGGTGAAGGCGGCATAGGCATTGTCCGTGTGAGCGGCGCTAAATCTTTTGAGATCGCGGATAAGATCTTTATTGGTCCGTCCTTGAAGAAGCCTTCTTGTTTTTCAACGCACACCGTTCATTATGGGCGCATTGCTGCTCAATCCCAAGACACATTTAATTTTGTTGATGAAGTTCTTTTGATCCCGATGCGCGCTCCTAAGACGTATACCCGCGAAGATATGATAGAGATCCATTGTCACGGAGGTCTTGTAGCCGTTCGCGCGGTATTGAATCTTGTTTTACAGCAGGGTGCCCGGTTAGCAGAAAGAGGGGAATTCACGAAAAGAGCTTTTTTAAGTGGCCGTATCGACTTAGCCCAGGCAGAAGCTATTTTGGACATCATTCAGGCAAAAACAGATATCTCGTTACGATCGAGCGTTCGTCAGCTCAAAGGTGAACTTACCCTGGAGCTTGAAGCTTTAAGAGAGAACTTGGCGGATATTTATACTCAACTGGAGGCGATCGTTAATTTTCCTGAAGATGATATCGACACAACAGAGTATGAGAGTTTGCAAGAAAAGAATCGTGAAGCTTGTGTGCGCGTGCGAACGCTTTTTGAGTCAGGGCAGGAAGGACGGATCTTGAAAGAAGGGGCTAAGGTCGTGATCTGCGGCAAACCGAATGTTGGAAAGTCTTCTATTCTAAACGTTTTGCTGCGTCAGCCGCGAGCGATCGTAAGCCCTCTGGCTGGGACGACTAGGGATACGATCGAAGAGCTAGCCCAGATCAATGATGTCCCTGTTCAGCTCGTAGACACGGCGGGTATCCTTCAGCCGCGGGATGCAGTTGAGCAGGAGGCCGTGCATCGTAGTCGTTTGAATATCGAAAGCGCTGATCTTGTTCTTTTTGTCCTTGATATTTCAGAAAAGGTGGATAAGAGAGATGAAGAGATCATAAGGGCCATTGAGAAAAAGAATGTGATCCTGGTCTTTAATAAAAGTGATCGTCCTGTGGTCTTGGACATTGAGGAAGTGCAAAGAAAGTTGCCTGAGTGTCGATCGGTCAGCATTTCCGCTCTGCAAAAGAGCAATATTGAGCAGCTAAAAGAACAGGTCGTCAGCAATCTTTTGCATGGACACCCTTTGGATCCCCACCGCCTTTTCATTCATAATGCTCGTCAGCTAGAAGCGCTTAGTCAGTGCCTTCAGGCTCTTCTTCGCGCTCAAGAAGCTTTCTGTGAACAGATCCCCCCTGAGTTTATCGCTGAAGAAATAAGAACGGCCATTCATTACCTTGACCAGATCACAGGCAAGGATATCAGCCAAGATATTTTAGAGAGGATCTTTGAATCGTTTTGTATTGGAAAATAGCGTCAGAAGTTTTCTTTGAGCGTGTGGTTGTAAAGATCCAAAAGTTTTTGGACAAAGGCTTTGTCTTTCAGAAGAGCTTGGATCTTAGGATTAGCGATAAGGCGCGCGACATCTTTTTCTTCGATCAGCTTTGTGATCCTTTCATCTTGCAGAATGGCCTGTAATTTTTCGTCATAATAGATCGCTTGTATATTTTCATCAGGCATGGTCCTGTCACCTTGAGCGCCTTCTATGCTCGATGCAGTCGATTGCAATAATAGATCAGGCTGCTCATGTATTTTCTTTAACGCTTGATAGATCGGATAGCGAGAGAAAATCTTGGATTCAGCTAGCGTGTATGTCCAGGACTGCTCCGTGATCCTTTTTGCTTTTTTAAAGAAAGGCTTATCGACGCGGACCATAACGAACAAGAACATGATCGACAGCATCAGCGACAATGACCAGCCAAAGCCGATCATGGCACCTAGTCCGCGGCTCAGTAAGTTGCAACGTTTGGTCTTGGTGATTATGCGGTTCCAAACAGAAAGGCCGATCCATAAAAGGATCGACAGGCCGGTAGATAGCAAAAAGAATATCTTTAAGCTTTCTAGGATGTCGTAGTTGCCTCGAAAAGATGTCAGGGCGATCTGGCTGCTGATCAACAGTGCCGCAAATGCCAAAGCAAAGCGCATGATACCCTGCACCCAGCCTAAGCAAGTAAAGTAAAGGACTGCGAGAATAACGACAATATCCGCTTGGTTCATTATATCCATATATTAGCTCCGCTCACTTTCACTATAACTGAAACATTGTATCCAATCAAGAAGCAAACGCTTAATCTCTGCGAAGATGTGTTATGAGATTTCTTGGAAAGGATTATCAATTAGTCTATAATATAAAAAAAGGAGGGTGTATGCGTGCTCATTATTTCATTATGGTTGCTGTTTTCTTGATAAGCGTTAGCGCTTGCAGCCAGATGCAAGTTGGCTACCTTTCTGCAAAAGCGATATCTGCTACCAATGCTGGAAATTTCGCCAAGGCAGAAGAGTTATATTTAAAGATCATAGAACTTGAGCCAAATGTTGCAGATCATCATTGGCAGCTTGCGGGTGTTTATATCGCTTCTCGACAGAAAGCAAAGGCCCAGAAAGAGATCCAAGTCTTGCGACGCCTGGGAAGGGATGATCTCGCGGATCAGCTTTTTATTATTATGAATAAGCCAGATGAATAGTTTTAGGGTGCTGCTTGGGGTGCTGTGATCATTGAAAATGCAAAATAAAGGATCAGCGCGACAAAGGGAATGGCAAGGAGGATGAGGACCGCTTGAACGATCTTGCTTGTTGTTTTCGAGGTTTTTATCTTTTTGTTACGGATTTCTATGGATTTCTGATGTTGTGCACGATACTCTTCAAGGCTGACCTGTTCCAAACCCTTTGGTAAAGGCTTTTTTTTCTGATCTTTAGGGGATATCTCTTCTTTGGTCATCGGGCTCATCATCTTTCTGGAAAAGTGGAATTACTATATCATAAGCAAAAAAATGCTTCAATATGAATTATGGTATTTTTTCCGGTCAACACCTTGATTCCACCTAAGAGATGTGTTATATTTAGCTTAGCCACGAAGCCACGAAAGAATTTAAAACCACAAAAGGATGGTTAGTCTATGAATAAGCGGGAAAATCCACGCTACGATTGTCGTGTTCCGCTCATGGATGAGCGCAGGGAAACCCTGAGCAGCAGCTACACTACAGATATTAGCCGCACAGGGGTTGGCTTCGTTTCAACACGATTCATTCCTGTTAATAGCAAGCTTATGGTCGAGATCGCTTTAACTCGAGAGGAAAACCCGATGCTGGTTCAGGGACGGGTTCAATGGATCGAAAAGATCCCTCATTCGTCCAATTTCCGGATCGGAATGAATTTTTCAGATATTTCGTCAAATGCGCAATCGCGCATTGCAGAGCATTTTAGCGTTTCTGCTTAATATTTAAAAGCCACGGGGAAAGAGAATGCCCCTTGAAAAATCGACTCAGTAGCAACCAGCGCCTTTTTGAACGCGTAGAGGTTCGTTTTCCTGCCCGCTTAAAGACTCTCCAAGCCTCTGAAGAGCGTGATATCGTTGTCAAAGATTTCTCTCCTGAAGGCATCAAGGTTCTTACGCACCAACGCCTTTCATTGTTTGATCGTCTGTCACTTTCATTGACGCCCATTGACGGATCCAATCCCGTCCTCATGGATGGTTATGTCGTGTGGACAGGCAAGGATAACTCTGATAATTGGCATGCGGGGATCAAATTTAACCAAGTTGACCTGTTAAAAGCCAACCGCATCATTGAATTTTGTCAGCGCTCTTGACAGATATCCAGAATCAGAAATAAAATCTTGACCAGCCCCCAAGCATCGTGTTAAACTCACTTCTCAATTTATATTAAATATACAATTTAACCCCTCAACCCACTATTACATATGCAATACGGTCATTTTTCTTCAGATAGCACAGAGTACATTATCACTAATCCTCAGACGCCTTTCCCGTGGATCAATTATTTAACCAACGATCATTACTGTTCCATCATCTCTCAATGTGCCGGTGGTTATAGTTTTTATCGCGATTGCCGTACCAATCGCGTAACACGCTGGGCTCCGGAAAATTATAATTTTGATCGACCCGGTAAATATATCTTTTTGCGCGACGAGAATGGCAAGGCTTGGTCAGCGACCTATCAGCCTATCCGCCAAAAACCTACATCCTACGCCTGTCATCACGGATTAGGATATACGACCATTCGCTCAAAGAATTTTGGTGTTTTATCCGAAGTGACCTATTTTGTTCCCGAGGACGATGATTGTGAGCTTTGGATCGTCACGCTGGAGAATACGACATCCAAGACGAAAAAGCTCGAAGTTTTTCCCTATGTTGAATTCTTGCTGGGCGATTATCAGGAAGAGTTGCGCTATCGCAATATCATGAATCTTTATAATCGTATTTGGTTTGATAAAAAGCAAAAAGCGATCTTTGCCAAGAAAACAGCTCAATGGGCGGGCATGAACATTCAGCCGTTCTCAAGCTTGATCTTTTTTGCTTCTTCGCTGAACCCGCAAGGTGCCTGTACGCAGAAGAGAGCTTTTTTAGGTCGTTATAATAACGAGGAAAGACCACAAGCCGTCCTAGAAGGCAAATTCCAGGATTTTCATCTTTGCTCTGGCGAAGATGGCATAGGATCTTTTAAGCATACTGTTACACTAAAACCTGGCCAGCGCATGGAGTTTACGGTTGTTTTGGGCCAGACAGAGAAATTAAGCACTCTTAAAAAGCGTCTGGTTAATTATAAAAGCGTTGCCTATGCTAAAAAAGAGCTCACCAAGACTAAAAATATTTGGCGTGAACGTATTGTGGGTAACATTGAGGTTCAAACACCCGATAACGAATTCAATACGATCGTTAATGTTTGGCTTAAATATCAGATGTATATTTGTAATATTTGGTCCCGTTCTCCGAGCTTCTTCCATGAAGGATCCGGCGGGCGAGGCTACCGAGATTCCTGCCAGGATTCTGAATCCATTGTTTCCATCAATTCAGCCTTAACGAGAAAAAAGATCTTGAAGATCGCTTCTTTGATCCGTCGCGACGGGACATCCGCGCCAGGGTGGTCAGAGACAGTTGGGCCGCACAAATTTCTGCCGAACAAAGATCATCAAGTTTGGCTTACGGCGACTGTTTGTGCGTATATCAAAGAAACAGGGGATGTGGACATTTTATCGGAGCAGGTTCCGTATATTCGCGATAAGTGGGTTGGCGGCTGGCACGAAGATAAGAATTGGAAAGGCCCGGCCAAAGAAGATGGCACAGGAACCCTTTTAGAGCACTTAGAAAAGAATCTTAGTTTTTGTTTTTCTGATACAGGTGCGCGAGGATTTCCTCTGATCGGTCACGCGGATTGGAATGATGCGATCGATGCTGCTGGGATCAAGCATAAAGGGGATAGCGTATGGCTGGCCCAAGCCTTGGTACGGTCTTTGCGTTTATTCGTTGACCTGTGCGAATTTATTGGCGAAACAGAAAAAGCGCGTAAATATTGTCAGATGGCTGACGTGATGGATAAACGTGTTAACGACAAGGGCTGGGATGGGGAATGGTATTCGAGAGGGTTCGATGATAACGGCCAGGTTTACGGCAGTCGCAAAGATAAGGAAGGGAAGATCTTTTTAAATACGCAAGCTTGGGCCGTTCTTTCAGGCGTCGCTAAGGACAAAAGGCTTAAGACGGTATTAAAGAGTGTTGATAAATATCTTAACGGACCTCATGGGCTGGCATTGTTCTATCCAGCTTTTACTTCGTGGGTTAAGCGTTTAGGGCGTATTAGCATGTTCTCAGAAGGCACAAAAGAGAATGCGGCTGTTTTTTGTCACGCGGCAACGTTTATGGCTGTTGCGTACGCAATGATCGGGCATGGTGATAAGGCTTATGAGGCGATGAAAAAGGTCATGCCTAACGCCCAAAAGGACATGGAGCTTTACAAAACAGAACCTTACGCTTACGCTGAATATCTTGTCGGTCCTGGGAACCCCTATCGTTATGGTGAAGGAGCGTTCACATGGATCACCGGTACTGCTGGCTGGAGTTTTATGGCTGCGACAGAATGGGTCCTAGGTGCCCGTCGAGATTTTAATGGCTTACGTATCGACCCCTCGATCCCTCATCACTGGAAAAAATGCTTCATTCGCCGTCCATTTCGGGGCAGTGTCTACGAGATCACGATCGAAAACCCCAAAGGCAAAGAACATGGCGTCCAGGCTGTCTTTTTAGACGGAAAAGAGCTTGATACTAACTTGCTTCCGGCTCTTAATGACGGCAAAACGCATCGCGTTAGGGTTGTTTTAGGATAACACCCTCTTTTCGTTTCTAGCTTAAGATCAAGATCCTAGAAGTATTTTGTGTAGAACAAGCGGATAATGTGTTGCGTATCCACTGTTGGCGTTGAACTGCCGATATAGGGAGTGCCAGTAGCGTAGCCCGTGTAGATCGATGGCCCGACACCGTAAGAAGCAGTGATCTTGCTTTCGTCCCTTAACAGATATTGTGTTTCAAAGAAAAAATTGTGATGGCTCTGAAAATCAATTTCCCCTCTGTTGTTGCCTAAAGAATCTAGATCAAGCAATTTAGTTAGACTGTTCCATCGGCTCCACGTGTATTTTGTGTACATTTGAAGATTTGCTGTTGGCATGTAGCTAACAGCCAATCCGACATGGTTCATGTTGTCATCAATAGGCCCTGCAAATTCATTGGGATTGCGGGTGTAGTCCAGATAAATATTCCATTTGTCGTTGGGCCTGAAATCAAGTCCTGTGCGGAAGATATTGTGGTATTCGTACGGTGGTAGCGAGAAAAAACCTTGACTATAAAGGAAATTGTAGTCGCTGCGGTAGATCCTTCCATAAGAACTATTTGTGATCGTGCTTGTGTCATTTAATATGCCGCGTGGGAAGTTATCTGCAGCGACAGTAAAATCATTTGTACGTTCCCAGATACCGCTCCATGCAACCCAATCTGTGAGCCAGTATTTTAAGCCTAAAGATGTCGTATACAGATTGGCATCTTCATTGTCAGGGATAGCGGCATTGGCCATTTGACCACCGTCAAGACGTGTCATGTATGGATCAAACCCTCCCGTCGTGCGCGGAACATGATGGGCTAGCAAAAGCATTTTTGTTTCAAATCGCGAATTTGGCTGCCAACCCCATTCTGTGCGAGCAACTGTTTCAACATATTTATTCGTGCTGGCTTGATGAACATTGCGGATATCTGCCAGACCTTTTAATTTTGCATCCCAGAATGAAAGATCTGTCCGCCAATTTGCGACATAGCGGTCATAGTCGATACCGTTACCGATGCGGAAAGCGTTAATATCATCCGAAGAGATCGTTTGAAAGCTAACGGGATCCCGGAAGGTCAGATGGCGCCCCCAGAATTCATCATCACGCGTTTCTAGGTATGTTGAGAGGCTGGATTGAAATCCTTTGTCCATACGTGAAAGACGAAGGCGTGTTTTATAAAAAGTAGATTGACCGTCTTCTGGCTTGATCAGGAAATAATCCTGATCAGCGCCTTCAAGATAAGAGGACGTTTTCATTAATTGTAGATCATAGGCAGATCCTCGTTGCTGAGAATCGTAAAAATCATTGGTTAGATCTTGCTGTAGGTAGGAGAAAGCGTATTGAGCGGAAACTTTTGAGCTAGGGCTTATCATGAGGCCTGAATCAACACTAGTAACGATATTATAAGCATCTAAATCTTGATTGATAAATCCAAGATGGGCGTTATCTGTGATGCCGACATAGAACTGCTCAGAGAAGCTTTGTTTTGCGCGGACACTGGTCGCTAAAGCATCAAAGACATCATAGTCTTGCCAGAGCGTTTTTGGTGAAGCGACCGTTGCAAGGATCTCTGTATTTTCTTTGCTAAAATTTGCCGAAAAGCCGCGCAACGCTGTTAAGCGATTTCCTTCACTGTCGCGTGTTGCAAAAGCTAGGTCGTCATTCCATTCGCCTTTTGTAAAATCAACAGGGATAGCGCCGGCATTGACATGTCCTGGCTTCCAGTTCGCCAGCCAAGGGCTCTCTTCCCACCAGGTTCTGTTGTTGGAAAGGCGCAAAGGATCGTCTGAGGACAACGCCTTATCTTCAAGACCGAAGGGGAAGACTTGAAGCTTGATTGTATCGTTGGGCTCATAGTCTACCCACAACTCGCGTACAGGCTGAAACCACATGTTAAGTTTTGTATCAGGTAAGAGAAGCTTGTTCCCGAATTTTGTATTCAAGGATGTGCTGGCAACATGACCATTGACCACTTTTAGCTCGGGGATGGACATAAGGTCGCCAACGTACAGAGTGTCGGCATTCAGGCCCATGGTGTAGGCACTGTTGCCTGCGTATAGGATCTGTACGTCCGCATAATCTGTCCATGTTCCCAGTGCGCCACTATCACGCAATGTCATCTTTTTTGATTTTCCAACATAGCTCCAGGGGTCAAGGGCAATGTTCGTGTGAAACGAAAAAGGATTGCCAATAGGCTCGATATCAACATCAAATTTCATTTGGCTGTAAATGGCAGGGTCGTAGGTGTTGATGCGCTGGTTCAGCTGATCCCCGGAGAGAAGGCGATAATTCTTTTCATTGAGGTCAAAGTTCGCGCGTTTCCAGATAAACTCGCCACCCCCGGATGTTTCAAAGCCAAAGCCTGCGCGTACTTTACCGTGGACCATGACCTCTTCAGGCTTGGTTTCCTGATACTCTTTTTGCTTAGAAGAAAACGATCGATCATCAACAGATTTCTGAGGAGCGATGTCTTCATCGCCGAAGGCTTCAAGCATTTTTGCTTCAGAGACAGTCTCAGCATTGAGCGCGGAAGCAAGGGTCTGACGAACTGTCCGAGCAGGAGGATGGCTAGTGACCGCCTGCTGGCCTTTTGTATGCTGAGCGTATTCTTGCTCCAGCTCTTTGATCGCGTGAAATTTGTTGAGTTCGTCGTTAATAGCTTTGTCGCGGTTTTCAGCATATGATACTGAGGATCGCGCGTTTTCTATGGATTGTCGGCAGAGAGGAAGGTATTTGAGGGCATCAGGATTGCCAGGTTCTCTGTTCAAGGCCGCTTCAAATTTCTTTGCGGCTTCAACATATTGTCCTTGGCCGTATAAAAAAAGACCCATTTCAGCATCGATATTGCTAGCTGTTGCTATGAAGGGAAACATGGAAAAAAGAACGAAAACAAAAAACCCTAACGAATAAATCGTTACCGACTTTATAGAGCGGTTCTTTTGGCTCAAGATGACCTCAGAATTCTATTAAATAAGATTAATTAATATGTGAAACTAAATAAGTATAACATATAAAAAATAAAGAAAGCAAGACAGCTTTTGGATTTTTCGGTCTTTATATAAAGGATGATCTGGATAAAGGCGTTGTCTTTTTATGTCGAGAAAGTGCGAACCGTTGCTTTTGACAAGAAAAAGGCTTTATGTTATACTGCGATTTCTAATCAGCGCGCGGGGAAGGATACCTGCGGGTAATGTTAACCATCTGGAGTCCTCGGCTTCATGAAAAGAATACTGCCTGTTGTTCTCGCTGTTTTTCTTCTTGCTGGCTGCTCTCCACTCATCGAACAAAAAGATACGATCACCATTTGGCATTGGATGACTGACCGCCAAGATGCTTTCACAAGACTTGCTCAGCAGTATGAGCAGAAAACAGGCGTGAAGGTTCGATTTGAGCTTTATGCGCCTTCTGATATTTATTCTAGAAAGATCGTTGCCGCGGCCCAGGCGAGGGCTTTGCCGGATATTTTTGGCATTCTTGGCGAGAAGAAAAGACTTGCGCTGTTCGTTGAAAGCGGGTTTGTGGCGGATCTGACCGACGAGTTCGAGAAAAACGATGCCTTGTGGGAAAAAAGCTTTTTTGAAAAAGCTTTGAACGTGAATCGTTTTGAACCTGACAACGCTTACAAAGTTAAGCCAGGCATTTACGGCGTTCCTTTGGATGTCACGAATATCCAGATGCTTTACAATGAAGAATTATTTGTGAAAGCCGGCATCAAAGAACCTCCTGAAACATTTGATCAGTTCTTGGAAAATATTGCTGTTCTTAATCGTCTTGGCATTGATGGGTTCGTTTCTGGGTGGGGCGAGAATTGGATGATCGACTGCTTTTCCTCGATTTATGCTCTGAACATAATGGGGGAAGAGAAAGTGATGGCTACTTATCGGGGAGAGGTTTCTTATACGGATGAAGATTGGATCAAGGTGCTATCTCTTTTTAAGACGATGCGTGACCATAAAGCTTTGGTTCCCGGTATCGTAACGAAGGGCAACAAGTACGCAGAGCAAGATTTTGCTTTGGGACGTGCCGCTTTTGCTTTTAACGGGTCTTGGTGTGTTAATGTTTATGATAAAATGAATCCAGCGTTGCAGTATAAGGTTATGCTGCCTCCGCGCGTTGATCCCGATGTGCCCATGCAAATTTGGGGCGGCGCAGGGTCTTCTTTTGTTGTGAACCAGACGGCGGGTAACAGGCAACGGATCATTGATTTCTTAAAATGGCTGACCGGCAAGGAGCAACAGGTTTTCCTTTCCCAAGAAACAAAAAATCTGCCATCCAATCGCGAAGCCTTGTCTGAGATCCCGGATGTCTTGCTTCAGTTTGCTAAGGCAATGGACATCACCACGCATCCATCGCTTTGGCCTTATAATGAGTCGCCCCTTGTCACGGAAGCATTTTGCAAAGGTATTCAAGCCATCATTATAGGTGAGGCAACCCCTGAGAAAGTCGCGACTGATGTACAACGCCTTAAGGAACGTGAAATGAAAAGGGAGCGACAGTAATCTGCCATGCGTGTTGCTAGCGTGAAGAATCCATCTGCTGTGAACATCAAAGATCTTTTTGGTAATTATCTATTCATCTTACCAGCCGTTCTTATCTTCTCTCTTTTTTACGTCTATCCTTTCTTTGAAATCTTTTATCTTTCATTATATGAGTGGAATGGTATTTCTACGACCCGTCATTTTATTGGGCTTGGTAATTTCTTTGAGATCATGCAGGATAAGGTTTGGTGGATGTCTGTATGGCATGCGGCATACATCACGCTCATTGCCCTGACCTTTCAGAATGCCCTAGCTTTCGCGTTAGCACTTTCCTGTGATAGGGATATCCGTATGCGCAGGTTTTATCGTTTTGTTTTCTATCTTCCTCCGGTTTTGTCAGAGGTTGTTGTTGGTCTGATCTGGCGTTGGATCCTGAGCGCGAGCATGCAGGGGGGGGAACCCGTTGGCCTGCTGAATTATTTCTTGACAAAAGCACATTTATATCATTTAATGCGAGATTGGCTGTCTGATCCTCGAACGGCGTTAACATCGATCGCCATTGTTCACAGCTGGAAAGGTTTTGGTTGGGGATTTATCATTTTGCTCGCTGGACTACAGACCATCGACCGCCAACTCTATGAGGCCGCACGCGTTGATGGCGCCAGTTCTCTGAGCATTTTGAAGAATATTACCATTCCCATGATGGTTCCGGTCTTCATCATGGTCATGATCCTGACGATCCTGGGTTCTATGCAGGTTTTTGTTCTGGTTCTCTCAATGGTGGGACAGGGTTTGGTCTATCATACAGAAGTTCCCGTTACGCGCATTCTTGATTCTATGATCGGAACAAGCCGTTTCGGCTACGCTTGCGCGCAAGGGATCGTCTTTGGTGGGATCCTGGTCGTTGGTTCTTTTATTTTACATAAATTCTCAAAGAAGGTAAGACAAGAATAAAAATAGGGATTATGGCTGTTAGCAATTATAAATGGATCAGGGTCGTTCAGTCAGTGTTCTCGCACGTGTTCTTGATTTTTGTTGCTCTGACATGTTTGTTTCCCCTCCTATGGATGCTGCGGTCATCCTTAATGACCAATGAAACTATTTTTATTGATAAGGCCCTAATCCCGCAAACGCTTCATTTTAACAATTTTTATTTGGCCTGGACGCAGGGTAAGTTTGGGGTCTATTTTTTAAACAGCATCATCTATACTGCCAGCGCTGTTTTTGCCATCATTGTTATTGCCTCTCTGGCCGCTTATGCGTTCTCTCGATTACAGTTCCCGGGAAAGAATTTCTTTTTTTATTTGTTTTTAGCTGCCATGATGATCCCTTTGCCCGGCAGCTTTGTCCCGCTGGTCGTTCTCATGAACAAACTTCATTTAGCTAATACGCGCATCGGCTACATCCTGTGCATGATCAATGTCGGTTTATCGCTGAGCATTTATATTCTTAAGACGTTCTTTGATAAGATGCCTTCAGCTTTAGAAGATGCGGCGCGTATAGACGGTTGCTCAAAGCTGGGGATCTGGTTCCATGTGGCCTTGCCATTGGCGCGTCCGGCGATCGCCGTTGTTGTTATTTTTAATACTTTAAATATTTGGAACGAGTATATTTTGGCAACATTGTTGCTGAATCATGAGCACCTGATGCCTTTGCAAAGAGGCTTAATGGTGTATCAGGGAGCGTACAGCGTTGACTATCCTATGCTGATGGCAGGATTGTCGATCACGGCTGCTCCGGTCGTTCTGGTCTATCTGTTCATGCAAAAACATATTATTAAAGGTCTCTCGGAAGGAGCTACGGCTGGATAATGAAAAAAAATCTCTACCTATCGATCGTTGCAACTGTTCTTTTTTCTATGTTCTTTTTGTCTCAGGCCTCGGCACAAATTTTAAGCTCGCAAGAATATGTCCGCAAAGCCTGGGAGGCATCTTCACAGAATAACTTTGAAGAAGTTGACCGACTCACTGATGAATGTGTGTTGCACTATAATGATCAAGCCAAGCAACAACAAGCGTCCTTAACGGGATTCGCTGACAAGGGGACCGAAAGCCAATATCAGGCGCTAAACGATGTCGCAACAGCTTTGTTCATTCACGCAGAGTCTTTGATGAAGCAAGGAAAGACCGAAGACTCCAGAAAACTTTTTATGCGGATCATTGAGGAGTTTTCTTGGGCGCAAAGCTGGGATCCGCGCGGCTGGTATTGGGCTCCTGCTGAAAAAGCTCAAGCTAGTATCGATAAGCTCGACGGGAAATATGAACAAAAACAGGTTGTCAAGGTCGACCGCGGACCAAAAACACTGCCGACCCTCAGCTTTCCAGGAGCAGAAAAGATCATTGACTATAAAAAATACGGACATTTTGTCGGTGTTGGAACTAAAGAGTATGAATATGTAATAGATGATCCTGAAGGCCTGATGAAGGCTGTGGGTCAATGCATCTATCCGAACACTAGCAGTCTTTTGAAAGATCCGGTTTACCGCCAGATGGTAAAGGATGGAAAGCTCGGGGGCAGCCATTGGGATTTTGTGCATACGGATGACTTGCAGAAAGCCGTTTATAAATGGGCTTCTTCATCAGAAAATTGGGGCGTTAAGCTTTTTTACATGGGCCTCTTGTTCGAACGAGCCCATATGTGGTATGAGGCTATCAAATGTTATCGCGCTATTCAAATTCACTTTCCACAGTCTGTTGGACGTACTTATTGGAACACGCCTTGGTATCCAGGACAAGCTGCGATCGCGAAAATACGCCATTTGATCAATATCCGTCCTGAATTAGATCTCAAGTATGTTGGCGCGAAGATCCAGGTGATCAACGGTTTTGATAATGATGTGGCCAACGATATTGTTTTAACTTGGCCCGGGGAATTACGTAAAAAGAACATTTGGGACAAAGTCCAAGAGAAATTTGCTTCATTTTTTCCTGAGAAACAGTGTGTTTTTAGTCCATCTAATTCCAAGAAGGTTTTAGGAGCTGGTCGGGTGCGTCTTTTGCAATGCAAAGAAAGCGGACATTGGCAGCTTCAGATCGATGAGAAACCAGCCATGATCAAAGCTGTTACCTATGTGGCAACAAAGGTCGGGCAAAGTCCAGACAATGGAACTTTGGCTGATTGGATGGTGGAGGATACGAACCATAATGGAAAACCCGATGGTCCTTTTGATAGCTGGGTAGACAAGAATCGCAATAATAAACAGGATAGCGATGAGCCAGTTGTTGGGGATTTCCAGCTTCTTAAGGAAATGGGTGTTAATGCGATCCGTATTTATAAGCAGCCTTATAATGCTGACAAAGAGCTTTTACGCAAGTTGTATAATGACTATGGCATCATGGTCATTATGGGTGATTTCTTGGGAAAGTACGCTCTTGGTTCTGGCGCGAGTTGGTTCGAGGGAACGGATTACGATAATCCTGAACACAAAAAGAACATGATGGAGTCCGTTCGTAAAATGGTTGAGGAATTCAAGGATGAGCCTTATGTTCTTTTTTGGCTTTTAGGCAACGAAAATAATTATGGCTTAGGATGCAATGCGGATAAAAAACCAGAAAGCTATTTTAAATTCGTTGAAGAAGTTGCCCAGATGATCAAATCTATTGATAAGAATCATCTTGTGGCTGTTTGCAATGGAGATACCTTATTTTTGGATATTTTTGCTGAAAACTGTCCTTCTGTTGATATTTTTGGTGCGAACGCTTATCGTGGGGATTATGGATTTGGCTCTTATTGGGCGCAGGTTTTTGAACTTACCGGGCGCCCCGCCTTTATTACAGAGTATGGATGTCCAGCATACGCAAATTTTCTTAGTCCGGAAGAAGCGGAGCAAGCTCAGGCTGATTATCATCAGGGAGCTTGGGAGGATATGCTTTTTAACGCGGCTGGATCGAAGGAAGGTGTCGGGAACGCTTTAGGTGGGGTTGTCTTTGAGTGGATGGACGAATGGTGGAAGAATTATGAACCCTATTATCATGATAAAACCGCTGGCGCTAAAGGGCCTTTCCCGGATGGTTTTATGTATGAAGAGTGGTTTGGCATCATTGGACAGGGAGATGGCAGCCATAGCCCGTTCTTGCGGCAACTTCGTAAAGCTTATGAGTATTATAAGAAGGCCTGGAATTAACAATTTTTGGCAAACCCGAAGGTTTTATGCTATACTCACTTTTACATTTGGCCCATAGATGATCTTTTATCAAAATCACAAAAGGAGGAGTAGCGGTATGAGAAAAATTTTTATTGCGGCTTTGTTGATCCTTGGAATTGGGATCGTGAGCCCTGTCACGGCGTCAGCTTATAATTTTGGTGATTATCGCTCTGTGACATTGACGAGCAAGGCATGGGAAGCCCTTAATGCCGGTGACGTTGAAGCAGTTTTGGCTTACACCAAGAAATGTATTGAACTTTATGGTGAGCAAGCTAAGAAAATGCAAGCTTCTTTAAAAGATTATGTGAAGGGCACAAACGAGGAAGTGTTTAAGAACTGGGCGCTTAATGATGTTTCTGTCTGCCTTTTCATCCAAGGTGAAGCCTATCGTAAGGCAAAAATGATGGATGAAGCCAAAGAAGCCTACCAGAAAGTTATTAATGATTATAAATTCGGTCAGTGCTGGGATAATGGCGGGTGGTTCTGGAAGCCAGCGGAAGCTGCCAAGGAACGCTTGGACGCGATCATCAAGGGTATTAATGTTGATTTTGGTGACATGAAATCTTCCACCTTGACCACTAAGGCATGGGAGGCTTACAACAAAAACGATCTTGAATCCGTCCTTCTGTATACCAATAAATGTATCGCAACTTACGGTGAAGAAGCTAAGAAGATGCAGGCTTCTCTTTCGGAATATCCATGGGAAAATAATGAAAAGATCTTTTCTTATTGGGCATTAAACGATGTTGGGACCTGTTTCTTTATTCAAGGGGATGCATATAAAAAAGCAGGAAAGGCAAAGGAAGCAGAAAAAGCTTTTGGTCAATTGATCAAGGAATATTATTTTGCTCAAGCATGGGATCCCCAGGGTTGGTTCTGGAAGCCTTCAGAAGCAGCTGAGCAAAGATTAGAAGAAATGAAGGAAAACCAGTAAGTCTTTATATTCGAAAGACTTATTTTCCTTGTTAAATATTAAATATTTTAATGTAAAGGGCTTTTATGCATAAAGTCGGCCATCTCTTTTTGATCTTTTTCCTGGTTGCTCTTTTTGGTTGCGATCAAAATATTAAACCTCAGGACGGAGCGCGAGATAGCGGGAAACAAGGCGTTCATTTCGACCCTTTTCCTATTTACACAAACGTTGGCTCGCGAGACAATCATTATGTTCCATCAGGATTTATGCCTGACGGGCAATGTATCAGTCTTGATAATCGTTGGCAAGAGGGTTGCCATAGCGATCCTACCTGTATCAAGATTTCTTATGACGTTATCTGTTCTCAGAAAGGGGCTAGATGGGCTGGTATTTACTGGCAGAACCCCGCACATAACTGGGGTGGCCGTAAAGGTGGCTTTAACCTGACAGGCGCTAAGAAATTGACGTTCTGGGCAAAAGGCGAAAAAGGTGGCGAGCGTATTGAAGAATTTAAGATGGGTGGTATCTCAGGAGATTATCCTGATACCGATACAGCCTTTATTGGACCTGTTATCCTAACGCCGGAATGGAAGCAATACAGCATTGATCTGCGAGGCAAGGACCTGTCTTACGTAAGTGGAGGTTTTTGCTTTACAACCAACGTTGAGGTCAATCCTGAGCCGATCGTATTCTTTCTAGACGATATGCGTTACGAATAATTTTTTGCAAAAGATGTATTTTAAAGAAGAGGTAGAGCGATCTACCTCTTTTTTGTTTTTAGTCATGTGAAAAAATTCTTTGTTTTGCCTTGAGTTCGTAAAAATTGTTTGATATAGTAAAATTGTTTCTTATATATAATATTTAACGCTCTAAACAAAGAGGGGAAAAATGTCCAAAGCCGCGAAACAAGTGATCATTATCTTAGGGCTGCTGTTGGTTGTAAGTATCTTTGTTGCCTTCTCGACATTCAGTCAGAAAGCCACAATAGAACAAACTGCCGCGCAACTCCAAGGAGAAGTTGCGGGATACAAAAAAGACATTGCCACTCTTGATCAGAAACAAAAAGAAATTTTAGGGGAAAACGATCGCATTAAGCAGCAAGCGTCTGATGTTGCGAAGCAAAAAAATAAATTACAGGAAGAAGTCGATAGCCTTGCAAAGAAATTAAAGGATTTTGAAAAACGTGTTAGCGACGCTATGAGCGAGAGAGACGAATTAAAAGATCGCTATAGTAAAGTAAGTCGTGAGCGCGACGAAGTGATGTCAAAGTTGCAGGAAACAGAGCGAAAACTCTCTGAGGCTCAGAAGAAGGCGGAGTCTGTGGTTGCTGCTGTTGCGCCAGCGTCAAGCTTGATCGATGAAAACAAACAACTTGAAAGTCATTGGGCTCAAGTGCTTAAAGAGAAAGCGGATTTTAGCCTGCGTATTGCCAAGCTAGAAGACGAGTTGAATCAGAGCGCTTTGGATGTTACAGAATTGAAGAAAAAGAATTCTGACCTAACGCTTGAGATCAGCGCTCTTAAGCAGGAGCGAGAAGATCTACAGCAGCAGATCAAGCGTGGCCAGGATATCGCGGACAATGTTTCCTTAGATCTTGTGCGTGAGAAGAATGACAAGAGATTCGTTGGCTCTCAGTTAGATAAGATAAAAGAGGAAAATCTAGCTTTGCGCGCACAGGTCAAAGAATTAGGCTCTATGAAGATCGTTCTTGAAAAAAGTATCGCGAAGCTACAAGAAGATAAATCCACCATTGAGAAAAAATTGGCTCAATCAGAGACTGTTATTCAAGAACGTCTCGATGATGTTCTCAAGCTAAAAGAAGATATCAATCGAAAAGTTCTATCAGATAACAAACCTCAAGAGGTCATCTTGCCGCCGATCATCGTCAACGGCTCTGGTCTCGTGTCAGATAAACCTGCTGGATCTAGGCACGTGAACGTTTCCGGCGAGATCGTGAGTGTTAACCAAGAGAATAATTTTGTTATCGTAGACCTCGGACAGAAAACAGGGGTCAGCATCGGTGATCGCTTGAGCGTTTATCGAGGCTCAGCTTATCTTGGCGAAGTCGAGATCATTCAGGTCCGTGCGGATATTTCAGCAGCGGACATCAAAAAACAATCATCGCCGTTTCAAACAGGCGACCTTGTAAAATAATTCCCGTGAGCGCTAAAAAAATTAGCATTGAAGATGTTGCGCAGCGCGCCGGCGTGTCCATCACGACCGTTTCTCGTGTCATCAATAATTTCCCTACTGTTTCCAAAAAAAACCGCGCTAAGGTCGAAGAAGCGATCGCCCATCTTAATTTTAAGCCGAATGTAAGCGCCCAGCGTCTTGCTCGAGGGCTTAATACCGCGGTCGGCCTGGTCATGCCTGGCTATCCTGGCATTTTTCATTCTTTTTACGCGATCGAGATCATTCGCGGGATCGGGCACGCGTGCGAAACATTGCATTTGGACCTTGTCTTTCATATTACTAATGGCATGAACCCTCTAAACACCAGCAACGTCGGTGGTGTTATTTTTGCGGATATCATTGAAAACCGTAAACAGTTAGAGTCGATCCTTTCGGAAGGGATCCCATGCATGGTCATCAACAACATCGTAGATGACCTTAAGGTGAACTTTATCGCTGTTGATAATTTTAAGGGTGCAGAGATGGCGGTCGACTATCTATTTGGGTTAGGCCACACGAAGATCGCGACAGTGACCGGAAGCCTGCAAACGCAAGGCGGCGTTCATCGCTTTGATGGATATAAAAGCGGCCTGAAGCAAAAAGGCCTTATCTTTACGGAAGATTATGTCTATGAGGGGGATTATTCTCGCCGGTCCGCGAGAATAGGATTAGAAAAGTTTTTATCTCTTAAAGAAGATCGTCCGACAGCTATCTTTGCCGCTAGCGATGATATGGCATCGGAGATCATCAACGTGGCTCTTGAGCAAGGGCTCAAGGTTCCCAAAGACCTTTCTGTGATCGGTTTTGATGACAACCCTATAGGTCTATATGGCTCTGTAAGTTTGACAACCATTCGACAACCTCTTTTTAAAATGGCCGAAGAGGCTGTGAAGCAGCTGAACGCGATCGTTTCTGGACGTCGTCATTCGCCTGTTAAACAAGTCTTGGCGCCTGAGTTAGTGGTCCGAGAGTCGTGCGCATCCCCAGGCGCTTAAAACGACCTATTTTCTCCCGAACTGAATGATTGACAATCTCTGATTAAAAAGTTATTCTGTTTAGCACTTATCATTGAGATAAAATATATTTTATGGGGACTTATTATGAATAAGCTCATCATGATCATGATGTACGCGCTGTGGACCCTGACCTTGATTGGGATCCTGGTCGTGACGTTCACAAGCTTTCAATATCCGGACCTCAATATCGTTGTCCTCTTGTTGGCCGTTTTCGCTTTGATCAACACCTATTTCTCCCTTAAACATAAATAGAGTCATTTTATGAAGCAGTATGAATGCATAGTCGTTGGCGCTGGCCATGCAGGTATTGAAGCTGCCTTAGCGGCAAGCCGCATGGGATGCAAGACGCTCATGGTCAATATGTCGTTTGATACCATTGGCGAGATGAGCTGCAATCCGGCGATCGGTGGGGTCGGAAAGGGCCAGCTCGTTAAGGAAATCGACGCTCTTGGCGGAGAAATGGGGAAGGCTGCTGACGCAACAGGCATTCAATTCCGCCGACTTAACGCCTCCAAGGGTGCCGCTGTAAGATCCTCCCGCTGTCAGTCAGATCGCAAAAGATACAGGTTATACATGCAGGATGTCGTTAAGCATCAGAAGAACTTAGAGTTCTGCGAGGGCAAGGTCAGCGACGTGCTGGTGCAGGACGATAAAGTTATCGGCATTAAGACAGAAGATGGCACGTCTATCTTGACTGTGTCGGTCATATTGACCCCAGGGACTTTTCTAAACGGCAAGGTCCATATCGGGCCAAAAACATTTCCTGCTGGGCGCATCAACGAAGAGAGCGCGACGTTTCTCGCGCGCTCTTTGAAAGATAATGGTTTTCGCTTGATGAGCTTTAAGACCGGAACGCCGCCGCGGATAGACGGCGAGACGATCGATTTTCAGCATTTAACGCGTCAAGATTCAGATGACCCTCCGTTGCCATTCTCGTTCGCGACCACAAGGATCCCATTAGAGCAGAAATTATTGCCTTGCTACATAACGACGACCAATGAGAAGACGCACGATATTATTCGGGCTAACCTTCATTTGTCTCCTATGTATTCAGGAAAGATCCAATCAACGGGTGTGCGGTATTGCCCCTCCATTGAAGATAAACTTGTTAAATTCGCAAGCAAGCAGCAGCACCATGTTTTTCTAGAACCCGAAGGATTGGATACGAATCTTTATTATCCGAACGGCATTTCAACGGGGTTGCCGGAGGATGTCCAGAAAGCGATGGTTCATTCGATCAAAGGATTAGAGCGCGCGAAGATCGCTCGCTTCGGTTACTCGATTGAGCATGATGTCATTGACGCCACACAGCTGAACGCTAGCCTGGAAAGCAAACATCTTTCGGGGCTGTTCTTTGCGGGGCAGATCAATGGAACGACCGGATATGAGGAGGCTGCCGCGCAAGGGATCATCGCTGGGATCAATGCCGCGCTGAGGGTCAAAGGCCGAGGCCCTTTTGTCTTGGGCCGTGATGAGGCGTATATTGGCGTCCTGATCGATGACCTTGTTACCAAGGGAACACAAGAACCCTATCGCATGTTCACGTCGCGCGTAGAATATCGCTTGGTTGTTCGAGAAGACAACGCTGATAAGCGCATGGCCGGTTACGCGTATCAATTTGGCCTTGTATCTGAAGCGCAGTATAGGAAGGTTGAGAAAAAATATGCCGCGATCGATCAGATGATCAATCAGTTAAAAGAAAAAAAGGTGGCACCAGGGCCGCAAATAGACCTTATTCTTCAAGAACATAAAAGCGCGCCCTTGCGCCGCGTTACGACCCTAAACGAGATCCTTAAGCGCCCTGAGATGACTTTTGACGCGATCGCTGATCTCATAGGGGATGGGGCAGGATCTTCGCGGGAGCTGATCGATCAGGTCGAATATGATATTAAGTACGAAGGCTTTATTGCCCGTCAGAAAAAAGACATTGAGAAATTTAAATATTTGGAAAAGATCAAGCTTCCCGCTGAGATCAATTATGAAGAGATCTTTAGCTTGTCCATTGAAACGCGGCAGAAGTTACAACGTTTTAAGCCAGCTACCTTGGGTCAGGCTAATCGCATTTCAGGGGTAACGCCAGCTGCCATCTCAATTTTAATGGTATATCTCAAGAAGCGCTCTCTAGAACAAGAGGAAAGGAAATGATCCTCAGAGGTTTTTATTTTATCACGGATCACGTCTTGACGCGGCAAGGGGTTCTAAGGGATGTCCAGAGCGCTTTGACGGCAGGCGTAGCGGCCATCCAGTACCGCAAGAAAGACGGTGATAAGGATCTGATGATCGCTGAGGCTAAAGAGATCCGCCATCTTTGCCAGAAGGTCCCGTTCATTGTCAATGATCTCCTTGACGTAGCTGAGGCTTCTCAGGCAGACGGGCTGCATATTGGCCAGAGAGACATTTCTTACGCTCAGGCGCGCGCGGCCCTTGGCCGAGAGAAGATCATTGGCATAAGCGTCACCAGCCTTGATCAAGCGCAGCGCGCCTGTGACGTAGGAGCTGATTATCTTGGGGTTGGCCCGATCTTCGCGACAGCGACCAAGAAAGACGCTGCTTTGCCTTGTGGCACCGCATTGATCCGCAGCATTAAAAAGATATGTCCTTTGCCAATTGTGGCGATCGGCGGCATTACGCTTGAAAATGCGGCAGAAGTCCTTGAGGCGGGGGCGGACAGCCTTTGCGCTATTTCTGCAACGGTCGCAAGCGCAAGCGTCCAGGAGAGCATCCAGCTTTTTAATAAGGCCTTTGAGAGGAAGGATAGCCGGTAATTCTTTTTATCGTCGGCAAAAGGATAAAGAACTGGTACCAAAAAAAATCTTGATTATTTTTGTTTTGCGGATATACTTTTAAACAATCTTTTGATAATAAATGTCACAGATGGCTTAAAAAATATTATTTTTTCTTGCATTTTAATCACGTTTTTATAACATAAGTAGTGAAAGCATTACTTAGCGATCAGAAAGGAAGGATACAATCGATGGCCAATCAAGTTTTTGGTTATCAGCTGTTGCTCGATCTTTACGGATGCAAAGAGGGAACATGTGACGATCTTTCATTATGCTATCAGTTTCTCGATGAGATCGTTGAGAAGTTGGGCATGGAAAAACAGTCACCGCCAAGCATTTTTCGAAGCGATGCTACACGTTTTCCCGATAAGGCCGGTCTTTCGGGTTGGGCGCCTTTGATCGAAAGTTCGATCGTTATCCATACGCTATCCCCTAAGAATTATATTTCTGTTGATGTCTATTGTTGCAAGGCCTTTGATTCTGAGGTAGCGCGTGAGATGTGCCGTAAATTTTTTAATCCTTCCAAGATCGATGATCAGTATATCGAGCGCGGCTTGGATTATTACAAAACAGATAGCACGTATCATACGATGACCGTTACCAGAAATACCAGCGAAGAACCTGAGGTCGTTCTAAGCCGTAAATAGTTTTGTAGATAGATGTGAGTAAGGGCCCCGCAGGATCTCTGCGGGGCCCTTTTCATTTTTGCAAGATTCCTTTTACTCGCAAAGATCACCGTGATACAATCAAGTCGCTTTTTAAATGAGGCCATTTTTTAACAGAAGGACGTCCATGCCTAAGATCAATGAGCTTATTGAGTGGGATTATTTGGGATCACATTGCAGTCTGTATATAAAACATTTCCGTGACGAGGAAGGCAATAAAGGTGTTACGATGATCTTTGAGGATGTCACGCACGATAAGGTCACGGAGATCGTTATCCCCGCGCGGAAATTTCCGACATTTTTACGCGTTATCAATGACAGCAATCGGTATTCCAACAGCATTCTCCCGTAACCGGCCTTAGCTAACACAGGACACGTTAACGCGAAAGGATCCCCATTATGTGTTGTTCTGGATCAAAGATCGTTTTTGTTGTTGCCTGGTGTTCTTTATTTGCCGCAGGCCTATTTCTTTTTTATTTTCTTAAAAGCCGTCATCATTTTATTTTATTGCAAGCCCAAGCGATCAAGCGCGGCGGCATGGTGGGCTCTCACGCGCTGATCTTTCCTAAGCTTATTTTTCACTGGCAGAATTATCAGATCACATCGTTTATTACCTTACCGGCAAAAACAAATCCAACTTTTGTCGTTGTGTCTGTCGCTGTACATCCCATCAAGCCGTGTGGTTTTGTTGTTGAACGTAGAAATCCTTGGATCCCAGGCCTGAACATTGTTTTTGGATCAAAGAAAATACCCACAGGATCTCTTATTTTTGATCAAGAGTTCACTGTTTTTAGAAGAGGCGACGAAGATCTCGGATCAATCCTTGATCCGCAGGTCCAAGAGATGCTGTTGACTATCAAAGCACAGAACCCTTTGATCAGCCTTGAGAAGAATGTCCTGACCATCCGTGCGCCACACTCAGCGCACAACGCGCAAGAGATCGACGCGCTGATCGATCTTACGATCGTTTTCCTTCAGCGATTGAAAGACCTGTCTTTTATTGTTTAGGCCGGATTTATGGCTTATAAGTCAACGAACAATCTTTTTAGGATCCTTGGCGTTACCATTACCGCTGCGTGCTTATTTTCTTATATCTTTATGAACAATAAGGATCTTCTGAGGAAGGCCTTTTTAAGGGTCAAGGGCCAGCCTATTGATGTTCATTTACAAACTCGCCAGACCCAAGGAGCAGCCGCTATTATCAAAACAGAGCGATGGGGTCCTGGGCAGACAGCTATTGTGGTCATTGATATGTGGGATCAGCATTGGCATCAATGTCGCATCGGCGATCGTATCCAGGAATTAGCGCCAGCTATCAACTGTTTTCTTGTTGCGGCACGAAAGAAAAATATCCTCGTTATCCATGCCCCCAGCGACGTCGTGTGGCATTATGAAAGTCATCCCGCGCGCAAAAAAGTCCAGAAAATTCCTCAAGCAAAAAGCTTAAGGGATCTTTTTGGCAAGGAAAACAAAGGCCTGCCCATTGAAAGTCGAGGAGAAGAGCCGCAAATAGATGCTTTGGTCCAGGACTGTTCATGGGGCTGTGTCCGAGGCCAGCCTTGGACGCAACAAAGCGAAGTGATCAAGATAAGGGATCATGATCTCATAACAGCCAAGGGTGGCGAGATCTGGAGCATCCTTGAGTTTTATGGCATCAAAAATATTATCGTTGTCGGAGTTCATGCGGATGGCTGTATTCTTTCGCGCAGCTTTGGCTTGCGTAATCTTGTGCGATCAGGCAAGAGGGTTGTCCTGTGCCGCGACCTTACGGACGTCCTTTGCGATGACCAGGGCAGGATAGGCGTTCATGCTCAAGCTCTCCAGAAGGCCCTTGCGTATATTGAAGAGAATATTTGTCCAACGATGTTATCAAGCGACATTACGTATAAACCTCCGTTCCGATTTGTTGATCGGTGACGTGTTTGTTCTTGGCTTATTGTTTTGCGTGGAACTTTTTGCTCCTAAGGCTTGTCTAAGATAATGAGGAAGAGATATGGTCGACATCGCTCGCGAAACAATAGAACGCGCCGCACGCAACGATATGGCAGCTTTTAAGGAGATCTATCAAGCCGCAAGCCCTTTTGTTTATAGCCTTGCTTTGCGTATCGTGCCTAATAGCGCGGACGCGCAAGAGGTTACCCAGGATGTTTTTATTAAGATCTATCATCATCTTTCCAGTTTTCGTTTTTCTTCAGCTTTTAAAACGTGGATCTATCGCATCACGGTGAATACAGCGATCAATTATCATCGTAAGTACGCGAAGGAAAAACAAAGGCGCGTAAATAATGAGCATGTGCTAGACCTTGCTTCCTCAAGCTCTTCCAGCGATGAAAAGGCGCTTCAAGGCGACCATGAGGCACAGCTGAATATGTTGCTAGGATCGCTAACGCTAGAACATAGAGCTTGTATCGTTCTTCGCGAGATCGAAGGATTGAACTATCAACAAATGGCATCTGCTTTGAGCATTCCAGTGAACACGGTGCGTTCGCGGCTTAAGCGCGCTCGGCAAGCATTGTTACAGGCCGCGAGAAAGGAGTCGCCCTATGAATTGCGATAAGATAAAGAATATGTTGATGACCGATCATTTGGACCATGAGCTTGGCGATAAAAAGCGGGAACTTGTTGACCAGCATGTATCCCACTGCAAATCTTGTCAAGAGCTTGTCAGGGCGTTGCAGGATCAGCGTAGCGCTTTTTCTCAGATAACGCCACATACGCCGCCAGTTCAAGTGTGGCAGAACATTCATGATGCTATTACAAATAAAGAAAGCTGTCTTAAAGGCTGGAAGGGCCGCTTGATAGATACGATAGGCTCTTTGCTGGCGCCTAAGCCGATCCTTGCCTTGGGTAGTGTCTTTGCCATGATGTTGATCTTGATGGCAGTTGGTACAACTCATATTGCAGGGCGCTCTCAACACGCGTATGAGGCTGAGGCCTTGACGATCCTTGCTAGCTATAGCGCTAGCTTAGATCAGGTTGACGTGCCAACAGATTTTGGGACGGATATCGAGAAGTTCCTTTTGTAGGGAACTTCTGGCCAAGAGAGGTTGTCAAAGTGAGCAAAGGAGGTGTTCGATGAGAATAATGAAAATAGTGGCGGGTGTTGTCGTTGGGGTCCTTGTCGCGTCTGGGATCGCTTTTGCCCAGCAGAATGAAAAAGGGGGCGCATTTTCTAAGAAAGATTTTAAGGAGGCTATGCGCGAAAAGCTTGGCATCACGCAAGAACAGCATCAGCAACTGGAGTCCAATCGTCAACTTCAGGAAGAAACTGTTAAGGGCTTACGCGAAGCTATAAAACAGCAGCGCGGCAAACTGCAGCAGGCCTTAAAGGATCCGCAAGCTACCCGTGAGAGCGTGGAGCCCATCGTTGCTCAGATGAAAGCGCTCCAGGGGCAGTTGATCGAACAGCGCGTGGATGCAATTTTTACAGCTAAGACGATCCTGACGCCGGAACAATTCGCGCAGTTCAACGAAATGGCTGGAAAACATTCAGCAGCAGAGAAGGGAAGAATGCGCGAAAGATCAAAACAGCGCAAAGGAACGTGGCTCATGAAGGGCGATGACGATCTTTTTGGTGGGCCGCCGTTTCCACCGCCACAGGAGGAATAAATTCGATCAAGGGATATTGCAGGGGATCGTGCAGAAAAGAAAGGCCAAGGAGAGTTGTTCTCCTTGGCCTTTTTAAAGACGGATCTATACGCCCAGCAGGGCTCTTAAGGTCGTTCGGGCGGTATCCATGATACCGTTGGACTTTGTGAAAAGATGATCGTATTCGTTGCTAAAGACAATATATTGCTTTTCAAATTCTTTATCGTTGAGGTTATCCATTTTCTTAGGCTGTTTGATCTCTCGCCAGAGCAATGATAACATCCGTTCGATCCGCTCGATCTGGTCGATACAGCTTCGGTAATTTCTGAACGATTTGTTATCGGACAGGGTTCCCAAAAGAGGCGTGGCGATATTGTACCGCCATTTGGCCTCATCATAATTCCAGCTTTTAATAAGAAAATTTAATGTTTGCTCATAAGCAAAGTTTCGATGATTGATGATCAGATCGCGCAGGACAGATGTCTTGATGTTCAAGAATTCTGACCTTGGCCTGTTCAGAGGTAACGATTTAATGCTCTTCGATATTTCCGGGAACCAGTTAGCCAGAAGAGAATATGTCCCGTACGTGTCAACCAAACTTTTAGCGCTATATTGATCACCGGTACGAAAATCCCCGATCGCGATATCCGCTTCCGAGGTTTCGATAAAACTGCTGAGATTCTCGTAAAAGTCCGTGTCTTCTTCCACAAAGTCAATATCGCCAGGTATCTGAACGATCCTTTCAACGTTGGGGTGATTATCTAGGATGTGCCCCCACCCCGCGAGCCATGTCTGGCATGTATCCACGGACCATGTCTGCAGGATCTCGAGATTTCCACATCGTTCATCTTTTAGGAAAGACGCGGCATGCTGGCGGATAATAGTATCTCTGGGCAGGACAACGATCGGTTTTGGGTCGATCTCTTTGCACTTATCGATGGTCCACCAGAAATACCATTCACACTTTTTATTGTTCTCATACCCCAGATAGGGGAAGATGATCAATGGTTTTGCGTTCATATGTTTTGAGTTAGTCTTTTTAACCATGCTGTTATCGATCAATGGTTTTAAGCCTTTCCTCTGCGTTGTTCAAGCTGCTTGCGAATATCATACGCCTTTTCTTCAGAGATTTCAAATCGCATGATAATAAAGATCGCCACGAGCGATGTGACGATCGGAATGCCAACATCGCAAACCCTCATCCAGAATAAAGCGTTGACCGACTGCCCAAGCCCTAGAGATTCTTTGAATCCTATAACATTGAACATGACCCCTGCAATCAGCGAGGCGAGCGCCACGCCCAATTTGACCATCCACCAGTAGACGGCGCTAAACGTCCCTTCACGTCGTTCGCCGGTATTGAGCTCATCCAGATCGCAGACATCGGCGACCATGGAATTCATCAAGGTAAAAAGCGAACCTAAGCCGAAGGTGACAAAAGGAGCCGCGATGAATAGTAGATAAGGATTGTTCGGGTTGTATCCGATCCATTTTAAGGCATAACCGATGATCGAAAGAGGAATGGTAATAAAGAAAGTATTACGCTTTCCTATGCGAGCAGAGAAACGAGCGGTTAGATAAATAACACCCATACTGCATAGCGCGCTAAATGACCCATACCACCCCAGCAATGTTCCACCTTTGGAATAGGCTTCGCCAATAGAGGCAGCCCCCTGATAAACATAAAAGAAAACAATGTACGCGGTAAAAGAGGACGCCAGCATAAAGCCGCCAAAGATCAGCAAAGTCGCTAGGCACAATTTGACGAACGGCCAGCATTGCAAGGCGATACCTACGCCCTTGAAAAATTTTTTCATGACATTTAAGGCACCGCCGACATCAGGTTTTGGCAGTTTACCAAAATGTTCTTTGTTAAAAAGAGCTGGGAAAACACCTCCAAAGATCAAGCAGGCCCCAATAATGATCGCCAGAACGCGCACACCATGCACGCCATCTTTAAACCACGCGGCATTATGCATGATTGGCCAGCTCCAGGGAGCGATGAACCATGGCAGCTGCCCGACAAAACTGCTGGCCGCCTGCAGACGGGTGCGTTCATGATAATCAGGCGTCATTTCATATCCCAGCGCGATCCACGGAATAGAGAAGCACGTAAAGCAAATAAAGAATAAAAGCTGGAAGGATAGAAAATAAGTAAAATAGAACATTTCGCTATGCCCTTTGTGAAGCTGGAACATCAGGGCAAAGAGGATGCCTCCGGTGATCGCGCCAAACAAGATCAAAGGCCTGCGGCGGCCCCAAGGAGTCCTTAGATTATCAGAAAAATAGCCTGTGACTGGGTCTGATACCGCGTCAAAGATGCGGGGAAGAAATCCGATAAAGCCGACCAGGGCAGGGTTGATCCCAAGCCCAAGGTTCAAGATCATGACCATTTGTCCCGCGAATGCGGATTGAGCAGTGTTGGCAAAAGCTCCCATGCTATAGGCGGCTTTCTGGAAGAACGAGATACGGTCTTCCTTCGCGGTGACATGGTGCGCTGCCTGGTGAGCTGCATTTCCCATCCATTACCTCTTTTCTGTTTAAGATGAATACGATATTGATCCTGTGCGGCAAATAAGTTTTGATTATAACAAACTAATTTCACGCGCACAACCAATTTATCACAAAGCGTGTAAGGCCGTAGGTGATAGGCTCTTACCGTGAAAAAAGACTTCCAATATATATATATTGATATAAAATATATAAATATTTTATAAATCGTTCCATGTCTTTAGCCCCTTAGGCTAAGAAGTGGTATTAGCGATAAACAGATCAAAGAAAGCCCTTGAACATTTAACGAGAGACCTATGAGCTACGATATCAACGAGATAAAGAAAATTGAATCTAAATGGCAAAAGGCCTGGAAAGACAATAAGACCTTTAGCGCCACAAACGACACCTCCAAGCCTAAATATTATTGTTTAGAGATGTTCCCGTATCCATCGGGCAAGATCCATATGGGTCATGTACGCAATTACACGATCGCCGATGTCATTGCCCGCATGAAGAAAATGCAAGGCTTTAATGTCTTGCACCCTATTGGCTATGATGCCTTTGGCCAGCCGGCCGAGAATGCCGCCATCAAGCATAAGACCGATCCTGCCAAGTGGACCTATCGCTGTATCAGCGAAATGCATGAAGGTTTTGAAAAAATGGGATTTTCCTATGATTGGGATAGAGAGATCGCCACTTGCGATAAGGCCTATTACAAATGGAATCAATGGATATTCTTAAAGATGATGGAAAAAGGCCTTGCGTACAAAAAGGCTTCCGCTGTTAACTGGTGTCCAAGCTGTGAAACAACGCTTGCCAACGAAGAAGTCATTAATGGCGGATGTTGGCGTTGTAAATCAGAAGTTGTGCAAAAAGATCTCGATCAGTGGTACTTGAAGATCACGCATTACAGCGAAAAACTTTTGGAAGACCTTGATACATTAAAAGAATGGCCTTCACGTGTTGTTGCAATGCAAAAGAATTGGATCGGCAAAAGTCTGGGCGTAGAGATTTTCTTTAAAGTGGAAAAGACCGGTGAGACTCTGCCGGTTTTCACGACACGCCAGGACACGATCTTCGGGGCGACCTATGTCGTTTTAGCGCCGGAGCATCCTCTGGTTGCCAAGCTTGTTAAAGGTACTCCTAAAGAAAAAGAAGTTTTTGATTTTATTAAAAAGATCAGTCTTGTCAGTAAAGCTGACCGTGTGGCCGAAGGCTTGAAAAAAGAAGGGATCTTTACCGGGCTTTACGCGATCAATCCGGTCAATAATGAACACATTCCGATCTGGATCGCGGATTATGTTTTGATGGAATATGGCACTGGGGCTATCATGGCTGTCCCGACGCATGACCAGCGTGATTTTCTTTTTGCCAAAGAGCACGGATTGCCGATGCGTATTGTTATTCAAGACCCTAAGCGGCCTAATATCGCTTCAGAAGGCCTGACAGAAGCCTATACAGCTGAAGGCGCGCTTGTCAATAGCGCGCGATTTAACGGCATGAACAATGTCGAGTCGTTGCAAAAAATTGCCGAATGGATGGAGCAAGAAAAAATCGGCAAAGCTGTGACACATTGGCGTTTGCGTGATTGGCTTATCTCCCGTCAGCGGTATTGGGGAACGCCGATTCCTGTTGTTTATTGCGATGCCTGCGGTATTGTTCCTGTGCCGGAAAAAGACCTGCCGGTTGTCTTGCCAGAAGATATCAAGATCACGGGTGAAGGCGGAAGTCCTTTGGCTAAGAGTGAGAAGTTCGTTCATGTTAAGTGTCCTAAGTGCGGTAAGCCAGCCCATCGCGAGACCGACACCATGGCGACATTCTTTGATTCCTCTTGGTATTTTTTGCGTTATACGGACGCGCACAACGACAAAGAGATATTTAACAAGGCGTTGGCCAAATATTGGATGCCGGTAGATCAATACATTGGCGGTATTGAGCATGCGATCTTGCATCTTTTGTACTCTCGTTTCTTCACGAAATTCTTTAAAGATCTTGGTCTTATCAATTTCGATGAGCCTTTTACGCGATTGCTCACTCAAGGCATGGTCTTAAAAGACGGCGAGGTCATGAGCAAGTCCAAGGGCAACACCGTTGATCCTGATGCCGTGATCAGCAAATACGGTGCGGATACGCTGCGGCTTTTTATTTTGTTTGCCGCACCTCCTGAAGATCAGCTGGAGTGGAACGACGGCGCGATTGATGGTTCATGGAGATTTTTAGCCCGCGTTTGGAGTTTAATTGAAAATGGTTATGTTAAGGGCGCCCTGTCGGGCGCCCCAGATAACAGTTCAAAAGCCCTTGAACGTGAACGCCACATCGCTATCAAAAAGTTTACCGAAGACATTGAGCGCGGATTTAAATTTAACACCTCTATCAGTAGTCTTATGGTTTTCCTCAACAAGCTTGAGCAATATGTGAAGGAGAAAAAAGACAACGTTGATCAGCCGACGTTAAACAAAAGCCTTGAGACCCTGGTGCTGCTGTTGTCTGTCATGACGCCTTTTATGTGCGAAGAGATGTGGCAGAAGATGGGTCATAAAGATAAGAGTATTAGTGATGTGCCATGGCCTCAAGTAGATGAAAAAGCTCTACAGCTTGAGAATGCCTCGATCGTTGTCCAGATCAATGGCAAGCTGCGCGGTAAATTCGATGTGCCGCTTGATTGCCCTGAAGATAAGCTTAGAGAAATTATTTTTGCCGATGAGAAGATCAAAACACACCTTGCCGGCAAGGACATCAAGCGTTTCATCGTTGTTGCGAACAAGATCGTGAATATTGTGGCGTGATCAAGAAAGCCCCGCGGTTATTTGTCTGCCTTTTGGCAGGAAAGTAGTCTGGGGTAAATTCAGCCAGATAGCTTAGGAAGCGCTGGCGCTTCGTAAGCTATGGTTTTTTAAAAGGATCGAGGAGAAGCATGTCAACATTTCTTTGGGAGCCCAGTTTTGAAGTTAATATTAAGATTATTGATGAGCAACATAAGAAATTAGTGGAAACCGTTAACATCCTTTATGATTCGATCGTTTCAGGCGAAAGCTCAAAAGTTTTATTTACCATTTTTGAGCGTATGGTGGAATACGTAACGTTTCATTTTGAAACTGAAGAAGAGCTAATGGTTAGGCTAAGCTTTCCAGGCTTCCAAGAACACAAGCATGAGCACGAGGAATGCACAAAAAAAGTTCTAGAATTTAAACATAAATTCGAGAATGGAGAAAAAACGATCTCCATTGAATTAATTTCTTTTTTAGTTGATTGGATTCACCACCACCTTTTGTGTGTAGATATGAAGTACGCTGCATTTTTTAAAGAAAAAGGAATTACTCCAAGAGCGTAGCGTTTCATCGTCGTTGCGAACAAGATCGTGAATATTGTGGCGTGATCAAGGAAGCCCCGTGGTCGCTGGCGTTCCCTGGGGTAAATTCGCTCAGCAAACTTATGTTCGCTGACGCTCCATAAGATTGGACCTCATTTATGAAATTTATCGCTGATCTCCACATCCACTCTAAATACTCCCGCGCGACGAGCAAAGACCTCACTCCTGAACAACTATATTTCTGGGCGCAACTCAAAGGCATAACCGTCGTTGGCACAGGGGATTTTTTGCATCCGGGTTGGCTAAAAGAATTAAAGACAAAGCTTGAGCCGGCAGAAGAAGGGCTTTTTCAGCTCAAAAAAGAATACGCAAGCGAGATAGATATGCAGGTCCCGGCTTCTTGCAAAGCTCCCGTGCGTTTTATTTTAAGCGCAGAAGTCGCCAATATTTATAAACGTTTAGATAAGGTGCGCAAAGTTCATAATGTTATTTTCGCGCCCAGCTTTGATGTCGCGCAGAATTTACAAAAACGTATTGAAAAGATTGGCAACATCCGCTCTGACGGACGTCCTATTTTAGGATTAGATTCGCGAGATCTCTTGGAAATTACCCTCGAATCACATCCGCAATCTTTTTTAGTGCCGGCACACATTTGGACACCGTGGTTTTCCATGCTTGGCTCCAAAGGGGGTTTTGATAAGATGGAAGATTGCTATGGAGATCTCACGAAATATATTTTCGCGTTGGAAACAGGACTTTCATCAGACCCTCTGATGAATTGGCGCCTAAGCCAGCTGGACCAATGTGTCTTGATTTCAAATTCTGATGCGCATTCAGCGCCCAAGCTTGGCCGCGAAGCGAATATTTTTGACACAGAACTATCGTATGCGGGGATCTTTCTAGGCTTATCCCAAGATAGCAACAAAGGATTCTTAGGCACGATCGAATTTTTTCCTGAGGAAGGGAAGTATCATTACGATGGCCATCGGGATTGCGATGTGTGTTTAACTCCCAAAGAAACAATTAAAAATAAAGGGCTGTGCCCTAAATGCGGTAAGCCTGTGACGGTGGGGGTCATGGCGCGGGTGGAAGAACTGGCGGATCGCCCTGAAGGCCAGAAGGGTGCGCGCTCGCGTCCTTATAAGAGTTTGATCCAGCTTGAAACAATTATTGCCGAAGGCAAGGGCGTCGGGCCGGCATCCAAGCCTGTTCAGGAACTTTTTTACCGCATGCTGTCAAAGATAGGCAATGAACTCAGTATTTTAAATGAGGTTCCTTTAGAGGCAATTAAAAAAACTGGTGGCGCGCTTTTGGCCGAAGGTATTTCTCGCATGCGCCAAGGCAAAGTTTCCATCGCTCCCGGTTATGATGGCGAGTACGGCGTGATCAGTTTGTTTTCTGATAAAGAGCGAGCGACAAAAAAAGAACAGCTGACGTTGTTTTAAATGTAGTTGTCTGAGGGCATGTTAGCATTATCCTTCGCTCAGACAACCTTCGTCGTCATTTTTCTAAGAAATTAAGAAAAGTAGACGACTATGGAAACTCCCGAGAGGACAAAGTTAGTATGCCTTTTAATGCAGACAGCAACAAAGAGATTGCGTTGATTCAAGAAGGCAAGTGTTCCAAGAAAAGACTGGGCAAGCTCACAGGCAGTTGCGAAAAGATTTCTATTGTGTTTTTTGCGATTCTTGATATTTTTAAGGCGTTCTTTTGAGCCAGAGCAAGCGAGAGTGATATATGCAGCGACCGATTGATGTTAATGCCACGCAGTGGCAAGCCGTAACCCATACGGCGCAAAACCTTCTGATCGTTGCCGGCCCCGGCACAGGAAAAACCCACACCCTTATTTATCGTATTCTTTACGCGTTCGAAAGCCTTTCTGACGATAAAAGAATTCTCGCTGTCACTTTCACTAATAAATCCGCGCAAGAAATGCGTACACGCCTTGCTCGCTATTTGCCATCATCCGCCCAACGCGTGGATGTTGGGACATTCCATAGTTTTTGCCTATCTCTGTTGCGTGAACATACCCGCAAAGCAAAGCTGCCCGAAGGTTTTCGTGTGGCTGGACGAAATGAAACGGTCCAGATCGCTAAGAAAATATGGCGAGGCAAGAAGGTAAAAGAAATTGAGGAGATCCTTAAAAGTATATCTTGGCAAAAGAATACGCAAGAAGGCGAGATGTCTTCGCGCGCGGTTACTTTGTGGGAGGCGATGCGGCAAGAAAAGCTTTTGGACTTTGACGATATTCTCTTTGATGCCGTTCAGTTGTTGCGTGATAACGGTGAGATTCGAGCGCAAATGCAAGCACAATACAGTTGTATTTGTGTTGATGAATATCAAGATATCAATTTTATCCAACATCAATTGCTCAAGTTTTTGAAAGGGTCTCAATGCGCTTTGACTGCGATCGGGGATCCGCGGCAAGCCATTTATGGATTTCGAGGAAGCGATGTCAAATTTTTTCACTCGTTCACTGAGGATTTCGCGCCCGCGCGAACCTTATCGCTATCTGATAATTATCGCGCCAGTGAAAACCTGCTGAAAGCCGCTGGCCAGGTCATTGAACGATCGAGTACCGTAAATTTTACTCCGCTTGTCGCGCGTATCCATGCCCAGGGGCGTCTGACCGTCTATCAAGCTGCGAGCGAGCGGGCTGAAGCGGAATATATTGTCCACGAGATCGAAAAATTGATCGGAGGCACGAGCTTTTTTTCGAAAGATTCTAAGCGTGTTGGCGTGTGCGAGGCAGAAGGTTTTACTTTCGCGGATACCGCGATCCTCTGCCGATTAAAGAGCCAGCAGCGCGTGATCATCGAAGCCTTGGAGCGAAGCGGTATCCCTTATCAGGTTTGCGGCGCGCGGCCTTTATTCGAAGAGCCTGAGATCGCGGATATGATCGAAGCTCTTTGCGCGATGTCAGAGCAACCCCTAGAAAAAATTACGCAGTATCTTTCTATCCGCAAGAACGACAGCAAAGCTTACGCACGCTTGGTCGAGCTTGCGCAAGGCGCGGCCGATACTCCGCAATTCCTTTCCGAGATATTCCTGCAGCGTGAGGATGATAACTATGAGGTGAAAGCCGAGAAGGTATCTGTTCTGACGATGCACGCGGCCAAGGGGCTGGAGTTTGCCGTCGTGTTTATCGCGGGCTGCGAAGAGAACATTATCCCTTTAAGCCAAGATCTTGCTGGCCTTGAAGAGGAGAGGCGCTTATTCTATGTCGCTATGACGCGCGCGAAAACTCTGTTGTATCTGACGCGTACTGCTCAACGACTGCGCCATGGTAAAATTCGGGCCGCGCAAACCTCGCGTTTCTTGGCGGACATTGAAGACCAGCTAAAAGACCTGCAGCAGAGGCCAGCACGTAAGCCCACAGACAAACACAGCCAATTAGACTTTTTTGGGAAGCGATGATCGTTTTAACGCGTAAAGAACGTTTGGTCCTTGTTGTTTTGAGCGTGTCGATCGCGGCAGGGTCTTTGGCCAGATACCTTTTTAGATCTTTTCCTGCTAGTCAAAAGATCTTTAATGTTGCTAATGATTATCATGAGCACTTGAGGCTTGATGTCAACCGCGCCAGCGTTGATGATCTGAAGGCGATCCCGTATTTAGGCGAACAACTTGCCAGGCGCATCATCGCTTATCGTCAACAAAAAGGACACATTCAGGGCCTTAATGAGCTGAGCACGATCAAAGGCGTTGGCACTTTTAAATGGCAGATCATCAAAAAACATCTCATGGTCCGTCCCTGATATGGAATTTCGCAAGAAACCCTTCGCGTTCTTGTTCTGTTTTTTGTCAGCGGGTATCGTGATCGGATACGGCACGCGTTGGCCCATCACTGGGGTGCTTGGGGCCTACGCGTTCTTTATTATCTTGAGCCTCGCGTTGTCTTATCGTTATCCGCGGGTGTCATTTCTTTTTCTCGCGGTTTCCTTTGTGGTGCTGGGGATGTTATTGTTCCAAGCGCATGGACCTATGCCGCGCAAGGCCCGGCGTAACGACCTAAGACCTTATTACTATCGAACAGCCGCTGTGCAGGGTGTCATTGTTTCCCATGTTCAGAAAAGAAAATTCTTAAGATCGGATAAATATGTTTTTATCCTTGATGTCTGGCGCGTCAAACAAGATGGCGTGTGGCGTGAGCGTCGAGAGAAAGTGTTGGCATCGGCCTTTGGGCCCCGAGATCTTTTTTATGGGGATGTGATCGAGACAAGCGGTAAGCTTTATCCGCCGTTCAATTTTTTCAAGGATACGTTCTCCTATAAAGATCATCTCGCGCGCAAGGGGATCCACACGCTTTTGAGCGTGAAAGCCAAGGCTCCTGTTGTGATCTTGGCGCGGCGCAAAGGAGGCAGGGTCATGCAGGCCGCGATGTGGGTCAAGGAGCGATGTAAAGATGTGTTCGTCCGTTATTTAACGGCTAACGAATCCGCGATCGCCCAAGCCATTTTGTTGGGGGATCGTTATCTGGTCCCCAAGGAGCTTAAAGCCCTTTTCGTATCGACAGGAACAATGCATATCCTGGTCATCAGCGGTATGCATATCGGGGTCATGGCATTCTTGATATTGTTTTTATTTCAAGCGTTATCGATCAAGCGTAGCGTGCGTATTATTTTGACGATCCTTTCTTTAAGCTTTTACGCGCTGTTGACCGGAGCTCAGCCGCCGGTCTTGCGGGCCACCTTGATGGCGTGTGTTTTTCTTTGCGGGATGCTCTTGGAGCGTCAGGAAGACCATGTGAATTCCTTGGCCTTAGCGGGTGTTGTTTTATTGTTGGTCAATCCATGGAATTTGCTTGATGCCGGGTTCCAACTTTCCTTTATGAGCGTTCTTTCGATCCTTTGTTTTTATCCATCGACCTATCGATTGGCTCGGCGTGTTTTACGCCTAAAGGTCCTTCCGCGCTGGGCGGATTTTTTTCTGCAGTCTCTGATCGTCTCTATCGTTGTGTGGATCAGTATCGCGGGGATCATCGCGTATTATTTTCGCCTTGTAACGCCTGTGACTGTGATCGCGAACGTGCTGCTGGTACCGCTGTTAGCTCCTATGATGATCTCTTGCGCGGGCCTTGTGATATCGGGGATCACGGTGCCTGTGATCGCGCCGGCATTCGCGGCCTTGACAAAAATCACTTTCAATACTATGGTCGCGATTGTATTATGGTTAAGCAAGGTACCTTTTGGATCGATGCGTCTTCCTGTTTTTTCTCTGTGGCAGGTCATTGGTTATAGCGTCGCGGGGATACTTTTCTTTGTCCTGATAGGGCGGCTTGCCAAGCGCCTCACTTAATGAGCGTGACCATATTCAAGGAGAGAAAATGAAGCAAAAATACCTTTATCTGTTGGCTGTGATCATTTTTGTTGTTGCCGCGTCCATTAGCTATCGCGCAAATGAACGGGCCGCGGGTTTTCACGTATCAGGGTCTTCCTCTCAGGTCTTAAGCCGCGCGCAAGAATTCTTTCCTCAAGCACAGTTCATCACGTCCGCGGACAGTCCTGATCAGTGGGTGCTGTGCCTGGACGCGGACAGAAAGCCTGTGGGCAAGATCCTTTTGACCAAACCGTTCGTGAATGAGCAGGGCTACAGCGGCGCTGTGCATTTGCTGATCGCCGCGGACCTAAAGGAAAAGATCCTCGGCGTTCAATTGATCGAGCACACGGAAACAGAGGATGTGATCCGTTTTCTAGATGAGAAAGAATTCTTTCGCGCTTGGAATGGTATTTCTGTCCAGGAGGCTTTGCGCAAGGATGTGGACGCCGTATCGGGGGCGACGCTGACGACGCAGGCGATCGCGCGCGCGTTTAAGAAACGCTTGGCCCTGCTTACGCCGGCGGCACCGATTGTGTCTGCGCCGCCTATTTCTTTTCGCGTGTTAGGGGCCAATCTGCTGGCTTTGGCGGCGCTAGCTTTTTCTTTGTTCGTTTTTTTCCGTCGCAGGGAGAGCCGCATGTGGAGAAATCTTTCGCTGGCAGTCAATGTTGTTATTCTGGGGTTCATCACGGCGAAGATGCTTTCTTTCGCGCTTTTTTATGGATGGATCAGATCAGGCATTAACTTTGCGGACGCGATCTTTGTCATTTGGGTGGCCGCGATAGCGTCTATTTTTATTTACAACAAAAATATTTACTGCCAATGCCTTTGTCCGTTCGGCGCCGCGCAGCAGCTCCTAGGGCAGCTGACGCGCCAAAAGTTTTCTTTACGT
Source organism: Candidatus Omnitrophota bacterium (assembly GCA_029564765.1). Classification (GTDB taxonomy): domain Bacteria; phylum Omnitrophota; class Gorgyraeia; order Zapsychrales; family Aceulaceae; genus CALGLP01. The sequence goes on from JAKQPK010000013.1 coordinate 167,175, forward strand.
TTATTGCCGGTCTTTCAGTGGATAGGGTTTGTTTATTTTTCCATGATCTTAGGTCTTTTGTTGGCGTCCGCTCCTTTGCGGCTTGAATCAACGGAGCCGTTCGCCGCGTTCTTATGGTACAACTTTTTATCGCCAGCGGGGATCATGTTCGGGTTGTGGCTTTTTGTTTCTATTTTCTGCGGGCGGTTTTGGTGCAACTTTTTATGTCCCACCGGAAGGGCCTTGAATGGATTTTTGGCAAGGACAGGACAAAATCGTGTGTTGTCCATAATCGTCTTTGTTGTGTGTGTCGCGTCCGCCGTGACCTTGACCCGTTGGCCGCGCGCGGCTACTGTCGCGCCGCAAGAGGCAGCGGCGCCTACCCAGCAGGCAGAAATACCTTTTCATATGGCCGCATTTTTTCGATCTTTAGCGGATAATATTGTGCAATGCACATTATGCCCAAGGCAATGTACGCTGAAACCTAACGAAGCAGGATTTTGCCGGGCGCGTAAGAACATCCAGGGCAATCTGTATGCCTTGACCTATGGCCAGCCTGTGGCGGTCCATGTGGATCCGGTCGAGAAAAAACCTTTTTCCCACGTTTATCCCGGGACAAAGTCTTTTTCGATCGCGACAGCCGGATGTAATCTGCGTTGTAAATTCTGCCAGAATTGGGAGATCTCTCAGCTGGATGCTGAGAAGGTCAAGGCAGAATTTGTCGCTCCAGAACAGATCGTGGCCAAAGCCAAAGAGACGGGTTCCAAGACCATCGCGTTCACCTATACGGAACCTGTGATCTTTTATGAATACATGATGGATATCGCGAAAGCCGCGAAAGAACAAGGAGTCGCCTGCGTGATGCATTCAGCTGGGTTCGTGAACGAAGAACCTTTGCGCGCGTTGGCCCAATACCTTACAGCCGCCAATATTGACCTTAAAGGATTTGATGAAAAATTTTACACAACGTTCACCAGCGGTGACCTGAACGTTGTATTGCGCACGCTGAAAGTGCTCAAAGAGGAAGGTGTGTGGGTAGAGATCACGACCTTGCTTATCCCCGGCGCTAACGATAGCGATCAGGAGATCCGTAAGCTTTGCGCTTGGGTCAGGGATCATCTTGGGCCAGAAACACCGATACATTTCTCTAGGTTCTATCCGATGTATAAACTTACCAACCTATCCCCGACACCGGTAGCGACGCTTTTGCGGGCGCAGGATATTGCCAAGAGCGAAGGCCTGCAGTTCGTCTATATCGGTAATGTTCCCAGTCAAACAGGAGAGAATACCGTTTGTCCGCATTGTGGTAAACTGCTGATCAAGCGTAAAGGGTATCATGTCCTTGAGGATCATTTGATCGACGGGAAATGCCCGGGTTGCGGCCATGAGATCCCAGGGGTCTGGCGCTAAAGGATGTCTTTAAGCCCGAGAACGATGATCACAGCGAAGACAATAAGACAGGCCAGGTTGATGCCTAAGAACGGGATTAGGATCATCGAAGCAAGAAGAGTTGCCGCGCAAGCGCCTAAAAGGTCCGCGGCGTATAAAGTCGGTGCGATCTTTTCAACCGCAACCGTGTTGTCCTGACGCCACAAAGCGCTTAAGAGAGGGTAGCCGAATCCGGTCAAAAGCCCATTTTCAAAAGCAAGTACCATCCAGGCCACTTGATGCCACGCGTTGTGCCCACGATAGTTAGCCCAGAAAAATATTTCAAGGAAAAAGATGAACCACACAAGAAAAAGCCCCGCGACATAATGTTTTGTGACCGCGCGCGATGAGATGGCGCGGCTTAAGAAAAAGCTACCCGCGGCCAATCCTGCCATGAACACTCCTACCAGGATCCCCAGCTTCCAGAAAAGCCCTCCGAAAAGCAGTTGAAAGCAAAAAAAGATGACGGCACTGGCGCTCATGGACAAAAACCCCATGACCGCCGCCTGACTTTTCAGCCAGAGCGTTGGACGTCCTAGAAAAACAAAGGCCCCCAACCCGATAAAGGCGAGGCTCACAAGAAAGATGATTGGTTTTAAGGCTAGAGGATCGATGCGCGCGTGCGCGGTAAACCGTGCCTGGTCCATCAAGGTGTAATAAAGAAAACCATAAGGCATTAGGTCCGTGTTAATGCCTGATGGGAAAGAGAGCATGCGCTGGATATAAGCCGCGCGCGTTGGATCGAGCATGTCGCGCAGATGAAAGACTGTTATAAACTGAGCCGAGATCTGGCCGCGCTCAAAACGATTGAGGATTTCTTGCGCCGTAATCTCTTGCTGGGAAGCAACTACGATCATAGCGTCGCCAGGAATAAGGAACACCTGAGGGAAGGCGCGCTGTAGCGATCGAATGATACAGGCATTAAAGTCACGGATCACAGGGCTTAGGATATCCGCTTTGGACGGGATCGTAAAGATAAGGTTTCCTTGCGGCTTAAGGCGCTTTTTCGCTTCTTGAAAGAATTCAACAGTGTAAAAACGGTTAAAGATAAGTGCTGAAGGCGCGGGGATGTTGAGCACGATCAGATCGTAGAGCGCTGGATCGTTGTTCAAAAAAGAGCGCGGATCCTGATCTTTAAAAGTGATGTTCTTGCCAGGCGCGTAGAATGAAGGCAGGTGGCGTGGCCGGGGATTGCTGTCGACCGCTGTCACTGCCAAGAGAGGATATTTTTCAAGTTCTTGCACCTGTGATCTTAAGCATGGCCCAATCCAGAGCATGTCGCGCGCGCCTGCGTGCGTGGCTAGGGCTGTATGGATAAAGACCTCGTGAGTTTCTTTGTCTTCGCTGGTCGCGATCAAACTCCCGTTGACATACAAGGAACGAGCGTGGCCGTCATCTGTCAGGATGATAGGGCCCTGCGCCGAGCCTTGCGTGAAGACGATAGATGAGGCGGCAAATTCTTTTTGTAGGATCGCCGGAAAGCTGTTGGTCAAAGAAATGGACAAAAGCATTAATGCCGCGGCTATGACCGCCTTGGGGCGTCGGGATATTTTTAAGGCCGGGACCATCAATAAAGGTAAGGCCGTAAAGGATAGTGGATTTTGATAAACGTAAAGCCCTAGCGTAAAAACGATCCCTCCTAAAAAGACCCCCAGCGCTTCGCACGCGAAAAGATAGCCCAGAGAGTGATCTTTGTCCGCGAGCCGTTGGGCATGATGGGCACTTAGGTGGGAGAACGCGTAACCGCTGACCGCGCCTGTCGGCCCAAGGACAACGACCGCGGCAAATAAAGAAAAGACTCCGCCGACACTTTCATAATAGGGAATGCTAAAGAGGATCTTCAAGGTGTGCGCCAGAATAATGCCGATACCAAAGGATAGAGGAAGGGCGATCATCAGTCCTGTATCAGAAAGTATTTGCCTGCGCTTGCGTGTGAGGGATGCTAGTGCGCAGAACAAAGCCCAGATCCCAACGCCGGCGATGAGGGCGAGCTCGTTCTTGGCAATGGAAAATGTGAATTCTCGTACCAAGACGAGTTGAAAAATACAACTGACAAAACCAAGAATGATGAATATAATCATAAGGAGAAGGTAAAAGTAAAGGTCGATAGTCGGTAGTATTTAGCATATAGTCAAACTAACGACTAAATACCAACGACTATATACTGTTTTTTATATCTTACTTAATCCATGTCCGAAAATCTATATTATTTATTTGTTAGCGGTATGATCCTGAGTTCTGGGCCGTGCTTGGCTTCCTGCGCGCCGTTTTTGGCCGCGTATACTGCCGGCCGTCGGTCAGGGGTGCGGGATTCGTTCCTTTCCTATTTTGTTTTTTCTTTTTTTAAGATCTTAGCGTATCTTGTCCTAGCGGGGATCTGCGCGTTGGGTTCATCGCTGATCCGCGTCGAGCAGTTGTTGCCTTATCGGTCGTGGATCTATGGGGCGCTGGGCATTTTGATCATGGGTATCGGCATCGCCATGCTCGTTGACCGCAAGGAGAACAATGCTTTTTGCGCATGCTTGTGCCGTCAACATGCAACGAACATCGCGCTCTTTGGTTTTTTGATCGGCCTTGCGCCGTGCTTACCGCTTGTGGGGATCCTCAATTATGTGATGGTTATTTCTAAAACACCGATGGACGCGTTCTTGTACGTATTTGTTTTTGGGCTGGGGACGGTCCTTTCTCCTTTGATGATCGTGATGGTCGTTTCGGCAAAGGTGTCCTCGATGCTGGCGCGCTTTGCGATGCTCAAGAGCCTGTTGCGCGTGTTCTGCGCGATCGTGTTGATCTTCTTGGGGCTCATAACGGTCACGCGGGTGATCGGGTAATGATCATGCAAGATGTGCATAACAACTGATAGGAAAGGAGTCAAACGATGTTTGAGATCTTGATCATTGTGGCGTGGTTCTTGGGGATCTTTTTAGGGATCTTGTGGTTGTTCTTGCCGTGGATCATTGTTTCAAAATTGGATGAGGTTATCGCGGAATTGCGCAAGATCAACGCTCAAAGATCTTCTAACGCGCAAGAAAGGAGGGTGTTATGATTCTCGGTTTTCTTTATATCTTAGCAGGGGTTGTGCTGTTCATTTTTCCGCAGTTGTTGGCATTCTTTGTGGCCGCGCTATTCATCCTTATCGGAGCTGTCATCATGTACATCAGCCTGTATTATCGGCGTATGGCAAGGCGTTTTGACGATCCGATCATGGATTTTATTTTCCGGCTGTAGGGTTTGGCAGAAGGTTTCAGGTTTTTGTTGCCTGCAAGCCGTTGGAAGAGTAAAATATTTCCATGCCGCGCGTGAAAAGATAAGGGGAGTTCAAGGGCAGTCCCGTCTGTGGCGGGACTGCCCTTTTCTTTCAATGGGTAAGCCATTACACCACTTAATTTTATTAAGCTAACGCTTAGATGCTAACGACCGGATACTCCAACAAGTTGATGGTGGGCTCATTTAGCCCCGTTCTTCGAACGGGACAAATTCGCGCATACAAGTTATGCGCGCTTACGCTCCATAACTTGTGCGCTCATTTGACTTTGATTTCCAACTATGATAAAGTGGACGGCATGAGAAAATATATCTTATTAATTATTAGTATTATAGTTTTGTCATGCGCCACGCCCAGTTTTGCCTTTTGGGTATGGACCCCGGAAACCAACAAGTGGGTCAATCCCAAATATGCCGTCAAAGACACGCCGCAAGAACAGCTTGAATTCGCCAAGCAATATTACGTTCAAAAAGATCATAAAAAAGCTCTCCAGGAATTAGAAAAGCTTATTAAGTTCTACCCAAAAGCCAAAGAAGCGCCGATCGCGCAGAAATATATCGGCCTTTGCTTTGAAGCCCAGAATAAGAATTATCGCGCGTTCCAGGAATACCAGAAAGTCATTGAAAAATACCCTTTTAGCGATCTGGCCCCTGAAGTCGTGGAGCTTCAATACAAGCTTGGCGAGAAGATGCTGCAGAATCCCAGCAAAAGCCAGTTCGTGACAACCTTGACCGGCGGTGAATATGATGTCATTGATGTTTTCCGCACCGTGATCAAAAATGCTCCTTACGGCCCTCACGCGGCTGTAGCTCAATATAAGATCGGGCTTTACCTCTCCGAGAAAAAAATGTACCAAGAAGCGCGTGATGAGTTCGAAAAGGTCGTCAATGATTATCCGCAAAGCGAATGGGTCAAGCCTGCCAAATACCAGATGGCGCTTGTCGACTCTGCCCGCTCTTCCAGGGCGCAATATGACCAAAAGGTCACTCAGTCTGCTGTTGAGGAATTCAAGGAATTCGTGAAGAATTATCCCGACGCGGAGTTGTCCGCCAAGGCCAAAAAAGAGATCGCTGCTTTGAACGAAAAGGAAGCAGAGAATAATTTTCTCGTTGCCAAGTTCTATGCCAAACACAAAAAATATCAGTCCGCCAGGATCTATTACAATACCATTATCGAAGAATTTCCAAGCAGCACATGGGCGGCTGCTGCTTTAGAACAGTTGCGTATCCTGGATAAAAAAGCAAAATGAAAAGAGCGTATTTTTTTGCCATCCTTGCCTGTATCGCCTGCGTCTCTGGATGCGGATACACGACCCGGTCCATTTCGCCGAATATCGCGGTATTCAAGACGATCTATGTCCAGCCTTTTAAGAATAGTGTTGATTACAGTTCGGAACGCGGAAGCAAGAATCTGTACATCCCGATGATGGAGGTCAAGGTTTCCAATGCGGTTATCAACAGGTTCGTCCATGATGGCGTCCTGAAGGTCGCCAAAGGGCATGAGGCTGACCTGGTCCTCAAAGGCGAGCTGATCAATTATCGCCGGGATGAATTGCGACGCGATGACGATGATAATGTCCAGGAATACCGTATCACGGTCACGGTCTCGCTTGTTCTATGGGATGTTGCCAAAGAAGAGCCGATGTGGACAGAGTCGAGCTTTTCAGGAGATACGACGTATTTTCTAGCAGGTCCCGCGGCACGCTCAGAGAGCGCCGCGATCGATGACGCGGTCAATGACCTGGCCCAGCGTATTATCGAGAGAACCGTTGAAGACTGGTAATGATCTATTTTCTTATCGGCTTAGATCACGCCGCCAAAGAGCAGAAGATCGCTGACATCAAAGCCAAAGCCCTCCTTTCAGCGGAAGCCCTTTCCTTTGACCATCAAATCTTGCATGGATATCGTTTAGACCGCGATGAATTACAAAAAGCGTTGATCGCGCTTCCTGTTGTTTCCAAGTCGCGCGTTGTCCTTATTCGGCAGGCGAATGAACTGACAGCCAAACACAAAGAGCTCATCTTAAAAGCTGATAAAGCTTTCCCGCAAGGGTTGATCCTGATCCTGGACGCGGATGCGATGGATGAAAAAAGTTCTTGGTTCCAGAAAGGAAATGGCGTTCAACTGCTTTCTTTTAAGCCACGGACACAGCATAATGTTTTTGACCTGATGCGAGAAGTCGTGGCAGGCCGTCAGGCCAGGGCGCTGGAACTCCTTGATGAACTTCTTAAGAACGGTGAGATGCCGACCATGATCATAGGCGGAATGGTTTGGTCATGGAAAAAAGAGCGCAGCAAAATGCCCTTGCAAAAATTTTTACAAGGGCTTTTAGCGTTCCAACAAGCGGATTTTCGTGTTAAACGAAGTCAAATGCGGCCGGAATACACTCTTGAGATGCTGGTCGTTAAGCTTTCTTCGTAAGAAGGCGGCTATAGTAGGATTTGCGGCGTGAGGCGGTGTTTTTCTTCAAGAGGCCTACTTTGGCAGCTTTATCGATCTTTTTGTAGACAGCTGTGAGTAATGATTTGGCTTCTTGGGTCTTTTTGGCCTCGATAGCTGTTGTGAAGCTTTTGACGGTCTTGCGCAACTCTGTTTTGATATCGAGATTATGTAAACGGCGTTTGTGAGTTAGTCGTAACTCTTGAATACCAGAACGTCTTTGGGGCATAAACTTGATCCTTTCTTTTCCAAGTGAGCCAATATAGCAGAGAGAAAAGTGTATGTCAACTAATAAATATTCCAAACATGACAGCAACCAGGGGATCCTTAAGACGACGTCCGTTCTTTCTTTAGGGACCTTAAGCTCTCGCGTTCTGGGCTTTGTCCGGGACATGATCTTGGCGAAATTCCTGGGAACAAGCTTCCGAGCGGATGCTTTTTTTGTCGCTTTTCGCATCCCTAATCTCTTTAGGGATATTTTGGGGGAAGGGGGAATGAATTCCTCGGTCGTTCCGGTCATCGCGGAGTACGCCCAAAAGGATAAAAAAGATCTCATGGTCTTTTTGAACGCGGTCTTTGTTCTGTTAATGATGGCCTTAAGCCTTTTGACGGTCGTTGGGATCATTCTTGCCCCTGTGATCGTTCGCCTGATCGCGCCCGGTTTTATGGAAGACCCGGAAAAGTTGCAGTTGACGATCCGGTTGACCCGTATTATGTTCCCGTACCTTATTCTGATCGGTTTGACCGCCTATGGCATGGGTGTCTTGTTCGTCTTTCGCTCTTTTATGATACCGGCATTCAGCCCATGTCTTTTGAATGTGTCGATCATCACAAGCGCTTTGATCGCGGTGAAGCTGCCGGTAGACCAGGTCTTTTGCCTGGCTGGTGGTGTTTTGTTCGGTGGTGTGTTGCAGTTGGGCGCCCACATTGTTCCGATCCTGCGTCAAGGGGTCCGCCTAAGGATCCCGCGCGTCTTGGACCATCCCGGGGTTCGGCAGGTGGGACGGCTGATCGTTCCACGATTGTTTGGTTCCGCGGTCTATCAACTGTCCGTTTTTGTGGATACCTTTTGCGCTTCCTTATCTTCCGTTGTCGGGCTTGGCGGGATCTCAGCCATTTATTACGCGAACCGCATTTTGCAGTTTCCCATGTCGATCTTTGGGATCGCCATTGCTTCCGCGATCCTTCCGACCTTATCTGGTTTCGCGGCAGGCCAGAACATGGAAGAATTCCGGCGGACACTGATCTTTGCCTTGAAAAGTATTTTGCTTGTCATGATGCCGATGGCGGTATTCTTGGTCCTTTTCGCGACGCCGATCGTGCGCCTTTTGTTCGAGCGGGGAGCGTTCGACGCATACTCCACGGCCATTACAGCGCAGGCGTTGTTGTTCTTTGCCCTTGGCCTTTTTTGGTTTGCGGGGGCGAAGATCCTGGTAACCGCGTTCCATTCGCTGCAAGACACAGCCACCCCGGCAAAGGTGGCGGCGCTGTGTTTGCTGGTGAACGCCGCCCTTAATTTTATCTTAATGGGCCCGCTGAAGGTTGGCGGCATCGCCTTGGCGAGCGCGATCTCATCGGGGATCAACTTTTTTGTTCTGTTGAGCATTTTAAGTGATCGCCTTAAGGGGCTTGGCGACGGGCTTTTGGAGTACAGCAGCAAGGTCTTCCTTTCCGCGATCGTAATGGGCGGGGCTTGTTATTTGTTGTGGCATTATTTGGCGATCGCGCAGGAACTCGTGCGGTTGATCATTGTCACCGCTATGGGCGTGATCATATTCTTTCAGATGTGCGCTATCTTTAGGATCCAACAAGCGCAAAGGATCCTCGCATGGATATTAAGACGGCCGTAAAACAATTGCCGCTCACTAGCGGTGTCTATCTGATGAAGGACGCTAGCGGGCGTATTATTTATATTGGCAAAGCGGTGTCGTTGCGCAAGCGTGTGCAGTCTTATTTTCGCAAAACCGCTCATCCGATCTCAAAGACAGATTCTTTGGTCGCGGATATTCGCTCGATCGACCATATCGTAGTCGCCAGCGAAGCCGAGGCGCTGCTGCTGGAAGCCAGCCTGATCAAGAAATATCAACCCAAATATAATGTTGACCTTCGGGATGACAAAAGCTACCCATCGATCATGATCAGTGATGAGGCCTATCCGCGGATCGCGGTCGTGCGGCCGCGGTCACAAGGCAAAGAAAAGATCCTTGGAAGGCTGTTCGGTCCGTACGTGGACGCGAAGCTGATCCGCGAGGCATTGACGATCATCCGTCGGATCTTTCATTATCGGGTGTGCCCGCGGATGCCTCAGAAGCCTTGTCTGGATCATCATATCGGGCTTTGTGACGCGCCTTGCGTTGAGAATATCAGCGTAAAAGAATATCGAAAGGTCATCCGTCATGTTGTTTGTATCCTGGAAGGGCGCAAAGATGAACTTTACAAGGATCTGCATGAAGAGATGGCGTTGTGCGTACGCGTCAAAGATTTTGAAAGGGCCGCTGTTATCCGAGATCAGATCCGGGCGATCGGCGCTTTGTATTCAGGAACGAAAGATATTAATTATTTTAAGGAAGCAGAGCAGTTGCAGCGTGCTTTGAGTTTGCCGAAAGCCCCTGAGCGTATTGAAGCCTTTGATATATCTAACATCATGGGTGCGTACGCGGTCGGGTCCATGGTGTCGTTCTTTAATGGCCAGCCGGATAAAAAGAATTATCGGCGTTTTCGCATCAAAGACATCTCCGGCGCCGATGATCCCGCGATGATCGCGCAGGTCGTGCGTCGGCGCTATAAAAGGCTCAAGGATGAGGGCGCTTTGTTCCCGGACCTGATCCTCATTGACGGCGGCAAGGGACAGCTGTCAGCGGCGCATCAAGAACTGCAGAAATTACAGATCACGATCCCTTTGATCTCCTTAGCCAAGCGCGAGGAAGAGATCTTTGTCCCGCAGCGAAAAAGATCGATCGTTTTGCCTAAGGATTCATTAGGGCTGAAGATGTTGCAACGCGTTCGGGATGAAGCACATCGCTTTGCCGTCAGCTATCATCGATCGTTACGCGATAAGAGCGCGTTAAAGTGACATGACAAAGAAAAGGCCTCTGACAAATTTTCAGGTTAAGGTTTTGCGCGCCGTCAGCCAGATCCCTTTGGGGCAGACGCGTTCGTATGCCTGGGTCGCGCGCAAGATCGGGCGCCCTAAGTCCGCGCGCGCGGTGGGGCAGGCGCTTAACAAGAACCCTTATCTTCTTTTGATCCCTTGTCATCGCGTTGTTCATCAGGATGGTTCTCTGGGCGGTTTTGCCTTGGGTGTGAAAACGAAAAAAGCGCTTCTTGAGCTTGAACAGAGGATCGCCAAGCAATTTTCTGGAAAATAATTTTTTCAAAGGGTTTTTTAAGGTAGAATAATTTCGTCGACAGCCTTTAACTTACTTGACTACGGAAGGACAACAGCATGAAACTTCAGAAATATTTTAAGATCATGGCAGAGCGTGAGGCTTCAGACCTGTTCTTGTCAACCAATACCGAGCCGCGCGCGCGTATCCATGGCGCGGTGCATTTTTTGTGCGACGAAAAGGTCGCGCGTCAAGACATGGATGAATTGATCAGCGCGATCCTGCCAGAGGCTTCCAAGCGTGAACATTATCATAAGAATTGGGATATTGATTTTATCTATGTGGATCCAGATGTGGGGCGTTTTCGTATCAGCCTTTTTTGCCAGCGGGCGAATCCAGCTCTTGTTGCCAGATATGTGCGCAACCAAACAAAAACATTTCAGGAGCTTGGGCTTCCAGTCGAGTTGTTCGAAAGCTTCGCGCAGGAACCGCGCGGCCTGATCCTCACGTGCGGCCCAGCCGGCAACGGAAAGACCACCTCGATCGCGAGCATGATTGATCATATTAATGAGCGCCAGGAAAAGCATATCATCACGCTCGAAGATCCTATCGAATATTTGTTCAAGAATAAAAAGAGCATGGTCAATCAGCGCGAGCTGGGGATCGATTTTCATTCGTACCCGACGGCTTTACGGCACGCGACCCAGCAAAGCCCGGACATTTTGTTCATTGGGACGATTCGTGATGAAGACACGATGCGCGCCGCTTTGCAGGCAGCTGAGCTTGGGACCCTTGTCCTGGCGACATTCCACACTAACAACGCTGTTCAGACCGTAGAGCGTATCGTTAACTTTTTTCCCCCACATTTGCATTTAGAGGTCAGCCTGCAGCTCTCTTTACTTCTGAAGGGGACGATCTCGTTACGCTTACTCGCGCGCAAGGATGGAACAGGGCGCGTACCTGCTTATGAGTCCATGGTCGTGACACCCACGATCGCGCGCCTTATCAGGGAACAGAAGCCAAGAGAGATCCAGACCTTTATTGATGATGGCAAGCTTTTCGGTATGAAATCATTCAAACAAACATTAGCCCAGCTTGTCAAAGAGGGGGCCGTGGAAGAAGAGACCGCTCGGATCGCTTCAGACAGTCGTGATGAATTCAACTTAGAGCTTCGCGGTCTACGCAGTATTTCACGGCGGTCAACTTAAAAGTATCACAAGAGAGGAAGTGACCATGTGGGGACGGATAACAGCTGAACTTAAAGATCACGCGCCTTTCACGTTGTTCGGCGCCTTGACCGGGATCCTGTTAATGATGGTCTTTCGTGATGTGCCTCATGAGACCGCGCACACATTGTTCTATATTTTTCATCCGCTGCATATTTGCTTGAGCGCTGTTGTTACCGCGGCCTTATACAAGAAATATTTTGCCGGACAGAAGCCTGGCGTGAGCATGTTCTTAAAAGTTTTGGCGGTGGGGTATGTCGGCTCCGTGACCGTCGGGACCATTAGTGATTCTGTGATCCCTTTTTGGGGCGAGGTCTTGCTTGATATGCCGCATCGGCACGCGCATATTGGATTTATCGATAAGTGGTGGCTGATCAATCCGCTGGCCGTTGCCGCGATCGTGATCGGCTATTATAAACCGATAACAAAATTTCCTCACGCAGGGCACGTATTGATTAGTACGTGGGCTTCATTGTTCCATATGCTGATGGCCTCTGATCATGGGCATGCAGTGCCGTATTTTGGTATATTCATCTTTTTGTTCCTGGCCGTGTGGATCCCTTGCTGTTTTAGCGATATTATTTTTCCGTTATTGTTCGTGCGAGGAAAAGACTTTCCTTGTTCCTGCGGGCATCATGGCTGACCGTTTAGGACGATCTTTCGCTGATCACTACCGTTGGACAAAAAATTGTAAATCCTTTCGATTGTGTTATAATACACATCACTTTGTTTCCCTATAATATTAATATTTATATTTTCTAATGATAGACGAGATCAATAAGCATATTCAACGTTTGGAAAAGAGATTCCACGAACTTCGGGGGTTTCTTTGACCTGTCCACGAAGATCCGATCCATAGAGCAGATCCAAGAGCAGATGGCCTCGCCAAATTTTTGGGACAATACGGCTCATGCGAACAAGCTGATGCGTGAACTGAAAGTATTGAAAAATACGGTCGAGCCTTTTGATGTGGGCCTGGCCAAGCTCGATGAGCTTAAAGAGTTCGCGATGATCGCCGCCGAAGATACGGTTTTGTTGCAGCAGATCCAACAGAGCCTTCAGGCCCTTGAGCAGACAGTTGACCAACTTGAGGTGCAGACACTTTTGAGCGGAGAGTTCGATCATAATAACGCGCTGCTGAGCATTAACGCGGGTGCTGGCGGGACAGAGTCTTGTGATTGGGCCAGCATGTTGTTGCGGATGTATACGCGCTGGGCGGACGACAAGCAATTCAAGGTAAATATGATCGATGTTTTACCTGGCGAAGAAGCGGGGATCAAAAACGTAACACTGCGTATTTCCGGTGATATGGCCTATGGGCTTTTAAAATCTGAAAAAGGCGTGCATCGTTTGGTGCGTATATCGCCTTTTGACGCGAACAAACGTCGCCACACATCTTTTGCTTCGGTCGATGTGATCCCTGAGGTTGAGGATGATATCGATATCCAGATCAATCCTGAGGAATTGCGCATCGATGTTTACCGCGCCTCAGGGCCCGGCGGACAAGGTGTTAACACGACGGATTCCGCCGTGCGGATCACGCATATCCCCACAGGGACCGTTGTCCAGTGTCAGAGCGAACGCTCGCAGCTACAGAACAAAGAGACCGCGATGAAGGTCTTGCGCGCCAAGCTTTATGAGCAAAAGGAAAAAGAACAACAGGACCGTATGGCCAGCGAGTATGGAGAAAAGCAAAAGATCGAATGGGGAAGTCAGATCCGTTCCTATGTTTTTCAGCCCTATTGCATGGTCAAAGACCATCGCACGGATGTGGAAGAAGGTAATGTCGCCAAGGTAATGGACGGCCATCTCGATACGTTCATTGAGGCTTATTTAAAAAGGAAATAATTTTTATGTGGAAAATGTTTTTTGGGAAAACCATCATTCGTCAGGTGCAAAAGCATATTGACCGTCTTGAGCCGAAAGTGAACATTCAGCTTCCGATGGACCTGCCTTTGTCTTCGATCGGCTTGGTCAAAAAAATGGCGGCTCTCGTCGCTAAGGTTAACGCGCTCGAATCCCAGGTCCAGGCCCTCAGCGACGCGCAATTACGGTCAAAGACCCAAGAATTTCAACAGCGTATCCGCCAGGGGACATCGTTGGCGCAGCAAGAGTTGGATACGCTTATCCAGCAGCATCGCGAAGAAAAAGACCAGCAGACCCGTGAATCCTTGATCAACGAGATCGACCGTGCTAAGAAAAACCTTTTTGACCAGCGCGAAAAAGCGCTCGATGAGATCCTGCCGGAAGCCTTCGCGATCGTCCGGGAAGCGAGCCGCCGCACGATCGGCCTGCGGCATTTTGATATTCAATTGTTAGGCGGCATGATCTTGCATAAAGGCAACATCGCTGAAATGGCCACGGGAGAAGGAAAGACATTGGTGGCGACATTGCCGGCGTACTTGAACGCTTTGACAGGCAAGGGCGTGCATGTTGTGACCGTCAACGATTACCTCGCGCGCCGCGACAGGGACTGGATGGGGCCTGTGTATGAATTCTTAGGCTTGAGCGTCGGCGTTATCCAGCATGAAAAACATCCCAGGGAACGCCAATGTGATTACGGTTGCGATATTACTTATGGCACGAATAATGAATTTGGGTTCGATTATTTGCGCGACAATATGGTGAGTTTTAAGGAAGAGATGGTGCAGCGCGGCCATTATTTCGCGATCGTGGATGAGGTTGACAGCATTTTGATCGACGAGGCGCGCACACCTTTGATCATTTCCGGCCCTGCCGAGGAATCCACCGATAAGTATTATACGGCCAATGGTATCGCCAAACAGTTAAAAGGCCGGCGCATCACGGAAAAAGAAGAGATCGACGCGAAATATAAAGGCCAGGACCTTTCTGTCGGCTTTGATTATGTGGCCGACGAAAAGGCGAGATCGATCTCGATGACCGAGCAAGGTGAGTCAAAAGCGGCACGCATGTTTGGCGTTGACAATTTGCATGATATGGAAACGATCGAGTATCGACACCACATTCTGCAGGCATTGAAGGCCAGAGAGTTCTTTAAAGTCGATGTGGATTATGTTGTGCGGGACGGGCAGGTCATTATCGTTGATGAGTTTACGGGGCGTATGATGCCGGGCCGCCGATGGTCAGACGGGCTGCATCAGGCGGTTGAGGCCAAAGAAGGCATTAAGATCGAACGCGAGAATCAGACCCTGGCGACGGTCACTTTTCAGAATTATTTTCGTATGTATGAAAAACTTTCGGGGATGACCGGTACCGCCTTTACTGAAGCCAATGAGTTCAAGCAGATCTATAAAGTGGATTGCGTCGTTTTGCCGACGAACAGGATCTTGCAGCGGAAAAATCATCCTGATTGTATCTATAAGACAGAACATGAGAAATTTAACGCGGTCGTTGCTGAGATCGCTGAGCTGCACAAGAACGGTCAGCCGGTCCTGGTCGGTACGATCTCGATCGAGCGATCCGAACTGTTATCGCAAATGCTTAAGCAGCGCGGTATCGAACATCAGGTGTTGAACGCTAAATATCATGACCTGGAAGCGCATATCGTCGCGCAAGCGGGACGCTACAAGGCTGTTACGATCGCCACGAACATGGCTGGCCGCGGGACGGATATCGTCCTTGGCGGCAATGCCGAGTATTTAGCGCGAAGTTTCGCGGAGAATATCGCCAAGCAAGAGAAACAAGGCGAAAAGGATCCAGACAATAAGGACGCGTATAAAGAATTTCTGGATCGTTTCCGCAAGCAGGTCGCTGAAGAGCATGAGAAGGTGGTTGCCGCCGGAGGTTTGCATGTTTTGGGCACGGAAAGGCATGAATCGAGACGTATCGATAATCAGCTGCGCGGCCGTTCAGGCCGTCAAGGTGACCCGGGATCGTCGCGTTTCTATGTTTCCCTGCAGGATGAGCTGATGCGGCTTTTTGGCTCGGACCGAATGATGGGCTTGATGAACACCTTGGGTATGGAAGAAGGCCAGGTCATTGAACATCCTTGGGTCTCGCGCGCCATTGAGATCGCTCAAAAACGCGTGGAAACCCATAACTTTGAGATCCGCAAACAGCTTCTTGAATACGACAACGTTATGAACCGTCAGCGTGAGGTCATCTACGCGATGCGCCGTTCGATCCTCGAAGGAGAAGATATCAAAGAGCGCATTTTGGATGCTTTGGACGCCGCGATCCGAGAGATGGTGGCACAGTATCTTTTTGCCAACGGCGATCAAGGGCAGTGGGATGTGGAAGGGCTTAAGGCGTCTTTAAAAAGTGTTTTTGGTTTTGACGTGACACCTTTTAAAGAAGATCTCCCGCAGATGGGCCAGCCTCAGATCGAGGACCTGCTGTATGAAAAGATCCTCGCGCTTTATCAGGCGCGGGAGCAGATCGTCGACCCGCAAGCTATTCGGGGCCTGGAGCGCATGGTCCTGCTGCAGACGATCGATACAAAATGGAAAGACCATCTTTATGCCATGGATCAGCTCAAGGAGGGGATCGGCTTGCGAGCTTTCGCCCATCGTGATCCCTTGGTTGAATATCAGCATGAAGCATTCGGGATGTTCGAATCGATGTATGATTCTATTATGAGGGAAGTTGTCGAAACGGTCTTCAAGGTAGAACCTGTGGCCGAGCCTCGGAGAGTGCGCGGCGTTTTCTCGTCCTTGCCGCAACAATTCGTTCACGCGCAGCATTCCAGCCTTTCCGCGGCGCCCGCGGCAGATCCAAGTCAACCATTGCCCCAGCAGGCACGGCAAGCCCCATCCGCCCATCCGCAAAGGCGTGCTATGGAAAAGGTCGGGCGCAACGATCCGTGTCCATGCGGCAGTGGAAAAAAATATAAGAAATGCTGCGGTCAGAGCGCGTCTTGATCCATGAAAAGGCGAACATTTTCTTCTATGCTCTCATCATCATTTTTTCTCTACGTCCTGTCAGCTGTTTTACTTATCCTGTCTTTTCCGCGTTTTAATTTCTGGCCTTTAGCCTGGGTCGCCTTAGTCCCTTTGATGTTCGCTTTGGACGGTCGAGGACGGGGTATGTCATTTCGCATCGGCTATCTTTGCGGGATCCTTTTTTTTGGCGCGATGCTTCTGTGGCTCTGTTTTGTGACATGCCTTGGAACAGTTCTTTTCGTCCTTTATTTAGCGCTGTATTTTGGGCTCTTTAGCTTAGGTTACCATTATTGTTCACGCACGCATTTTTCAGCGCGGCTTATTTTGATTCCTTGCTTGTGGGTGGCCTTAGAATACGCGCGCGCTCAGGTGCTCACGGGATTTGGATGGGTCCTTTTAGGGCACACACAATCTTCCAACCTTGCTATGATCCAGATCGCGGATACCGTTGGTGTCTATGGTATCTCGTTTTTGATCGTGATGGTCAATGTGTGGGTCAAAGAGGGCTGGTCACGCGCGGCAGAGCGCCGATCATATGATCGATTATTTCTTGCTGCCAGCGCGTTCGTTATTTTATTATTAGCTATAAGCTATGTGTATGGCGTGTTCCAGCTAAGAAAAGAATATCAAGGGCCTTCATTGAGGGTTGGATTGGCCCAGGGTAACATTTCTCTTGAAAAGCGTTGGCATCCCAAGGCTTGGCCTCTGATCCTCAAAGATCATCTTGATCTTTCAGAAAGGTTGGCTGATCAGGGAGCAGATCTGATCGTTTGGCCTGAATCCGCGTACCCTGGTTATCCCTGGGAAGATCCAAAGCTTTTCGAGGCGCTGCAGGATTCTATCCGTCAGCAAGGCGTAGCGCACTTGATCGGTGTCGTTACAAAGGAGGGCGCGGATTATTTTAACGCGGCGATCGCCTTTGATCCTCAAGGGCGCATCGTTGATAGCTATCATAAAATGCGTCTTGTTCCTTTCGGAGAATTTATCCCGCTGCGCGAACGATTACCTTTTTTATCTCAGATCGTGCCGATCGATGATTTTACTCCCGGCCAGGAGTTCGTTGTTCTCGAGGCTTTGGATGGACAAAAGAAAGCAAAGTATCTTTATTCTGTTTTGATCTGTTTTGAGGACACTGTGCCGGATGTGGCGCGAAATTTTGTGCGTAAGGGTGCTCATTTTCTGGTCAATATCAGCAATGACGCCTGGTTCGGGGATACCCGGGAGCCATGGTTGCATTTGCAGAATGCTGTCTTCCGCAGCATTGAGAATCGAAGGTTCTTGGTGCGCTGCGGCAATGTCGGTATTAGCTGTCTTGTGGACCCTTGGGGCCGCGTCACATCAGCGGTTGCGGATTCCGCGGGCAAAATGACCTACGTGCCAGGCGTGAGCGTCGCGGATGTTGGCGTGCTCAGATCCCAGACGCTGTACACAAAGTTTGGAGATTGGTTTGCATATTTTTGTATAAGCGGTATACTAATGTGGATAGTCACGGTTATTCTCCGATATCAAAAGAAAAAGAATGCGTAAGAATTCCCTGGTGTTAGTTATTCTTTTCTGGTGTGAGATCATTTTCGCGGCACGGATCCTGGCCGGCGCGCTTGGGTTTTGGTGGGCGCGCAGTGTTGGTGTTGAGCATCTAGCTTTTGCGCCGGATGCTGTTACGCTGACCCTTGTTAGCTTGTTGGCCGCTCTTTATTTTTTGGCAGGATCCGCGGGCCTGCAAGGGCGAGCGGCGGTCCGTTTTCTTCATGTAGCAGCGGCTTTGGCCACGCTGGTGGTCTGTTCGCGCTGGCTTTCCGTGAGCATCATGAACAATAGGTCTGTGAATATCTTTTCTTTAGCCTTTATTTTTTATTCTTTGTGGGCCATTTATTTTTTCACTTTCCGGCCCTTAAAAGGGATGTCCGTTAACCAAGGAGCAAGAGAACATGCCTAAAACAATTTTGGTTGTTGACGATGATAAGGGTTTGATCAAGATGCTGGAAACAGGCCTTGGCGCTAAAGGGTATACTGTCTTGGCTGCCAATACAGGAGAAGGTGGTTTGCAGATCGCCCAGAACAAAGCCGTGGATTTGATCCTGCTGGATGTGATCTTGCCGGGCGTCAAGGGCCGGCAGGTGTGCGCGACGCTGAAAGCAAACCCCGCGACCAAGGATATTCCGGTCGTTTTTCTGACATCAAAGAATTCTCCGGATGACGTAAAGGCTGAGTTAGCGGCTGGAGCGATTGCGCATATTACAAAGCCGGTGGACCTAAACGAACTTTTTAAGAAACTGGAAGAAGTGCTTCCGGCGAAATAATAAATTGAGGTATTTGTATGGAGATCCAAGCGGTCAATGTTCAAAAGCCTGATGATGTGAACGTGATCATCGGGCAGGCGCATTTTATCAAGACAGTTGAAGACCTTTATGAGGCGATCATCGCAGCGGCGGCGGGAATACAATTCGGGATCGCGTTTTGTGAGGCTTCGGGCGCGTGCAAGATCCGCGTCGAAGGGAATAATGACGCCTTAAAGAAGGTCGCCGCTGATAACGCGCTTGCGATCGGAGCTGGACACAGCTTTGTGGTGGCCTTAACCCAAGGATTTCCTATTAATATTTTAAACCAGATCAAAAATCTGCAGGAAGTTTGCACCATCTTTGCCGCGACCGCCAATCCACTACAAGTGATCGTTGCTGATAACGGTAGCGGCCGGGGGATCCTAGGTGTCATCGACGGCTTGAAGCCTCAAGGTGTGGAGGGGCCTCAGGACGCGCAGTGGAGGCATGATCTTCTGCGCAAGATCGGCTATAAAAGATAATATCCATGACTATTAACGAACGTATCAAGATGTTTAAGCGGGCGATAGCCCGTCAAGGGCTTTACGCGACAACTTTTGTTTTAACGCGCCTTCCGTATCCTTTTGTTCGGGTAATGACACGATGGTTCATCGCTCTGGGTTTTTTGTTCGTTGTGCGGCAGAAACAGATCGCCCGAGAAAGTTTAACGATCGCTTTTGGCCAGGAAAAGAGCCCGCAGCAAATAAAGTCGATCTTAAGGGAATGCTTCTCGAATCTGGGTAAGGGCATGATCGAGCTGATCTATTTCATGGCGCACCCTGAGCTGATCACGCGTAATGTTGCGATCGAAGGAAAACATTATTTAGACGAAGCTTTCGCGCAAGGCAAAGGTGTTGTGGCCGTGAGCGCGCATTTTGGTAATTTTCCTTTGATGTTGTTATATCTGGCGCAGAGCGGTTACGGCACGCACGCGATCATCCGCCAGACGCGGGATGAAAAGATCGAGAAATATTTTCAGAACCTGCGCAGCTCACTGGGGCTTCACACGATCTACAGTCACCCTAGGCAAGAATGCGTTTTGCAGTCGATCAAGGCCCTGCGCGGCAATGAACTTGTTTTTATTCCATTAGATCAGAACTTTGGGACGGGTGCGGGGGTTTTTGTTAATTTTTTTGGCCAGAAAGCCGCGACAGCCACGGGGCCGGTCGTCTTTGCTTTGCGCACAGGCTCTCCGATCGTGCCGATGTTCATTGTCCGAGAGAAGGACGACACCCACAGGCTCATCATTGATGCGCCGTTGACCATTGAAAAACAAGTTGATGAAAAGCAAACGATAGCGCATAATGTTGCGCGTATCACACAGGTGATCGAGCGGTATATTCGTCAGTATCCTCAGGAATGGGGCTGGATGCATCGGCGATGGAAGAGCCGCCCGTCAGGAGAGAATACGCATGAATAAGATCTTATTGGGTTTGGCTGGATTAGCTGTCCTTATATTCGGCTTGGTGTTGATCGTTAAATTTTGGCCGCAGACCGTTATGCTATTTCAGGCTGTGGTTGGTATATTGGTCGCGATCATTGGTCTTGTTATGATGTCGGTCGCGCGCGATTAATTGAACATTGATCATTATTAATCATAAGGAGACAAAGATGGGAAAAAGACAAAGACGTGGAAAATTAGCTTGGCGTTCTAAGAAAGCCCGCCATGGCAAAAGCCCTTCCAAGGGGCATTAAAGACCGTTTTTAGGTTGCGCGTTCTAGCTGGGAGAGCATAATAAATATTTATGATCTTCCAGAAAGAACAAAAAGATAATGCTACAATATTTTCTGCTTGCATGATAGCAGTGCGCAGGCAATATCATCCAGATGAATTCAGTTGAATCTGCAAGATCGTCAGGGAGGGCGTATGGATCGAAAAAAGAAAATGAGAAGCATTTTAGGAGCCATTGTTCTTGGGCTTTTTTGCCTGGGGACAACAGGGTGCATCTATCTGGTCGCGGGAAGCGTGGGGGCCTTGGGCGGTTATGCCGTTAGCCCTGATACGGTCGAAGGCGAATCAGAATCTGATTATGAAACCCTTTGGGACGCGGCTAATGAAGTGATCGGGATCATGGGGACCGTGAACCGTAAAGATTATAAGATGGGAACGATCGACGGGACCATCAGCAGCGCGCGGATCAGTGTTGACATGTCGCAGATCTCCTCAACCCAAGTCCGCTTGCGCGTCAAGGCGCGGAAAAACATGCTTCCGAACATTAAGATCGCTCAGGATGTGTTCGTGAAGATCAAGAACAGGGCAAGCCAGTAGGGTTGTTATTCTTCAAGAAAGCTTTGATCCAGCCGTTGACAAGTTAAGTAACTTTGGTACAATGGGTACTTTAATAACGGATCTGTATCGTGATTGCCGAGGTAGCTCAGTTGGTAGAGCGAAGGCCTGAAAAGCCTTGCGTCCCCAGTTCAATTCTGGGCCTCGGCATTTAATTTCCTTAGTGCGCGATCAGGCGAGATTAAAAGCCGTGCCATCGACCTTGGATAAAAGCTGAGGAAAGACGGCTCGGCACTTTTTCTTTAATGAAGGGTTTAGGGAGAAAAGCGCCGTGCAGTTTACCATAATTTAGGCTTGGGGAAACAGCTCGGCACTTTTTATTTTTGGTATTTTTCTTTTAAAAGTGATCAAAAAAAAGGGGATAACATGATCAAGCGTATGGGTCGATCGTTGGTCGGATGTGGAATCATGCTGCTATGCTCGCTCTGCGCTTTCGCGCAAAACGATGTGTTCGAAGACCTGCGCGGCCATTGGATCGTTGATATGGAAAAAACATTGGAATTGGTCAAGACCAGTCCGAAATACAGGCCAGAGGAAGAAGAGCGCATGCCCCAGATGATCAGGGCCATCATGGAGCGCATGTCTATCGAGGTCCAGGACAATAAGATCCTTTATTATCGAGGGATGTCAAAGGCAGAATCCGCAATGGTAACACCTTTTGAGGTGGACTCTGTCGACGGGAATGCGGTTCGATTAAGATGTGTAGATCCTTCCGGCCAGGATGTTTTTCTGACGTTGACATTGTTAAGCCCTGGACAGATGAATTTTAAGTCAAGCCAAACGAATGATTTTGATTATTATATCTGGAAAAAGGCGGAAGAATAACGGCTTGTGCTAAGAGATTGAAAGGTAATTCGCTGGCGCCCCGAATTCTTCTGGAAAGAAAATAAGGAAATTCGGGACTGGCAAGCTTTTCAGAATTAATTGCGTGAATTGCTGGCGTGCCGACTTTCTGAAGAAAAAGTGGAAGTACTTTTGCTGGCGCCCCGCACTTTTCTGGGAAAAATTTAGTAGTCGTGCGGGACTTGCAAATCTTTCTAGGCAAAAGATTTTTGTAAATTTGCTGGCGTAGCTCAGTTGGCACCGACTTTTCCGAAAAAGATTTAGAAGGAAGTCGGCGCGCCAACTACTTCTCTGAAAAAAGAATTTAGGAAGAGTTGGCGTAGAGCAGCGCTTAAATAGCTTATACCGTAATTAGTCTGTAGTGGGTTATCACGCTGGCGTAGCTCAGTTGGTAGAGCAGCGCATTCGTAATGCGCGGGTCGGGGGTTCGATTCCTCTCGCCAGCTTAATTTGCGCTTAGGGTTGACAACGGTAAGTGTCGGGGGTCATCGTCTTTTCTAGCTGAAAGATTAGGATGAAGACGATGCGTCAGTTTCCGCCCGAAAAGAACTTGCGGAAAAACTGACGTCTCCCCGCTTCTTCTGGGTTTAAAGAGGAAGGATAGCGTGGCAACGGAGCTTTTCTAGAAAGTTAAGAGTGCGCTGGAGAAGAAGAGCCATTGATTCCTCTCGCCGCTTTAATCTTCCTTGCGAGAGATTTGGGATGGTTGCAGTGTCCCGATTCCTGTTGATGCAGGGCCGTAGAAGATCGGGGCAGTTTATTATGAAGAAAATCTTTGATCGAGAGAACCCAGCTTTTCAAGTCTTTATTCTCATTTCCAGCATCTTCACCCTTTATTCCTTCATTCTTTCCGCTCCTTTCAAGACTTTAGATGACCAGGCTTCTATTTACGCCAATCCCGATATTCAAGACATCAAACATTTTCCCCGAATATTCAGCAAATCATTTTTTGGTGATGATCGTTTTTATTATCGGCCCCTTGTCTCGCTGTCTTTCGCCCTCGAAAAACATTTTTTTGGGTTTAACGCGTTCTTTTTTAATCTCACCAATATCATTCTTCATTCTTTGACAGCGATCATCATCTTGTGTTTTATGAGATCCATCTTTCAAGGCACGTTCATAAGCTTTTGGGTCGCTTTTTTATTCGCGATCCATCCGGTCTATGTCGAGGCTGTGGCCAACATTGCGGGAAGATCGATCCTGTTGTGCGCTTTTTTTGAATGGAGCGCTTTGATGTTCCTCGCTTTGTCCATGCAAAGAAAGAAGACCGGTTATTACATCGTTTCCATGCTTAGCTTTGCTCTCGCTTTGCTTTCTAAAGAATCTTCCGCGGTATTTCCCGCGATCGCTTTTGCTTATGCGTTCTTTTTCTTTCCCGAGCGTTCCTGGGTAGCTCGCACTCGGAAAAGTTTGAAAGCAGCATTTCCTTTCGGGATCGCGTTGTTAGGTTATTTGTTGATACGCTTCACGTTGGATATATCAAGCGTTTCTTCTGTGAGGGATGCCAAGGACTATTTGTGCGGCATCTTGACGTTCGCGCGCGCGATGATCATGTACGCGCGTGTCCTTCTGGTCCCTTTTGACCTGTATTTCGACCGCATCTGTCCGGTGCTTTATGATCTTTTGAGCCTTGAAAGCCTTGCGACCATGTTGTTCTGGCTTAGCTTTGTTTTTATCTTATGGAAAGCGCGCCATCATCTATCCGCCGCGGTCAAATTCTTTATCCTGTTCGTTTTCATTCGTTTTCTGCCGTTGTCCCAGCTGATACCGATCCGCTCACAGGCCGGTTATATCTGTGTTCCTGACCATTTTCTTTATGTGCCGTCCGTTGGTTTTTTTGTGTGCCTTATCTTTTTGGCCCGTACGATGGTCAGTCAGCTTGTCGCATCTAAACATTTGACGCGTTCTTGGGCGCGCAGCTTGATAGGGCTTTGGATGATCTTTCTGGCCGGCACTACGATCGAACAGAATATTTACGCGACACACGAGATCGCGCTTTTTAGCCGGTCGGTTTCTTTTAGGCCTGAACATGTGCGTTTGAATATCGCGTTAGGATTGAGATATGTTTTTGAAAAAAAATTCGCTCAAGCAGAGCCGTATTTTAGAAACGCGTTGGCCTATGAGCCGACGAACACTCGCGCGCGTGTGAGCCTTGCCACTGTTTTGCTTGACCAGGGAAAGCTTTGGGAAGGATTGAGTGAATTCGAAAAAGTTACGGATGCGGAAAACTTTCAAGACCTGGTCGACCGCAATAAAAATTTAGCTTATCGGCTTTTGATTAAAAAATATTCTGCTATGATAAAAGGCGAGAATACGCCGGCAGATGTTCATTATAGCTTAGGTGTTGTTTACGCCAAGCAAGGTGATTTTCAGCAGGCGATCTCCTATTTTCAAGAAACGCTCGCCCGCGACCCGCGGCATCGCAACGCACACGAGAATTTATGCAACAGTTTCTGGGCTGCCGGAGATGAGACGCGCGCGCAAGACTGTTTTCAAGAGATCAACACACAATAAAGGCCATGCAACGTATTTTCGACAGTTTTAAGAACCGCGATTTCTTTCGCCTCTGGCTTGCCCAGATCGTTTCGCAATTTGGTGATCGCATCAACCAGATGGCCCTGATCGGCTTGATCGCCAGCCGTACACCGGGATCAGCGATGGAGCTTGCCAAGCTCCTTTCTTTTACGATCGTTCCTGTTTTTATTGTTGGGCCTGTGGCAGGGGCATATGTTGACCGCTGGGACAGGCGGCAGACGCTTTTTTTATGCGATCTGATCCGCGGCCTGCTGGTCTTGACGATTCCGTTCTTTTTTATTGATCAGCGCTCGATCGTTCCGATCTATATCATTGTCTTTCTGGTTTTTTGCTTGAGTCGTTTTTATGTGCCTGCCAAAATGTCCATTATTCCGGATCTAGTCGATGAAAAAGGACTGCTGATCGCCAACTCCCTTGTTTCCGTGACAGGCATGATCGCTTTTGTCTTGGGATGCGCCTTCGGCGGCCTTTTAGTAGAAAAGGCAGGGCCTCGGGGCGGATTTATCTGGGACGCGGTCACGTTCTTTATTTCCGGCTTCCTTGTTTTTTCAATGAGCCATAAGATGAACATACACCTTGATAAAAAAGAACTCTTGTCAGCCGGCAAAGAGATCATCGACAATATCAAGAAATCCCTTTGGGATGAGATCAAAGAAGGCTTCGTATATTTTTTCACGCATGTTGAGATCCGTTTTATTATGGCCATGTTGTTCACCGTCTTTGCCGCCGCTGGCGCGGTTTATGTTGTCATCATTGTTTTTATCCAGCAGTCATTTCAAAGCATAACAAAGGACTTGGGCGTCTTGGCGGTCATGTTGGGAGCCGGTCTTTTTGTTGGATCGCTTTTATACGGACGTTTCGGACAAAAAGTGTCCCAATTCTTGACGATCTTTGTTTGTCTTATTTTTGGGGGATTTGCCATGGCGGTCTTTGCCTTGGTTGTCGAAAAATATCCGCAGATCCTGACGGCATGCGTTTTGGCCTTTTTGCTGGGGCTTATCATTGGACCTATTTTTATTGCCGCCAATACCGTGATCCATGTGGTCAGCCATGATAAGATGCGCGGCCGCGTGTTCAGCTCTATGGAAGTCGTTATGCATTTAGGGTTCATGATCGCGATGTTCGTTAGCGCGATGTTATCAGAAAAATTACACGTTCCTAACGGCCACATCCTGATCGGTGTCGGTTGCCTTTTCGGGGTCATTGGTATCTTTGGGCTTGTGAAATATAGGAAAAATCTGCTCAACAGCGAGGTTGATACGAGATGAAACGTTTTGCTGTCTTTGCCAGCGGTTACGGATCCAATCTGCAGGCGATCATTGACGCGCTTAAGAAAGATAAGGTCTCAGCGCGCCTTTGCCTTGTTGTCTCTGACAACAAAAAGGCGTTCGCCTTAAAGCGCGCCTTAAAAGCCGGTATTCCGACCGTGACCTTTGACCCTCAGTCATTTGTGACCCGACAGGCAATGGATCGAGCTATGATCAAGGAGCTTAGGACCTTTCATGTTGATTTTGTTGTCTTGGCTGGCTACATGCGGATTTTAAGCCCGGTCTTTGTTAAAGCTTTTCACAATAAGATCCTCAACATTCATCCATCGCTTTTGCCGTCATTTAAAGGCGCGCACGCGATCAAGGATGCGTTCGATTATGGCGTTCGATCAACAGGTGTCACGGTCCATCTTGTTGACGAAAAGGTGGATCATGGCCCTATTTTAGCCCAAGAAGCGTTATCGATCAGAGCAAAGGATACACTGCGAACTCTCGAAGCGCGCATCCACAGAACAGAGCATAAGATGTATCCAAAGATCATCGATCTGTTCGCTAAAGGCAAGATCTCCACCCGCCGTCTTGCCGCTTAAGGCAAAAGTGTTGTCTTTATAGTGAAATGCGTTATAATGCGATAGATTTAAAATGATGTGTTGTTTTCTGTCTTGGGTCCAGAGGTAAAAGATCTGGAGGCTGTTATGATGGTCGGGCCGCCATCTTGCAATTTTACGCAGGGTGGTTTTTTCATTAGACCGTATTGAGCTGAAGAAAGGAGATCGCTGTGAACATGCAAATAATGGAAACAACTTTTCTTGGAAATCGTGTAATGGACTATTTGATCGCGCTCTTGGTTTTGTTTTTAGGGCTTCTTGTCATGAAGATCGTTGTTCGCGTGGCGATCAAATATTTAAAGGCGTGGGCGCAAAAAAGCGTTACGACCTTAGATGATTTTATTGTCAACATTTTGGAAAGAATTTTTTTACCGGTAGCGTATCTGAGCTGTTTTTACCTGAGTATTAAAACGTTGACGTTGTCTGAATTCGTTGGCAAGGCAGTGAACGCGATCGAGATGATCATCCTTACCTTTTTTGTCACGCGTCTTTTAGCGATGATCATTAGCTATGGCATTAACATGTATCTAGAGCGACGGCAAGAAGACCCGACACTTGTGCGCAGCCTAGAGGGTGTGCTTAAGGTATCCCGCTTCTTGTTATGGGCGTTAGCCGTTATTGTCCTTTTGGATAATTTAGGGTACAAGGTTTCCACGTTGTTGGCCGGTCTGGGTATCGGCGGTGTCGCGGTCGCGATCGCGGCGCAGACTTTGTTAAAAGATTTTTTCAGCTATTTTTCCATTGTTTTCGACCGTCCTTTTAAAATAGGGGATTTTATTATTATCGGCGATTTCATGGGAACTGTAGAATATATCGGGATCAAGACCACGCGTATCCGAAGCCTTGGAGGAGAGCAGGTTGTTTTTTCCAATACCGATCTCACGGATTCCCGCGTGCGTAATTATAAGCTGATGGAGCAAAGGCGCGTTCTTTTCCGCCTAGGCGTCACCCATCAAACAAGCTTAGATCAGCTTAAGGAGATCCCCAAGATCATAGAAAACATCGTTAGGAATACTCAGGGCACTCGTTTTGATCGGGCGCATTTCTTTAGCTATGGGGATTTTAGCCTGATCATAGAAGTAGTTTATTTTGTTTTGAATCCTGATTATAACAAGTACATGGATATTCAACAGGAGATCAATTTTGCCATTAAGGCTGAATTTGAGAAGCGCGGTATCGAGTTTGCCTATCCCACGCAGACGCTATATGTCAACAAAACAGCGTAAACAAAGGACTGCTTAAGGGACCTGGAGCAATCGTATGGATATCATGACATATAAGCTGCAGGTGAAGACCAAGGGCGCTGGTGATTTTGTGGATATGACCTCACAGCTTCAGGATCATCTTGCCAAAAGCGGCCTTGTTCAAGGGCAAGTGACCGTTTTTGTCGTCGGATCAACAGCCGCGATCACGGCATTCGAATATGAGCCAGGGTTGGTTCAGGACATGAAAGCATTTTATGAAAAGACCATACCGTCCAACATTTCGTACGCGCATGATGAAACGTGGGGGGATGCCAACGGTTTTAGCCATGTGCGGGCGGCCTTGCAAGGCCCGTCGCTTGTGATCCCTTTTGCCCAAGGGCAATATGTTTTGGGGACATGGCAGCAGATCGTCTTAGCGGAATTCGATCATAAGCCCCGCCAGAGAACCGTTGTCTTGCAGTTTTTAGGCAAATAGTTTTACTGTTGGGATATCTTTTAGAGGTTGTCAATGGAATATGATCTCGGCGAACAGCCGATCAAGAAGATCATGGAAACCCACCATCTTTGCGCTCATGATCTTGTGGCCGCGTCCGCAGAACAGATCACGCACAAGATGATCGCCAAGGCAATAAAAGGCCGCCGGCTAACACCTCATGTGCAGAAGAAGATCCTCAGCGCCTTGAACGCGATCTGTCAAAAAGAATACACGCGCAACGACCTTTTTAATTATTAAATCTTTAGAAAATGTTCCTTAAGGATACAAAAAATATTCCAGGCGGTATCAGGGAAATGCTGGCGATCGCGCTTCCTATGGTCATTTCCCATGCGTGCGATACGATCATGATCTTTACCGATCGTTTATTTCTGGCAAGGCTTGGGCCCTATGAGATGAATGCCGCTATGGGCGGAGGCCTGACATCTTTTATGATGATGTCGTTTTTCTTGGGGCTCATTGGATACTCAACAGCTATTGTGGCGCAATATTTTGGCGCTGGACAAAAGCGTTACAGCGCTATTGCGGTCACGCAAGCCGTGATCGTGGTGCTGGTAGCTTATCCTGTTGTCTTGTTGTGCCGGCCGCTAGGCTGGAGGCTCTTTGAGGCCTTTGGCATTGAGCCGCGGCAACTTATTTTGCAAAAGGTTTATTTTAATATTTTGTTGTGGGCGTCTGTCTTGGGATTATTGCGTTGCGCGCTTAGTTCGTTCTTCTCAGGGATCGGCCGCACGCGCGCTGTCATGATCTCTTCTTTGGCCGCGATGATGGTCAACATTACATGTAATTACATTCTTATTTATGGAAAATTTGGGTTTCCAGCGCTGGGTATTGAAGGGGCGGCGTATGGCACGGTCATTGGAAGCCTGAGCGGTTTTCTGATCTTGTGTTTAGGATATTTTTCTCGTGATAATCGAAGGCAGTACGCGGTCACTAAGGCGTTTTGTTTTGACGCGAAGGTCATGGGAAAGCTTTTGCGATTTGGGCATCCGGCAGGATTAGAGATGTTCCTTAATATCCTGGCTTTTAATCTGATGATCATGATCTTTTATTCTTGCGGGCCTGTTGTCGCTACGGCCGCGACCATTGTTTTTAATTGGGATATGGTGTCGTTTGTTCCTTTGCTGGGCGTTGAGATCGGGGTTACAAGCCTGGTGGG
Source organism: Candidatus Omnitrophota bacterium (assembly GCA_029564765.1). GTDB lineage: Bacteria > Omnitrophota > Gorgyraeia > Zapsychrales > Aceulaceae > CALGLP01. Next base: position 196,415 of record JAKQPK010000013.1, read on the forward strand.
GCGCTATATGGGCGCCAAACAACCTGCTATTGCTGAGCGCGCGGTCGCCTCTGGGATCAAGCTTGGCTTGGTATATTCATCGGTCATTTTTGTCCTGTTCGTTGGCTTTCCCGAGGTATTGGTCAATCTTTTTCGTCCGACAGGAGAGGCCCAGATCTTTATTCAGGCGTTCCCGGTCGCGGTCTTTATGGTACGACTGGCATGCATTTATGTTCTGATCGAGGCCATGATGATAGCTTTGACAGGCGCGCTCAGAGGGGCCGGGGATAGCTTTTGGGCAATGGCCTTATCTGTGGCCTTGCATTGGACCTTGGTGCCGGTCTTGTATGTTCTTCTGAAAGTTTTTGGTTTTTCCGCGCAGACAGGATGGATCGTGCTGATCGCCACCTTCTTTATCTTTTCTTTCTTGATGTACCTGCGCTATAAGAGCGGACACTGGAAGACCATTGACATGGTCCACTCATCCGATGACGCTCTCGCTGTTGCGCGTAATGATTTTCATGAGCCGGTCGATCTGTAAAGGGGCTATTCTACAAGATCTTTCTGTAGGGATCCCTGGGGATCTTGATCTTTTTTCCAGATATCGCTGAAATCGATCGTGATGATCTTGCTTTTGTTCAGCGGATCTTCTTGGGGCAGGGGTTCGCGCAAACGGTCGATCTGTTCGCGCGTGACCGTTTGTTCTTCTTTGGCGCGCAAGTCCTGGAAGATGACATGCGCGAAGTCATTAAAGTTATAAGCCTGGACCGTCTTGACCACGGCATCTAGGATCTCTTCATCCACATTCTTGTCAGGTGGAAAATCACTGTTTTGGAACTTAAAGCTGATCCGATAGGCGATCTGCTTTGCCAGGAACTCAGGGAAAAATATTTCGTCATAGCTAATGTGTTTTCCTTGACGATCGCCGACAATGTTCGGGTCCCCATAAGGTTCTGTCCTTACGCGGACAGCGTATTCTTCCGGCGGGATGCTTTGGGTAAAGTATCGCTTGAGATCTTCGGCGTAGAAGATCGTTTTTGTTGCTAAGCCGCTTTGGATATCCGCGATCACGAGCACAATGAAGGATGGAGGATTTTGCGCGGCAAAAAATGTGCGTGAAATAGCGGTTGTCGCGTTGCGGTATTGCTCATTAAATGCTTGGCTGTAGCGTGTGGACATGCCGGCGCCGGTGGTGATCTTTGTGGCTTCGACCACGTCATGCTCGATCAAAAAGACGTGATCCTGATAAAGGACGCTGATGTATTGCAGAATGTATTTTTTAGGGGTTGAGGATGGTTTTGCCGAAGACCCTTCGATCGTATACAGGGCGGATGTCCCTGGCAGATAGATCCACAAAGTGTCTTTGGCCCAGCGGATCACCGGCGCGTAGGAGTGATCATTTTCCAGGATCTTTGTTAGTTTTTCTGTTGCTTCCATCCGGGAGGCGGGCAGCTCTACCTTGGCAGAACAGCCTGCCGCTGTCAGGAATATCAAAACGCCTAAAGAAAGATCTTTCAGAAAGTTCATCGTGCTAATCTTGCGCCTGGCTTTTAGAGAATGGTTTGATGCCAAAATTCTGGAATATGGATTCGATCTCATCGAATTCTAGCTCTTCCTTCTTAAGAAGTTCCTGCGCGAATGTTTCCAGAAGGTCCATTTTGTCCTTGAGAAGATCGGTCACATCCTTGATGCAGGACTGCAATATTTCCTGGGTGTCGTTATCTAAGATCTCTTTTGTTTTTTCAGAGATCATAATTTGTCCATAAGGATTCATCAAGGAATAAAAATCCCCGATGAGCCCGGACTTGCCCATACCCAGCTGCCAGACCATGTAATGGGCATAGCGCATGGCTGTGTCAAAATCACTTCCTTGGCCTCCGCCAACACCACTTGAGGTCGTTCCAAATTTTAGTTTTTCTGCCACATAGCTGGCAATACTAACCTTAATATTCGCCAAGAGATGTTCTTTGTTGGAAGTGTGCAGTTCTTCTGAGGGCCGATGGGACACAAAGCCCAGCATCCCTTTGTGGGGGACGATCGTGGCTTTGATAACATCATCGGTAGGGTGCATCATGTAAGCGATCAGAGCGTGTCCCGCCTCATGGTACGCGGTCCATTTTTTTTCTTTTTCGGATAAGGTGATGTTGGACTTTAGTCCAAAGGTGATACGGTCGTAGGCCTCCGAGAGGTCTTTCATGGAAACTTTACGCAGGCCATCGCGGATCGAGATGATGCTGGCTTCGCGGATCATGTTCTCGATATCCGACGGGGAGAACCACAAGGCCTTACGCGCCAGGATCCCAACGTTGAGCGATGGGTCATGGTCGACTTTTTTTAAGTAGAAACGAAAAAGTTCTTCACGCTCTTTTAAATTGGGACGCGTGACATGGATCTTGCGGTCAAATCGTCCGGCGCGCATGATCGCCGGGTCCAGCTCGTTCTCGGCCACGTTGGTGGCAGCGATCACAACAATGTTGTTCTCCTGCTGGCGTAAGCCATCGAGTTCGGTCAAGAATTGATTGATGGTCGCGTTCATCGACAGCGTACCGCCAAAGCCTCTATCCGCCTGACGAGGGCGGGCAAAGGAATCGATCTCATCAATAAAGATGATGCATCCGCCTTCAAGCTTGGCTAACGCGCGCGCTTGCTTAAAAAGAGATTTCATACGCGAAACCCCTTGTCCGACAAAGATGCCGACAAATTCACTTCCCACCGCGGGAATAAAGGGAAGGTCGCATTCGGTGGCGATCGCCTTGGCTAGGTAGGTCTTACCGCAGCCGGGCGGCCCTAACATCATGGTTCCTTTGATGATCTTTCCACCGATGGCGTTGACCATGGAGCGGTCGCGCAAGAGCTTGACGATCTCCCAGGCCTCGCGCTTGGCGCCTTCCATACCGATCACGTCATCCCATTTGACGTTGACGCGGGCTTTTTCGATCTTTGTGTCAAAAAGTTTGCTAAACCCGCCTTGCATCATGTAATACTGCATCCCCATGATGATCGGCATGGTGATCATGTAGACAATGACGAACATCGGCAGCATGATGGCCATCTGGCCGGCGATCTGCCGGCGGCTAAAGGACTCCAGCTGGCTAAAGCTGGTGGCTGCGTAATGGATAAAGAATCCTGCCGCGATCACGGCAGCAGTGATCAGGGTAATGACCAGAAGTTTGACCCAGTTGATCTTGAGGAAAAGGATGATCTTTTTTGTGTTCATGCTGTGATTCCTTTCGGGAGGCCAGATAGCTGTTTACAGGTCGATCGTTGACAAAAATTTTACTGAGTCAAGAATATCACAGGAAAACTCGGAAGTCAATCGCGGAGAAGAGTTTACGTTATCGACGGAATCAGCAACGGCAAAGCCCTTGACTTTCAAAAGGATATATGATAATGTTGACAACAACTTTTAGAATTTCTAAACTCTAAATTCGAAATTCTAAACAATTCCAAAATCTGAATGTTTAAAATCTAAAACTTTGAATTTGTTTAGGATATAGATCTTTAAATTTAGGTATTATTTTTTATAAGAGGAGTAATGACATATGGCAAAGATCACCAAAGTCCACGCTCGTGAGATCCTCGATTCTCGCGGCAATCCTACCGTTGAAGTTGATGTTTATCTTGATTCCGGCATCATGGGCCGCGCCGCTGTTCCTTCAGGCGCTTCAACTGGCGAGCATGAAGCCATTGAGCTTCGCGATGGTGACAAATCCCGCTATATGGGAAAGGGCGTCAGCAAGGCCGTCGGCAATGTCAATACCGTGATCGCCGAGAAGATCATCGGTCAGCAGGCTGATTTTAAGGCGATCGATCAAGTTCTTTTAAAATTAGACGGCACGGAAAACAAAGGAAAGCTCGGTGCTAATGCGATTTTAGGCGTTTCCATGGCTGTGGCGAAAGCTGATGCTTTGGATCAGAAAAAACCTTTGTACGCTTATCTCGGTGGCCAAGAGGCCAAGATCCTTCCCGTTCCTTTGATGAATATTTTAAACGGCGGCCTTCACGCGGACAACAATCTCGACATCCAAGAATTCATGATCGCTCCGTTAGGCGCGCCAACTTTCAAGGAAGCCCTGCGCATGGCAACAGAAGTGTTCCACCACCTGAAGAGTATTTTAAAATCCAAGAAACTTTCCACCTCTGTAGGCGATGAAGGCGGGTTCGCGCCGAGTTTGGCTAAGAATGAAGAAGCGCTTAGCTTGATCATTGAGGCGATCAAGAAAGCCGGGTACAGCCCAGACAAGGATGTTTTTATTGCTCTTGACGCCGCATCCTCTTCCTTTTATAAGGATGGCGCCTACAGCTTTGATGGAAAACAGATCAGTGCTGAAGAACTTATTGAGGTGTACGCGAGCCTGATCAAGCAATATCCGATCATCTCCATTGAAGATGGTCTTCAGGAAAACGATTGGAGTGGATGGCAATCGATGACGGCTAAGATCGGCGGTAGCGTTCAGATCGTAGGTGACGATCTTTTTGTCACCAATGTCAAGCGTCTTCAAGAGGGTATTAACAAGAAGGTCGCGAATTCTATCTTGGTCAAGGTTAATCAGATCGGAAGCCTTTCCGAAACATTGGATACGATCAATTTGGCTAAGAAAAATAAATATACATCGATCATTTCTCATCGCTCCGGCGAGACAGAGGACGTGACGATCGCTCATTTAGCGGTTGCCACTAATGTTGGACAGATCAAAACTGGATCGTTGTCGCGTACGGATAGGCTCTGCAAGTACAATGAGCTTTTGCGCATTGAAGAAGAGCTGGGCAGCAAAGCGGTGTATGCCGGATCTCTGTGGAGAAAGATCTGGTAAAAATATAAAGGAAACCCCGCGGTCACTAATGTTCCCCGGGGTAAATTCGGCCGAACAATTTACGCTCTTTATTTTGTTCGCCCGTAAATTGTGGCCTCATTTATGAAACGCAATGCTCTTTGGCTTTTTGGTGTCACGATCATTATTTTTGCTCTTTTTCTGCCGTCGTATACAAAAATGCAGGATCTGCGTTCCCGTAACGACCAGTATGAACAGCAGATCGTTCAACTGAAAAAGGACAGGGAAAGGCTTTTGGAAGAAGAGCGCCGTTTGAGAGATGACCCTGAATACCAGGAGAAGATCATTCGTCAGGAGATGGGTGTCATCAGAAAAGGCGAAGTGATCTATCGGGTCGTTCCAGAGTAAGAATGAACGATCTGATCGAAAAAGTTCTTTGAAGGTTTTAAAGGAAAAGATTTAACGCGGGGCCTGACTCAGCTAACCTTAAAATATTTTAGGGAAGTTGAGACGTCTCGGGATTATATAAATTTTGGTAATGAGCGGGGCTGCTTTTAACGCGTAGCATTAAAAGCGTCTCGCGATTACCTCAATGTTCTTTTTAGGAATATCGCGGGGTAGAGCAGCCCGGAAGCTCGTCAGGCTCATAACCTGAAGGTCGACCGTTCAAATCGGTCCCCCGCAACCATAGAAAGCCTCAGCTCCCTTAACGGGGGTTGAGGCTTTTCTTCTGTTGGGCGAGATTTGAACGGAGTTCAGATATCGGCGACCGAGCGCTAGCGAGGAAGTGGTTGAAGCTCTATCGAAACCATCCCCCGCAACCAACTTCCGCTGAAAGCACGTCGTTTTACACGACGTGCTTTTTTATTTAGGAGAGTTGGATGCGTGCATCTTTCCTTTATTGTTTTTCAGAAAAAACCCCAGAACGTTTCTAGGTAAATCATTGCGCTGAATGAAGTTTGGCCAGAAGTGTCCCTGCTTTTTGTCTGCTGTTCCGATCGAAGCCGCAAGTGTTACCGAGTAATGCCTACAAGCAAAGATCCGCGTGGATAAACGTAAAAGACGATATTTGCCTTGATTAAGGGATTGAAAATAAAGAGAGAATTTTTATTGACAATTAGTAATGATTACTATATAGTAATCTCCTATGGAAAAGATGATCGAAGAAAGAAGAAGGTCTTTTCAGGATAAATGCCTTGAGAACGGGCTTAAGATCACGCCTCAGCGCATGGCGATCTATGATGAGCTTGTTGGCGCCAAGGATCATCCTTGCGTAGATGACCTTTATCGGCGTGTTCGAAAAGCCTTGCCTAACATTTCTTTTGATACGGTTTATCGAACCTTGCTGTCATTCTCGGACGCCGGGATCGTGCGCGTTGTTGAAGGGTATGGAGAGCTTAAGCGGTTTGATCCTGACACAGAAAATCATCATCATTTACGATGTCTACGCTGTCAGAAGATCATCGATTTTTCAAATTCAACCTATGACGCCCTCAAGGTTCCGACTGAATTTGACGGAGAATTCACGATCGTTAACAAGAGAGTTGTTTTAGAGGGTATTTGCAAGGAGTGTTCTAAGAAAAAGTAAATTTTTTTATCTTGGCGTTAGTAGTAATTACTAATAAGTAATAATTACGTTAGGAGGTGATCAAAACATAAGCTAGAGGGTAATTTTGGGTCGAAATAAGAACATAAGAAATATTCAACTTAACTAAAAGGAGGAAATTATCATGTCGAACGAAAAGTACAGATCAATAATAAAACTTGATTTTCAGTATGCGCACAGATTTATGAATTATCAAGGAGAGGCAAGTTATCTTCATGGACATTCGGGATTGCTGACGATCGAAGTTGAAGGGGAGTTAAATAAACACAATTATGCCTACCCAGTAAAAGAGGCACAAAAATTAGCATGGGCAGTAGCTGATAACTTCCACCACGGAACGATTTTTCAAGAAGGCGATCCTTTACTTGATTTAGTGTTGCAAGGTTATGAAAAAACTGGAATGAAAGGCACAACCAATAGATTTGGGACGCCCGCGAAAGCCCTCAACCACGAGCTGGTAAAATCATTTCCTGAAAGCAGAGTATCTGTGAGTAAAGGCCCATCTACCTGCGAATGGTTCTGCACGGTATTCTATGAACTATTGAAAGATAAGTTGAATATTAAGAAAATAGAATTCCGTTCTTCTTCGTTGAACTGTGCGTCAAGAGAGTTTTAGTAAAAAAGGTCGCAGGAGTCAACATCCGCCGGGGAAGCCGGTGGATGTTGACTCTGTTGCCCAAAAAGGGACAGTCCTCAAAGAAAAGAGTCATAGGATTTTGGGATTAAATAATAAAATAAGTCCTGACACGCGCATTTCGTGGCTTTAAAATTTAAAATGTAAATAAAAACATGACAAAGATTTTTTTAAGATTAATTATCGGTTTTTGTATTTCTGTGACATTATTAGGATGTTCTCATACAATTCATAAAAGAGATCCAGATGAACATAACCCTCAAGATTCTGGCAGTGAGACGCAAATCCAGCTTCGTGGTCCACGGGCAGTCTTGCAGCATAAATTTTGAGAAAGACAAAGAAGAAGCGCAAAAATGCAGAAAAGGAACGGGACAGTCCCCAAAAAGGGACAGGAAGAAATAAATTAGAAGACAAAACTTTTATTTTCAGAACATCACAGAGGAAAGGAGGGAACAGATATGGCACGCAATGCGATCCGATGGATGATGCGCCCTATCGCTCATTGTAAGGAAGGGTGTTCACGCGTGTCCTGAGCATGACGCAAAAAGGCTCACGAAGACGAAAAGCATGAAGCGCTTGGCACATCTTGTGCCAAGCGCTTTTCTTTTGTCTTCAAGCGAGGGGTGGCCCTCAAGAGAGCGTGACATTTTCCTTGACCGTTCACATTTTCAGCCATAGGATAAAGGTCGTTAAATCGCGTAAGGTAAAAAGAACTATCTTTTTATAACCATATTCAAAAAAGGAGGATCCATGTCCATCGTCCAAGAGTTTAAGGATTTTGCTGTCAAAGGCAATGCCATTGACATGGCTGTGGGTATCATTATCGGCGCTGGATTCGGCAAGATCGTGACTTCGCTGGTCAATGACGTGATCATGCCCCCGATCGGGCTTCTGCTGGGAGGTGTTGATTTTAAGAATCTGAAGGTTGTGCTTAAGGCGGCTGTTGGTGATCTGCCAGCCGTAACTTTGAATTATGGAGCCTTCATCAATACGACGATCGATTTTCTGATCGTCGCGTTCTGCATCTTTTTAGTCGTCAAGGGGATTAACAGCCTTAACAAGAAGAAAGCGTAGCAAGACCCGAGGACTTGTCCGACAAGACATGAAGGTCTTCTAAGCCTTGATCACAAAATGTGATCAAGGCTTTCTTTTGTTCTGTTTTCTGACCATGCGCTTGACATTTTTGAGATCAAACGATAATATAATTCATCTTTTGACCAACTTATTTTCTATGAAACGATCCTTTTATTTAAAAATATTTCTTTTTGTTGTTCTTCTTTTTTCTTCGGCGCTCGCTGATGCCGCTGAGGTTTATTATCTTGGCGGCCCTCAGGGCTCTTCGCAAGAGGCAGCGGTCAATCCCAGCTATTCATTAAAGCAGCGCTTTCAGGATCTTTTTTCTTCATTAAGCTCTATCCGCAAGGATCCTGAGGCTTCAGGAAGCATTAGCGGTCATTTGAGTCAGACCGTTGTACACAACGATATCGGTGGGAACAGGGAAAAATCCTACCTCAAGCCTGGCGTGAACTATATTACGGACCTTAATTTTAGCATTCAAGAAAAACTGCACGCGGATTACAATTTTACCGGGCAGTGGTTCTTGCGCAAGACCGACGATCCTCGAGTGGAATCCCGCCGCGATGTTCGTCTTAAGCAGGTTGATCTGCAGGTGGCCAATGAAAGGAATCTTTATCAGTTCGGGGATTTTTACGGGAGTTTTTCTCAGTTCGTTCTAGGCTCGAGCCTGGAAGGATTTAATATGGATATCAATCCTACGGATGATCAGCATTATCAGATCGTTATCGCGCGCCGCAACGAAGCTGATACGGTCGCGAATTCCTTTCAGCGCAATGTCTTTGGGTTTAAGGCAGACAGATATTTGTTCAAGGGATCAGATCTTTTTTCTGATTTTCGTATCGGCGTGCAAGCCGCGAGCAGTCAAGATGACAGCGCGAGCCTGCCGGATAACCATACGGCTAAGGATCTGCGTAATACCGTCTTTGGCTTGGACGGCGAAATAGTTTTCAAGCAGGGATTGTCCATCCAGTATGAATACGCCGGTAGCGCCTATGTTGAAGATGAGGATGCCTCTGAGAAGACAACAACTTATGCCAACGCGTTTCGTTTTCAACCCTCCATGAGACTTGGCAAGGCGAATGTACGTTATCTTTATTATTATGCCCAGCCAAAATTCTATACGGACGCGGGATCTTCGATGTCTGATAAGATCCAAAACCAAGTCAGCCTTGATTATCGTTTCAGCGATCGCGTTAACGTGACCGTCAGCGAGAATTATTACTGGGATCATCTAAAAGGAAGCAGCCGCACTAAGCGCACCTTTAACGATGAAAAGTACATGACCTGGAATCTTTTGCCTCTGGCCAGCCGCAGAAGTTTTAATCTAAGGCCTTACGTGAACTATCAGGTCCGCAACTCGGATGATCCAGGGAATTCCGCGGAATCAACAACCCTGACCGGAGGTTTTGACATTTCTGACCGTCTTAACGCGCACACCAACTGGGGTGTTGGCTACGAGTGCCGTTCATTCATCGATAGAGTCACGCGCAGCAATTCAGAGATCTTCCACCGTATTCGTTTCAATTGGGCGCAAGATATGATGCTATGGGCAAGGCGATTGTATTACGCGATAACCCCCAATGTCGATATTCGACATCGAAAAGGTAACGACAACAAAGATGTGACGGTTGGAGCCGGTTTTAATGTCCAGTATGATCTTTTCCAGAGGGTTTTCTTGCGTATGGGGAATACGCTGGCAGACACTAATAGCGCCTCGCCAAGCGGGGATTATGTGAATAATCGGGGATTTTGGGAGGTGGATTTCTTAGTCGACAAAGAAAGATCAGCCCATTTTATTATTCGCGGTGAACGCAATAATTATACGGCTGAAAATGGCGCGCAAAGCTATAAAGAACAACGCGTCATCGCGAAATTTGAGGTAAATTTTTAATGAGGACAAAGACCATAATAGCGGTCTTGCTAACAAGCATGATCGTCGTAGGCTGTAGAGCCGTGACCGGTGCCGTTGTTGACAGAAGAGCCGTCGCGCAGGAAAGCTTGTTTTCTCTGGCTGGGACCCTTATCAAGGATCTTTTTGACAACTATCAGGATTTTTCGATGGAAAGCTTTAGGGCGAAGGTCGCAGTCGATTTTGTGTCTTCACGCAATGATCTTGTCAATAACGCGGCTAGCAATATCCGCGCGGCAAAGGTGCTGGATATCGATTTTTCACTGGACCAGGTCTTGTCGGATAAGGATCTGTTGATGGTCGATCTTAAATGGCAAAAGAGAACAAGGCCTTATGATAGCAGTAATGTTGTCTTGACCGAAGGCTTCACGCAGGCCGTTTTTAAAAACGTTGCCGGCCAATGGTTGCTTTATCAGATTAATAAGGATAACCCGTTCTAATGACGCTTTTGATAAAAAAGGAATTCATGGCAATGAAACGTACATGGCTCATTTTGATGATCAGCGTAGGTGTTCTTTTTTGTTCTTTCTCGGCCTTGGCCGCGGAGGAAAAAGAAAGCAATGTGGCTAAGGCGGCCGACCAGATCATCGAAGGATTGCCCGGAGCGCTGAAGGCTGGCGTTGATTTTAGCAAAATGACGCCGGAGCAGCGCATTAATTGGCTTCTTAATAGTGTGGAAGAAAAGGCCATAAGCAGCGTCACGGAAAAGATGCAGGATGCGGTCAAAGAAAAAATGGAAGCCTACGCGAAAGAAGCGATCCGTGCCAAGGCTTTCATGGATATCGGCGTGCCACAAATAAAGAACGCGTACGCCTTGGGCAAACCGTTTGACTGGGCTAAGATCGACGCGGAGATCGCTTCCAAAGCGGATACTAATTTCAACAAGCTCAACGCTGGGATCAAAGCGGCGCAGATCAGTTGGGCCACGATCCAAGCTTATCGTCAGGGGGATTTTGCCTCAGCGGCAAGAACCTTGGGAGGAGAGATCGGCGGCCTGCTCGCTGAAGCTTATATTCCAGGATACGCGTATATAAAGGTCGGGGCCGCCATGGTTGAGCTTTTAGGGAATTATATCCTTGATTACGCGACCGATACAGCCATTGAGGGCATGCTCAATGATATGTACGGCATGAAATCCAATCCTCAGGGTTTAGCACAATGGCTGATCGACAAGTCTCCCGATGCCATTATGAAAGATATTAATGACAAGTTCAATGATGGTATGGGCTTTGGTTATGTTTTTCGCGGACAAGGGACCGATAAAGGCGATGAGGAAATGAAAAATCGCCTTCAAAAAGAACTTGTCAGCTTGCGTTCACAGCTGGTTTTGCAGCAGAAGGAAGCTCAAAGGCGCGAACAGCAGGCACAGGCCGAGATCGAGAAATATTTACAAAAATACAAGGAGTCTGAGAAAGCGCTAAAAGATGAAGCCGCAAAGGTCAAAGCTGAGGTTGACAAAGAGTTGGCGCCTGTCAAAGAATTTAAAAAGAAGATCAGCGCGCTGAGCAAGCAGGATGTCAACGAAACGATCGCGGAGATCAAGAAACAGGAAGGCGACATCGGGTCCGCGGAAGGCGTTCCTTATGTGCCTTTTAATTATGGTAGTCTGATCTCAGAGCTGACGAACGTTTATTCAGAGATCAAGGAAACCGCCAATGGCTATGATTATAACGCCACAACGACGAAGTGGTCCGCTTATCTTAAGCGCAGAGCTGAAATGCTCAAACAGGTAAGCGAAGCCAACCAGCAAAACTGCCGTAACGCGCAAAAGGAAGTTGACGCCCAATATCAGCCGCGCCTACGCAGTCTATGGGATCAGTACCAATCGGCAAAAGACGGCCGCACCAAGGAATCTTTGATGGCGCAATATAACGTGCTTCGTGATGAATTTTCAGCCGCGCACATGAGAAAAAGCGCTGGTTGCGGCGCGAACGGAAAAAGACTGAACCTCGAGGTGGCAACTTTCAAACAGGAAGAAGAGATCGTGGCCTTGGACGCTCAGGAAAGAGCTTCCAGATTAAGTGCCAGCATTCAGCAGGGGATTGAAAAGATCATTGACGGGATCAAGCAGTCCTACTTGGAATATGATGCCGCTAAAAAAGCCTGGGTCTCGGAGGTTCAGCAGTCTTTGTCGTATCCCAATTTCTTTCTTAATCCAGGTGGTTATGATCAGGCGACAGCCGGGTCTAGCGTTTCGGGGATCGTGCGAGAGATCAAGAACGGAAAGCTTCAAGTTTATTCTCCTGGAGAATTGCATCAATCCAGGGAGCGAACGATCGAAGCCATTGAGAAGATCAAGCAAGATCAGACCTTGATCAGCGGGCTTACTGCTAAAGAACGGGCGGTTGTCGTTTCGCACCAAAAAAATATCCTTCAGCTAAAAAGTGAATTTGAGTCTCTTGTTCCAGAAAATCTTCGCGGCCAAGGGGCGAGCAGGACGCCGGAGATGGACGATTATCAAAAGACCGAAGATGAGCGTGTTACTAAGTACGGAAGTGCTTCCGCCTCAAAAGAGTCTTGGCAGATCACCCATCCGCCGTTTGTGCGGTTCGATCCCTTCCCTCAGATCCCGCCGGTGGACAATCCTCGTTATTTCGATAAAACGTTGGCCGAACTTGAGACGTTAGCGCAGGCACGTCGAGAGAAATTTAAGGCCGCTCAAAAGGTCTGGGAAGAGGACCTTCAGACAATCGATTTTTACGCGGACCTTGATCGCATCGCGGTTTCTATCATGTCATTGAATAACAGGATCAACAGTGTTTTGGGGCGGTTTTTGGGTGTCTATCCTAATTTTCGTGTAAAAGACGGTAAAGACTCGATCTTGAACAAGGCGGAAGAGTCTGATGGCGCTAAAACATTGAAAGATATGAAAGAAGCTTGGGAGAGCGTTAAGCCCTATGTTGAGCGCATGCGAAAGAATGTGACCGCGTACGGCAAAGGGATCAAATATCTTTCTTCAACCAATAATCCAAGCGATGCGATCAAGCGGCTGCCTTATTATGAGGCTGTTCCGGGTCAGATCGAGGCAGCTGAAAAAAGGATGGCCGAGACTGAAAAACAGCGCTTGATGACCTTAAAAACCATCGAGGATGAGATCGCTAAGCTAAAAGCTGATATTGAGTCGCTGAAAGATCCTGATAAGGCAGCGTTTTATCCGATCACGCTGCGTCAATTGCGTTCGACCTTTGACCAGATCTTTCGGATCCTCGCGATCGATACCGCTCGTCGTGATTTCAAAGAAGAATATGAGCTGCTGCGCGCGCAGATGGAAGAAAACATCAAAGAGCATGACGCGCGAGTAAAGCAGCAGACGGAAGAATACAAGCGCAAGCTGGCTGCTGAAGAAGCGGCACGCAAAGCCGCTGAAGAAGCAAAAAATCGTGAAGCCATGAAGCAATATGATCCCGCAGGTTATTATGGATACAGGGTCCTTAGTGCGCGTGTCAACACATATCCCGTAGATAATGCGTCGGGTCAGGTCATCGTGACCCGCGATAAATTGATCCAGGGTGAGATCCAGATCAGCGCTCAGCTGAATCATGTGGATCATGTGAAAACGATGCTTTTTTCTGAGGACGGCGGCCGCGTCTGGAAAGAGATCCCTAAAGGGGTCAATATCCAGTATGCGTTTAGCCCTATTCTTAATAAAATGTACGATCCTTTTTTACAGATACGTACGGATGATTTTTTGACCGTTAATCTTAAGCTGATCCCCAATGCCGATGGATTGATCTACAAAGATGAGGATTTTAATCAACAGGTCATCAATGCGATTATGGCGATCGCAGAAGCATATGAGCGCCAGGACATCGGTGGTTTTAGCGATCTGATCTCCCGTGATTACGCGGGGGAAAAGACTTTTTTAGTGGAAGGTGTCCGATTCGATTTTGACATGTTTTTAGATATTAGCTTACGTATCTACATTAATCGCATTCAGAATCAGGGCATGACCTCGATCGTGGAAACAAAATGGGATAAGTCCCAGACACCGCGCAAGACCGGTCAGACACAAAAAACGACCGGTAAGACAACCGTTGTCTTGGCTCAGGAGGATGGACGATTAAAGATCCAAAATTTACGAGGGGATCTTTTGTACGCGACCCTTTCACCTGAGATCGCGCAAGCAAGCGGCCTGTCCTCGTCAAAGGTCGAGCAGATCCGCGTTGCTCGAGATGAACGCAATCCTGTTCAGCCTGGCGCCGGAAGAACTGATGATCCCGGCGGGCTTGACTCTCCTGCCAGCGAGACACAGACGCTTACGGTCACAAGTCCCAACGGCGGAGAAGTTTGGAGCAGGGGATCAACCTACAATATTACCTGGACCAGCTCTGGTATTGATGATGTTCTTATTGAATATTATGAAGAAGGCGATTGGTGGGAGATCACTCCTTCTACTTCCGCGGCCGCTGGAAGCTATCCCTGGACCATTGATCCTATGATCCCCGGAGGAGAGCCTAACGCGCGGGTTCGCATTACGGCTGTTGACGATCCATCGATCACGGACACATCTGATAATACTTTCAGCATTATTCCGTAGTCGTTCATGTTTTAAGGAGCGGTTGACAAGCTTATGTCAGGGGCGCATTCTTTCGCTTCAATGAAAACAACGATCTATTATTTCTCGGCCACGGGAAATTCCTTAGCGCTTGCCCGCGATCTTGCACGCGAATTAGGGAATGCGGACATCCTTTCTATCGCAGATCTTCAAAATGAAAAAGAAATATCGCCTTCTGCTCAGGTCATTGGCCTTATTTATCCGGTTTACGCTTTCGGGATCCCATTAATCGTTGAGCGCTTCATCAGCAGGATGCGTTTTCGCAGCAATCAGTATCTTTTTACGGTCACTAATTACGCAATGATCCAAGGTGCTGGCTTGACCAAGGCGCGCCGGCTTTTGAAAAAAAGAGGCTTAGCGCCCAAGGCGGAATTTGGCGTTGTGATGCCTAATAATTATATTCCTTTTGGCGGGGCCGCGTCCGCGGCCCAGCAAAAGATCCTTTTTGACGCGGCCCAAGAAAAGATAAAGGGCATCGCTGACGTTATCCGGCGCCAAGCCAGCATCCCCGCGCAAACAGGGTTTTTCTTATGGCGATGGTTATTCGCAGAGCCGGTATGTTTGATGAGCGCGGGTATGATGAACAACGAGGATAAAAATTTCCACTTGAATGAGAAATGTGATGGCTGCGGCATTTGTCAGAAGGTCTGTTGTGTTAAGAATATTGTCATCAAAGACAAGACCCCTTTTTGGCAGCATCACTGTGAGCTTTGCATGGCGTGTTTTCACTGGTGTCCCCGCGAAGCGATTGAATTCGGCCGGGCAACCAAAGGCAAAAAAAGATATCATCATCCCGCGGCCAAGCTTCAGGATTTCCTTGCAAGATAAAAATATCAGGGAGATTTTACCTGCTTGATCATTTATGGTAGGATGTTCGCAATGTCAGGATAACGCACGCGAAAGATTTTATTGGTTTATTAAAAACATTATCTGCCCATGGAACCTAAGGTTTTTTCACTGATCGTTTTTCTTTTTGCTTATCTATCCTTCATTGTGTTCCCTCACAAGAGATCGCTCGTTGCCATTGCCGCGTCGGCCGTTTTGATCGCGGCGCAGGCCGTATCCATTCAAGAAGCTTTCGCGGCTGTTAACTGGAACGTGATGGGCATTTTTGTCGGGACATTGGTCGTGGCGGATGTTTTTATGAAAAGCAGGGTTCCGGCTGTCTTGGCCGAGATGATCGTGGATAGGGCTGCGAACACCGCGTGGGCGATCCTTTGGCTGTGCGTTTTCACGGGATTGATATCGGCTTTTGTGGAAAATGTCGCGACAGTTCTGATCGTGGCACCTATCGCTTTAGCCCTTGCTCGCAAAATTCAACTGAACCCTGTGAAGATGATGATCGCGATCGCTATCTCCAGCAATTTACAGGGTGCCGCGACGCTGATCGGGGATCCGCCGAGCATGTTGTTGGCCGGATTTTTGAAGATGAATTTTATGGATTTCTTTTTCTATCAAGGCCGGCCGAGTATTTTCTTCGCGGTGGAATTGGGGGCCGTTGTTTCCTTTGCGGTCTTGATGTTCGTCTTCCGTAAAGAAAAACATAAAACCGCGATTGTCGCGGTCGAAAACGTGCGCTCCTGGGTCCCGACGATCTTGTTGGTTGGGCTTATTGTTCTGCTGGCCTTGTCATCATTTATGGATACGGGTTTTACGTACGCGGCCGGCATGATCTGCATGATCGCGGGTGTGGTCGCTTTAGCATGGGAAAAATTTGCGCATAAAGGCAACGCGCGTGAGCTTGTAAGGTCTTTAGATTGGGACACAGCTTTCTTTTTGATGGGGATCTTTATTCTCGTCGGAAGCCTGACAACGACCGGATGGATCGACAGTCTCGCGCGATCGCTGTCAGGATGTGTTTCCGGGAATATATTTTTAGGGTATACGGCACTCGTTGTCATTGCGGTCGTACTGTCCGCGTTCGTTGACAATGTTCCTTTCTTGGCCGCGATGCTGCCGGTCGCCATGCAAATGGCACGTCAGCTGAATGTCCCGGAAGCGCTTTTTTTATTCGGCCTTTTGATCGGCGCCAGCTTGGGCGGGAATATCACGCCTATTGGCGCTTCTGCGAATATTGTCGCTTGCGGATTGCTCAAGAAAGAAGGACATGCTGTTACTTTTAAAGATTTTGCTAAGATCGGCGTCCCTTTCACGGTCGCGGCTGTTGGCGCGGCATATCTTTTCTTGTGGACTATTTGGAAGCCGTAGTAAAAATTTGTGAAAACGGGAATATGAACATAGAAAAAAGGTCCGCGATAATATTGTTGACAAGTGGCATTTGCTGAAGTAAATTAGACGCAATGGGAAATGGGTGGTAGCGTTGGTCATCGCAAGGCGGACATCATTTGCCTTGCGTTTTTTTCTACCATGCATTTGTCAAATTTTATTGGAAGGAGGAAGGAAATCATGACAAAAGGAAAAGTAAAATGGTTCAATGATCAGAAAGGTTACGGATTTATCACGCCTGATGATGGCAGCAAAGATTGCTTTGTGCATCATAAGGCGATTCAGGGTGAAGGCTTTAAGTCTTTAGCTGAGGGACAATCCGTTGAATTTGAAATTGAAAATGGCCCTAAAGGCCCTCAAGCAACGAATGTTGTAAAGATATAATTTCAATCTGACGAAAAGGGGCCCCGCAGAATTTCTGCGGGGCCTTTTTTGTGCCTGAATGAAGAAACAAGAAGATCTTTAAGAGCTTTTTTAAAAAAGCGTTCAATCATCTATGGTTGTGCTAAAATAGCTAAAACATTTTTTGAACACAGAAAACTTTATGACGCGCGAAGAACTTGTTGATAAATTAACCCGTGCCTATGAAATGGAAGAAATGATGGCAAGCATGTTGCTTGAGATCGTTGCGCAGCTGCTTTCTCAAGCCGATATCCCCGCGCAGCAAAAGAGCAAAGCCAAAGAGCTGTTCTTTTCTATCCAAAGTGACACGTTAACCCACAAAAAGACCATCGCCAAGGTCATCGAACAATTATCACAAGGGGAATATCATGTCTAATGATCTGCTTGAACGCCTGCGGCAGTTGAGCGCTGTTGATCGTAATGCTTTTGATATTTATAACGACCTTCAGCATAAAGTCAACGATCCGGCCCTCTCTCAGTTATTCGCGCGCCTTTCGCGCGAAGAAGCGCATCATATGACGGTCGAAAAAGAGATCCTGAACATCCTGCAAGGCCCTGAGGATAATGAAACAACATCCAGCTAATCTTATCTCGCAACGCTCCACTCAAGAAGCATTCAAGGTCTTTGAGGTCTTTGCCGTCATGGTGGTCGGCGCGACAAGCTTTTTTTATTTAGTGTCTATTCTATGGCCTGGCTCTCTAAGCATCAGCTATCATATTGTCGTTAGCTTTCTGCTTTTTCAGGCCGCATTGAGCTATTGGTATACTTTGAGCGTTTTCAACCCGAAGCGCTTTGTCGCCCTTCCCTCTGCGGAACACAAGGAGATCCCGCGAACAACATTTATCGTTACGGCTTACTTGCCTAACGAGATCGCTGTGATCGAAGAGAGCCTGATGAATATTTTGCAGAATATCGAAAGGCCTCAAGACGGCGTGGAGGTCATTTTAGCGTACAATACGCCGCACATGGAGCCCCTTGAGCTGGCATTGCGAGATCTTGCGCTGCGTTGGCCACAGCTTATTTTAGCGAACGCGTATAATTCCCGAAGTAAAAGTGAAAATCTGAATTATGCGATCAATATCGCGAGCGGGAAGATGATCGCGCTGTTGGACGCGGACCATTTGGTCGCGCCAGATTGCTTGCGCCGAGCTTGGCGATGGCTTGATGAAGGGTATGATGTTGTGCAGGGACGCTGTCGCGTGCGCAACATACACGATAGCTTTGTCAGTCGATTGGTCGGAGTGGAATTTGAGATCATTTATGGCATACAACATCCGTCCAAGTCCATTATTTTTGACACGAGCTTGTTCGGGGGCTCGAATGGGTATTGGAAGAGCACCGCGCTGAAAAGCGTAAGATTTCTGGAGAGCATGTTGACCGAAGATATTGACAGCACCTTGCGGGGTGTTTTGTCCGGGTGTCGGTTCGTGCATGACCGCAGCATCGTCTCTTCTGAGCTTGCTCCTGTCACGTGGAGTGGTTTTTGGGCTCAGCGTAAGCGCTGGGCTCAAGGATGGTTTCAGTGTTCTGTTCGATATCAGGGGCGCATTTGGGCAACGCGCTACTTGAATTTAAGGCAAAAGTTCATATGGACGACACTTCTTTCTTGGCGGGTTCTTTATGATATTGTCGGCAGCCTTTTGTTCCCGATCTTGTTCGCGTTTTGGCTTTATCGGGGAACGGTGGCATTTCCAATGAATCATTATATTGCTTTCGCGCTTGTCTTTACTTTGTTCAGCGGCCCTTTGCAAGCTATCGCGGCTTGTAAGAACGCTTCTAGACCTCGGGCGCCCTTAACGCATTATTTATTCTATTTTATTTTTGTTTGGCCGTATACGATATATAAGATCATCATTCATCTAGTCGCTATTCGCGATGAATTGACCGGTGAGCGGATATGGGTTGTCTCAAAAAGGAAGGCGCGATGAAAATAACGAAGACCTTGGTTCTTTTGTTATGGGTATTGCTCAGCTGTAGTTATGCTGGAGCGGAAACCTTTGATGAAGAACTTGGCAGGGCGCGGGGATTGGTCGAGGTAAGGGATTATAGCCAAGCCTTGAGGGTCTACGAAGGATTTCTTAAAAGTTCTCATGATGATCCGCAGCTTATGATCGAATGGGCGCGGGTTTATACCTACGCAGATCAGCACGCGCAGGCCATTGGGCTTTTTGAAGAGATCCGCAGGCGTTATCCAGCGCATGAAAAAGATATCATTCGAGAATTAGCCGATCAATACAAGTGGAATGGCCAGCTCGCGCAGGCGATCGGTGCTTATCGTCGGGCTCTTGAGGTTGATCCTCAGGACATCATGTCTTTGTTGGGCTTAGCGCAAGCCTTGGCTTGGAGTGGCCAGCGTGAGGAGTCATTAAAAGAATACAGCGCCGCCCTGCAGAGATCTCCGGATTCTGTCCTGGCTCTTTTAGGCAAGGCGGAGATCTTAAGCTGGAATGATAAGCTAGAGCAGGCAAACTCTCTTTATCGAAAAGTTTTGCAGATCGAACCCCAGAATTTAGCCGCGAAGAACGCGTTGGCACGCAATACTGTCTGGCAATCTTATAATCGCCAAGGCATTGAACTTTTTCAAGAGATCCTACAGCAATATCCAGATGATGTGGATGCCCTTGAGGGGTTGGCGCACGCTTATCATTGGGATGGCCAGGACGGCATGGCGATCAAGACATTAGAAAAAGTTTTGGCGCTGGCCCCTGCGCGAAACGCGGCAAGAGATCTTTATAATGACATAGGTATGCTAAAGAAGTTAAATGTTAATCAGAGCAATCGATATTCGTCCGACTCTAACCATCTATATGTTCTCGCGAATAATGTGCATGTAGGAAAATATCTTGATGAAGCGACAAAGGTTGGCGCCACGTACGCGCGTTATACCTATCGCCAGCCTGGCCGCAGGCCGATCGCTGGTGATCGCGGCGGACTTGATGTTTCACACAGGTTCAATGAATTCTTTGAAATTGATTCCTATGCTTATGCCACAGATTATCGGATCAACGGCTTTCATCCTGTTACCACCAATACGTGGGTGACCTTGCATCCCGGCGATATGTGGAAGTGGTATCTTGGCTATGATCGAGAAACCTTTGAGGATATCCAAGCCTTGCAAGACAAGATCATCGTTAATAGTGGGTCGTTGTCGTTTGATTTTAAACCTGATCGTTTCTGGCTTTTTTCTGCCCGCTATAAGCGCAGCAGCTATTCTGATGATAACAACCAGAATACGGCCTTTGCGGATATCCAATACAGGATCAATCAAGAACCGTATGTAAAACTATATTATAATTTTTATTATTCTGACTGGAGCGAGGCTTTGGATCACGGGTATTTTAATCCTCGATCGATCCAGTCGCATGCGATCGGAGCCTACGCGAGCAGGGATCTGACATCGCGCTTGTTCATCGACGGCCAGGCCTCAACAGGTTATGAAAAACAGAATCCCAAGTCAAGTCATCCGACTTATTTTGGGGCGATCAGCCTTAACTATCGGTTGGGCCGCAGCTGGGTTGTGTCGGCGCGAGGTGAATATTTTAACGCGTTAGACACGAATCCTGATAAGAGTTATTCTAAAACAACCGCGTGGTTGAATTTTACCTATAGTTTTGGACCAGAGCCTGTCAGGCCTTATCAGTCAACGCAGCCACAGCGTCCGACTGGAAATTAAAGCTTGCGAAGATATGTTGCGTCGAGGCCCGATGCTGAACTTTTTGCGAGCTTAACCTTTTTAAGATGTGAACGAAAGAGATGCTTTTATGGGTATGTTGTTAACATGTAAGTTAGGCTTTGAGGATATTCTTGCTCGAGAAGCGATGATGTATGGCGCGGATCTCAAGGCCCAGGGCAAGGGATGGGTTTTTGTGGAACACTTTGATCCCGCGCAGGCCGCGGAGCTTTGTTTTGGATCTGGCATTTTGCAAGAACCTTTATGCGTTAATACGACGTCGGTAAATCTTTTTGTGGAAAGCCTGACAGAAATGTTCACGGATCATATCAGGCCTCTGCGCATCAGCGCCTCATGGCCCTATCGTTTTTCTGCTTGTGAGAATGAGCAGCTAACTCATCGCTGCGCGGCGATCCAAAGGCACTGGCTTGATAAGATCCGCAAAAAGGTATCGCGCGTCGGGAAATTAGCGCGTGAAGGCCTGCCTCAGGGGCCGGAGCTTGCGCAAGGGTTTTTTGTCCACTTGACGGATTTTGATAAGGCGTTCGTTGCCTTTGAGGCATTTTCGCAAGGGCAAAAACGCATGGCCATGGATGCCAAGGCGCCCTCAAGGTCTTTTCTGAAGTTAGAAGAAGCTTTTTGCGTGTTCGCTCGAGAACCAAGGACGAATGATGTTGTTGTTGACCTGGGCGCTTCTCCAGGAGGATGGAGCTATAGCGCGCTAAGAAAAGGCGCGAGCGTTATCGCGGTTGACAACGGCCCTTTGAAAGAGCCTGTTAAATCGCACCCGCGTATACGGCATTTAAAGATGGACGCGTTCACGTACCAACCGTATGAAGCAAAAAAGATCGATTGGCTTTTGTGCGATTTGATCGAGAATCCTTTTGAGATACTTGATCTTTTGCGTTTTTGGATCACTCAGAGATGGTGTCATTATTTTGTTGTTAATCTTAAGGTAGGACGCATGGACCCTATCCCTTTGCTGCGCGATATTCATGACCCCAAGGGCACCTTCGCTCCCCATTGCGCGCAGTTGATCACGCGGCAATTGTATCATGATCGAGAAGAGATCACCGTGATGGGTGAGGCATTATGAAGCCCATGTCAGAAGGCGCAAGTCAGCGCAGTAAAAGACAGCGGCCTTGCGGAAAAGTTTCGCTAGAGCGGGCACTTTCTAAACTTGGTTTAGCATCTCGCAGTCAAACGCGAGAATACATTTTATCAGGCAGGCTTTGCGTTGACGGTCAGGTGATACGTGATCCGATGCATACCGTTGTCCCTGAGAGAGCCAAATTTTTCTTGGACGGAAAACCCTTAGAAAGAATGGCCTGGCAGACGATCATGTTCTATAAGCCTAAGGGTGTTGTGACCGCTCGCGTGGACGCGGGTGGCGAAAGAACGATCTTTGATATTTTACCTTCTCATTTTTGCCATCTTCATCCCGTGGGAAGGCTGGACAAGGCTACGACCGGACTTTTACTGCTGACCAACGACACAAAGCTTTCTAGCTTTCTCGCCGATCCCGTTAATGCCATTGCGCGGACCTATCTTGTGTCCGTTGAAGGCAAAGTGGATGATCAAGGCGCTGAGCGCGCGTGTCAGGGCGTTATCGATAAGGATGAACTCTTGAAGGCGTCTAAGGTTGTCATCCGCAAAGCCAGCGGCAAAGAATCACATTTGATCGTTGAGCTCAGCGAAGGGAAAAATCGGGAGATCAGAAGGCTGTTCGACGGTCTTGGCCATCCTGTCCGCAAGATAAAGCGTGTGGCCTTTGGCGGCTTGCAATTAGGTGATCTTAAGCCGGGAGAATTTCGCTTTATCACGCGAAAGGAGCTGCGCTGGATAGATCCAGGAGTTTTTTAAGGATATTTTTTGCGTGAGCGCTGTAAGATTTTTTTATCAGTTTTAAAATAGACAGAAAGATTATCAACTGGTAGAATTTTTTTGCTTCTTAAGATCAGTTTTTGTTTTACGACATAGAAATACTTTTGATCATGAAACTCAAACCTTTCCATCATTTTCTTGCCGTTGCGGCCTTTTTTATTCTCTTTCTCGTTGTTTTCTTTCATGATGTCGTGTTCAAGGGAAAAACCTTTAAGGCGACAACGATGTTCGCGCAAGCTCTGCCCAGTGGCCCTTATGGGCAATCCGGCAACTATGGCACCTCTTGTCATACGTTCTTGCGTGAATCAGCAGCTATTGAAGAACCATTCTATCAATTTTTAAGAACAAGCTTTCAGCAAGGTGTTTTTCCGCTCTGGAATCCCTATCAATGCTGTGGCGTTCCTGTTACGGCTATGATGGAAGCCGGGATCTTTTTTCCGCTCACTGCAATCGTCTATCTTTTGCCTAATATCATCAGCATGGATGTCTTGATCCTCGCGCGTTTGCTCCTTGCCGCTTTATTGATGTATTGGCTCATGAGCGTTTGGGGTTTTGGCCTGCTGGCAAGGATCGCGGCGGCGCTCATATTTGCCTGCAGCGGCCCGATGGTGACATTGCACATATGGGCGATCAATGTTGACCTTCTTCTTCCGTTATTATTCTTGAGCGCGTATCAATTTTTTTATCGAGGATCTCTCTGGGACCGTCTTCTTTTAAGCATAGCCGTTGCTTTAAGCATCTTTGGCGGCCACATCGAGCACATCTTCCTTGTTCATTTCACGCTATTGTGTTATGGCATTTTTCTTTTGTGGCAGAGCAACAAAGGATCCCCGAGATCTACCTTTTCTTTGACGGCACGCTTTGTCTCTTTTTACCTCTTGGGTGTCGGCATATCCGCTGTTGCTTTATTTCCTTTTATTCCTGATTTTTTTCACTCGTGGACATCACATACGGCAGACTGTGGATCTGCTGTCGCGCCTTTATCAGAAGTCCTGGGAAAACTCATTACGGTTATTGTTCCAAAATTCTATAGTGATGTTCTGATCCCCTTAAAGGGGGAGGTGTACAATTGGTGTGGAGGATATTTAGGTGTCATGACCATTGCGCTTGCTGCAGCCGGGCTATGGTGTAGGTCGCACAGGCCGTTCATTTTATTTTCTAGCATCGCGTCTTTTATTGTCTATGGCATGGTATCAGGATCAGGCTATACGCAGTGGATCGGGCATTTGCCAGTCTTTAATATTATGCTTTTACGATTGCATTCGGTCTGGATCCTCACGTTCTTCATCTCTTTCCTTGCTGGAGCTGGGATCGAGAGCATTGCGCTCCAATCTCAGGCTATGCTCAGAAAATTCTCTTGTATCGCGTTTAGCCTTGGCCTTTTGATCGGATGCTATCTTTTGGTTTTCCGACGTGAACCTTTTTTCGCGCAAGCGATAAAGGCATCAGGCATCGCGTTCGGTTTTCTTGCCGCGTCCATTCTTTGGTATGTTTTCGCAATGACGGCCACAAGGCGGAAACCATATGCTATCGTGGTCGGACTTGTCGTCCTTCTTGCCGGGGAGTTGTTTATCCATAATCCTGATTCTCGCCCCCGTCGTTTTGATTCATTCCCGAGAGTGCCTTATGTTGAATTTTTAAAAAAGAATACACAGGATCCCAGGTTTCGCGCTCAAGGTTTCTTTCTGGCCTTTTATCGAAATACGGCCATGGCATACGGCGTAGAGAGTTTTTCAGGAAGCCAGGCACTATATCCTCGTCGATATGTAGAATTCGTTCAACAACTTATCCATCCGGGGCTTTTCTCAACAATATGCCCAAAGCCAATTTCCACGGAAGGGTTTGACCAGGCGCTGATCACGCGCAGTGATATATTGGCCTTGGCGAACGTGAATTATTTTGTTCTACCGCAGCAGAGCAATGTTGGGCCTCAGCCGGTCTATGACGCGGAAACGCAGATCCTTCCCATATCTGCCGCGATATCTTTACCTTCTGCTTTGCCTCGAGCGTATTTAGCCTATCAATGGACATCTGTTCCTAAGGGCGCAGGACAAGAAGCCTTAGAGAAGATAAAGGCAGCACGATTGCGCGCGGCGGCTAATGTCATTATTGAAAATATCTTGGACAAGAAACTTCCTTTTACGCCGTCAGAGCGGCAGGGTATCGTGGCGGTTGAAGAAAAGAAGCGATGGGCAAACGGAGTGATCGTCAAGGCGCGCGCGGACGCGCCTTGTGTATTAGTCCTGACGGATGCTTATTATCCTGGGTGGAAGGCTTGGGTCAATGGGAAGCCTGCGACGATCTATCCGGCGAACCATTTATTCCGCGCGGTTTTTTTGCCGCCGGGTGACCATAGGGTTGTCTTTCGCTTTGTTCCTTTTTGGTTCTATGTGGGATTAGGAGTAACGGTCTTTAGCTGCGCGCTTTGGGTGGGGATCTTGTTTCGACGAAAGAAGCAAAGATCATGAAGAAATTATTTCTTTGTTTAATGCTGTTTTTTTCTGCCACAGCTTCTTTTGCCACGACCTTGCGTCCGGCGCGCGACAACGATCCTCTGCGTTATATTGTGACCGGTATCGTAGAAAAGGTCAGCATCAACGCCCTTGAGATCTGGGATGAGAATGACAGGATCGTTAAGCGTTATGTTTATTTTGGGCGAGATGTGGAGGTTGGGCAGAGGGTCCGGGTTCATTATGACCCAGCGTCATTACGGATAGACCGCCTGAAGAAAATGACAACGCTTGAGTATCAAAAAGATGGGCAGAATTTAGGATATATCTTTCAGCAGGAGAACAAGGTCACGCAGGGAGCAGGGCCTTGATCTTTTCCAAAAGAAGTTCAAGTTCGTAGGGTTTACGGATAAAATCATTGGCTCCCAAGGCCCGCGCCTTTTCTTCCATCGCTGGATTAACGTTGGCGCTAGAGATAATGAGCGGCAGGCAGATCGTTCTTGGGATACGTTTTAGATTTTCAATGACGAACAACCCTCCACCGCTGGGTAACCCCAGGTCAAGGATGACCAAAGAGACATCTTCCCGTGCCGCGTATTGGATCGCGAATGTGGCATCATAAGCAACAAGCACTTGATAGCCGTTACCGACCAAGAATGTCATCAAGGCCATGACGAATTTTTGATCATCATCAACGATCAGGATTTTTTTAGGTTTTGCGTTCTCTGTCATGAGCGATCACCTGTCAATGTAAGCAAAACAGTAAAACAATTCGTTTCTTTGGGATCGCTGGTAGCCCAGATCTTTCCTCCGTGAAGCTCGATGATATCTTTAGCAATAGATAAGCCTAACCCCTGGCCTTCGATCAGCGCGTTGAGGCGTTCGAATTTATCAAAGATCTTTTCCAGTTTGTTCGCGGGGATCGGGTCGCCTGTGTTGAAGAAATCCGCGCGCGCAAGCCCATCAACAGCATACGCCTTAACACGGACTTTTCCATTGCAGGGTGTATGCTTGAGTGAATTGCTTAAAAGGTTGTTCATTGCTCGGGTGATCTTTTCTCGATCAGCCTGGATGAATAAAGGATCCTTGCCAAGATCTGTGCTTAGTGAAATATTTTTTTCGTGAGTCATTGTCTGAAGCTCTCGGCATTGCGCCTGGAGGATCTCTCGCAGATCAAAGCGGGTGATCGTCATTTCTGTTTGCCGCGCTTCGAACATGTAGGCATTGATCAGGTCTGTTGTGATCGTGTTCATCCGGTCAGCAACATCTTTGCATACTTCTATCGCGTCCTTTTGTTGGGCCGTCAGACTGCCGAGAAATCCGGCCAGCAGGTTGGAGATATTCGCTTTGATCGTAGCCACAGGGCTTTTAAGGTCATGCGCCAGCGACATCGCGAAGGTTGATTTGATCTCGTCGGCATGCTTTGCCCGTGTCGCGTAGAGCAATGTTTTCTTGATAATGTTCTTGATAACACTGTAGGCGACGATATATCCTAGGACAAGAATAGCGCCCGCGGAAACAAGAATAGGGCCTGCGTCCAGAAAAGATCTGTTGCCGGTCAGAATTTTATCGACCAAGACATAAATAAGCGCTAGAAGGGGAATGACGCTCATCAAAAGAAAAGCAAGGTTCAGCCGTCGATAGGGATTTTCGTTTAATTCTTGGAATAAAAGCTTTTGTTCGTTACCTGTATTGCTCATAAGGTCCTTTTCTTCCCCACATAATATCTCTGTGCCCGTGTTAAGTCAATGGACAAGATCATGATTTTATTCTAAAATCAATTTGGTGGTGGATAGCTTTTGATGAAAAAGTGTAAGATCAGTGTTTATTGTTATCGAATTTAAGGAGGATAATATGCGTTCAGGAAATCCAGCATTACGGGATAATACGTTCAGCAATGCCGCGTTGTCAGGGTCGGGACAGACTATGACCATCTCCGGAGCGGTAAATAAGACATTCATCATGGGGTTATTTGTTTTGATCGCGGCACTTTGGTCATGGAGCGAGCCGTGGCGCTTTATGCCGTTTTTTATGCCTATTTGCTTAGGGTCATTGATCGTCGCTTTGATCACGATCTTCAGGCCTCAGACAGCGCCTGTAACCGCCCCGATCTACGCTTTGCTCGAAGGATTGTTGATCGGAGGTATTTCGTTCTTTTTTGAACGAAGATATCCCGGGATCGTGATCCAGGCGGTCGGCTTAACGTTCGGAACGCTTTTTGCCCTATTGATGGTCTATAAATCAGGATTGATCAAGGTTACGCAAAATTTTCGTTTAGGGATTATTGCGGCTACAGGGGGCATTGCTCTTTATTATCTTGCTAGCCTGGTCTGCTCGTATTTTTTCAAGTTCCAAGTCCCTCTGATCCACGAAAGCACACCCTTAGGTATTGGCTTTAGCGTTTTTGTTGTGATCATCGCGGCGCTTAATCTGGTCTTGGATTTTGATTTTATCGAGCAGGGCGCCCAGATGAACGCTCCTAAGTACATGGAATGGTACGCAGCCTTTGGCCTTACAGTGACGCTGATCTGGCTTTATATGGAGATCCTTAGATTATTAGCCAAAATGAGCCGCCGATAAAATGTCCCGCGAACGCGTTAGCCCACGGCAAAAAGACATTTCCCGCATGCTGCGCAAGCGACGGCAGGTAAAAAGATGCAGGCCGGTAGTCCCACGCCTCATGAAATAGCAGCATAGGTTTGCGTCTTTACGCTTTTCTGTGCATGTTTTCTCTGGAATTCAGCGCAGTTGACGACAGCTCGTAGAGCGTATATACTGATTGCATAATCATCCGCTCAAAAGGTGTTCATCGTGAACAAGCGAGTTAAAATTTTTTTGTCGACGGCAATTTTTGTCGTTTTTCAGACAACCATTTCTTTTGCCGGATCTATCTATCAAAATTTTGAACCTAATAATGGTTCTGTTGCTTATGGCCTTCCGGGCTATCAGAGCGCTGTTAGTTTCTCTGGCCCTGGCGAACCTGTGCATTCTGGCGCGCGCTCTTGGAAGGTGATGACGGCCTACCAGTGGGGCGGCACGACCGTTGAGTCCCAAGTGCAAGCAGGGGACGTTAATTTTTATCCTACCAAGAACGATCGTATTTCATTTTGGGTTTACGCTGTTATCCCTTTTCCTTGGGGTGGCTTTGATACGGTCGGAATGAAGTTTTTCGATAATAACAATTATGCGCTGAGCGGTTTTACGGTCTGGACAACAAAGACTTTTTTTAATGAGCAGTGGACAAGGCTGGACATCCTTTTTAGCCAGCTGCCGGCGGATTTTGATCTTGAGCATGTGAACAAGGTCGAGTTTATCTTTTATCAGCACGGCACGTATTATCTCGATGATATCCAGATCGTACGGGAAGATAGAAGCTATCAATCGTTCGAGCCGCAGCAGCGCTTTGGATCTACAGCTTCGGAGTATGGATGGAAGTGGAATCCGGCGGACACGGTTGATTTTTCTGGCCCTGGCGAGCCAGTGCAGGAAGGGCTTCACTCCTGGAAGCTTGTCAGTACCCAGAAATGGGGTGGTACGGGTATTCAGTCGCAAGAAAAGAAATATGTGGCAACGCCGACCCCGGAACAAAGTTTTTGGCATGTTGATCTGCGTCCAGATCGAAACGATCGATTGACGTTTTGGGTGTACGCTCTTGCGGAGAACGGGTTGGATAACAGCCTTGCCGTGCAGTTTTATGACCATGGCCAGCATTCAAATGATCAGACCAAGGTTGTTGTTTGGACCAAGAATGCCTCTCGCTATGGCCAATGGACCCGCATGACAATTCTTTTTTCGGATCTGCCATCCACGCTTGATCTTTATGACCTGAATAAGATCCAATTTCAGCAATATTGGCCTGGTACATATTATTTTGATGATATTCGTGCCGCTGGCCCTACCATTAAGATCAGTGAGGCGAAGCTCGCGGAAGGTATTATTAGCTGGGCCTTGGTGCCAGGAGCCGGAAAATATGTTCTAGAGGAGAGCCGCGTTGGGCCGCAAGGGCCATGGGTTGTCGCGTATAGCGGTGCCCATCCTTTTGATTTTGAGCCGATGCCAGCACCGATCATTTATTCAGATAAAGTATCGACGGGCAAGCAACAAGAAACTGCCCCTCCGCCATACTTGATCAAGCCTCTAAGAAGAGTTTCTCGCGTGACAAAGCTGTGGTACCGCGTGCGATGGGAAGATGCTGTTACCACGGCGCATCCTGTGCCGTATGTGTCGCCATGGAGCGATGTCGTTGAATATATGCCGCCCAGCCTTGTCATTAAATATAAAAAGTTAACACAAGGTGTTCTTGAGTGGACGAAGGTCCCTCAGGCGCATTTATATGAAGCGCAATCAGCCCCCAGCAAGAGTGGCCCTTGGACGCAAATATATTATGGATATTTTCCTGCCCAGCCGCTAGCGGTTCAGCAGGGGACGTGGTATCGCGTTCGGGCCCTACATAAAAAAGGAAGCGATATCACGGACATAACCGACTGGAGCGTGCCACAACGCTATGTCCAGGGACAAGGATTTTTGCATTCCGCTGGCACGATGATCAAGGATGAGAATGGCCAAGGTAATGAAGTTGTCCTCCAGGGGGTTAATTTGGGAGGATATCTTTTGACCGAGCGATTTTTTACGGGATTGGGTGATGGGGACAACCCTACCATAGAAGATGACTGGACATTAAGAGATGTTTTGATCCAGCGGTTTGGGGAAGTCGGATGTCGTGATCTTTTCAAGACCTATCAGAACGCTTATATTAAGAATTTTGATCTTGATTATCTTAAGGAGATCGGCGTGAACTTGGTAAGATTGCCGATCTTTTACAGGATACTGCAGAATGATGATGGAACATGGGTGCTGAATGATCAAGGGCAGATCGATTTTGAAAAGATCGACTATGTTGTGGACGAATGCGCCAACCGCGGTATATACGTGCTGCTTGATCTACACGGTGCTCCGGGAGCCCAAAGCCCAGAAGCGCATACAGGGCGTGCGAATTTCAACAAACTGTTCGAGAACAGTCCTCAAGGTGAAATATATCGGCAGAGGACAGAAGATCTTTGGATCGCTATCGCGGATCGTTATAAAGATAATCCATGGGTGTGTGGCTATGATCTTCTTAATGAGCCAACGGGAGCGCCAACCAACGCTGATCTTTGGAGCATGTATGACCGCCTTTATGACGCGATCCGCGCTGTCGACCAAAACCACATCATCATGATGGAAGGTATTTGGGATTGGGCAACGCTGCCAACGCCTTCATCGATGAACTGGAACAACGTCGTCTACCAATTCCATTATTATTTATGGGGCAGCGATGAGGATGTTCAGGCCCACATGGCCTTTATCGATCAAAAGGTCGCTGAGGGACAAGTTCAGCAGCCGTTATATCAGGTCCCGGTCATGATCGGAGAATTTCACGGCTTTACGCAGAAAGCCATCTGGGAATACTATTTGCAGAAGTTCAACGAACAACGCTGGAGTTGGGCGACATGGACGCATAAGACCTATCCAGCGCCGTCTAATTGGGGATTTTTCAATCATGCCTTTTATGGAACAGAGCTTCCAAGGTTTCGAGATCCCGGAGGAGATCCTTATGCAACGTTAGCGGATAAGTTCAAGCGTTATGCCACGCTAGATCATCATGAGCGTAACGCGGCATTAACAAACATCATGGACGCGTATCTTGTTCCGCCGATAATAACGCCATTCATTAAGCGCGTTTCACCGGAAAGTGTTTTAGTTGTGGCAACCGATTTTTATATCCATGGCAAGAATTTTGGGGTCACGCAAGGGTCCGCGGTCGTATCTTTTAACGGGATCGCCATACCCGTGATCTCTTGGTCCGATGACCTTATTCGCGCGTATATACCATCAACGATCACGTCGCTTTATGGGACGGTCACTGTTCATACAGGCCAGGGGATCAGCAATCCAAAGCTGCTACATGTTATTCAGCCTCCCCAGGTCACGAGCGTTGTTCCGCCCTCTGGGCCAGTGGGTACACAGATCTGGATCTACGGAAAAGACTTTGGGTCTTATCAGGGGAAGGTCAAGTTTTATTCTCCTCCAGGGTCAACCAATGGCGGCTTGGCAGAGATCCTTTCGTGGACAGATACACGTATTCGATGTACTGTTCCTAATGATGCGATCACGGGGCCTGTCACGATCATGACGCCTTACGGTAACGCAACGTTCGGTTTTGCTGTTACGCTTTCTAACCAACTTGTCGATAAGAAATCTTTCCCTGCCAGGGCTCGTTAGTCTTCAAGAGGCTTTTGGAGCAAGCCTTTGTGAGCTGTCGTCGATCTCAAAATATTCCTTTTCTTTAAAATCAAAAAAGAATGCTAACAGGTTGCTAGGAAACATTTGCACCGTGTTGTTGTATTCACGGACATTGCCATTGTAAAAACGGCGGGCCGCTTGGATACGGTTCTCGGTGTTGATCAATTCGTTTTGCAGCGATAGGAAATGCTGATCGGCTTTCAAGGCCGGATAATTTTCCACAACGGCAAAAAGGCTTTTTAGGGAACCGACAAAAGCGTTTTCATCTTT
The DNA here is from genome assembly GCA_029564765.1 of Candidatus Omnitrophota bacterium. Taxonomy (GTDB): domain Bacteria; phylum Omnitrophota; class Gorgyraeia; order Zapsychrales; family Aceulaceae; genus CALGLP01. Next base: position 228,132 of record JAKQPK010000013.1, read on the forward strand.
TGCCTGCGCTGATGGGGAGCCGTGGGAATTTAAAGCTTGCGCGCGCATGGCGGTGACGGACTCCAGGACAGCTTTTTCGTGCTTGGCATAGCCGCTAACGGTCTCCACAAGATTCGGGATCAGGTCATAACGCCTTTTTAGTTCCGTATCGATACCGCTCCAAGACTCTTCCGTCGTATTCTTAAGCCGCACGAGCTTATTGTAAGTAGCCCATATCGCTATGACAATGATGCCGATCACGATCAAGGGGACCGCTAAGGATTCCATGGTAAAACTCCTTTCGTAAAATGTGCCAATGCTTTCATCAGGCCGGATCCTCGTTGAGTTCCTTTATCAGGTATTCGGGGATACGCTCGATCATGCCAACGCCCACGTCAAGACATTTAGCGAATTCCTCAGGTTGGAAAACTTTGTTCTGATAGATCAGGATCTCGTTGCGGTTTGTATGTATCAAATAATTCGGATTCTCCAAAAGATATTCCATCATGCCTTGATGGATCATGCCATAGGCGAATTTCTTTTCTTTCGCTGTGACAAAGAATTTTCTTGAGAATTCGTTCGATTCAAAATCAATATCATCGAGCCCGACGAATTCACCGATCTTATCCAGCAATCCTTCCGGACGGATGGCGAGCTCTTTAAGCGGAAAGTCCGTGCGCAGGATCACGGCTGAAAAATGATAATGTTGGGTTCTTGTTCCATTCTTGGTATGGACCGTAACAGCGTAATGGTAGTCAAAAGCCAGAACATCTTTGTTCTTATAGTTTCCTTTAAGGATGTTGTAGGCATATTGACTATGGCCTCGGTGAAAAGCGCTAAAAAAAGGATATCGGGCTTTTAAGCTAATATCCCGGTCAGGGTTAAAAGACAACCCATTGGCCAGGGCAAAAGCGTGCAGCGCGTCCAGGCGCTTTTTTTTCGCCTGATAGCTGACATAGGCCAGGATCCCGAATAGGGCAATAAAACTGATAAAGAAAAGGATTTCCATAAGAGTTTCCTTATTTTATTTATCATAACATATTTTAAAGATCTTCAAAGAGGGAAAGAGTCCTTTCGCACGGCGCATTCCAGAAAAGGCGTGGACAAGGGTTTGTCCGCCTGCTAAAATTCGTGGAAGTTAAAGGAGCCCCAGAATGGGAAAGATATCGTTAGTTCAGATGAAGGGAAATCAAAAAGGCAAGATCCATGATATTGTCGGTGGTGAAACCCTGCATCAAAAACTTGCGCATATTGGCGTGTATAAAGGCAGAGAGATCTTGAAGGTAAATCATGTCGGTCTGCGAGGGCCTGTTGTTATTAAGGTAGGCAGAGGTATTCTCGCCTTAGGTCACACGATCGCCACAAAGATCTTAGTGGATGTAGAATGATCAAAAAAGTTTATCTGATCGGGAATCCCAATGTTGGCAAGAGCGCGGTTTTTTCAAGGCTGACCGGTGTTCATGTCATGTCTTCGAATTATCCGGGGACAACCGTTGAGATCAGCCGCGGCTTGCTGACCGTAGGCGAGCAGCGAGTGGATGTTGTTGATCTTCCCGGGACATATTCCCTGGAGCCGACATCGCGTGCGGAAGAAGTCGCGGTGTCTTTGTTGAATGAACATCCCCAGAATGAGATCGCGGTCGTGAATATTCTAGACGCGACCAATCTTGAGCGTAATCTGTTCTTGACGCTTCAGCTTCTGGAAAAGGGATTTTCCGTGATCGTTTGCCTGAACATGTGCGATGACGCGGTACACCGAGGAGTACATATTGACACGCGCAAATTAGAAGATATTCTACAGGTTCCGGTTGTCGCGACGTGCGCGATCGCTGGTACCGGCATTAAAGATCTGGTGGCAAGGATCGTCGAGACCGCAGCCCGTCCACGCGTCTCCTTGAATTTTCAGGATCGATGGGCGGAGATCGGCAGGATCGTCGAGAACGTTCAGCGCTTAGAGCATCGGCATCATACTCTTCGCGAAATGCTTGAAGATGCGTCAGTCAAGCCTTTGACCGGCCTTGTGATGGCGGGGGCTGTTATCTATGCGTCATTTAAGGTCGTGCGTTTTATCGGTGAAGGCATCATTACTTACATCACGGACCCATTTTTTATCAATATCTATCAACCTTTGCTGGAAAAAATGACAAGCGGCTGGCAGCCGGGGAGTTTTCTTTTTCATCTTCTCATCGGTGATTTGATCGATGGGGGGATCGATTTTAAACAATCTTTGGGTGTTCTGACAACCGCGCCGTATATCGAGTTTGGCATGGTCTTGCCCTATGTCATCGCGTTCTATCTGATCTTAAGTCTTTTGGAGGATGTTGGCTATTTGCCGCGGTTGGCCATATTGCTGGATAATCTTTTGCACCGATTAGGGCTGCATGGATACGCGGTTATTCCGGTATTGCTGGGTTTTGGCTGTAATGTGCCAGGCATTCTATCGACGCGCGTCCTTGAATCAAAAAGAGAAAGGTTCATCGCGGCGACTTTGATCTCGATCGGAGTTCCTTGTGTTCCTTTGCAGGCCATGATCTTTGGACTTTTAGGTGTTTTTGGCGGATTCTACGTTGCTGGCGTTTACCTTGTCCTTTTTTCTTTGATCATTATCTTGGGGCTCATCCTGAATCGCTTGATGCCGGGATATAGCCCTGAATTCTTGCTGGAGATCCCGCCATACCGATTTCCGCCGCTATGGATGCTCGCGCAAAAATTATACTTTCGCATCAAAGGCTTTATCGTTGAGGCGGTTCCTGTCGTGCTGATCGGCGTCTTTATTATTAACATCCTTTTGTTCGTCCAGGCATTTGATCTTGCGGCAGGGATCTTCGCGCCGATCGTTCATGGACTTTTTGGCCTGCCTCAAGAATCCATCATCGCTCTTGTGATTGGGTTTTTCCGCAAAGACGTTGCTGTAGGGTTGTTAATGCCGCTAGATCTTTCCGCCAAGCAGCTTTTTATTGCGTCGACACTTTTAGCGATATCTTTTCCATGCGTGGCAACGTTTATCGTTCTGTGGAAAGAGCTTGGAGTCAAAGATGTCATCAAAGCAACGCTTTTAATGATCGGCGTCAGCCTGATCGTCGGAACGTTGTTAAATTTTGTTATCCTTTCCTAATGATAACCCGCTTGATCTGCGCAGAGTGCCCTAACGGATGCAATCTTTCTTTAGAGTGGAAAGATGCTGTTTCCGTTGTCGTTAGCGATAATCAATGCAGCCGCGGCATTGGATACGCGGCGCGCATACTTTGCAGAGAGAAAGATGTTCACATCGAAGCCAAAGAAAAGACAGCCCATTTTAGCCAAGAAGCGATCGCTGAGATCCTGAAAAGCTGGAACATCCCTCTTTCTCGGGTGCGTTACGATATCCCGATCCAAGGAAGCCCTGAGCGCAGTCTTTTTCGGGTCGTGATCGAGAATGCCGATAAAGAACTTTTTGTCCTTGAGCAGATCGCTATTAAAAATCTTGATGCTAGGCGTCGGATCGCTAAGACCCTTGATCTTTTAAGCCAGAAAAAGATCTCCCAGCTTAATCCTTATTTGAAGAATATTTCTCAGGAGCATTTAACGCAGCACAGGGCGACATTCTGGCAGGTGGCTCCTTTTGTTCAGGGGGTCGCGCTTGAAAGAGAAAAGTATATGCTCGACAGCTGGCGGGGAAAAGCGCTGGCTGAGTTCTTGATCGATTTGCGACAGGCGGGTGAGATCCCATTTTTTAACACGAAGAAAGTTTTTTCTCTTAAAAGTTATATCCATAAATTGGTCCGCAATATCGCAACATATAAAGGTGATGTTCTTTCTGATGTCAAGGATATCGTTGATCTTCTGGAAAAAGATTTTCTGACCCAGGATGAAAGACTGCCAATCGTTTTTTGTCACGGCGATTATCATCCAATGAACATGATTTGGGGCAATGACCGAATCGCGTGTGTCATTGATTGGGAATTCTCCGGATATAAGAACGAAATTTATGATATGGCAAACCTGATCGGGTGTGTGGGTGTTGAAAACCCTCAAGGCTTGTCCGCAGGGCTTGTGATGTCTTTTGTCCGGAGAATGCAAGAAGTGAGGATCATTTCTGCGGCTGGCTGGCATTATCTAGTTGATTGCGTTCTTGCCCTTCGATTCGCATGGCTGTCTGAGTGGCTGCGTCGTAGTGATAAAGAGATGACCGATCTTGAGCTTGATTATATGCATCTGTTGATAGAGAATAGAGAAGACCTAAAAAAGTATTGGGATGTTAAAGGAGCTTGACGTGATCCAGTGTCGGATAATAGCGCAAAAGTTTTTTATGGGAATGATGATCGTGGGGGTGTTTATGGCTCAGGTAGTATTTGCGCAGAATGAAAAAGCGACTGCAACTTTTGCTGGCGGGTGCTTTTGGTGTACAGAGCAAGCGTTTAGCGGCTTAAGGGGCGTTGTGTCAGTAATATCAGGCTACACAGGAGGGGCCTTGCAGGATCCCTCCTACGAGCAGGTTTCCAGCGGACGGACGGGTCATCGTGAAGCGGTCGAGATCGTTTTTGACCCTTCTCAGGTTGGCTACGCTCAGCTGCTGGATGTTTTCTTGAAGAGCATTGATCCGACGGATCGCGTGGGTCAGTTTGCAGATAAAGGGGACCAATACAAAGCCGTGATCTTTTATCATGACGAAGAGCAGAAAATGATGGCTGAAAGCGCTTTGAAAGCTTTGGAAGACATGAAGATCTTTTCAAAGCCTATCGTGGTCGATGTTTTGCCTGCGCGGAGATTTTATCCAGCTGAAGAATATCATCAGGATTACTACCAAAAAAACGCTACGCACTACAATGCGTACAAAAAAGGTTCAGGACGAGAAAGTTTTTTGAGAAAAACTTGGGGTGACCGAGAGGACATTCCTATTTGCCCGATCCGTCCAAGATCCAAGACCATTCCTGCGCAACCAATCAAAGAAGGCCTAAAAGAGAAGCTCACGCCTGAGCAGTATCGCGTCACGCAAGAGTGCGGGACAGAAACACCGTTTGCCAACGCGTATTGGGACAATAAAAAACCAGGGATCTATGTGGATATTGTTTCCGGAGAGCCTCTTTTTCTTTCGCTCGATAAATTTGATTCCGGCACTGGATGGCCGAGCTTTTCTAAGCCGGTTGATCCGTCTAACATCGTCGAGAGAAAGGATGTTTCGCATGGAATGGTTCGCACTGAGGTTCGCAGTAAAAAAGGGAATTCGCATTTAGGCCATGTGTTCGAGGATGGGCCAGGACCTTCGGGTTTGCGGTTTTGCATCAACTCTGCCGCCTTGCGGTTTATCCCTAAAAATGATATGGAAGCCCAAGGATATGGCGAGTATTTAAAATATTTTAAGGATTGATGTATGAAAAAAAGGGCTATCAAGAAAGCCAAGAAGAGAGTTAATAAAAAAACACAAGGCGACTGGAAGGTCTACATCCTTGAAACGGATAAAGATCAGCTGTATACTGGCATCACGAATAATCTCGAGAAGCGGCTTGCTACGCATAAAAAAGGAAAAGGGGCTTTGTTCACAAAATTTTTTGGCGTTAAGGCGCTTTTGTACGCGGAAGACCAGCCAACCCGATCGGCAGCGCTTAAGCGTGAGCATGAGATCAAGACCTGGCCTCGGGCCAAGAAACTTGAATTGATCCAAACACATAAAGAAGGGGAATGATATGCCTGTTGTGACCATTGAAGGGCCGAAACTTGATCTTGAAACCAAAAGAGTCCTCGTCAAGGATGTTACCGACGCGCTTGAAAAGGCGTATCGATTTCCGCGCCACGTGTATGGTATTATCATCCGCGAGAATGCTCCTGAGAATGTCGCTAACGGCGGGGAGCTGGTCCTTGATCGTAAGAATCGCCAGAAAACGTCTGCCTAATTATTAGGCAATCTCAGCGGAAAATTGATTTTTAAAGCTTGTGCGAAAAAAAGTTTATGCTACAATGGCTTAAATTATTTGGAGCATAAAGATTGAGCGTCGTTAAACCTTCCCAAGTTCTGTCCGCTGTCCTTTACCCGAAGATATTCTTTTTTCATTTTTTAAACCAAAGGGGTTACCATGCCAAGACACAATGATATCAAAAAGATCTTAATTATCGGTTCCGGCCCTATCATTATCGGCCAGGCTTGTGAGTTTGACTATTCAGGAACGCAGGCCTGTAAGGCTCTTAAAAAAGAAGGGTATGAAGTTGTCCTGGTCAATTCTAATCCGGCGACGATCATGACGGACCCGGGCATGGCGGATAAAACCTATATCGAGCCTTTAACGATCGAATCGCTGGAAAAGATCATTGCTAAGGAACGGCCGGACGCGCTTTTGCCTAATCTTGGCGGCCAGACAGGTTTAAATCTTTCTTCCAGCTTGCATAAAGCTGGCATCCTTGAGAAATACGGTGTTAAGATCATCGGCGTCAAAGCGGATGCCATCGAGCGCGGTGAAGATCGGGATATTTTTAAAGCGACTATGAAAAAGCTCGGCATTCCTGTGCCTCGTTCAGAGATCGCGGAATCCGTGGAGCAGGCGGAAAAGATCGCTCAAGATATCGGCTATCCGGTCGTTGTTCGCCCAGCCTACACGATGGGCGGAACAGGCGGGGGTATCGTTTATAATGTTGAAGAATTGCGTACCGTGGCTTTGCGAGGGCTGACGGTCAGCATCGCCCGGCAGATCTTGATCGAGGAAGCGGTTGTTGGATGGGAAGAGCTTGAGCTGGAAGTTGTCCGCGATGAAAAGGATCAGAAGATCACAGTGTGTTTTATTGAGAATATTGACGCGATGGGCGTGCATACAGGGGATAGTTTTTGCGCAGCGCCGATGTTGACAGTTCCAGTTGAGCTGCAAAAGAAACTTCAAGATTTCTCTTATAAGATCGTTGACGCGATCGGGGTTGTGGGCGGGACGAACGTGCAGTTCGCGCACAACAAAAAAGATGGCCGCGTGGTCGTTATTGAGATCAATCCTCGCACGTCACGCTCCTCCGCCTTGGCCTCAAAGGCGACAGGGTTTCCGATCGCGATGGTGTCGACGCGTTTGGCGGCCGGATTTACGATGGATGAGATCCCATATTGGCGTGATGGAACTTTAGAAAAATATACGCCCAGCGGAGAGTACGTTGTTATCAAATTTGCCCGGTGGGCTTTTGAAAAATTTCCTCAGGCTAAGGATGTCTTGGGAACACAGATGAAAGCTGTGGGAGAGGTCATGAGCATTGGCAAGACCTTTAAGGAGGCTTTCCAGAAAGCGATCCGCTCTTTGGAGATCGGGCGCCATGGATTAGGCGGCGCGAAGAATTTCGGATCATTGTCTTTGCAAGAACTGAAGGAACGCCTGCGTGTTCCGTCAAGCGAGCGTATCTTTTTGATGTATGAAGCCTTACGCAAAGGGATGAGCGTTACCGATCTGCATGCGATGACGCATATCGGTGAGTGGTTCATTCAGCAGATGAAAGATCTTGTTGACCTCGAAGAGATGATGTTAAAAACGCCTTGGGAGAAATTTTCCGACCAAGACCTTGTCAAGGCGAAAGAGTGGGGCTTTGCTGATCGCTATTTGGCTGGATTGTTCAAGATCAAGGAAAAGGATGTGCGCGTCCGGCGTGTTGGGTTAGGCAAGATCGCCCGTTATGAAGCGGTCCACGTCAGCGGCGTTGAGAATGCGGCGTATTATTATTCGACATATAGCGCAGGCCCAGACGAGGTCAAGGTTTCCGGTAAAAAGAAGATCATGATCTTAGGCGGTGGGCCCAATCGTATCGGGCAGGGGATCGAGTTCGATTATACCTGTGTGCACGCGGCCTTCGCGCTGCGCGAAGCTGGATATGAAACGATCATGGTCAACTGCAACCCTGAAACCGTTTCTACGGATTACGATACATCGGATAAGCTTTATTTTGAACCTTTGACGGTCGAAGATGTTCTGGCGATCTATGAAAAAGAAAAGCCTGAGGGCGTGATCGTTCAGTTTGGCGGGCAAACGCCGTTGAATATCGCGGCTCAACTGAAAGAGCATGGCGTTAACATTTTAGGTACAACGCCGGAGAGTATCGCGTTCGCGGAGGACCGTGAACTTTTTCGCCAGAAAATGATCGACCTTAAGATCCCTCAGCCGGAAAGTGATATCGCCCGTTCGCTGGAAGACGCGCTTTCGATCGCGCAGCGCATCGGCTATCCTTTGATGGTGAGGCCATCGTTTGTTTTAGGCGGGCGAGGTATGGAGATCATCTATGATGAGAAAATGCTGCGCAAATACGCCTTGGAAGCTATTAAGGTCAGCCCTGAGCATCCGATGCTGATCGATCGTTTTTTAGAGCAGGCGTTAGAGTGCGAAGTTGACGCGCTGTGCGACGGGAAAGAAACATTTATCCCAACGGTCATGGAGCACATTGAGTGGGCTGGCGTGCATTCTGGTGATTCCGCGTGTTCTATCCCCAGCCGCAATATCAGCGCTAAACATATTGAAGATATCAATAGGTACACGGATCTGTTAGCGCGCGCGTTGAATGTGATCGGTATCATTAACGTTCAATACGCTATTTGTGATGATAAAGTGTATGTCTTGGAGGCGAATCCGCGGGCATCACGCACTGTGCCGATCGTTTCCAAGGTCATGGGTATCCCGATCGCGCGTTTAGCCACATTTTTGATGCTGGGACGGGCGCTAAAGGATTTTCCTCAGACCAAGAACGCCAAGGCACCATTCTTTGGTGTTAAAGAAGCGGTATTTCCTTTTAATATGTTCCCAGAAGTAGACCCTTTGCTAGGCCCAGAAATGCGCGCGACCGGCGAGGTCATGGGTATCGGTGATACCTTTGGCGCGGCCTTTTATAAAGCGCAAGAGGCGACAGGGGCCAAGTTGCCTTTGGAGGGAAATGTATTGCTGACGGTCGCGGATAAAGATAAGAAAATGTTGCTGCCAATCGCGCAAAAGATCCACCAGGCAGGATTAAAGATTTATGCCACTAAAGGAACAAATGAGCTTTTGACCAAGAACAAGATCCCGAATGTGCTGATCCAGAAGGTGCATGAAGGTCAGCCCAATATTGCGGATGCCATTAAGAATAATCAGCTGCAGCTTATTATTAATACGCCGGCAGGTAGGGATAGCAAATTTGATGACAGTTATATTCGCATGATGGCAATTCAGCGCAAGATCCCTTATGTAACGTCTATGGCTGCCGCGCAAGCGACTGTTGACGGGATCGCGGCGATGCGGCAGGGTCAAAACGCGCCCAAAGCGCTTCAGGAATACCATCAGGCATCGTAATCTTTTATTAAGGAGGATGATATGGCGGTAACGATCTTTATTGCGATCATATTTTTAGCGGTTGTGTTGTTTATCTTTCTCGGATTTCCGATGTGGATGATCGTTGATTGCGCGATAGCGTCATCCCGCAAGAATCTTTCCAAGGCTTTGTGGATCGTTTCGATGCTGTTGACTTGGACTCTGGGTGCGATCATCTACGGATTGTTCGCGTCACGAAAAAAAGCGGCACAATGGACCGCCGGAGCTGTCCTTGCTGTCGGAGTTTTAGGTATTGTTCTTTTTGTTCGTAGTCTTTTTTATGTCGCGGACCTGGCAAGCCGTGAGGCGCTCAAAAGAGTTGAGGCGATCCAGGTGGGTGTGCTGACGCAAGAGGACCTTGACCAGCTGAAAACAAGATTGACCATCCTTGCCAGGGAAAATCAGGATGGGCAGGGTATGGGCAGGATGCGCGCGTTCAAAGACACTTTAAAGAACATCACGATCACGCAGATCTTTTTAAAGATGCAGGAAGACGGCACTTTGACGCCAACAGAATATCAGATCTGGATAGAGAAATTTGATACACGAAAAACACAGGACCCCGATGAGCTGAAGGCGTTCTTGGACGCGAAGGGCTGGCAATAGAAAACAAAGAGACTTAAGGGCCCCGCAGGATCTCTGCGGGGCCCTTTTTCTTTTTCTGCTGGATTCTAGTACCATATCAGCTGGATCGCGTCAGGACGAGTAAAAGATAGACAGCGTCTTTTTTGTTTGTTAATATGCTTATATTCCAAAGACGCATATGAGCCATCCAAACACCTTTCTCGATATCGCGCTTTCGTCCCTGCCAAGGCTGTTATCATGCCTGGATCGCAACCCATTGTCTGCGCATTACGGATGTTTTGATAAGAATTATTGGCATTATCGCATCGTTACAGATTTTCCGTCCGCGCCTTTTCAGGCAGGCGTTTATTCTCTGGCGCTTGCCTTCACGCATCCAGCGGACAACAATCCTTATTGCGATCGTTCTGTTATCAAAGAATATATTGAAGCTGGCTTGCGCTTTTGGGCCAAGCAACAGCACAAAGACGGCAGCTTTGATGAGTGGTACCGTTTTGAAAGAAGCCATGTCGCGACCGCCTTTACATCCCTTTACATCAGCGAAACCTTATTGATCTTAGATGACCGGCTTGATCCCGGTACGCGCGCGATCGCGATCAACGCGCTTCGCAAGTCCTGCCAGTGGTTGTCCAAAAACCAGGACAAGGTTGTCTCCAACCATTCTGTTGGCGCCCTTGTCGCTTTGCAGAATTTCTTTCTTCTGGCCAATGAAGAGTTCGCCCGCGCAAGCGTTGACGCGCACCTGACCCTTTTAGAGCAGCTGCAAAGCAGTGAGGGATGGTTTGCTGAATACGGCGGGGCTGATCTAGGATATTTAAGTTTATCCCTTGAATTCCTGACGCGTTTTTATGCCAAGACCCAAGATCCGCGCGCCTTAAAAATGATCTCGCAGGCGCTATCTTTTATGAAATATTTTGCCCATCCGGATCAAAGCTATGGCGGGGAGTACGGAGCACGCAATACCAAATACATTTTTCCATTTGGTTTAGTCCGGGCCGCGGATCATTTATCTGACGCCCAAGGCCTGCTCAGCGCTCTGCTAAGATCGCTCGCCAAGGGCCAGGCGATCACGCCATTGACCGCGGATGACCGCTATGCCACATTTTTCTTTTTGCCCAGCTATCTTGATGCTGGATTCTCGCTTGAAGGAGAATTGCTTGATGTCCCAATGCTTAAGAGCTTTGAACAGCACTTTGAAGCCGCTGGAATTTTCAATAAAAAGAACATCTTATACCACGCGGTCATCAATTACAAAAAAAATGGCGTCAGCAAGATCTTTAGCGCCGACGGTCGGCAGATGTTCTCTGACACAGGGTATGTTGCTCAGTTCTTTGATGGCACGGTCGCGGCCTCTCAGTGGCTTGACCCCAAGCGCTCCGTGAGTGTCGATAAGGAAAACAATATCACGCGCATAAAGATCCGCTCACCATTTGCCTATACCAGTTTTCATCAAGATCTCGCTTTTTATTCTTTCGCGTTCAAGATCCTTGCGGGGATCATTGGGCGCAGCGCTATGTTATCAGAAAAATTGGGGCGGCTGGTCAAACATCTGTTCATCAAAAAGATCAAGACATGTCCGATCATTTTAGAGCGCGAGATGGTGATCAGCGAAGAAGGATTGACCGTGCGCGACCATATTGTGAACAGAACAGGCAAAAGACTCTCTAAATTCTTTTTAACATCAGACCTTTCGGTCATGCACGTGCCGTCATCCAAGCTTTTTGTCTTAGATGATCTGCGCGTGGAGCCCCGTAAGGATCTGGCCCAGGATTTTGATCGCCAGAGAACCGTTACCTGCGAATACAAGCATTATTTTAACACTGTCAAATTTTAACGTATCAATTAAAGCTTATGAAGATCCTTGTCCTTGTTCCTCCCAGTAAATTCGTCAAGAATGTTCCGCGTGATCTTGTCTATGGCTGCTGGTGCAAAGGAAAACGCATTGCCGGTATCCAGTTTCCGCCGCTAACATCGGTCATTGTCGCGACCGTCTTGCAAGACGATGGGCATGACGTCACATTTTTGGACGCGGCTGGAGGATACAAGACTCTGGAATATGTGAAAGGCGTCGCGAAAGAAAAGGATGTCGTGATCCTTTTAACATCCACGATGACCGTCAATGAGGACGCGGAGGTCTTGGCACAGCTAAAAAGCGTCAATCCAAAGCTTATCTCCATTGTCTTCGGCTCACATCCTACGTTCTTGCCGGAAGAAACCTTGACAAAGAAGGGCATTGATATCGCGGTGCGCCGCGAATCCGAATATATCATTCGCGATCTGGTTCGCGCCTTTACCAAAAATGACAACAGCTGGAAAAAAGTTCCCGGTATCGCGTTCCGCGAAGGTACAACAAGCGTTGTGAATCCCGACTATCCTTTGATCGAGAATTTAGATGCCCTTCCTTTTCCGGATCGCGCGATGCTGGATCCGTCAGTTGAGTATTTTAATCCGATCATCAAGCGCGCGCCATTTACCACGATCTACACCACGCGCGGCTGTCCGGGCAAGTGCACATTTTGTTCTTCACCATCCTTTTATGGCCGCAAGATCCGTTTTCGCAGTGCCAAAAGTATTTTAGAAGAATTGCGCATTATTAAGAAAATGGGCTACCGCGAAGTTTTTTTCCGTGATGAATTTTTTCCTGTGTCCAAAGAGCGTACGCGTGAGCTCTGCGAGGCCATGATCAGCGAAAAAATGGATCTCACATGGATCTGCAGCGCGCGCGTGGGCACTATTGATGAAGAAACGATGCGGTTGATGAAAAAAGCCGGTTGCCATATGATCCGCTTTGGCGCAGAGTCCGGTGTTCAAAAGATCCTAGATAATGTGAAAAAAGAAATTCAAGTCGATGCGACCCGTGCAACCTTCGCGTCAGCCAATCGCGTCGGGCTCTCGACGCATGCGCATATGATGATCGCGATGCCCGGGGAGACCAAAGAAACTATTGAACAATCTATCCAGTTTGCCAAAGAGATCAACCCGACGGTCGTCACGTTCGGAGTTATGACACCGTATCCGGGCACCGAAGTTTACGAAGAAGTGCGTAAAGCCCATCCCGAGATAGGTGATGGCAGCGCCTGTGATCTAAGCAAACTCCACACGCAAGGATTCTTCAATGAAGCCTTTACATCGCTTTCGCGTGAGGAAATTTCCCAGTACATCCGCAAAGCGTATTTTCAATTTTACATGCGGCCAAGTTATATTTTTTCATGGCTTAAACGTATCAATTCGTTTGAAGAATTGCGCCGGGTTATCTTAGCCGGCCTTCAAGTGTTCAGTTTCGTAAAAGGCAACGATTAGTTTTAAGGAGGCATTATGAGCCAAGAGTTGGATGTTTCTATTCTTATTCCTGTGTACAACGAAGAACAAGCGATCAAGGGCATCATTGACCAAGTAAGCTCGGTCATGCAGAAAGAAAAATATTCTTACGAAGTTTTGATCGTCGATGATGCTTCTGATGATAAGACACGCGAAGAGGTTGCCAAGACAAACGCGCGTTTAGTGAAGCGTTCAAGCCGGGGCGGGGCAGGAGCGGCGCGTAAAACAGGTATTCGCGCAGCCCTTGGAAAGATCGTTGTCATGCTCGACGGCGACGGAAGCTATGAAATAAACGATATCCCCAAGATGCTTGCTTTTTTTCCTGAATACGACCAGGTCAATGGGGCCCGCACCAGTGAACAAGGAACCTTAAAATATTTACGCGCGCCGGCCAAATGGTTCATCCGTAAGCTCGCGTGTTATTTGACCGATACCAATATCCCAGACTTGAACACAGGCCTTAAGGCCTTTAAAAAAGATATCATGCTGCGTTATCTTTGGGTTGTCCCGAATGGTTTTTCGTGTGTTACCACAATGACCTTGGCGTTTTTGTGTAATGGCCATAGCGTCAAATATATCCCCACGAGCTATTATCCGCGTATCGGCCAGTCCAAATTCCACCCCGTGAAAGACACTTACCAGTATTTTCTAACGGTTGTGCGTATGGTCACATATTTTAATCCCTTAAAGATCTTTTTGCCGATGTCTTTTGGGCTTTTCCTGATCGGCATTGCCAAGTCGTTGTATGATTTCTTTTTTGTCATTGGGCGCTTGCAGCAATCGGATATCATTATCCTGTTGGCATCTGTCATGATATTTTCTTTGGGGTTGTTGGCAGACTTGATCGTCGCGCAATCCCGACAACACAGCGGCTAAAATCTATGTGCGGGATCCTGGGAGCCATCTATTTTAATGGTCAACGTGCCGATGCCGGCGAGCTTTTGCGTGCCGCGCAATGGATGAAACACCGTGGACCCGACGATGAAGGCTCCTGGGCGAAAGAAAGTGTGGGTTTCGCGCACAAGCGCCTTTCCATCTTAGACCTTTCCTATGCTGGGCATCAGCCCATGGTTTCTGCCGACGGTCAATCGGTCATTATCTACAACGGTGAATGTTACAATTTTAAAGAACTGCGCGCTGATCTTGAGCAAAAAGGCTACACCTTCCGCTCCCACACTGACACTGAAGTCATTCTTTACGGCATTGAAGAATACGGCACAGGTTTTATCAGCAAGATGAACGGTATGTTCAGCTTTGCCATTTGGTCGCAGAAGCGCAACGAGCTTTTGCTTGTGCGTGACAGGCTGGGCGTCAAACCTCTTTATATTTATCACGACCGTGAAAAACTATTCTTTTCTTCCGAGATAAAACCTCTGTTAAGCCTTGGCGTGCCCGCAACGCTCAATGAGAAAATGCTGAGTTTCTTCTTTTCTCTGCGCTATTGCCCAGGCGATGAAACGCTTTTTAAAGGTATTGCCAAACTTTCTCCGGGCCATTTTATGAAGATCAAAAAAAACGGATCTGTTGAAAAACAATGTTATTGGTCGCTTTTGGATTGCTGGGATGTCGCGCCCTATACGCTTGCCCAAGCCAAAGACAGATTTTATGAACTCTTTTCTTCGGCAGTTTCTTTGCGCCAAATAGCGGATGTCCCCGTTGGGGCGTTTCTTTCCGGCGGCATTGACTCAAGCGCTATTGTGGCCTTAATGAAAAAGAATGAGCCCAACGTTGAAAGTTTTACGATCGGCATGGGCTCTGATATTGACGAGTCGTACGCGGCCAAGCGTGTGGCGGATTTTGTGGGTATCAGAAACGACACCTTTGCGCTTCAAAAGGGTGATTATCGTCTTTACGAAAAAGCCCTTTGGCATCTGGAAGAGCCCATCGGTGATTCGATCATTGCTCCGACATATTTGTTAGCGCAGCGCGCGGCACAGCGCCTGAAAGTCGTTGAGCTTGGTGAGGGTGCGGATGAGATCTTGGGCGGTTACATTCATCAGCTGGCGCTTACCTATGGCGAAAGCTTTAAAACGCATTTTCCGCTCCTTTCTTCGCGCGTTATTCCTTCTGTTGCCAGGATGATGCCGCAAGTTTTTTGGGAAAAGGTTTTTCCGTATCCGGCTCAGCTGGGCGCATCGGGTGTAGCAAAGGTCGTGGATTACCTTAAAAATACTGACAAGCTGGCCAAGCGCTACTTGGGGCTTGCCGGTTTATTTGAGGAAAGCGAAAAACAAAGCCTTTTTGCCGAAAAGTTTTACCGTGATGCGATCGCGCCTACAGATGCCTCAAGTGTTTTTGACCAATTCTTATCCAAGCAAAAGAATCCTATTTTTCAAAACCGGCTTCTCGCTCTTGATCTTCGATATTGGAATACCGACTACACGCTGTTGCGTATGGACAAACTCACCATGGCGCATTCCCTGGAAGCGCGCGTGCCGTATCTGGATTACCGCTTAGTCGAGTTTTGCCTGAAATTACCCCGCGAGCTAAAAACAAAAGGTTTCAAGCAAAAGATCCTTTTGCGTGAAGCGCTTAAAGGCAAGAACCTTTTGCCCCAAGAAACGATCGCCGCGCGCAAAAAAGCTTTTTATCTTCCTATCGAAAAATGTTTTGATGAGAAGTTCCAAGGCTATATGAAAGATGTCCTGCTTTCGGATTCTCTGCGACAGCGTGATATCTTTAATATGCGAAGCATTGAAAAACTTTTGAGCGCGTCCAATCGTGAGCTTGTCAACAATAAGCAGTTGATGGCGCTTTTGGTCTTTGAGCTTTGGGCGCGGATGTTTCTGGATGGGGGATGGAAGAAAGATTAAGGGCAGTCGTTGGTCGATAGCATTTAGTATTTAGCTAAATACTAACGACTAAATACCAAGGACAATCTTTTAACTGGGGGTGTTTATGAAAGTACTCGGGAAATCAGTTAAAGTGTTTAAGATCAAGAATCGTCGCGGATATGCAGCACTCTGCAATGATCATTTGACCGAAGGCTCTACGTCAGCCCAAGCCTGCGAGCGTATGGAAAAGGCGCTCAAGAGGACGGGGAAGAAGAGGAAGTAAAAAAGTTAGTTGAGTTTATAGAGTTTATAGAGCTTGTTGAGTCGGTTGAGTTTGTAGAGTTAACCCAATGAACGCAAAGAACACAAGAAACCCAATCAACCCAATGAACACAATGAGCGCAACAAACCCGATGAACCCAACTAGCCCAAAAATAGGTAGAAACGTTTTGGTTTTTCATTGGTTTTTCAGGAGGAAACGATATGGACAAGATATTTGATGCGTGCGTGGCTATATTGCTGGATATGGCAGCCTTCACCGGAACAACATACAAGACGATCAATGTGATTATTTTTTGTATTATTTGGCCGATCGTGACTTTGGCGCTTGTGCTTTTGACTTTGCGTCAACGTGATGTCATTAGAGATCTTAAAAAGCGCATTAATCGATAAGCAGAAACGCTTTGAGGGGTTTGATAGCGTGGAATGCAAATTGAAGAGAGTTCAGAACGCTTCTAAATAAGTCGTTGGGATGGGGAGGGCGGGGTAGAAATATTTTGAGGTCTTTTGAAGTTTTGGGGTTTTCAGAATTTTATCATAAGTGGAAAGCGAGGCGGCAGATGGAAGCAGCGAAGAATAAAATGAAGGACCGTCTTTCAATGGTCGTTGGCACGATCGCGAGGACTTCTTTTTTAATTTATTGTATTGTTGTTGGTGGCGGTTACTGGTTTTTGCGTTTTGGGTTATTCGGAAATCCACAACTGACAGTTGCGTGGTGGAAGATTTTGTTTGTCCTATGTGGCGGTTTTGTTTTATTGGGGCTGATGATCTCTGCCTTAAGAGATGATATTCTATTATTTTTTAGAAGGTCAGAAAATAATAAACATATTGACCCAGCGAGATGGATAATCTTTTTGGGTATTTTTATTTTGTCATATTTCTTGTTGATCTGGGGGCAAGGGGTAAGCCAGGCTGCATATTTAAACAATATTTTTAGAAATTTTATATATAGCCCGGTCCCTCGGCAAGTGAAGATCATCAAAGGGTCTTATCATGCGTGGCTTGGCGAGGAAGTTTCCGTGGAGTTTGGCTGCGATCTTCAAACTTTCAACAGGATCCTTCTTGATAAAGGCTATACGCCATTGACTTCGGCGCAAAAAGATAAGTTTCGTGGCCACTTTTTCCGTTGGGATGAGGAAGGGTTTTCTTTTTATTGTCGTGATGCCGTGATGAGCGAAAGAAATCCTTATCCATGTTATTTGTTTTGGAACGCCAAGGAGAATCGAGCGTATTTTTTTTATACAGTGCCGGATTAAAAGAATGAAACGCCTCAGGAATGAAACGCCCCAGAACGTTTTTAGATAAGTCTTTTGGGTGGGGATGGTTTTGGCAGGCAGGATCGTTAGGGCATAAAAATAAATAAGGAGAGAAAATGAATTCAATTTTAGCGCCTGTTCTAATCTTTGCTGTTGCTGTGTTGATCTGTGGGATCATCGCGCATTTTTTGACAAACCTTGTCAGGAAGAAGACATCGAATCAGGTTGTCGTGAATATTGCTTTTGCTGTCTTTATTTTCTTACTTTTGTTCTTGTTTTTTATGTGGGGCTCATCTCAGCCTTTGCGTCATTCAGATTTTCAAAGGTCAAGCTCCCAAAACCCCCAAAAACCCTCAGAACGTTTCTAGATAAGCTGTGGGGGTTGGGAAGAGTGGGTGTAAGCGAGGGAAGATTGCTTTGGTCAATAGAGGCCTGCAGAAACAATGAAAGGAGATCATCGTGGCGGTAAAGAATATCTACATTACGGATAACGATATGAAGCGATTGCGAGAATTGATCATGGTGGCAAGGCAATTCAAGAAAGAGGAAGAAAAATATTTGCAGGAACTGGAAAATGAGCTAAATCGTGCTCAAGTCGTCAGCGCTCAAAATATTCCACCTGATGTCATCACCATGAATTCCGAAGTCCATTTACGGGACCTGGAAACTCATGAGGAGACAGCCTATCGATTAGTTTTTCCTGACCAGGCGGACGCGGGCGTAGGAAAGATCTCGATCCTGGCGCCGATCGGCACGGCCTTGCTGGGATACCGTGTCGGCGATGAGATCCAATGGCAGGTCCCTGCGGGTATAACCAAATTCAAGGTGGAGAAGATCCTTTATCAGCCTGAGTCCAGCGGGCATTATCATTTGTGAAAAGAAGGGCAGATAAAAAGGACTGGCGTTTTTAGGATTTATTAACACAAATAACGGAGGGTAATATGGCAGAGCAAGGTCATTCATCACAAGGCAAGGGAACATTTCTTAACGTGGCTATTATTTTTGTCCTGGCGGTTTTAGCGATGTTGCTTTTTCAGCTGTTCCGCGGACCGCAACCAAGACAATGCCCGCTTTCACGCCAAGTGATACAGCAGGAAGTTTTCGCGCCTAAAGGTGCTGCGCAAGAAGAGGCTGTGCTGGTCGAGCAGGCGGCTGTTGTTCCTGCTGCAGTTGTTGCGCAAGGAAAATTTTTTATCCAGGCGGCTTCATTCCAGGATAAGGCCAAGGCCGATAGCGTGGCAGAGAAGTTAAAAGCAAAAGGCCATGAGGCGGTTGTTGAATCCAAAGACTTGGGAGAAAAAGGAATTTGGTATCGTGTGCACGCTGGGTCTTTTGAAACCAAAGAGCAGGCGCAAGAAGTCTTGAACAGCATCAAGCAAGAGCACCCAGGGTCTTTTATTAAGGAGCGATAGAGAAAAGATCAGGTTGGCCGTAGGTAGCGGACAGGTATTTTTTTTAAAGAACAGAGGACCATCGTGGAGAGAAAAAAAGTTTTAGGGTTTTGGGATCTAGCGCTGTTCTCGTTCTGCGCGATCTTTGGCATCGAAGCGATCGCGGCCTCGGCGGCTATTGGGCCTTCGGCGATCTTTTGGTGGCTTGTCTGCCTTGTGGGCTTCTTTTTGCCTTTTAGCTTGATCTCCGCGGAATTGGGTTCCGCGTACCCTGATCAGGGTGGTGTCTACATCTGGATCAAAAAAGCCTTTGGGGCCCGATGGGCGGCCAGGGCGATCTGGTGTTATTGGATCGCTTTGCCGTTATGGTTGCCCGCGATCTATATCGCGATCGTTCAGATCTTAAGCCACATGTTCTTCCCCGGCCTTGCTCTTTGGCCGCAAATAGCGATCGGGGTTATTCTCATATGGTTTTCTGTTGTTGTTAATCTCTGTCCGCTTAAGTTTTCTAAATGGGTGCCTAACATCGGCTCCGTCGCGCGATTTTTGGTGATCGCTGGGATGATCGCTGCCGCGGTTTTGTATTTCTTAAAGAATGGAAATTTTGCTAATGCTATCACATGGGCGAACATTTTGCCGGATCCCAACGCGGCGATCATCTTTGTCCCGATGATCATTTATAATCTCTTGGGTTGTGAGCTGGTGTCTGGGGCTGCTGGGGAAATGAAGGATCCTAAAAAGGATGTGCCTAGAGCGGTTATTTTCTCAGCGCTTATCATCGCATTCTTTTACGTGATCACGACCGTGACGGTTTGGGTCGTCGTTCCGGTTGCTGATATCAATGTTGCCAGCGGGATTTTCCAAATGTTCGCCATTGCTTTTGAAGGTTATGGGGCCGTGCAAAGCATTCTGGTCATGACCGGCCTTTTGATCTCTTTTGCGCTCTTTGCGGAGATCGTAGCCTGGAACTTAGGCGAGAACCGCACGGTGGCCGAAGCGGCCTGCAATGGTGAGCTTCCAAAAGTCTTGGGAAAGGTGACCGCAAAGTCTCAAGCGCCTCTGGGGGCTTCGATCGTCTCAGGGGTGATCTCAACGGCAGTGATCATTGTTTATGGATTTATTGCCCGAAATAGCTCTGAGCTTTTTTGGCACATCGTGTCCTTTAGTTTAGTGGTTGAGTTGTTCACCTATCTGATGTTGTTCCCGGCCTTTGTTGCGCTGCGAAAGAAAGATAAAGATATCGAGAGGCCTTATCGGGTGCCGGGCCCGCAATGGCTTGTGATATTCTTGGCGGTCATGGCGGAACTGTTCATCGTCATGGCCATGGCTATCTTGTTCCTTCAGCCTGGGCATGGTCTTATCAGGTCAGCCTTGCCGTTGATCGTTGGGGTTTTTATTACTCTGGCAGCTGGAGAGACCTTTATCGTTACGTCTATGCGAAAGCGAAAAGAATGCCACGCGTAAGGCATCGCTTATGATTTGGAAGAAAATCGGTTGCTATTTTTTTGTTGGCTGTTTACTTTTGACCGCCGCGTGCGCGCCAAAAGAACGCAAAGGTTATGCGCCGCCTTCGATCATCCCAGGCACAATAGAGGAAATGAAAAGCCCGGGATTTTGGACAAGTCAAGATCCGTTGGCCGATCAGGTTGTCTTAGACAAAGACGGCATTGCTCAGCTTAACGCGCAAGTTCAGAATGATCTTGGCTTGATAACCGATGTGATGGCGGTTGGCCCAGATTGCGATGGAGCAAAGCTGCGCGCGGAGCTGGAGAAAATCTTTGTTGAGCTTGGCTTGGAAAAACTTTTTGGCAAGAATGCGCTGCGTTTGAAGCGGCAAGAGATCCAGGCTGTTAATCAAAATATGAACACGGCAAGCATCGCGCCTGTTGTCAGTGTGCGCTATGGCGCTATCAGTCGGTGCGCAGACCAAAGGCTTTTGCCAACGGACGCTCTCGCGGTCAAAAAGCCGGGCGATGTGGAGTTTGACGAACTGCAGAACAGCTCTTTGGATATCGGAACGCCTTTGGCTATTTTGCATGAAAGTAAGGATGGTGCGTGGTTTTATGTCCATGCACCCAGTAGCGTCGGTTGGGTGAAAAAAGATCATGTTGTCATCTGTCCTTTGGCAGAGCTGAAAAGTTATTTGGCGCAAGCGCCTTTTGTTGTCGTGACAACTGCCAAGGCGGATATCTTTTGGGATGCCGCGCGCACACAATACGTCGATACGGTCCGCATGGGGGCTATGTTTCCATGCAATGTGGATGCGAATTCGGATGTTGTAGAAATTACGATCCCTTCTGTGTCTGCTGAGCGAAATGGTATTTGGCAAAAAGCGTACATCAAAAAAGACAATATTCATGTTGGGTTTCTACCTTATACGCCACGTACGATGATTGAGCAAGCGTTCAGATTGCTGAACGCGCCTTACGGCTGGGGTGGCGCGAATGGCGAGCAAGATTGTTCGAGCTTTCTACAGGAAATCTTTGCTACGGTTGGCATTCGGTTGCCGCGGAATTCCGGTGATCAGGGAAAGGTTGGAAGATCTTTGGGGACATGGGGTGCGCAGGCAAGCGATAGCATCAAGGAGGGCGCGCTGCGCGCCTTTGCTCTGCCAGGGGCGACGATCGTGCAGCTTAATGGCCATGTGCTTTTATATCTGGGAACTTATCAAAATATTCCTTACGTTATTCACGCCACTTATGGCTATCGTGAAAAGGTGTGGTATGGAGAGATCTTGCGCAAGGTTAATCGTGTGATCGTTAGCGATCTTTCTTTGGGCGCGGGAACAAAAAAAGGATCTTTGTTAAACCGTATTGTATCTATTCGTTTGGTCGATCATGAAAAATAAAAAAATCTTCTATCTTATTTTTGTTGTTGCTGTGCTTACGCTTGCCGTTGGGATTTTGCGGAACGTGACAGAAAAGAAATTAAGAAGCGATATTGGCCAGATGCTGATCATTGGTTTTCGAGGGACAGAAGTAAGCGAGGGTTCGTTCATTGTCAAAGCCATTCGAGAGCTTAACATAGGCGGCGTCATTCTTTTTGATATTGACGGCCCAACAAAAAGTTTTCCGAGGAATATCGTTAATGCGCAGCAGGTTAGCGCACTGATCGCGGGTTTAAAGAAGAATGCGAAAACACCTTTGATCGTGGCTGTGGACGCGGAAGGAGGAGGGGTCAACCGTTTAAAGCCTGATTATGGTTTTATTGCGATGCCGGGTGCTCAAGAGTTGGGTGGAAGAGATGATCTTGCGTTAACGCGAAGAATTTCCGGAGAGCTTGCCAGCCAGTTATCGCAGCTTGGTTTTAACGTGAATTTTGCGCCATGCGTGGATCTGGGCGTTAATCTGGACAATCCTGTCATTGCTCGCATGGGCCGTTCGTTCTCGGCGGACGCGGAAACTGTTGTCCGCCATGCGGCCGCGTTCATTAAGGGTCAGAAGGATCATGGTATCCTGACCGCTATCAAGCATTTTCCCGGGCATGGCAGTTCTCAGCAGGACAGCCATAAAGGCCTCACGGATGTGACCGCGACCTATAAAGCGAACGAGCTGATCCCTTATCAAGAACTAATCAAGGACGGCATCGTTGATATGGTCATGACCGCGCATATTATAAATAAGAACATTGACGATCGTTATCCTGCGACATTGTCAGGCCGTTACATTCAGGAGATCTTGCGAGAAAGGCTTGGTTTTCAGGGTGTTGTTGTTTCTGATGACCTACAAATGGGGGCGATCACAGAGCATTATGGATTTCAGGAGGCTGTCATCCGCGCGGTTTTAGCAGGATGCGACCTTTTAGTTATTTCCAACAATGGGAAAGTCTATGATGAAACAGCTGCGCGCCAGGCGAGGGATATCATTTATCAAGCGGTCAAAGATGGCGTGATTCCGCCGTGCAGAATCAAAGAGTCTTTGCGACGTCTTTACAATATGAAAGCGAGGTTGCACAGTGGATTCAGCAAATAACGCGGATGCGTATTTACAGGCGGCCATTGAAGAAGCGAGAAAAGGATTAAGTGAGGGTGGAATTCCGATAGGGTCGGTTCTTGTGCACAAGGGCAAGATCATCGGCCGCGGGCATAATCGGCGCGTACAAAGAAAGAGCGCTATTTTGCACGCGGAAATGGATGCTTTAGAGAGCGCGGGACGTCTTCCGGCTTCAGCTTATCAAGAGAGTGTACTTTATACAACACTTTCACCATGCGCGATGTGCTCAGGCGCTATCTTGCTTTATAAGATCCCGCGTGTTATTATCGGTGAGAATACAACATTCATAGGTGAAGAAAATCTTCTGAGAAGCCGTAGGGTTGAAGTTGAAGTCTTGCAAGATGAGGACTGCATTCAGATGATGCGGGAATTTATCCAGAAGAATCCCAATCTTTGGAACGAAGATATAGGTGTTTGAAACTTAAAGATAATACTGATAAGCTACCTTTATGGCGCCAGCAAAAATAACTCTTCAGTGCGATCAATCCCTTCACGTGCTTTCCGTTGAGATAGGCGGGGACTGGCAGCTTTCCGACAAGGTCCCTTGCGTGGATGAGGTATGCCAGCAATTTTCGACAAATCCTGATATCACAAAAGTTATCGTGAACGCTTCTCAGCTTTCTGATTGGGACAGCAGCCTCCTTTCGTTTTTATGCCACTTAGCTCGTGAATGTCAGAATAAAAAAATAACGGTGCAATATGACAGCTTTCCGGAAGGTGTTGAAAGCTTAGTCGCTCTTTCTTTGCAAGAGATCGGGGCAGAGATCACGCCTAAAGCATCTTCGCAGACATTTTTGGTGAAAGCTGCCGAACGTTTTTTTGCTGCTAGAAAAAGTATTCTGATCTTGTTGGATTTTTTAGGGGAGATCATCTGTGCTCTCGGACGGCTGATAGCAGGAAAAGCTTATTTTCGCTGGAATGATTTTTGGATTTTTGTACAGCGCTGCGGAGCTGATGCCTTGGGACTTGTTTCCTTGATCAGTTTGTTGGTAGGCGTTATCCTCGCATTCGTAGGAGCGATGCAGTTAAAATTATTCGGAGCGCAAATCTATATCGCTGATATTGTTGGTATTGCGATGGTGCGCGTTATGGGCGCTGTGATGACAGGGATCATCATGTCAGGGCGTACGGGAGCGAGTTTTGCGGCAGAGTTAGGTATCATGCAGGCTAATGAAGAGATCGATGCGTTTAAAACGATCGGTGTTAATCCTGTGGAATTCTTAGTGACGCCTCGGCTTTTGGCCTTGGTGGTCATGATGCCGCTGTTAACGTTGTACGCGAATTTCATGGGGATCTTGGGCGGCTTTGCGATCAGCGCGAGCATGCTCAATCTTAATCCGGTTGAATACTTAAATCATACACAGGTTGCGGTTAAGATCAATAATCTATGGGTGGGGTTGATCCATGGCATTGTCTTTGGGATCATTATTGCTGTTTGTGGATGTCTTCGAGGCATGCAATGTGAACGAAGCTCTGCCGGTGTTGGAGAGGCGACAACATCCGCTGTGGTGACTGCCATTACCTCGATCGTTGTTGCCACAGCGATCATTACCTTTATTTGCCAGATCTTAGGAGTATAGCGCATGGTTACATCAAGACATCCGATCTTACAAGTGCATCAGCTGGACCTTGCGTATGATGATCATGTTGTCATGAGAGACCTTAATTTTAGTGTCAACCGCGGCGAGGTTTTCGTTATCATGGGCGGCAGCGGATGCGGGAAAAGTACCTTGCTTAAAGTCTTGATAGGCCTTAAAAAGCCGGCGCAGGGTCAGGTTGTGTACGACAATAAGGATTTTTGGGCCGTGGACCATGCCCGCCAACAGATGCTCTTAAAACGTTTTGGTGTGCTTTATCAAAGCGGGGCTTTGTGGAGCTCTTTGACCGTTGGAGAGAATGTCGCGCTTCCCTTACAGCTTTACTCTGCCTTGACGCCAGCACAAATAAAAGACATGGTTCATCTTAAGCTTTCGTTGGTAGGGCTAGGCGGATATGAAGATCTTTATCCTAGCGAGCTTAGCGGTGGGATGCGTAAACGCGCAGGGCTTGCGCGCGCGATCGCGCTGGATCCGGATATCGTATTCTTTGATGAGCCTTCCGCGGGGCTTGACCCGGTGAGCGCTCGGATGCTCGATGATCTGATCTTGCAGTTAAGAGATTATGTGGGCGCAACGATCGTCGTTGTGACGCATGAATTGGCGAGTATTTTCGCGATCGCGGATAACGCGATCTTCTTGGATGCTCAAAAAAAGACGTTAACCGCGGCCGGAAATCCCAAGGATCTTTTGGCGCGTTCCCATGACCCTAACGTGATCCAATTTTTAACCAGAGGCGAGAAACAAGGAGTGAAGGGATGAGTAAACAGGCAAGTAAAACTCTGATCGGTGCGTTCGTAGTCGGAGCGGTGGCCCTGCTGGTCATATCAACCGTTGTTTTTGGAGCCAGTACGTTGTTTAAAAGGACCAATAAATATGTTTTGTTCTTCGACGGATCTATTAAAGGGCTTTCTGTCGGGGCTCCGGTTATTTTACGGGGAGTTAAGATCGGTGCTGTTAAAGACATTCACCTTGTTTATGACCCCTCCATCGAAGATCTGGTAATTCCGGTTATTATTGAGGTTGAACCGTCTAAGATCAGAAATTTGCCGCCCCGGCTCAGCATTGAGGATTATAACGAATTGATCAAGTCCGGCTTGCGCGCCAAGCTTGATATCGATAGTTTTATTACCGGACAGCTGATGATCGGCTTGGATTTCTATGAGAATAAGCCAGCTACCTTGCATAAGGTCGCTAAGAAATATCCAGAGATCCCTACCTTGCCCACCTCACCTGACATTTTTCAGCTGATGGACGATCTACCGATCAAAGAGATCGCGGATGACCTGAAACAAACTGTGGCCGGGATCAACAAATTGATCAATTCCCAAGGGTCTTACGGCCTAAGCAATATGTTGAACGAATTGTCTCAGGCGGCACGTTCCATTCGGCTGCTGGTCGAGTATCTTGAGGTTCATCCGGAAGCGATCCTTAAAGGAAAATAGACAAAGGAGAAAATATGCGACACAGGTTCTCGATCATTGTAAATATTTTTGTTTGCGCCTTCATCTTGAGCGGATGCATTTCGGTTGCTCGCAGCCCTTCTCCGCGGTTTTATAGGTTGAGCTCGTTAAGCTTAGAGCAGTCTTGCGAGAAAGTAAAGATCGCTGCGGATACGTTGATCGGCGTTGGGCCGGTCAGGATCCCGGATTATTTGAACCGCCCTCAGATCGTCACGGTAAATAAGGACAAAACAATGGCGTTCGCGCAGTTTGACCGCTGGGGAGAATCATTAGACGTTGCCGTGACAAGGGTCCTGGATGAGAATTTGACATTTCTTTTAGAGGGAAGCGATGTGCAGATGCATCCTTGGAACATGTTCGTTCCGGTCAGGTTTCAGGTGACTCTGGAGGTGATCCGACTGGATATTGACCTTAAGCAAGATGTGGAATTGGTGGTCCAGTGGTCTATTTTAGACCTTAAAGATAAGAATTTTATTTTTAGCCAAAGATCGGTATTGCGCGCAGCTGTTGAGCCTTTAAGCTATGCGGGCGCTGAACGCGCCATTAGCATAGTGCTATCACAGTTAAGTTCTGAAATTGCCCATGAGTTATCGCGACTGTTGACCATGCATCAGGAAAAAAAGCAGCACACGATCGCGATCTAGGTTCAGCGATCGTTAAAAAAGTTATTCAAGGAGGGATCATATGGCGATAAAAGTAAAAAAACATGAACACACATGCCCCACATGCCAGAAAAAGACAAACGAGGCGGGCCATCTTTGTGTCCCAACAAGGCTGTCACATAAAAAATGTGATTGGTGCGGGGCGTTCATTCCCAACGTCCGGCATCTTTGCGACAAGAAGCTGCGCGATGTTTCGTATATTTGTAACAGCTGCGGCCGTACTGCTGTGAAGCCTGAATTTTTATGCAAGCCACAACGCATTAAATAAGAGGAGCTATCATGAACTATCTTGTTATTTACGCGCATCCGAACCCAAAAAGCTTCTGCCATGCGATCAAAGAAGAGGTTATTGCTCATATAAAAAAACAAGGGGGAAAGTGCGAGACCCGGGACTTGTACCAGATGGGCTTTAATCCAGTCCTTGGCTCATCGGATTTTGTGCAATTTTTGCAGAAAAGAACTCCTGAGGACATCCAGAAAGAACAAGATCTTGTTCGACAGGCGGATATCCTTGTTTTTGTTTATCCGGTCTGGTGGTTTAGCATGCCAGCGATCCTCAAAGGTTATGTTGACCGCGTGTTTTTCCGGGGGTTTGCTTATGATTACAAAGGGCCTATGATCCAAGGCCTGTTAAAAGGCAAGAAAGCGATCCTGCTCTCAACGACCGGAGGCCCGCGTTTCGCGTATTATCTTTTAGGATATCTGTCGGCGATGAAGACGACCATTGATGTGGGGATCCTGAACTTCTGCGGCATCAAGGTCGCTTTGCACAAGTATTTTTACGCGGTACCAACAGTTGGTGACGCAGCCCGCAAGAAGATGCTTGCAAGCATCCCTAAGATCATATCTTAAATTTCTCGTCATCACTTTTTTTCTAAGAAGCTTTGTGCTATACTGCAATTAACTCAGAGAAGTCGCCAGTACTTCGGCTAACTTCATGAGGTAAGAAGATTTCCTCAATCTAAGGGGGCGAGCAAGCCGAGGGCGTCTGAGGCAAAAAAATCGCCCCCTTTTTTATTGCCCTTTCCAAAAAACCTTTTGCTTTTTCCTTGTTAAATCTTACAATATGTTAAGCATTTGACCGTATTCTTTTATCAGATCCAGGAGGTTGTCTTATGAAGCAAAAGATCATCAATTTTATCAAGAAGGATATTTGGCGGATCAGAGCCTCCAAGATGCCTCGCCAGCAATCTTTTCTTATTAAGAACCTTCGGATTGTGATCCTAGCACTCCGCGGTTTTAATGAAGATAAATGTTCCTTGCGATCATCCGCCCTCACTTTTTATACCTTATTGTCAATCGTTCCTATCTTTGCCATGGCTTTTGGTATTGCCAAAGGTTTTGGTTTTGAGAAGCTTTTAGAACAGCATATTTTAGAGAAATTCCCTGGCCAGACTGATGTCATTGTCAATATCATTAATTTTGCGAATACGATGCTGGAGCATACGCGAGGCGGCTTGATCGCGGGAGTTGGCGTCGCTGTTTTGTTTTGGTCCGTGATCAAGGTTCTGAGCAATATTGAGATCTCTTTTAATGATATTTGGGGCGTTAAAAAGATGCGAGATGTTGGCCGTCGTCTAAGTGATTATCTTTCTGTCATGCTTATTTGCCCTATTTTCTTTATCTTTTCAAGTGGATTAACTGTTTTCGTTAAGACCCAGGCGATCATGATCACGGAAAAGATCGCCATCTTAGGCCCTGTCAGTTCCTTGATCTATTTTCTTTTGGAGTTCTTGCCGTATACGATCATGTGGGCTGTCTTTACGTTCATTTATATTTTTATCCCTAACACCAAAGTCCAATGGAAGTCGGCACTTGTTGCGGGTATCATCGCCGGAACGATCTATCAAGCAACCCAATTATTTTATGTCAATTTTCAGGTTGGCGTGGCGAAAAGCAACGCGATCTACGGCAGCTTTGCCGCTTTGCCGCTTTTCTTGGTTTGGCTGCAGCTTTCTTGGCGTATTGTTTTGTTCGGCGCGGAGCTTTCGTTCGCGCATCAAAATGTGGATACGTATGAGTTTGAGCCTGATTGCTTGAATGTGAGCCGGTCTTTTCGAAGGCTGTTGACCTTGCGCGTACTGAATTTGATCATCAAGAATTTTGCAAAAGGCGAAACGCCTTTGACAGAAAACGAGATCTCTCAAGAGCTGGAGATCCCGATCAGGCTTTTGCGGGATATCCTGAGCGAACTTTTGGACGCACGCTTAGTGTCCGCCGTCAAGGGTGGAGAAGCCAGGGCTTTGGCCTATCATCCTGGATGTGATATTAATATTATGACGATCCATTATGTTCTAAGCCGTTTGGAAGAAAAAGGATCTGCGGATATCCCTGTGGCGCAGACAGCAGAATTCACAAAGATCAACGATTCTCTTGAAGCCTTTGGCGCGCTTGTGGAGAGATCTTCTTTGAATTATCTTTTAAAGGATGTTTAGCCCATGGCGCACGAGAAAAAGTTTATTCATTTTAATTAACTAAGGAGGCTGGCATGAGAAAGTTGTTTGTTGTGGGTGTTGTGCTGTGTTTATGCTGTAGTGTTTTTTTTGGCTGTGAAAAAAAAGCCGGATCAGCGAGTGAAGCTATTGATAGCGCGCAGTCCTTGAAAACCGTCTCTGAAAAAGCAGATTATCTGATCAAACAGGCAGAAGCATTCTACAACTCAAAAGAATTTCAGCAGGCTATTCAGGTCGCTCAATATGTTTTAAACAATCTGGATAAAGAGTCTAAGCCCGCTCAAAGCCTTATTGAAAAGGCTAAGGCTGAGCTGCAAGCGGCCGCGCAAAAGGCTGTTGGTGATGCTGCGAATAAGTTTCTTGGTAAGTAAATATAATAACTAACAAAAAAGGAGGAAAAGGTGAAAAAGGTTATCATGTTTTTGTTCGCAATGGCGCTTGTGGTTTTTCCAAGGCTTGGTTTTGCCCAAGATAGCCAGGGATTGAGATTGGGTGGCCTAGATAAGGATGCTAAAAAAGCTAAGATTGAGGCTAAGAAGACAGCGAAACAAGCAGAAGTTGAAGCAAAAAAAGCAGAAGCCCAAGCAAAGAAAGAGGCTGAGCAGAAATTGAAAGAAGCTGAGAAAGCTAAAGAAAAGGCTGCAAAGGAAGCAGAAAAAAAGGCGAAGGAAGCTGAAAAGATTAGAGATCAGAAGATGAAAGAAGCGCAGAAAGCTAAAGAAAAATCCGCAAAAGAAGCTGAGCAAGCAAGAAAACAAGCAGAGAAGAAACGTCAAGAAGCGTTTAAAGGGTTGAAGAAGTAAGCTGTCGGTTGTTCTAAAAGAAGTCAACAAAAGCCCGCTGTTATTCGCTGCTCAGCGATTAACAGCGGGTTCCATTATGAAGAAATTGTCTGAAAAAATATTATTTCAAGGTAAGTGGATTTCTATCCGCGAAGTTCATTTTCTGAATCCGCGCCACCAAGAGGTTGCCTGGGAAACGATCGTTCGCAATGAACAGAAAAGCAGTGTCATTGTCGTGCCTATTTTGATGCCCTCTCGGCGCATTGTTTTGATCAAGCAATATCGCCTACCTCTAGAGGACTGGGTTATTGGATTTCCCGCCGGCATGACAGATGGCAATCCTGACCAGGCGTTCCATGAGCTCAAGGAAGAAACAGGATACATAGGAGAGGTCGCAGAAGAAAGCCCTGCGTTGCAGATCAATTCCGGATTGCTCAATGAAACAACGAAGATCGTCGTCATGCACATCAATGAACACGACCCTGTTAATCAAAACCCCTGCCAATCTCTTGAGCCTACCGAGGAGATCGAGGTCTTGCTTGTGCCTTACAAGGAAGTCCGTACGTTTTTGTTAGAGCAAAATAGTAAGGGTGTGCGTATCGCAGCTGGGGTGTGGAGTGTTTTTGGCTTGCAGCTACATCTTGGCTGATTGTTGGTCACGAAGCCTATTTTCTGAGGCAATTTTCTGAATATCATCGTAAACTTTCTGATTTGTCGGCACTGGGATGTTGTGTTTCTGGGCTAATGCAAGCACGACACCTGTTAAGGCGTCTATTTCAACACGTTTACCGGAGCGCAGGGCCTGCAGCGTCGATGATTTGTGATTAGCCGTAGCGGGAACAAGCTTTTCATAGAAAACCTTGGTGTACTCTTCCGGGGTGGCCCAATGTGTTTCATAGCCGGCGGCATTCATCACGTGAAAAATTTCTTTGATGATCTCTTCCATGACCCTGCGGGTCTCTACTTTTTCCGCTAGCACACCGTAGGAAACTCCTAAGGTCGCGCCTAAAGGATTAAGTGCGCAATTATAAAGCAGCTTTGCCCACAGATCCTTTGCGATATCAGGCACAACACGGCAAGGAATACCGCCTTGATCAATAGATTGAGCAAGAGGTTTTAAGAAGTCAAGAGGGTTATCAAACAAGCTCCCTAAGTGAATATCATCCGCGTGGACCGTGATCACAACCTCATTGGGTTTAGGGCGCGAAAATCCTGTGATGACACGTGCGTTATAAAGTTGTTCTTCAGGAAAGTATTGCGTGAAGATCTCCGCGTTGCCCCAGCCATTTTGGCAAAGAATAATTTTTGTATTCTGATCCATCAGATGCGCGTTTTTATTTAAGATCGTGGCGGTTTCTTTAGAATCGTAGGATTTGACCGAGACGATAATAAAGTCAAAGGGTTCGCGAGGGATGTCGCTTGGTGCGCCAAAAGCGCGAAAACTACCCGCGTCCGCCGTAAAATCGCCAAAAAGACCGGTACGCTTGAAGCCTTCTTTATTTAAAAGTTCTGCTGTTTGCGGGCGGGTGAGAACAGTCACATCACAGCCGCTTTTTATTAAGCAGCTGTCAATGCCAAGGCCGACTGCGCCAGCGCCAAAGTTCAGTATTTTCATTACTTCTCCTTTTTGTTCATTATAAAGGTTTTTGATCAGAAAACAAAATTTTCATGTTTTAACCGAGAGTTGTTATAATTATAAAGATTATGTCAATGGTAGGTGCAGATGCCAGAAAGAAATCCTTTCTCTCCCAGGTACTCGATCGTGATCTTTGATGGGGTGTGTTGTTTGTGCAACGGTTTTGTTGATTTTATTTTAAAGCATGATAAGAACAAAAACTTTCGTTTATTGCCCAGCCAATCATCAGCAGCACAGAAAATGTTGTCAGTGTTTGGATTTGCCTCTCAGGTCAATGACTCTGTATATTTGATCCAGGGAGGGAATATTTACAAAGAATCGGCAGCCGGTTTGCGCATTTTAAAAACATTAGGGTTTCCTTTCAGCTTGTGTTATGTTTTCATGGTCGTGCCGGCTTTTTTACGTAATATGATTTACAGGGTCATTGCCCAAAATCGCTATCGTTGGTTTGGAAAAAAAGAGTCTTGCCGGCTTTTGCCACCCCAAGAATAATACAAAGGAGCAAAAATGAAAATACTATTATTGAGCGTTATGGTGTTGGGTTTTTTTGCATTTTGCGTGTCACCGTTGCGGGCCCAGAGCTCAGAGGATATTTACGGATTTACGGTTTCTGACATCGACGGAAAACCTGTGCCGCTTTCTGATTACAAAGGCAAGGTTTTACTCATCGTTAATACTGCCTCGAACTGCGGGCTCACGCCCCAATACAAATCTCTCGAAGAGCTTTATCAGAAATATAAAGATAGAGGTTTTGTTGTTTTGGCGTTTCCGGCTAACAATTTTATGGGTCAGGAACCGGGCACTAACGAAGAGATCAAGAATTTTTGCACCATCAATTACAAGACGACCTTTCCGCTGTTTTCCAAGATCAGCGTCCAGGGAGAGGACATCGCGCCGTTATATGCGTATTTAACAGGTGTTCCGGGATTTGAAGGAGGTATCATCTGGAATTTTAATAAATTTTTGATCGATCGAGCAGGAAAAGTTGTCGGACGGTTCGCAAGCCCCGTTAATCCGATGTCTGAGGAGATGATAAAAGCCGTGGAAGGGCAATTATAATTTTACAATGGTGTTCAGATTCAGCTGCTGGGCCGCAGCTGAATCTGAATTAATTCATGCGGCTGGCTTGACGACATTTCATGTCGTAAGTCAGGCATTCATTGAAGGAGGCAATATGTTCCAAATGATCGAAGTGATTGGCATTTCGCCTGTGAGCTTAAGCGAGGCAGTAAAAAATGCTGTGAGTGACGTAGCGAAAACGAAGAAAGATATTCATTTTTTTGAGGTTACAGAGCAGCGGGGTTGCGTGCGTGAAGGTAAGATCAAGGAATTTCAAGTCAAGGTCAAGGTGGCATTCGTTGAATAGCGTTGACTGCAACCGCATAAAATCTATCCGATGAACCCAGGGCGTATTCGTATATTAAAAGCTGGCAAGCGGGGTTCCGGCCCGGTTGTCTACTGGATGAGCCGGGATCAGCGCTTCAATGATAATTGGGCGCTTATTTTTGCCCAGGAACTTGCCTTAAAGAATGCAGTGCCGCTTGGCATTGTATTTGCCCTTGCGTCAAAATTTTTAAACGCAACTAGGCGCCATTATGATTTTATGCTCAAAGGGCTGATCGAGCTTCAAAAGAATTTGGCCGCGAAAAACATCCCGTTTTTTCTTTTGTCCGGAAACCCATCTGAAGAGATCTTCAAATTTGTGAAGAAGCACGAAGCCGGCGCACTTGTTTGCGATTTTGATCCCTTGCGCGTCAAGCGCGCGTGGAAGAGCGAGGTCGCGCGCAAGATCGATATCCCTTTCTACGAAGTGGATGCCCATAACATTGTGCCGTGTTGGGTGGCTTCGCCTAAGCAGGAATTCGGCGCTTATACCATTCGGCCGAAGATCAACCGTATTCTGGACATTTATCTAAAAGATTTTCCAAAAGTGACTCGGCACCGTTATTCGTTCACTGAAAATCCGCAAGCGATCGATGTGGACTGCATTTTAGCGCAGTTAAAGTGCGGCCAAAGTGCGGGTCCCGTAGCCTGGATCAAGCCTGGCGAGAAGAATGCCGCGGCCGCGCTTAAGAAATTTATCAGTAAGAAATTATCCAAATATGATGCGGCCCGAAACGACCCCAACCTCGGCGGCCAGTCTGATCTTTCGCCGTATTTGCATTTTGGGCAGTTGTCAGCCCAGCGCGTGGCGCTCGCTGTCGCTCGCGCTAAGGCCAATGAAAATTCGAAGCAGGCATTCTTAGAAGAACTTGTTATTCGCCGGGAATTATCGGACAATTTTTGTTTTTATAATAAGAGCTATGACAATATCGCATGCGCGCCAAATTGGGCGCGCACCACGTTCATGGCACACGCGAAAGACCGGCGAGAATATCTTTACACGCTTAAAGAATTTGAAGACGCTAAAACGCATGATCAACTTTGGAATGCGGCACAAATGGAGATGATGAAGACCGGTAAGATGCATGGTTTTATGCGCATGTATTGGGCCAAGAAGATCCTGGAATGGACACCAAGCCCCAAGAAAGCTTTTGAGATAGCGGTTTATTTAAACGATAAGTATTCACTCGACGGCCGTGACCCCAACGGCTACGCGGGTATCGCTTGGTCCGTTGCCGGTGTTCATGATCGGGCTTGGGGCGAGCGCGCCATCTTCGGCAAGGTACGCTATATGAGCTATAATGGGTGCAAGAATAAGTTTGATATCGAGCAATATATTGAAAAGATCGAAAAATAAAGAAGGGCGGATCGTTATGAATCGTGTCTTAACAGAAAAGATCAGGATCGGGATCAGCGAATGTAATTTTGGCGCTCAAGTGCGCTGGAATCATGTGGGTTGGGACCGAGTGGCAAAACTTGGACGCGTACAAATGGATTATGCCTGGATCCCTGTTTGCCCGGAAGTTTTAAGCGGGCTCGGCGTGCCGCGTCCTCCGATGAAACTAGTTGTTGGAAGCGGTGATGATTTTTGGCAAGGGAAGGCTCGCATGAAAAACCGCCAAGGCCGCGATGTGTCGAATGAAATGCGCGCAGGCGCTTCGACCGCGCAGGAGATCATCATGCGTTCCGGTGCGGAGGCGTTTGCCTTTATGGAAGGAAGCCCATCCTGCGGAGTTTACCGTACTACCTTAAAAGATAAAAGGCTTGGACGCCCACCAGGGGTTTTTGGATCCCTGCTTTTAAAAAAAGACTTGTTTCTTATTCCTGTTCTTGATCTTGACAGCCCATGGAAATGGTGGGATTGGTCGCGCAGGCTCCATGCCTTTGCATGGCTCAAACGCCTTGAGGTCAACGGAAAGCAGGAGTTGTTTGAGGCGTGGCATATTTTAAAGTTTGTCTGTCAAGAAGCTGATGAACGAGCGGCACGAAACCTTGGAACACAGCTGGCTACTGCCCCTAGAAAGCTTACGAAAGAATTTGTCGCTGATTGGAAAATGCAAGTTTTCTTTCTGCTGAGAAGGCCATCCACCCTCAAGCGAATTCACGCTACCATGGTCAAGCATTACGCTCATTATCGTAAGACTTTCGGTCTAAAGGCTCAGGAAGTCAGCGCTCCGAGCTTGCTTGTTAGTAAGCATGAATTTGTCGAAGAGTTGGGGAAGATGGAGCGAAAAGCCTTTGAAAAAGAGTATTTCTTTGCCGGAAGACCGATATTCTATGTCCCGGATAGTAGATAATACACCACAATACGTGATTTATTCATAAAAATAAGGGATTATGGTATCCATAATCCCTTATTTCTTACATTTTTAATCCACTGAATATCGATATTATTCTTAAGTCAATATTTTACAATTACTTAAGATATGTTTTAAGAATCTCCCATGTTTTAGCGCCTACAATGCTGTCAGCTTTAAGATTATTAGCTTTCTGAAAGGCGGCAATGGCTGCAATTGTATTTGGACCGATCTTTCCATCAATATTCCCTTGATAATATCCGGCTGATTTGAGGGCTTTCTGGACATCGGTTATTGGAGCGTTTACGCGGATAATACCAAGACTGTCCTTGGTTTCTGGAGTAGCGGTAACGGCTGGTGTTTTTGCAGCTTTCTTCGCGCTTACGCTATCAAGCTGGTATTGTAGATCAGAGATCTCTCTGTCTCGCTGGTCAAGCGTTGCCTCAAGGGTCATAATCCGATTATTTAAAGTCGATATTTGATCTGTGCGCGCTTTTGTTGTTTGGCATCCTGTTAACATGCCAGCGATGATCGTGAAGGCGAGAAGAAAAATAGCGTTTCTCATATGAGCTCCTTTGAAGGGGTTAAGTTTTCTTTATTATATAAAAAATTTATACAATGTCTAGATGATTTGATTAAATTGTTTTTACTTCTTTATTGTCAAAATCGTTGACAAAATATTCAGCGCCTATTAACATGAACTATTCTTATCCCACGCAAGGAGACTTATGCTAGAGTCAGCGATCAGTTGGTTTATTTTTTCTTTTTTGCGCCTTGATCCGTCGTCTCGCTCGGTCAATGTCCTGCATTTTTTTCTCTATGATGCGGTCAAGATCATTTTATTGCTGTTCGTTATGATCTCTTTTTTAGGGTTCTTGCGAACGTTCTTGGATGAGAAACGTATTAAGGCATGGCTAAGCCAGAAACGGATCTTGGCAGCTTTTTATGCATCTTTATTTGGCACGATCACGCCTTTTTGTTCTTGCTCATCGATCCCGATCTTTCTAAGTTTTGTTAAGATGGGGATTCCTGTAGGTGTGATGTTCGCGTTCCTTATTACCTCGCCTTTGATCAACGAATATCTTGTTGTCTTGATGTTGAATTTCTTTGGCTGGAAGATCACTGTTCTATATGTTGTCAGCGGCATGGCCCTAGGTATCGGGGCAGGACTTATTTTAGGGCAGATGAAGCTCGAGAGTCTTTTAGAGAGGGACATTGTTGGCCCGATGACCGATAAACAACAGCAGCGCGTGTACACGACGATCTGGCAGAGGGTGCAGTTTGGGCTCATTGAAGCAAAGGCTATTTTGCAGCGTCTCTGGGTCTGGATCCTGGCTGGTGTTGGTTTGGGAGCCTTGATCCATAATTACGTTCCTCAAGAGGTGATCCAGTCAGCCATCAGTAAGACAGGCCCTTTTTCAGTTCCTGCCGCTGTCGGTCTAGGCGTTCCTATGTACGGTAGCTGTGCGGCCATTGTCCCGATCGCCGTAGCGCTTTTTCGTAAAGGTGTCCCTTTGGGAACCGCGTTGGCGTTTATGATGGCGGTCAGCGCTTTAAGCTTACCGGAAGCTGTTATTTTACGGCGAGCGATGAAAATGAAGTTGATCGTGATCTTTTTTTCTTTGATCACAATCGGCATTATTTTTACAGGGTATCTGTTTAACGTTCTTCAGCAGACCCTAATTCCATAGCGACATGATTTATTTCCGATAAAAGGCGAGGTGCGGATTGTCTTCACAACGTTTTGGTACTTTTGAAGGCGTTTTTGTTCCCAGTCTGCTCAGCATTTTTGGCGTTATCATGTATTTACGTCTGAGCTGGGTGGTTGGACAGGTGGGCATTATTGCGGCGCTTATCATCATCATTGCAAGCAACATGATCAGCTTGCTGACAGGATTTTCAGTTTCTTCGATCGTGACAAATATCAGGATCGGTCACGGGGGAGCGTATTCGATCATCACAAAGTCTTTAGGCGCGGAAGCGGGAGGGGCTATTGGCTTGCCATTATATTTAGCGCAGGCTATTTCAATGGCGTTTTATGTTGTTGGGTTTGCTGAGTGCTGGATCAACGTCTTTCCGCAGCATTCATTCTTGATCGTTTGTCTTTTAGCTTGGTTCTTTATTTTATGGATTTCATATTGTAGCGCGCGGATCGCGTTTCGAACGCAATATTTCATTCTGGGTATCATTATCTTATCGCTTATCTCGATCTTTTTAGGCCAAAAAACATCTTTGTCCTCTGCGCAGCCGACAGGAACGCCTTTTGTATCTTCAGGTAATTTTTTTGTTGCCTTTGCTGTGTTCTTTCCTGCCGTGACAGGATTTATGTCGGGACTTTCCATGTCCGGGGAGTTGGAGGAACCGAAGAAAAGCATCCCGATAGGAACGCTTCTGGCGACGGGCCTTAGTTTTGTCATTTATCTGATGCTCGCCGTTTGGTTGAGTCTTCAAGCAGGGCGGGAGGAACTGGTTCATAATACAAACATCATAGTAGACATCGGGCGATGGCCTGCCTTGGTGATCGCGGGGATCATGGGCGCCACACTTTCGTCGGCTATCAACATGTGCGTAACGGCTCCTCGCACTTTATTTGCTTTAAGCCAAAGCAAGGTTTTTCCCTTGCTTAAGGTTTTTGCGCATCGCAATAAAAAAGATGAACCAACAACCGCGATCCTTTTGACAGCGTTTATTGCCCTTGTTACGATTTTAGCCGGCACCTTGAACCAGGTCGCCACGATCTTGACCATGTTCTTTTTGATCACTTATGGGCTTATCAATTTTTCAGTTTTTGTCGAACAGTGGATCGGCATCGCTAGCTTTCGTCCTTCTTTTAGGGTTCCAAGGATAGTGCCTCTTGCGGGGTGGGTGGGATGTCTGAGCGTTATGTTCTTGATCAACCCGGTGTTTAGCTGGATCGCCTGGATCACTATTGGTATTTTGTACATGGCGTTAATGCGCAGAAAGACCGTGCGCTTTTCGCCTGATGTCAGAAGCGGCCTTTTGATCTTTTTGTCTGAGCAAATGGCAAAAGCAGCCGCACGACTGCCTTATTATCCCAAAATATGGAAGCCCAATGTTGCCGCACTGATAACAGACCTAAATGATTTCCAGCGCGCTTTCTCAGTGTTGGATGCCATCGTTTACCCAAATGGTCGTTTAACAGCTTTTTGCTTTGAGCAAGGGAAAAAAGAAGGGGCGTCTGGCCGCATTCAGAACATGATCAAGCCTTTTGCGCAGAAAGGCATTTTTTCCGAAGGGATTACCTTGGCCCAAGGAGATCCCGCGTGCAGCATTAGCACGGTTTTGCAGACCCTTAAATCGACGCATTTCCCGCCTAATGCTTTTTTTTGCGTCCTTCCTGAAAGTGGTCTGGTTGGCGGCCCCATTCAACAGGTTGTTCAGCAGGCTTCGCGTGAAGATCTGGGTATTATTTTGCACAAGCAAGGGCAGGTGATCACGTCAACCCCTCAGCGTATCAATTTGTGGGTTCGCAAAGGAAGTCCGAATATCGATCTATCTATTTTGTTGGCGATCCAATTGCAAAGGAATTGGGATGGATACCTTTGCCTTGTGCAGGCTGTTGCGTCCCAAGAAGAAAGCGATGATGCGACAGCATATTTAGCAAGGCTGGGAGAATTGATGAGGCTTCCAGGGGACCTGGGTATCAAGGTCCTTGTCGGCGATTTTGCGGCGGTTTTAGGACAAGCTCCGCAGGCAGATATTAATATTTTTGGGATGCCAGAGCGACCGGATTTTGATTTTATCCATAAGTGTTCTCAAGGGATAAAAACATCGATCTTGTTTTTACGTGATTCGCCCCATGAAAGCGCAATCGCTTGAGAGGATATGTTTGTTTTTCTTTCGGAAAAAGGTATAATAAAAAACAAAGTTGTTAAACATAAGGAGGGAACGTGAAGGACGACATGAATAAACGGTTGAAGGTATGGCAGATGATCACGTTAGTGCAGATTGTTATGATTTTCTTCTTGGGGTTGTATGCGACATACCAGCGCACAGCGTTCGCGGCACAGCTTAGTTATCTTGCTAATCTTGAGACGACGCTTAAAGATAAAGAGGCAAAAGAAAAAGAGCTTTCCTCTCGTCTGTTGACGGTCATGGCACTGCTTCAGCGCGCGGTCAATGAGCTCAACCAAGAAGGCCAAGAGATGGGCATCAATAATATTGTTCCGTCCTCCACGGGGAAGTAGCCTTAAGAAAACGCTTGCAGAATAAGGCGCAAGAAGCCTTCTTTTTTTGTAAAGTTGTGCTATCTTTAGACTAGATGTATCGTTCTTTTATAAATTGTTTTATGTAATATTTTCTTAGCCAGGCCCCGCGTAAGATGCATCTTGCGCGGGGCTCTTGTTTTTTGGAGAGTTTTGTTGATTTCAAGAAGTTTCAAGTATAATATGAGGCAAGGAAAAAAGATCTATGCCGACCATTCAATTGATCCTACTTCTTTTTATTTTTTCGATCCTCGCTTTTGTTGTCTTTGCTGTTTTTTTTCCGGCACAGCAAGAGCGAAGGCGCCGTAAGCGCGCAGAGCAGACAGAGCCTGTCTTATCCAAGGAGGATAAGGAATGGCAAGAGGCGGCTTTTCGGCTCAAGGAATATGTCTCGAAATATAAAAAAGAGATCAATGACCTTAAAAGAGAAGAGGAAAAACTAAAAAGCGATCTGCATGAAGAAAAAGAGAAGATCAAAAAGTTCGAAGAGAAATTAAAAAGAGAAAAGCAGTGGCTGTCTGAACAGGAGACATCGCTTGACCGCCGGACAAAAGAGATCCGCCAGGCCAAGATGGAATTGACCAAGGCCCAGACAGACCGTGAACACGAATATTCCCTGAGGCTTTCCAGCGAGCGTGAGAAGAAGAGCCTGCAATCCGACCTTGAGAAGTTGACCAAGGAAAAGAACGACCTTCTTTTGAAGGTAACGAACCTTGATTTCGCGGTGCGCAATCAAAAAGATGAGATCGCGGAGCTTCGCAAGACCAACGCTATCTTGCAAAAGAAAAAAGATGAAGAGCAGTGGATCGCGAAGTCCGAGTTCGATAAGATTGAGCAGAAGCTGAAAGAAAAAGAGAAAGAGATCCAGAAACTCCAAGAAGATTGGAGACGTTAACCCTTCCTATGTTTTCCCGCCGCACAGATTGGCCCTTTGAGCAAAATCCATTGATGCTCGCCCTTGCCCAGCTGAAGGAAAAAAGGATCAAAGTTTTTGATCTTACGACATCTAACCCTACACAAGCAGGGCTTGCATATCCTGATCGACAGATCCTTAAAGCGCTGTCTTTGGCATCAAATATTTTGTATCAACCTCAGCCTTTCGGCCAAGAGCAAGCTCGCCAGGCCATAGCGCAGATGTATGCAAAGCAGAAAGTGATGATCAGGCCCGAGCAGATCATCTTAACGTCGAGCTCAAGCGAGGCGTATGCATTTCTTTTTCGCTTGTTGCTTAATCCGGACGAAGAAGCCTTGTTCCCAAGCCCTAGCTATCCACTCTTTGACTTCTTAGCGCAGCTTAACGATGTGGATATTCAACCGTACCCTCTTTGTTATCAACAGCAATGGGAGATCGACCTATCCGTGCTTAAAGAAAAATTCTCCTTAAAAACCCGCGCGCTTGTTCTGGTGAACCCAAATAATCCCACAGGAGGCTTTGTTAAAACTGAGGAGCTTGCTGTGATCAATCATCTTTGTCGCGAAAGGGATGTTGCTATTATTTGCGATGAAGTGTTTTCTGATTATGTGCTTGATATGCACAAGGATGGGGTGCGGACATTATCAGGAAACACCGAGGCTTTGACATTCGTTCTGGGCGGCTTGTCGAAAAGCTTAGGACTGCCCCAGATGAAATTATCATGGATCATCGTTAATGGGCCAGAGGATAAAATCGCGCGAGCGCTTGAGCGCCTGGAGATCATCGCGGACACCTATCTTTCGGTGAATACCCCCGCGCAGAACGCTTTACCATCATGGCTTAAGCTTAAGGATAAGATCCAGCGTCTTATCCAGGCGCGCATCCAAAAAAATCAAAAACTGCTTCAGGGCCTGTGCGCTAAGACACCATTTAAGGTTTTATCTGCTGAAGGCGGCTGGTACGCCATCATACAGCTTCCAGAAGGTCTTAGCGAAGAGCGCTTTGTCGAACAGCTGCTGCGTGAGCATCATGTCTTTGCGCATCCAGGGTATTTTTTTGATCTTATCCAAGGCGCGCATCTTGTTGTGAGCCTTTTGACACCGGAAGATGTCCTTCGGGAAGGTCTTTCGCGCATCGTTGAATGTAGCGCTTATTCTTAATCGTAGATCAGCCTTTGATTCAGGTCTTGCAAACTTTTTATTGTTTGATAATATGATAACAATATAGAAATACTCATATTAATATTTAAAAGGACACGGCATGAGCAAACGACCTTCTTGGGATGAATATTTTTTAAAGTTAGCGATGCTCGCTTCTGAACGAGCGACTTGTCCACGCATGCATTGCGGATGCGTTCTGGTCAAGGACAAACAAGTGATCGCTACCGGCTATAACGGGTCGATCCCTGGTGATGATCATTGCGAAGATGTGGGTTGTTGGGTCGTTGAGAACCACTGCATCCGTACCAATCACGCGGAAATGAACGCCCTCACGCAAGCAGCGAAGAACGGACACCCGACCGATGGATCAACGGCGTATGTGACGAATATGCCCTGTACGACCTGTGCTAAGGCCCTGATCGCGGCGGGTGTTAAACGCGTCGTTGTTTTTTCAGATTATCATGATACGGTCGCCCAAAAGTTTTTCGCGAAAGCCGGCGTCTCGCTGGATAAGATCGCTAAGCCGTCGAATGAGATCAATTATAATTTAGACAATTATTCTTCGGCGCGAAAGTAAGAAGAGGTCTTTTAAGCAGCAGGCGGCGGCAGGCTGCCTGCTGGTTTTATTTTAAGAGAAAGAGGATGCATGGCATTAAAAGTGTTGGTCGCTGATGATGAGCCGGAGGTCTTGGAGATCATGGCCAAGGCCGTCGCGATGCGCGGATACGCGGTTGTTCAAGCGATCGATGGACAACAGGCCTGGGAAAAGATCAAGAAAGAAGATCCGGACATTATTTTATTGGATTTGATCATGCCTGGAATGCATGGGATGACGATCTTAAAGAAGCTTCGGGAAAATCCTCTGCCGGATCGCTGGCAGCCTGTGGTGATCGTTTCTTCTCTGGGAGAGCTAGAAGATGTCCAGAAGGGTTTCGCGTATCAAGCGGACCATTACATCACAAAGCCTTGCGCGATCGATACGGTCTTGCGCGCCGTGCAAATGATGCACGAGCTCATTGACCAAAAGGGGCCTAAGCGAGGGCGGTCATGATCAAGTTCTTTATCGTGATCGTTGTCGCGCTGATCGCCTTTCTTGTCTTTGTTCGGTATCTTGAGTCTAAAAGCGTTTTTTTTCCCCAGAAGGAAATAGAGTTCTTGCCTGATGCCAAGCGCTATCTTTTCTCTGAAGTTTTCTTTCAAACAGAAGATGGGCTGACGCTTAACGGTTGGTTCTTTCGTTATCCTTCAGCTCAAGCAACACTGCTTTTCTTCCACGGCAACGGTGGCAATGTTTGTCATCGCTTGGATAAGATCTTATTGTTTCGAGACATGGGATTGAACGTTTTCATTATTGATTATCGTGGATACGGAAAAAGTCAGGGACGCCCTAGTGAGCAGGGGGTGTATCAAGATGCGATAGCCGCTTTCGATTATCTGTCTGGACGACTTGACATTCACAAAGATAAGATCATTGGCTACGGGGAATCTTTAGGTGGTGTGGTTGCCTTGGAGCTTGCGCGCAAGCGTCCTTTCGCTGCGTTGATCGTCGATTCTAGCTTTTCTTCGGTTGCTGATATTGCTAAGCTGTATTATCCTTTCATCCCTGCCTTTTTGCTGAGAACAAGAATGGATGCGGCTTCTTATTCGCGGGATATCAAAGCGCCTAAGCTTTTTATTCATAGCCAGAACGACGATATTGTTCCTTTTACCTTGGGTAAAAAACTTTTTGACGCAGCTGCTGAGCCAAAAGAATTCTTAGCGATCCAAGGTGACCATAATCAAGGATACGTGGACTCTAAGGATGTCTACAGTGAAGGTATCAAGAAATTTCTTAACGTTCAGGGACTTTTACCATGAAGCATTCTTTTTTAAGGACGCAAAGAACAAAGATCGTTGATGCTAGGGGCCGTGAGATATTCTTGCGAGGCGTGAATCTTGGCGGATGGCTAATGATGGAAGGCTATTTTTTGCAGGCGCCTAATATCGGTGTTCGGAAATTCAAGAAAGAATTTGCCGCGCGCCTTGGCGAAAAGGCTTTGCAGGATTTTGAGCGCGCGTTCTATGGTACATTTATTCAAGAAGAAGATTTCAAGCGTGTTGCCCAAATGAAGCTGAATTGCATCCGCTTGCCATTCCATCATGGGCTCATCGAGACAGAGTCTTATCGCTATAGCGCCAAAGGTGTCGCGTATCTTGATCAAGCGATCCGATGGGCAAAGAAATATAGCCTTTATATTATTTTGGACTTGCATGGGGCGGCGGGATGCCAGAACCATGATTGGCACTCAGACAGCTTAGGAAAAGCCGAGCTCTGGAGCAATAAAAATTTCCAGAAAAGGACCGCGGCGCTTTGGGAATTTTTAGCTGATCGTTATCGTGATGAATCAACCGTGGCTGGATATGATCTTTTAAACGAGGCTGTCATTACTGATGAAAAGAAGCTCAACGATCTTTATCGCATGATCATCCAGGCGATCCGTTCAGCCGATAAGAACCATGTTCTTTTCGTCGAAGGGAATAAATGGGCAACGGATCTCAAGTGTTTAGAAAGATTTCACGATCATAATTTAGCGCTCAGCATCCATTTTTATCATCCGATCGATTTTTCATTTAATTTTGTCCCATCACTGCGTTATCCATTACGCTATCAAGGGGTCAAGTGGGACCGCGCGATGCTGGGTCGCATGGCTGCTTCCTACGCGAGGGCCGCTAAAAAATATGGCGCGCCGGTTTTTGTCGGGGAGTTTGGTGTTAATGACCGTGATAACGTTCATCATGAGATCGATTATCTAAAGGATGTTCTTTCTTGTTTTGACGCGCACGATTTTCATTGGACGTATTGGACCTATAAGGCCGTGAAGCACACCATGTTTCCTGACGGACTTTTCAGTTATTATCCCAATAGCCCTTGGGTGAATCGTCAGGGGCCCAAAACAGGCTGGGATACTTACGCTGATCTTTGGCCGCGCCACAAAAAAGATATTATTGAGTCTTGGAAAACAAAATATTTTACTCCCAACACCAAAGCGATCAAGGCGCTTTCCTCATGCCAAGCATAAAAGAGATCACGAGCGCGAAGAATCTGCAGGTGAAAGCTGTCATGGAGTTGCGCGAAAAGAAGGCGCGCGATGATTCAGGGCTGATGATCGTGGAAGGCGTGAGAGAAATGCGTTTGGCGCGGCAGGCCGGGATCTTTTTTCAGCAGGTCTATTTAGCACGATCATTTATCGACCAAGCGGATCATCGGGAATTCGTGGAATTCGCGACCAAAGAAGCCAAAGAGGTTTTTTTGCTCAAGGATTTTATCTTTGAAAAGATCTCGTTTGGC
This sequence comes from Candidatus Omnitrophota bacterium, assembly GCA_029564765.1. GTDB lineage: Bacteria > Omnitrophota > Gorgyraeia > Zapsychrales > Aceulaceae > CALGLP01. Next base: position 272,873 of record JAKQPK010000013.1, read on the forward strand.
CACCGTCAGGAGGGAGCCTTGGCTGTATGCGCGCAACCGCGTAAGCAATTGGCTGATATCCGTTGCTCTGACAAACCTCTTTTTATGATCTTAGAACATGTTGAGAAACCTGGGAATCTGGGCGCGATCCTGCGCACAGCGGATGCCGCGGGCGTGGACGCGGTCTTAGTGTGCGATCCGGCCACAGATATCTATAATCCAAACGTTATTCGATCGAGTTTAGGCGCGATCTTTACCGTTGCGGTCGTGGAGATTGAGGCTCCTGAGGCTTTCAAATTCCTTAAGTCCAAAGGTGTTGTTATCTGCGCGACAGTTCCTCAGGCAGAAAAAGTTTATACAGAAGCCGATCTTAATGTTCCTTTGGCGGTTGTGATGGGAAGCGAGGACCAGGGCCTTGGGGAATTTTGGGTCGAACATTGCAATACCCCTATCGCGATACCCATGAAGGGCAAGGTAGATTCTTTGAACGTTTCTGTTTCCGCTGCGATCGTTCTTTATGAAACCATCCGACAACGAAAAAAATAAGCTACGGCTTCAAGTTTTTTTATCGCACAGCGGGATCTGTTCGCGGCGCAAGGCTATGGACCTGGTTAAAGAGGGCTATGTGATGGTCAATGGCGTTGTTGTGACCGAGCCGTCCATCCCGATCGACCCTGCCAAAGATACTGTTCTCTGCCAGGGGAAAAAAGTTGCGGTCGCGCAATACGCGTATGTAATGCTCAATAAGCCGCAAGGATACACGACAACGACTGAGGATCCTTTCGCGGAAAAGACAGTTTTAGATCTGGTGCCGGGGCAGTTTAAGACGCTTAATCCTGCTGGCCGTCTGGATAAGAATACGGAAGGTTTGTTGCTGCTGACCAACGACGGTGCGGTCGCTTATAAATTAACGCATCCGAGCTTTAACATCGATAAAGTCTATTTCGCGCGCCTGAACAAATTTCTTTCTGATGATCACAAGGCGCGCTTAGAAAAAGGAGTTGTCTTGGACGAAGCCAAGACCTCGCCGTGCAAGATCTTTCATTTAAGAACGCAACAGGGTGCGACAGAGCTGCGCATCAGCATTCATGAGGGGCGTAAGCGCCAGATCCGCCGGATGTTCGAGAAATTCGGCTATGAAGTTACTTTTTTAAAACGTGAGCAACAAGGACCTTTAAAACTCGGGGACCTGCCACTTGGCGCATGGCGGCATTTGACGCCGGTGGAAATCAATATTTTAAAACAGCTATGATCACCATTAACAATCTTGCTAAGAATTTTACAAATCGAACGCTTTTTGAAGGCGTCTCTTTGAGTATTTACCGCAATGAAAAGATCGGGCTTACAGGACCCAATGGTTCCGGCAAAACGACCCTCTTTTCGATCATCCGCGGAGAGATGCAGTCGACCGGCGGCGAGGTTCAGATCCAAAAAGGGATCAATATCGGCTATCTTCCGCAGGAGAGCGCGTTTCACTCCGATCGTACTGTCATTGATGAGCTGACATCTGGCGATGACCGCATTAAGGCGTTAAAAGACGAAAAGCATAAGCTTGAGGACGAGAACAAGGCGGATTCAGATCGCTATGGCGATGTCTTAGCAGAGCTTGAGCATTTAGGGATCTACGAGCTGGAGCATCGGGCAGAAAAGATCCTTTCTGGCCTGGGGTTTCGCGAGAGGGATATTTATCGTCCTATTAACCACTTGAGCGGCGGCTGGCAGATGCGCACACTATTAGCCAAGCTGTTGACATATCAGTATGATCTTTTGCTGCTGGATGAGCCCACTAATTATCTTGACCTTAGCGCAACGCTATGGCTGAAGGATTTTCTCGCAAGCTACCCAGGGACGTTTATCATCATTTCTCATGACAAGGTTTTCCTGGATGCCGTAACGAACTATACGATCCTTTTGGAAAATTCTCGCATGGTCAAGGTCAAAGGAAATTACAGCGAATACGAGGAGCAGAAGGCTGTTGAGCAGGGTTCTCTGGAAAAACGACAGAAGATCATTGAAAAGAAAAGAGAGCAGCTGGAACGTTTTTGCGAGAGGTTCCACGCACAGCCAAATCGCGCGGCAGCCGTACGTAACAAACGCAAGATGATCGAGCGCATGGAAACGATCGAGCTTAAAGATTATCGGCGTAGTATTAAGGATTTTGAATTCGAGCAAACACAGCGTAGTGGTCATCATGTCTTGACCTTGGACAACATGTTCAAGTCCTACGGCGAGTTGGAAGTCTATCGTAATATCAACTTTGAGATCACGCGCGGTCAGCGCGTGTGTTTGGTCGGAGAGAACGGCGCAGGCAAGTCAACGTTGTTAAAGATCCTGGCAGGTGTCATTGATATGAGCTCAGGAGCGCGGCGATTGGGACACAATGTGGAATTAGGATATTTTTCCCAGACACGATTGGATGTTCTTCATCCGGAAAAAACAGCCTTGGAAGAAGTGTGCTCATCGAAGGCGGGCGTGCGCGCTCAGGAAGCGCGCAGCCTGCTAGGCCTTTTTAATTTCCGGGATGATGATGTTTTCAAGAAGGTTTCTGTTCTGTCTGGAGGAGAGAAGAGCCGCGTGATCTTGGCCAAGCTTCTTATTAATCCGCCAAATTTTATTTTATTGGATGAGCCGACGACCCATTTGGACATTGACGGAGTGGAGGCGCTTACTAACGCGTTTAAAAAATATGAAGGCACGTTATGTTTTATCAGCCACGACCTGTTCTTTGTTCGGGAGATCGCGAATCATATTGTTGAAGTGGACAGCGGACATCTCACGCATTTTTATGGGGACCTTAATTATTATCTTGAGAAGCGTCGAGAAAAAGATCAAGAAAAGAGCCAGCAGGAACGTCTTGAAAAAGAAAAGGTAAAAAAAGAAAAAAAGGCTGAGCAGACAAGTGAGCCTTTAAGCCCTGGCATCCAGAAGCTTCATGATCAACACAAAGAAGCTTTGGAGAAAGTGGCCGCCAACAAATCCGCGATCACGAAGTTAGATAAGGAAAAAAAAGAACTTGAAACAGAAAGTTATATCAAGGCCCGCGTGCTTTCTTCCGGGACAGCCGCACGTGATCCTGGCACCCTTAAAGAGTATGGCCAGCGGTTAAAATTTATTCAGCACCGTATTCGTCAAATAGAGACGGATATCGACCGTCTCAGGGAAGAAAATAGAGAGATCAAAGGTAGTGGGCAATCTTAAGCTTGACCTTCATGATATTTTTAGCAATGATCGCGCGATCGAACAGGCTCTGACCTCTGTGATGCAAGAAGCTGTTGAGAAAAAAGCACGCTGTGTTGAGATCATCCCTGGTAAAGGCTCAGGACAGCTTAAAAAACATGTTTTAAGGTTTTTAGAAAAAAGGTACAAAGGCATTTATCATAGGATCGAGAAAGACGATAAGAACTTCGGGCGAGTATTTGTCCATTTTCGCTGGCTCTAAAGTATTATGAAAGAAGATATGCGATATATTGTTTCATTCTTTTTTACCGCTGTCCTTCTTGCAGGCTGTAATGCTAGGCATGTGACAGAGATCATACGCCTTCAAGACGCTGCCTCGAATAAAAAAGAGCAGGTTTGCAGCATTCGCTCTATTAACAAAAGATTTGACGTGCTCTTGGCAGCCATGCGAGATCAGACCATTGATGCGTACAGGACCAAGGAAGACTTCTTGGAGCATTTCGGCGAGCCCATTTTTGTCAAACGTTATATTGATCCTGATGAACATGCAGAACGCTGGCTTTATCGTTATGCCGAAGACTTTTGGAAGAGCGATAAAATTTATATCTATTTTGATGCGCAAGGAAAAGTCGTCCAATGGGAGTACCAACCGCCTTCGGCCCCAGAGCCCAAAAAGCCCTAACGCGTCGTATCTACCACACGCTTTTTTCCATCTTTGGCCCTCAGCACTGGTGGCCCGCCCAAACACCTTTTGAGGTCATGGTCGGCGCCATTTTGGTGCAAAATACAAACTGGAAGAACGTTGAAAAGGCGATCGCTCGGCTTAAGGATAGAAAACTTTTGACGCCGCGGAAGCTGAACGCTATAAGTTTGCAAGAGCTCGCCAAGCACATTCGGCCTGCTGGATATTTTAATGTGAAGGCAAAACGTATAAAGAATTTTGTTGCATTTTTCATTGGGAGATATCAGGGAAGCTTGGCAAAGATGCGAGCACGGTCTGTGCGCGTCCTCAGAGAGCAATTATTATCCGTGAGCGGTGTCGGCGAGGAGACTGCGGATTCGATCCTTTTGTACGCCTTGAATAAACCGATCTTTGTCATTGATGCCTACACAAAGCGAGTTTTTAGCCGTCACAAGATATTTTCGTGCGATATTTCATATCGTGACGCGCAAGAAATTTTCCACAAGAACTTACCGCAAAGTGGTAAAATATACAATGAATATCACGCGTTGATCGTTCAGCTTGCGAAGCAATATTGCCGAGTGAAGCCCTTATGCTTAAAATGTCCTTTAAGCAGAATTAATCAACATTCAAGGAGGTGAGTATGAAGTGTCCGATGATGGGAGCTTGCGGAGGAGGGGATTGGTTCGTAACAATGATGACGTTAAAGACCATCCTTGCAATATGGGTTTTAGTTGTTCCTTTTATGTTCTTAAAGCGTTTTGATAGACTCTTAAAGATCCTGGAAGATAAAAAGAAATAATCGTTCTATGGCTGACCGGGTTATCGCGCATGTCGATATGGACGCGTTCTTTGCCGCCATTGAGCAACGCGATAATCCGCAGCTTCGCGGCAAGCCAGTGGTGATCGGCGCTGATCCTAAAAGAGGAAAGGGCCGAGGTGTTGTTTCCACGTGCTCATACGAGGCGCGAAAATTCGGCATCCATTCCGCTATGCCGATCTCACAAGCTTACGCGCGTTGTCCCAGAGCTGTTTTCCTCCCCGTACGCATGCAGCGCTACAGCGACGTTTCTACTCAGATCTTTTCCATTCTTTATGAATTCACTCCTGATGTTGAACCGATCAGCATTGATGAAGCTTTTTTGGACCTAAGCGGGACCGAAGCCCTTCATGGCCCGTCCATAGAAGCTGCTCGAAAGATCAAGCGGCGTATTTACGACGAGCTTTGTCTGACAGCCTCTGTCGGGGTCGCGCCCGTAAAAATGGTCGCCAAGATCGCGTCGGATCATTGCAAACCAGATGGCCTTTTGGAGATCACAAAAGAAAAGCTTTTGGATTTTTTATGGCCTTTGGATGTTGGAAAGCTTTGGGGAGTAGGGCCTAAGACCAGAGAAGTATTGACGCGAATGAATATTGTCAAGATAGGTGATATGGCGAAGCTGAGCGAGGACAGTCTTCGTCAGGCGTTTGGTGACAATGGCCCGCGTCTTTACGCGCTTGCGCATGGCATCGACCCACGAGGCGTGGAGCAATCTCAAGAAGTAAAATCCGTCAGTCATGAACATACGTTTGAAAAAGATTCTGATGACAAGAAAATGCTTTATCAGATTTTGTTGATCTTAAGCGAAAAAGTTTCGCGCCGCCTTCGGTTGGACGGATTGCAAGGCCGTACGATCACGCTTAAGGTGCGGTTGAAAGGGTTTAAGACATATACTCGCTCTGTGACCTTGCCCCAGATGACAAATTTTGTTGATGATATTTTTTCTCATGCGCGGACATTATTCGATAGGTTGTATGTGACAGGAACGCAAGTACGATTGCTGGGTGTGCGAGTGTCAGGATTTCAAAGCGCTTATGTCCAAGAGAGCCTTTTTGAGCGCGCGGACCAAGAGAAGAGAGAGCGCGTGCATAGGGCCGTGGACCTCATTAAGGATAAGTTCGGCGAAAGATCGATCCATAGAGCTATATAAAATTCTTTGCAAAACGATGCGTTAAACGGTAGTATATAAAAAATGAAAAATATTATTATTCAAATGGGTGACCTGAAGATGCGGGCCAAGTTTAACGGCTCGCAAACGGCCGGAGAGATCTGGGACGCTCTTCCAATCAAATCTTTTGTAAGCCTGTGGGGAGAAGAGATCTATTTTCAGATCCCTGTCACGGAAAAGGTCGAGAAAGATTTCGCGACAGAAACAGCTGAGATCGGTGATCTGGGATATTGGCCGGAAGGCCAATGTTTTTGCATCTTTTTTGGTCCCACGCCTGTCAGCAAGCCCGGCGAGATACGTCCGGCGAGTGTGGTCAACATTGTTGGTAGGATCGAAGGAGATTGGAAGGTTTTAAAGACGGTTAAAGAAAATCAAGAAGTCACAATTAAAGAGGATGAAGGATAATCCATGATCCCTGTGTGGTTTTTGATCGTTGCTGTTTTGGCAATGCTACTTTTTTTGGCGTTAGCGGTTTTTTCCCTGAAAGAAGCGGTACGGCGTGAAGTTCGTCGAGAATTTGACGTTTCACGTAGCGACCTGCAAGAAAAGACGGTTGGTGAATTCGAGCGCCAGCGCCAAGCAGTTGACCAGTCGGTGAAGACCTTAAAAGATGAGCTTGAGCGTTATTCTAAACTTGTGCATGAGCTTGAAAAAGACCGTGATAAAAAATATGGCAACTTAGAAAATGAACTCAAGAATGCGTCGCAGGCCACAAGCCGTTTGCAGGAAACGACCGCGCATTTGACCAATGTGCTTGGCAATGTGAAAAAACGCGGCGAATGGGGTGAGCGCATGGCCGAGGATATTGTCCAGCTTTGCGGGCTCAAGGAAGGGGTCAACTATGCCAAGCAAACACGTTTAGCGTCTGTCAGCACCCAGCCGGACTTCACTTTTTTCTTACCTGATAAGCACAAGATCCATATGGATGTCAAATTTCCGTTGGATAATTATTTGAACATGGTCAACGCGGAAAATCCCTTGCAAAAAGAAAATTACAAGAAAGATTTTATCAACAACGTCAAAGCCCGCATCAAGGAAATTCAGGGACGGTCGTATATCGACCCGTCTCAAGGGACGCTTGATTTCGTCTTAGTTTTTATTCCTAACGAACAAGTGTATGGTTTTATTCAAGAAAATTTTCCAAGCCTAATGGATGAATCCCTGAAGCAAAAGGTTGTTCTCTGCTCGCCATTTACCTTATACGCGATGCTGCGCGTGATCCGCCAGGCATTTGAAAACTTTTATTATGAGAATTCGATCAAGAAGATCATTGAAACGATCAATGTCTTTGCCAAGGAGTACAACCAGTTTAAAGAACGTTTTCAGGGATTAGGCGATGTGATACGAAAGGCGGGGGCTACTTACGAGGACCTTCATGATAAGAATTTTAAAAGACTTGATGCCCAGATCAAAAAGATCGAAGGCCACAAAGAAGGAAAACTTGTCGCTTTAGAAGAAGACAAAGTCATTGATATTCCCTCATAAAACTGAGCAAAAGAATTTATAAAAGTTTAAACTATCAAACATTTTATTCTCTTTAAGAAGGTTTTTTCATCCAACATTATCGCTGCAACAACCGATGCGATGATGGATTTTGCTTTGAGTAAAAGCGCACCGCAATTCTCGCCTCGTCAAAGGAAATACCTAGAACGCCACACGCAGTTATCGCTGGAGAAGGTTTTTAATATCCAGCAAGTTCATGGACGGCGTGTTGTTCTGGCCACGCGAAGATCCTATCAGGCCCAAACAAAGATACCTCAGGCGGATGCCGTTGTGACACAAGAGGTTGGTGTGCCTATCGCCGTCCGTACCGCAGACTGTTTGCCGATCTTTTTTTGCGACACGCGTCATCATGTGATCGCTGTTGTTCATGCTGGATGGCGCTCCACACGCAAAAGGATCGCGGAAGCTACGCTTCAACTGATGCGAGAAAAGTTCGGTACTCGCGCGAAAGATCTTAAAGTTGTTTTTGGCCCAGCCTTGAGGTCTTGCTGCTATGAAGTCGGCAAAGAATTCCTTCGTTATTTTCCGCAAGAGGTAAGCCACCGCAACGGTCGTTTGTTCTTTGACCTGGTGGCTGCTAATAAGCGTCAACTTATCGCGTTGGGTGTCAGGCCAAGCGGTATCGTTGATCGCCGGAAATGCACCTTTTGCCAGCCTGGGTATGCGTCGTATCGAAGGGACGCAGAACAATCTACGCGCATGCTTTCCGTGATGATGCTAAAAGACGAAAAATAGTTTGCCAGGGATGTTTTTTAAGATACAATACGCCCAATGTGAGGTTATCAATGGAAATTGTCGTTTTCGTGACAACTAAAAATACCGCCCAAGCAAAAAAGATCGCCCGAGGGCTTCTTACTAAAAAACTTGCGGCATGTGTCAATATTTTACCAGGTGTTCAGTCGCTTTTTTGGTGGCAGGGTAAGATTGATTCAGCGCAGGAGAGCCTCTTGATCATTAAGAGCACAAAGGCACGCTTTCAAAAGCTCGCGCAGTGCGTCAAGGCCTTGCATGGTTATCAAGTTCCTGAGATCATTGCTTTACCGATCGTAGCAGGAAATAAAGAATATTTGGCTTGGCTTCAAGATTCTTGCAGCCCAAAAGGAGAATAAGGGAATGAAGACATTAGGTCGTGTGGTTTTGATCGTTATTATTTTGTTGTTTGTTGCTGGACTTGCTAGAGGGCGGGCTCAGCTTTTTCTTTTTGGCAACCCTTTGGAAGGCCAGCAGGCTCCTGATTTTACCCTGCCGACACTGACACAAGCAGCTGTTTCCATGAGTTCTTTTCAAGGCGCTCAGCCGGCCATTATGTTTTTTTGGGCGACATGGTGCCCTCATTGTCGAACAGCTTTGCAGGATCTAAACATGCGCCAGCAGGAGATCCAGGGCCAGGGCGTTAAGATCATTTTAGTGAATACAGGAGAAGAAAAAGCAAAGGTCGCTAGCTATATGAAGCAACACGGCATCGGCCTTGACGTGTTCCTTGATGAAGATTCTTCTGTCGCAGAACGGTATTCGATTGTTGGTGTTCCTACTTTTGTCCTCATCACCGGAAACGGCCTTATCCATTCCATGAAGCATGTCTTGCCTCAGGATTACCGGACACTTCTCGCGCAATAACTACTTTTATTGCGTTTGTTGGGCTTCCTGTAGTTTTTTGATGTTGTCTACCAGGTTCGCTTTTTGACGTAATTTTGCAAGGAACGCATTGAAGGCCTGGTCCTTGCGTTGCGCCAGAAGGCGTTCTTTCAGGAAATCCTTGTCTTTGGCGAATTTTTCTTGGTCCGCGGGGATAAAATTCTCGAGATAAATGATCGCAAAATCATTGCTCATTTCCACAACTTCGCTCAGTGGATTTTCCATTGTCAGGGTGAAGGCTGCTTGTTGGAAAGGCCCTGATGGTCCAACGCCTTGCAAATATTGAGAGCGGGTAAATTCGGATGTCTTTTCGGGCTTCAGATCGAGCTTTTTAGCAATAGTTTCAAATTTTTCCTTGGGCGTTGCTTGCAAAGCAGACTTGATCTTAGAAAGGGCTTCTTGGGATCTCTGCCGGGCGATCTTTTTAGCTTCTTGCAATGTGAGTAGTTCTTGTGCTTTATCTTTTGCTTCTTCAAGGCTGAGTAGGCGAGCGTCCCGCCTTTCTTTTAACTTTAAAAGATAAAATCCTTTCGTTGTGGCAATGGGGCCTGCTAATTCATCTTTTCTAAGCTCGAGGGCTTTTTGAAAGATCTCCAAAGGCCATCCTAGGTCAAACTTAGGCTCCTCAGCGCTGAAAAAACCACTTTCTTTAATAGTAAGATTATATTTTTGACCTATTTGTTTGAGATCGGGCTGACCTTTTGTAAAGTCTTGCGCGATCTGGCTCGCTGCCTGGTCGATCGCGTCTTTGGATTCTTCCGTTGGATCTTGAGGATACTCTAGCGCGATGAACTCAATGTTGATTCCCGGAGGAAGATAAAATAAGTTCTGATTGTTATGATAATAGGCGCTGACAGCTTCATCTGGAATAATCACCTCTTTGACGTATTGCATAACGGGAAAAAGAATATAGGCAGCTTGCGCTTTCGCGTTTTCTGCTTCGTATTCCTTGCGAACATCTTCATCGGTCACATCAATGCTCAAGGTTTCTTGTTTGTATATCTTCTCAAAGATCAAAGACTCGCGGATGCCTTCCTCAAAATCGCTGGGGCTGCATTGAAAGGCGTATTGAACGACTTGCGCGTACAACTGCTTGTCAAACTTGCCGTTGCGCTGGAAAAAGGGAAATCTTTTTACTGTTTTTATTACTTCGTCATTAGAAACCCTGATACGGCGCTTTTTTCCTTCGTGGGTGAGGATAAGGCGATCCCACGCCTCGGAATGGAGGTTAAGATAATTACGGATCTTTGCGAAGTTCTCGCCATAGCGTAAGATAGCTTGATTTTGGACGTGCTGAAGACTATTTTGGAATTCACGAAAAGAAACGCTGCGTCCGAAGATCTTCCCAGCAAAACTGGTTGGGCCTTGTTCACGGGTTAAATAAGAAGCTACACCCCAGAATACGAAGGAAATGGTGATCATGATCGCCAATACCCAGAGTATTTTCTTTGCGATACCTTTTTTTCTTAAGATCCTTAGCATGTTCACCCCGTTAGAGACAGGAAGCGTTTTAAAGATTTTTTAGATACCGCTTGCCCATTCCAGATTTTAAATATTGTTCACGTTGAAAGGCATCCTTTTCATTAAGCGATGCCTCTAATATGTTAATTCGAAAGGCCCTTGTCCTTTTGTCGAAACAACCTTTTCTTCATTATGCTCGCTAAAACGCTTCCGTAAGTGATGCGTGCAACCCGTGTACCAAAAACCATCCTTTTTGCTTTCTAAAACGTAACATAGTGCATAGCGCTCTCGCGTCTCTAGCGGGGCAAGTCCCCATATTCTTTTATGATTTCAAAAGTTTCTCGATTATAACCGTAAATTTCTAAATTGGCAAGTCCCGTTAGCAGTATCATATGTGATACGCCACTTCTAACAGGGGCAAGGGTTTTCGGGCAAAATAGCATAGCACATGCTATACTTTCCACTAACTTCACTAATTAATATAAATATATGTTTTATTTATTCCGCAGAAAGCTTTATTCTTTTTTTAGGATCATTAGCCTTGGCTTGGCTTTTGCCCTTGGGCAGGGATCTTTTCTGCCCAACCCAGCCTTTGCCCAAACCCTATCACAAGCTCCCAGCCCTGTTCTTCTGTCCTCTGCCTTTACCCCAGCCTTGGTCAGAGGGATCCGTATCCACCCCAACAACCCTTTTCAGTTCGACTTCATCATTGACAGTGGGGATACCGGCC
>JAKQPK010000021.1 GCA_029564765.1 Candidatus Omnitrophota bacterium
CAACCTTAAGTTGCGTGTATTCTTTTAATTTTTTCTGCAACGGTAAAGAGCGCGCTAAACGTGCTTCGAAGCGCTGTTTTTCTTTTTCGTTCAGCGCATCATCCAAGTAAGCGTTCAGCAACTCTAAGTCACGTTGGGATAACGTTTCTTGCCTGTTCATGATTTTTCCTCATCAATCAGACGAAATTTTTCAGGCAAGAGTTCCCCAAATCCTTGCAAACAAGACTGCATTTTTTGGCGGGCACGCGAAAGACGGCTTTTTACTGTACCAATCGGGCGATGTATAATTTGGGCAACCGAAGCATAATCCTCACCAGAGATATCAACCAAGACTAACACGATCCGAAATTTTTCCTCCAGGTTTTCGAGGCAGTGTTGAATGGCTTGCTGAATTTCCTCATTGCTGGCGTTTTGATCTGGTCCAGGGGAGTTATCACGCATCCATTCCGCAGAATCGATCAGTTCGCCCTCGCTATTCTCGGGCTCGAGCGGTGTGCTTGGTCGGCGGCTGATGCGGCGAAGCTCGTCATAACAGGCGTTGGTCACAATGCGCAGAAACCAACTCTTGAAGGAGCCCCCCCGATATGTATCGAGCTTGCGGTACATAGAAATGACCGCTTCTTGGGTGGCATCAGCTGCAGCTGCAGGGTCATCCATGATGTGATAAGCAACGTTGTAGGCTAGGTCTTGGTACTGCAAAACCAGGGTATTGAAGGCATCTAAATCACCTTCAAGGGCGTGTTCGATTAAATCTTGTTCAGTCATAAAAGCTACCGGTGCAAGTCTTGCGCCATTCATACTGAACTTGCACTTGTATTTTACTTGAAAATATCGTGATTGAGGGGTTAAAGAAAATGTTCAGCTTATCCATGTTTGAAAAACTTTTTACTTTAGACAATATCTTCGCCCAGGAGACCACAGTGGCATAGAGGCGCGGCATGCTCCAGTAACTTCCGCCTTACTCACTCCATCGCGATATTCCCAGTCTCGTGACCTGTTCCGTCATACCTATCATCTCTACGATGATCCGGCTCATTTGCCGCATTGTTGTTTTAGAAACACTTTTTTGGAT
>JAKQPK010000022.1 GCA_029564765.1 Candidatus Omnitrophota bacterium
ACAGATTGGGAGGCTTTATATGCTCAAAATAAAAAATGGGGTGGATGAAGGGATTTGAACCCTCGACCCCAAGATCCACAATCTTGTGCTCTAACCAAACTGAGCTACATCCACCATTGTCCTAAATCAAATATTTCTTAGCGGTAATGGCGGATAAGTCTCAACCTCCCCGGAACACTTCTGGAAAAGTTGAGTCATCCACCACGCTACCTCTAAATCTTATTCAAGGAAAACGTGATAGGTAGTCACGCTTTCCTCAATTGTTCTTCAGGAGAAGCGAGACACCACCATTTTTCTGAATTGAATAATCAAAACATCCCACGAACATCTTTTTATCAAAACGACCCTACAAATTATACACGGCTTTACGGATTTTGCACTTCTTCTTTTTTGATAGCCCCAGAAACCGCGATCTGACCCATCTTAAAATCATCCATCTTTGTCTTAAATTGAAAATTGAGATCCATATTGATCCCGCTGGATTGCATAGCCTGCATAAACAGATCACCAACATTAGCCTTCGGTTTACGAGAAGATGTCTTTGTCTGGAAAGACAGATTGATCTTTCCCTTAACGGTCATATCATTGTTCGCAGAAACCGCCTCTGCCTCCAGACCAAGGCTCTGATCCAGGCCCATAAGCCGCAACTGCGCGGACATATCCTTACTATAAAAGTCAACCCATCCGAATGTCTGCATTTCCTCCCCGGAAAAACGATTATCAAATCCAGAAAGATTTCCTTGAGCCCGAAACTCGATCCTTTCAGGCTTTATAAATGGAAATGAAAAATTTTTGATCTCGACCTGCAATCCTTGCAACTGAGCGAAAAACTTCGACTCATTGCGGAAACTCTCAAAGACCGTGATACGGCCATCTCGGACGATGATCTTCTGCGCCTCAAAAATCAAAATGTTCGGCTCCTTATTGGTAACGAAACCCTCTTTCGCTGGAACGCTCTGAGAGACCGGGACCTGAGAGATCCATAGCGCGCCGCTATCTTTCTTGCGACGAACAATAAGATCCGGCTCAATGATCTCGATGCGCGAGAAAAAAACCTGGCTTGAGAACAGATGCAACAAGCTCGGAGAGATCCTCAGTTCACGCGCGGTGCCATAATCCTGTATCGCGACTTCTCGAACCCGGATCGTCAACGGATAAAAGATCTCAAGCGACCGAAAACTGGCTTTAATGCCAAGCTGTTTTTCCATGGCCCGGGTAAGGATATCTTTCCCATTCGCTTTTAAATAAAAAAAGCCTACGGTCAGCGCGACAAGAAAAAGAATGATGACGGCGCCAAAAAATTTAAGCAAAAGATTTTTAATAAGATTTCCCTTAGCCAATGATCTACCCATCCATCTCGTAGTGGTCATAAAATCGCGTCCCCGGCCCGGTTCGAATGGTTTCACTTGCGCTCAACCACTTCCTCCCCTGAGACTAAATTTGTGTATGATTCAGGGTCGGTCGCGGGCGACCTATGTGTCAACGGCTTATGATTGAACATTAAAATCCGCGTCCCCGGCCCGATTCGAACGGGCGACCCACAGCTTAGAAGGCTGTTGCTCTATCCAACTGAGCTACGGGGACGTTTTCCTCAATACCTTTAACAGCTGAAACGTCCACGTCCAGATTTCCATCGTCGCCCATTTCAAGGTGAATCTGGTCAGGGACGTTTTCCTTAATACCTTTAACAGCTGAAACGTCCACGCTCCAACTACCCTAATGCAAATTTTAAAAGAAGTTGTGAGCAGGGACATTTTCCTTAATACCTTTAACAGCTGAAACGTCCACGCTCCAGCTGCTCACAAAAACGCTTCATTATACCAATCAAAAAGATTTTAGCAAGGTTGCCGCTGAAAAACCCTGGATCTGCCGTGGTTTACTGTATCCTAACCGGCTGAGACCGCCTGCCCCCAACATTGCAAAAAGCTTCGATCTCCAAAAGATCACCTATTGTGATATCGCCAACCGTAAAGATGATCTGCTGTTCATTGACAGTGCTTTGCTTTGTAAAATACTGCTCTGCGACCTGCTTGCCGTTCAGCTTAATGATCACCTTGCGGATATAATGCTTGGTGGGATTTGATACGCGATGATCGATGATCGCGATAAAGTTTTTCGCGCTCGTGTTATATTTTACGTCGATCGACGCCGGAGGATGCGCGGGGGCTGATCCAGCGGTACAAAGAAATATTCCCAAGGCAAGAATAAAAACCCTCATATCTTATCTCCTTGGAAGGATTATACCACCGCTCACGTCTTGGTAAAGTTTTCTTCTTCAAAAAGATGTTGTTCTGCGCCAGGGATCCTGCTAAAGATTGAACGCGATCTCTGAGCGAAGCGGCTGCCTAGAAGGCTCATCCCTGTCGTCAGCCGTATCGTCTTTGCTAAGCTGTTTTAGGGTTTCCCTGTCCTCTGGCGAAAGCCCCAAGAGCCCCATAAAATCCGCGATCGGGACAATGTTCAGGATCACCGGCACCAGGCCTTCGATAGAATCAAGATCAAGAGGGATAGAGGGGTAAAGGGTTTGAGGATTAAAGCGTTCATTGGGTTCGTTGAGTTGTTGGGTTTTGCTTTGACTTTTTACTCTTGAATTTTGAATTTCTACATTCATATTCTCCGCGTTAAAATCAATACCGCCCAAGGTGTCCTGCCGGGAAACGCCATTGACGGAGCTCGATGCCCGTATCGCAAAACGAAGGCTGGGAGACGGCAGCTCCCAGATCATCCAAGCAAGATCCTCTTCGCTCATCCCCTGCGGCGTAAATTCCCCATCGTCATTTCTTATTATTCCCATTTCTTGAGCCCAAGACCGGTATTTTATCAATTCCGCGATAACTCCTATGCCTGTGGCTTCTTCCATTGGCATAGGCAATATCTTTTCAAGATATCCGGGGTCTTCCATTGACCCAGGGAATCCTTGATCAATGATCCAAGAAAGCTGGATCACCATGCCGGATCTTTCAGCGAAATAAAGATCCTTAAATACCAACAAGGACGCCAGCTGATCAACTGTTATGATGCGATCTTCAGGACTTTTAAAGACTTCGGCCATGATACGCTGGCTTTCTGACGCGATAATAAAATCATATCCTAAGCCGTCATGCCTTTGTTTCTTATAAAACCCTGATGCCTGATCATAAAAGAAGGGCTGTCCCCACAGCTGATCATCAATGATCTGATATTGTTGATAATCACCCTCAATAGTGCCATCCGCTGTGATGGCGCTAGCAAGATACCAAAAAAACTGACGCTCTACGATACCGCCTGATAGATCTCCATACCCTAGGGGTATCCCGTTATCGATCTTATCGACCATTTCCTGGAACGCCTGCTCCAGATCCTCTATCGTCGCATCCCTAGGCGTTGTCTTGTCCTGTTCCGTGAACGATACGCCAAAAAGAAAAGATTCGAACTGACGGATCTGCCCAGGGCTAAGGATCTGAAAAACAAAGACAGGGCTCACGCTTTTCTTTCCTTGCTCGTCGATCAAATGAACTTCTACATCCACGATCGGATCGTCTTGATTGACCTCTCCTATATCCGCCTGAACAAAAACCTTATAATTCTGACTTCCATCCGGGTCAACAATAACCTTGCCATCCAGATTTTCTTTGATCTGAGAATAAAATCTCTTATTGGCCGTGCTTGTGGGGGAATCTGCGATGGTCACACTTCCTGGCTTTGCAATCTCGCGCGCATCCTTGAACGGATCTCTGCCTTCCCCTTGGACGCTATCGCTAAGTCGAATTTCAGTTACAAAAAGGGGCGTAAACAATAGCTGCCCATCCAGCAAGCTAAGAATATTTTGTCCACCGTCTGATGGGCGCACATCTTCGATCCTGCTTTTTGCATGCCGAGCAAAATATTCTTTTTTGATCCGTGTCAATTCATGGGATGGCGACCCAGGCTTAAAACGACTACTTTCAATCTCTCGGATAAAGTCAATCTTCTGGCCCATCTTGTCATTAATAAAATGATGCATATAAAGCGCGCTGAGACCATCCATATAATACTCTTGGTAATATCCTGGGTAGCGTTCGTCCTCAAAATCTAGCATCTGTTGAAAAGTCAGCCGCACATCAAATCCTTTCCCCCCTTCAAGGCTCCCAAAAGCGAAAAATCTTGCAAGCTCATTGGCTGAAATGACCTTATCTTTGTCTCCCATCAAAGCTTTGATCGTATGCTCATCCGCCCCGGCAGCCGGAACAAGATAGCGGATGTCCCCATCTGTAAACGAAAAAGCGTTAAGCTCTTCATCAAGATAGATCTTACGCTCAAAATCTCTTTCTTCCTGGGCTTCAATGACTTTCTCTAATATATCTTCTTGCTCAATAATGCCCCGCCTCTTTAGCCAATAATACAGCTGATCCGTAAGGCTAAGATCTCTTAAGTGTTCTGAGCCATCATGAGCGGGTGGAGAGATCGCCTTAAGCAATCTTTGCGTCTTGGAAAATTCATTATCCGGGGTTTTTTGCTTATCTTCCCAAACAAGATCGCTTCCCGCTAAAGTAAAATTGTAAAGAAGAACTTTGCCGTTAGGCAAGCCAAAAAGAGTGAACGCGCCGGCGCGGGCACGTTTACCGACTTGAGAGTCTTCGAGCCAGAGCTCCCAGGCGTTATCATCAAGTTCTTGCTGTTGCGCAACCAGCTGATACTCGCTTTTTCCAGACCCAAAGATCCAGACCGGCTCCCACTGGCTCAAAGATGCGATCTTTTTGGCCAGCAGAGGTGAGTTGCTGACCTCTCTTGCCCCCTGCCTAAACAAATCTAAATAAAACCCATTCTCCTCATTCCAAAGCTTAACATCGGCTAAGGTATAGTCGTTCTCCGCTAAAGCCTTAAAGACATCTTGGACTTTTTCCAAGGAAACCTGCAAGGTATCAAAATTCTCAGACATAAAATCTTTGTCAGGGCTGCGCAGTATCATAGAAACGCCTGACAAAGGATTGATCACATCGAGCTTCTCAGCGAAAGGACCACCGACATTAAGCGTGTTATATAAAAATCGCCAAGCGGAATTACTGTCAAGCGTCTGACGAATCTCGCGCGCGAAACTATAAAGATCACTGCCAAGATTTTCTGCGCTTTCCTCTGACCAATCTTTGCTTGCATCCCGAGGGTCGAGATCTTGAAGGCGCGACAAGAACTCTTTTGACCTGTTTAAAAACCCTTTCTTTTTGATCTCTTCTAAGACCTGACGAAGCTCATCATTTGTTGGCTTAACTATTGCGGAAGAGCTAAGACCAGAAGTCCCCAGAGGAGATGCTGTCCCTTTAGCTTTTATGACTAGATCACCAATTTGCAGACTGATATCCTTTTCGCTTTGGATATAAGACTTGGCTGAGCGGATCAAATCTTGCGCCTGTATCAATAGTCGTGTTGGAAAATTATCGTGACCTGGTTCGGCTCCAACCCTAATCGCTGTTTCTGCGGCATCGATCGCCTTTTCATATTGTCCATAATCATAATAAAGACTAGCGATCTTGTAAAAAATAGAAGATCTGTTGCCGTGGCTCGAGGCCGAACCCCAATGCCTGTTGATATACTCTAGTTGAGCCGCATAGCTTTGCCTATCCCTTGATGCTGTCAATGTCCGGGTAATGACCTGTAGCGCCTCTTGAGAGATCTCGATAACCCGACCCGTCCTTGAAGCATCTAAAGCGCTCAATGATTCAATGACCCTTTTTTTATCTCCAGAACCCATAAGCGCCTGCAAGACCTTTGCTTTTTCTTCCAAATATAATTCTGCAGCGTTATTATCGAATTGTTGTATTTTCTCCATGGCATCTTCAGCGAGTTCCTTAGAAAATCTTGTCCACGGATAAGCCCTTGCATAGTATTCTGGCAAGTCATGATCAACCTCATAAGAAAATATCTCATACTGGCTCAAATCCATAACGGGCTGGGCCTTTGCGAGATCCTGCTCAGCGTTTTTCTGCGCTGCCATAGAATCCTCTTCGTTTAACTCCACGACAACAGCCGGTAAAGATATTCTACCTTTTTGCAAAGCAACGTATGTACGAGTTAGGCCATCGACAAGGTAGTCTCCAGAATCTAGCCTCACAATCAACACCGGAGGATGGTCAAGTCCCATACTGTCACGCAAATCCATCTTTAAAGACTCTATGTTAATCTTAAAATCATACAGATCATTCTGTGCTTGCCTGACTTGACCAAGAGGCACATTGGAAGCAGGATGGATCTTAACAAATCTTGATAGCGTTGCTTCTGTGATGCTGGGATCATCAAACCATTTTCTGCAAAGCGCTAAGATCGTCTGCTTAGAAAATCTTTCAATCTGCAAAAGATCAAATTCGCTTGCAGATCGATAGAACTCTCTTTGCTCCTCTTCGGGAATATCCGATAGATCCTGCTCTTGAAAATTAACCTCCTCCTTGTAGCCAGATAAATAAACGCTCACAGATGAACTGCTGGATGCCGAAGACGTGCTCTCAGCTTCCCTTTGGGCGAGCATCTTCTGGTGAACATGCAACGACTTCGCGCTATCGGGTATTTGGGCAAACTCTGTCTGCATACCCGACAAGATCTCATGGATCAAGCGCGTTCTTTCACCAACATCATTAATGTGGCGCCGCACACAATATCCATGAAAATAAGGATTGTTCATTAAATGCTTTGCAAAAAATGCCTCATCCTGACTGGTCATAGAGCCTAAATACTGCTTGGCGGCCAACACGACTTGGTACAATTCCTCTCGCCCTTGAAGCACGCTTTTGTTTTTTCTTAGGTTTGTATTTTCTCTTTCAAGAAAGACTTTCTCAACTCTCTCTAAGCTTGTCAACAAGCTGGGGATAACGACGCTTTTGGAATCGCCCTGGCCATAATGCAGAAAAATATTGAAGATGAATTCCAAGATCGACATTTTCTGATTCTTGTTAATACTATTAACGGCTACGAAACGGCGATTCCCAATATCAACCATTTTGACAGCACCAGTTGGATCAAGAATGAAGTTTTGCTGATGAATATCGCGAGGAAAAATATTGCCCAAAAGGATACCGATCGTAAAAAATGTCTCTAAAACTTTTTTGGAAAGATCTATTGGCAATCTGCCGTTGTCCGCCATTTTACTAACAGTATCCCCCTCGATAAATTCTTCAAAATAAACCAAGCGGCCATCTGCGGTCTTCGATAGAGCTCCAAAAATAGGCGTCAGACCGAACTCGCGATTGCGGACCGTAGAAAGCCACTGAAGATCGTTGATCTCTCCAACCTGAATATTTTCTTCCTCTTTTTCTTTCTTTACAGCAATAACAATTGTCAGCTTCTCTTGATCCTGCAGATAAACTGTTGCTTTATAAACGACTTTATTCGATCCTTCGGCATGCGGCTGGACCTCAATTTTTCCTGAGAAATCAGAGAACAGGATCTTCCTTTTTGAGATCAAAGACAGCATCTTAGAGAACTCAGGTGGCGATTTCTCAAGAAGCTGTAAGAATGTTTCCAGGATCTGCCTATGCTCAAAGACCGGCTCCTCGCGTATGATCGCGCGAAGATTTTCTATGGCAAAAGATGCCGAAACTTCCGCGCCCTCTAAGGACTGCGCTTGAATGCTGGAAGAAGATGACGCGGATAAGGATGCTGGCACAGGCGCATTGAAATCTTTAAAATGCCCGATCAGAACATTCTTTAAATTTGAATTACTTTTAACAGATTGTTTATAAAACTTCTTAAGGTCATTAATAAATTCGGAAAATTTCTCTCCCCCTTCTCCTTTCACAAGATCAGGATTAAGACAAACAGCATAAAGAAAAGCAAAAAGCTCTGTCTCAGCGCGGATATCCGCAATGCCGGGGAAATCTTGAGGTACCAAAAAGAACCTTTTTTCATCTTTCCCTTGTTCGTCAGAACGATAATCATTTTTAAGATATGTGATCATTTGGTCCAAAAGCGCCAAGCCCGCAGAGTCGTTTGATAACGCCTTTCTGATCGCCTGTATGTCATCATTTAAACGCGTTTTAATATCAGACTTGCCATCTTTCTTTTCTATACTTCTATGTTCGTAAGCGCGATGCATCGCGTGTAAATATTCATGGCCCAAAACTGCGAGCGTGTCAGGATAATTCTTCAAATTTAAAAAGATAATAAAAGGCTTCTCACGCATGGGGTCATAATCCATGAGCCCAACATAATCTCCCTCTTGAAAAACAACAGGAATGTCAAGGGCTTGCGCAAGCCTCAAGAAAGTATCCTTTGAGATGCTGTCTGAGGCCAAGAGATCCCTCATACTTGCCTGGGCCTGCCGCGCCTTCGGATTCCTTGCCTTTAAAACCCCTGGCGAATCTGTCTTGCTATTGCGGCTTGGGCTAAAAGGGCGTTGCAGATCAACCTGCTGACTGGATGGAAAGGCATCTTTGTTGGGGATCTGACTATAACTGGCAAAGCTCATCCCAGCGGTTATCAACACAATAAGCGCGATCTTTGTCTTGTTGATCAATGCACTGCACGCGGAAGGATCCTGGCCGGATTTAAAAACCTTCCCCACATCCGCGGTCATAACCCCTCCCGCGAAATATTTTCTGGGAATGGCCTTCTTAATATAAGGGTCGTACTCAACCTTCATCATATTGCACACGCCTTTTTTGAAGGTGTCCAGATACCGCTCATAGATCTCTTGGGTCTGGACCTTGCCTGAGAAGTCAATGCCTTTGACCTTTTGCTGATTGGCGTATACCTGATTAAGAATAGAATTCTTAAGCTTTGTCTTATACCAATAGCCTAAAATGATCACATCGTAAATCTGCCGTAATTGAGCAAAGTTTTTTCCTTCATTTACTTCTTTTTCAAGGACAGGGATGAAGACTTCGCGGACAATAGAAGAAGAAAGAGAATTAGTCGTTAGTCGTTGGTCGTTAGTATTTAGTGGTTGGGTTTTACTAGATACTAAATACTTTTGACTAGCGACTTGTTGCTTTGCTTGCAAAGCAACATAGTCTTCCTCCAGCATGACTTTTAGCTTGCTCTCCACCACAAACGCCTTATCTCCATGTTCATAGACTTCAGCCTTGTCCGGCATGATCCAGACCTTGTTAAAGGTGTCCACAGGGACATTGGTCGTGCCAAACTCCTCATAGGCTTTCTTGTAGATCTTGGCCCAGAATTCCTTACCGATATCACTCTCGGGATTGGTCAAAGAAGCGGTGATCTGCTTGAGAAGATAGTCCTGAGCAAGCATGTCATGGCCCATCTCGGTTGTGCCCAGGGTATCGGGAATAATACGGTCTTTCTCATGAGGCGAAAGATTGACCCAGAGATTGTTCTCTGGAATAGTCAAGCTGGCCAGAAAGTAGCGGATCAGCTTTTCGCTCTCTTTTGTTAAAGCGTCCCCCGTAAGCCCGGTGTCACCACTATCGACGATAAAGTCGAATGTGAATGGATTGTCAGGATAGACTCGTATTCCACGAACCAGGGTAGGCGTGTAGGCCGGGCTTAAGGGGACCATATTGGGAGCCGGGGGGGCTCCCAAATGTTGCGCAAAGGCCTGCGAAGGCATAGCGGCTGTCAAAAGAAGACAGACCGACACGCTTAGGCAAATAGCCTTAAAAAATCGCGCCTCTGTTTTAAATAAATAAAACATAATGACGTCCCTACCCCTTTTTGTTCTATCCTGTATATAAGTATAATCTATATATAGATAAATTTAATGGGACTTTGGCGCTTTTGGGAAAGCGCTATCTTGAGAATGAAAAAATATATGGGTGTTAGCTAGGTGTCGCGAAACTTGAGCCAGAAAGGCCTAAGATCATTTGAGGATTAGGGATAGGAACGATCTGGATAATGATCGGCGCAACGGTGTCCGGATTGAAATTCTGTAACATATTTTCATCAAAAGGTATGTCCATATCGATACCCGCACCTTGGGTCTTAAGATCGAATTGATCGGTCTTAAAGTCAATACCGCCGTATTCAGGTTGTGTGACTGTTGAGCTTGAGCTAGCAGCTTGCACCTCTGCCTCCAACATCTGCTTGATCTGAGATAATGCAATTTTGTTAGAGATAGAAGGCATAAAACCTGCCTCTTGTTGTATAACCGCTAATATTTTCCTGGCCTGTTCTTCAGAATCAAATATCAAAGCAGGATTCCCATCAACATCAACGATCGAGGCATCCGACATCTCCCCGAACGGAAGGCCGGTTGAAGGTGCTTCATTGTTTTGGCCTGTGGGGAGTCTTGTTGCGGGGTCTATCAAGGAAACCTTGGAATCTTCCACTCTTAGAACTTTCTCAATGATTAATTCGCCTTCTTTGTCAAAATATTGGACTTTAACCATATCATAACGCTCAATATTCTTTATCGGAACATCAACTGATACATCCTGATATAGACTGGCCATAAAAGCAGTCTGAAAATCAGAGAATACATGCACCCGCTTTCCCTCAGGTGTCGTGCGAAGCGCTTCTGTAAAGGCGACTAAATATGAGCTCCTCTGTATATAGAAATTTGACAAGATCTCATCTACGGAAGTATTTCGCAAAAGATTCTGTACATACGTTCGATTAGCATAATTATTGTCTATGGTCGTTGCGGGCGTATTAAAAAGAAAAAAATCAACCTGTGTCTTTCCCATATAATAATTAAAAATGGAGGCCTGTCGAGCAGGTTCAACGAAGTTTCTGCCTTCAGTTCTCTGCAGATCTGAAAGGAACTTCACCCTACCCAAAAACCCTTGGGGATAGGTGCCCTGGATAGCTGCAGCGGTTTTTGTCCATGCCTCGTTAATATCTGTGCTTCCGCCAAAGGAAGCTCCCCCAACGGCCGCTTTAAGGCTTGTCTTGTTTAATCCTAGAAAACTTTGAAAACTGCCTGAGCCGCTAAAAAAACAGACTCCAGCAACATTATTAAGATCAATATATTGCATAACAGCTGCTTTTATCTGAGGTTCATATTGTCTAACACTGCCACTCACATCAACAACAAGGATCTCTTGTTCAGCGTTTGATGGAGACAAAATAGGCGCCTTGACCGTCTTTCCTAATCCTGTAATCTTTGCTGTTTCTGCACCCGCAACGTAAGGAACAATAATCTCTTGGGTAACGGGATCTCTAGTGATGGTCCCATCGGGAGAAGGAACAGATCGATTCAAAAGATCGCTTGCTTCATCTGGCACAACAGATTGGCCGTTGGACTTTTCGGCGATAACGACACTGTCATTTTGAGAAGCAGAAAAAATAATATTTTCAGCTTTTGGAAGAGTGACTTTCGCATCCGCGGGGTTTTTCTTAGCATGATTTCTCTGCCATGTATCGGATAGATCATTGTAGCTTCCCTGCTGAACAGTAAAATGACCAGAGTTTTCTTGCATCAAATTGACCATAATAGGCGGCTCTTGAACCATTGGGTCAGGAACATGATGCGCATAAATCTTGATGTTGGGCCTAAGTGCTGGAGCAATGTTTTTGGCAAATTCGGATTTGGTCTTGCTATCTTCAACGTCTACATTAGTATTCTCCACTGAATAACGAAAATCTGATATCACAAAGATCTCTGTGTTGTCATTGCCAACATCATGCAAAATATTCTTCAGCTGAGGTACAATAAAGGTTGTCGGCGTCCTAGGCAAGGACTCCAGAAAAGCCCCGCTCTCAGCCAATCCTTTTTTTAGATCAGAAACTTTAATAATGATCGGGTCATGCTTTTTCTCTTCATTAATACGGTAAATACGTAGGTATTCTTCATCGCCAAAGTTAGAAGCCAAGGATAAAAGCCCTTGCTTAAGCTCTTGAATCTTTTCTGGAGTCATTGAGGTGGACAGATCGATCGCGATCACCTTGGTCGTCGGAGCCTCATCAGGAACAATATCAAACTGAACCTCCATCTCTGTATCAGACGCTGTAACATTGACAGAATTGACCAAGCTTGATGGTGGTTTCGTAAGTTTAATATTTGCTGTATCTTGAATAATGTTAGATTTAAACATTTGCGGACTTGTGTTTTGTGCCCCTGTTGCTGACTGAATTACGACGGATCTTCCGAGGATAGTTAAGACCTCATCAAGAGCTTTCTGACTTTTCTCCAGATTAAGATACTCATAAGTTCTTAAAGAATTATCTATCATGCGATCTGCAAGTGTCTGGGCTCGTCCGGTAACCATCCTGGGTGCAAAATTATTAAACGCATTCTCTAGATCAAGATTCTTAGCAATGTCTTTCTTGACCGCGATCCATGTACCTTCTGAATGAAAAGCTGTGTTTGCTAACTGCGTTGGCGTATATCCGGCACCGGAAATCCTTGTCGCTAATTTAACTTTCTCAGCGCTGGCAGGAACAACAACCATAAACTCAAAAGAAGCAGGATCTTTGAAGTTAACACGATCAAGCTTTGCGCGTAACAATACTAAAGCAACCCTCTGATTAGCCGCGTTTAAAACAGTGAATGCGAAGGGTTTCGTGTCGTTCATGGCCCCTTGATCTGAAAGGATATTAGTTACTTTGCCATTTGGAAAAATACCATTTTCGATCCTCTCCTTTAAACTCTCAAAATCCCGAGGATCGATCCTGAAGCCCCTCTCGGTCAAAACCGGAGCGTTATAAAATTGCTCAATTTGCGAGATAAAGCTTTCTTTAGCCGTCTCATCGATCAACAAAGCTTCTGTTGCTTTCTTAAAATCTTTTTCGCTTGAAAATAGCTTATTTCTAATGTTTAAGGCGGGCATATCAAGTCTATAGCTAAAATTATTGTCCTTATGAACAATGTTCACTGTTCCTAAAACATCTCCGTTCTCATTCTTCAAATTAACTCCTAAATAAGCCACTCCATTACTATATTTGCCTTCTACCTTATCAGCTTCCCCGTAAAAAAACCTTCCAAGTTGGTATTGATTTTTTTGAGAGGTGAAAGTGCTGATATTCTTTAAATGTTCTTTTTCTTTATCAAGTCCGCCCCCTCCGTCAGGAGGGCTGATCAAATCATAGGTATTGTTCTGGTCAATGCCGCTGTTCTGTTTGATCGTTATAGTCTTGGCCGTCTGATCCAACGATGCCAAAACGCCGCGCTCTACCTGGCCGGTGTTCGCGTAAGCGCCCATGGACGAAGCCAAAATAAGTTCCGCAAGGAGCACAACAACGCCTTTGGAAAATTTTGACTGAGAGATGCTTTCTCTACTCAAAGACCCAGATAGAGACCTCAAGGCGTTAGACGCTGCGTTCCCTAAAACAGTATAGACTTTAACAAATTTATCCCCGGTCTTGCGGGTCCAGGACGCGATGGCCGATCCGGCCATCTGCTCTCCCTGGGCGCCATTGACCACCACAGGACTTGCTCCTTTTGTAAAATTAAATCCTCCGGAAAAATATTTTCGAGGAACTTGTTTTTTCATATAGGGGTCGTATTCGACCTTCATAAGATCACAAACGCCTTTTTTAAATGCGACCAGGTATTGATCGTATATCTTCTTTGTCATCTCTTTATCGTCGATCGCGATGCCGCCGACCTTATTCTGATCGCTATAAAGCTTATTTAAAATAGACTGCTTGAGATTCGCCTTGAACCAATTTGCCAGAATAAGAGAATTGTAGACCTGGCGTAGCTGGGCGAAATTCTTTCCTTCGTTTACCTCTTTAAGAAGCTCCGGCAAGACGATCTCTCGGACGACCTGGGAAGAGACCGCGCTAACGTCTTTTGTCGTCCCTTCCTTTTGCTTTTGTGTTCCCAGCTGGTCATTGAAAAGATTTTTCTCAAGAGATAAATAATCCTGTTCCAGCATGACATTCATTGTGCTTTCGATCACCAAAGCCTTGTTGTCTTGCGCGTAGACCGTGGCTTTGTCGGGAACGATCCACACCTTATTGAACGTGTTGATCGGGATATTGGTCGTCTGGAAATTTTCATAAGCTTTTTTATAAATTTTTTGCCAGAAGGCGCGCCCAAAATCATCCTCCGGGTAGATCAAAGAGGCTGTGATCTGCTTGAGAATATAGTCTTGAGCTAACAAGTCACGCCCCATCTCGGTTTGGCCAAAGACATCATCAACGATACGGTCTCCCTCATAAGGCGAAAGATTTACCCATAGCTTGTCTTCTGGAAGGGCTAGGCCCGCGAGAAAATAACGGATAACCTTCTCAGATTCGGCTTTTAATTCTTCCGGACTTAGCTCTTGGTCACCTCGGTCAACAATAAATTCGAACTTAAACGGATTTTGCGGATCGATCTCAACGCCGCGCAAGATGGTAGGCGTAAAGCTGGGGCTTAAAGGTACCATGGCCCCTGGATTTGGCAGATTTAGAACGCTCTGAGCATATAAAGGGGGAGGAGCCACCAGCGTGATGATAAAGGCAATAGCGGTGGCTAGCCTCAGTAGCTTAGAACAAAAACATGGCTTCGCACTTCCAAAAACGTGCATTTTTAGCTCCTCCCCCTTAATAAAAAGTATAGGAGGTAGTTATGCGAAAAAGAAGGGGTTCGGGCTAAGACAGGACAGCGCTTTCTT
This sequence comes from Candidatus Omnitrophota bacterium, assembly GCA_029564765.1. GTDB lineage: Bacteria > Omnitrophota > Gorgyraeia > Zapsychrales > Aceulaceae > CALGLP01. Next base: position 14,448 of record JAKQPK010000022.1, read on the forward strand.
CTTTTGTGGACGATCAGAGATAGAAATGATATATCTTATTGTTTATCAAATATTTACGGGATATTCAGAGCAAAAGAGGCCAGGAAAAGAACATAAAAATATAGATGAAAAAAGGGCGGCGCTAACCATCAGTGCCGCCCTTTTTACTCTTCTTAATTAAATAAACAGTTATTTTACTTCTGAAGGTAAAAAAAGTCTTTCAAGGATCTGTTTAGCTGCCTGCAGACTTTGTGTGTCGTTCTGCTTTTCGAAGATCGCAATACTTGTTTTCACAAGCTCGATCGCTGTCTGAGGTTCATTCTTAAGGTCAAAACAGCCAGCCATAATAAGATATATTTGTCCATTTTCTGGATCTTTTTCAAGAAGTCTCTGGCATACCGCGATCGCATTATCAAACGAACCGATCTTCATATAGATCTGAGCCAAAGAAAAATACGCGAATGGATCCTCAGGGAACCTCACGATCGCCTGCTGAAACGTTTCAACCGCGGCCGGAACCTGTCCTTGCACCAACAAAGCTGTAGCACGCTGATTGATCGCTTGTGATGTTTCTTGAGGGCCAACATCTTCTAACCCTGTTGGCATTCCGGTTTGCGCTTGGCCACAACCCATCACGGCCAAAAGCCCGACAACCGCAACAACAAAAATTCTTTTCATAAGACTCCCCTTTCAATAAATGATTACGCTCCAGCAGTTAACGAACTTGTTCAATTCTAATACAAGCCCTATACCTTGACAAGAAGAATTTCCCTTTACCAAAGATCCATATTGCTCAAAAGATCTTCCCCCATCACAACATGCATGGCCGCCAACTCCTGCAGAAGACTCTTGAGCTGATCCATCTCAGCTGCCCGATAATAGTCTACCGCTAAGGCCTGACGCGCGGCAACATGGTAAGGATCCAAGGCAATTGCCTGACGCATAAGCTGCCGAGCCTCAGATATCCTTTTCTGCCGATAACGCAAAAGGCCAAAATTAAAATATCCATCGGCATAGCGTGGATTCAAATAAAGCTCTTGCTGAAATGCTTGCTCGGCATCCAGCCATCGCCCTTGCTTTTCAAAGATCAAGGCTAAATTGCTATAAACCATATCCTGGCGCGGATTGATCGCCAAGGCCCTTTGATAATGATAGACGGCAGGCTCAAACTGCCTGTTCAGATAATACATCGCTCCTAAATTCGCGTGTGTCAATGGCGCATGGGGCGCGCTTTTGACAGCGCTTCTCCAGAACGCAAGCCGATCTTGGAAATTCTTCGCGTATCCGTGATTCATAAAAACAAAAAGGACAAAAATGCATACGAACAAGATCTTGATCCAGTGAGCACTCTTTTCTGACACATCAAGATCTTTCGCGGCCATAACAGCTATCATAATGCCGACCATAGGAAGATAGAGGCGATGCTCTAAGAAATCCGCCGGTGCCAACGGACTGGTCGCGCGCAACAAAGAAAAGAAAACAAAGACCACAAACCATAAAAATCCAAAAATGATCACAGGCCATCGCTGATTACGAGACCTCAACAATGCCGCTGCCCAAAGAACAACAGCTGATCCGCCTAATATCAGTGAGGAATCTTTTAAGATCGGGAAAACCGAAAGATTAAAAGGAAAGAATATTTTTCCAAAATATAAGATAACGGCTGGACTATTGGCAATGATCGAAGAAAAGGATAGTCTAAGCCCTAAGCCCGCTGTGTCCAAAGCCATGCTGCGGCATAAAAACCACGATCCCAGGCACAAGAACCATCCCACAAAGATCTTTATTGGCAAACGCGCTGAAGACTTTTTCTGTGCATACGCAAAATAAACAAAACATAGAACCGGCATCGCCACAGCAGATTCTTTGGTGAACAAAGCTGCGAAAAAGAAAACGAAATGCCAGATCAGATCACCAGCGCGGGAAGACCGAAGATATCTTAAGAAAAACAAGAAAGTGCTACCAGCGAATATCCCCAGCAGAGTATCATTGCGGCCCGGCAACCAAGCGACAGCCTGCACGTTCGCCGGATGGACAAGGAATAAAAGCGCAAAGCAAAATGCTTTTCCTTGAGACAAAAAAAGACTCTTAAAAACAGCAAAAATGACACATACAGCCAAGACATGAAATAAAATATTCGAAAAGTGAAAAACAAAAGGATCAGTTCCTGCAATAAAGGCGTCTATCATAAAAGACAACATCAACAACGGTCGATAGTAACTTCCAGGATGATGCGCCAGATGAAAAACATCGTCCCGAAAAATATTCCCTAAATAAGAGATATGGCGCAACTGATGAACACGGTCAAGAACAAGGACATTATCATCAAAAAAGGAAAATCCAAAGAAAAGGGTCTGGCCGTAAACAAAAAAACCTATAATGAAAAAACACGCGAATGGACGCCAAGAGGAGAGAAGAAAACTTTCGAAACGATTGAGTATGGTTCGCATGCGGTTAACTTTAAATTCGCCGTCGCCTAAGAAGGCTTCTCGCTTCGCTCGAAGTGATCTGGCACGCCCTTTAAAAGAAGCGTGCCAGATCAAAAATGGTCGGGGAGGAGAGATTTGAACTCTCGACTTTCTGCTCCCAAAGCAGACGCGCTAGCCAAGCTGCGCTACTCCCCGATAACGAGCCGATAGTATACCACGCGACTTTCAAAGTTGCAACTACTGACCTTGGGTGTTGCGCGGAAAACGGCCTCTGGCAAAATAACCTTTATTTTTGAAAAAACCACCTTCTTTCGCTATAATGGAACAATGCACAAAAAAGCGATCCTCCTTTTTCTTCTATTCGCCACGATCTGCGTCGGAGCGTTGACATATGTCAACAATGTCTTCCTGCCCGTTAAGCTAAAAGAGATGATCATTCAGGAAACCTCTAAAAAGCTCAACCGCTCTGTCTCTATTGAAGATCTCTATTACGTTCCGCTCAAAGGATTGGTCTTGAAGAATGTCATCATCCAGGATAGAGCTCCTAAGGTCGAGAAAATATTCTCCGCTCAAGAGATCTCGATCAGCATCTTTTACATTCCGCTTATTTTCCAGAAAAAGATCATTATCCCTTCGCTGGTCGTTGACGATCCTGTTCTCTTGATCTCCCGAGAGCGGACAGGATCATGGAATTTCCAGGATCTGCTGACCCCTGAAAGAAAACAGGACGACAGCTCTTCATTTTCTGCATATATTGCCGGCTTGACGATCAACAATGGCACCCTTTTGCTCTTCGACAAAAATGTCACGCGGGAGGCTATTGAAAGGATCGATCATATCCACATCCGAGCATCTTTGTCCCTGCCGCAGAACATGAAGGCCACTGTTAAGGTTTTTCCGCGCGGCCAGAAAAGCCTTAAAATATTCGCCGACTTAAACTACGACTTCATCTCTCAGGATTTCTTATGCCAGCTGCGAGCTGAAAACATCTTTTTAGAAAACTTTTCCGAATATATCAACCGTCCTGGGCTGAATCTTAAGAAAGCGAAAATCTCTTTGGTGGCTCTGGACCTCTCTCAGAGGGCCGGAAAGATCACAGGACGCGGTGAATGCGTGTTTGACGCAGTCCAGATGGATCTTCAAGAAAAGAACACGGTCACATTCTCCCCGACGCTGACAATTAACGAGATAGATCTTCAGAAAAAACAATGGCGCATCAAGGGTCGCGCTGATATCAAGCAAGGACAGCTAGAGGCCGCGACAGACCGCGCTTTAACATCAGACATCATCTATGACTTTACAGCTACCTATACTGATAAAAAGACAACGCTCAGCGGTAACATAAACTCTATTAATACAGCCGGCCATATAGGAAAAGACTTCACGTTCTCCCTGCAGCCCCAAGGAAATTTCAACCTGTCTTTATTCAATAACACCACAGAGCTAAAGACCCAGCTCAAACTTAACAATGCACAGGTCACCTTCAAGCCTAATGCTCATTTTGTCGATAGCCCCTTGCTCGACCTATCGCTAACGCATAACCCTGCTTCTGCAAAAACGCCCCTTGACTATCAACTCACGTTATCTTTCGCTAATGGAAGCATCACAGATCTACCCTTTGTGAAAACGGCTGAAAAGATCTCGGGAAAGATCTCTTTTGCGCCCAACAAATTCTCAGCCGAGTCTTTATCAGCGATCGTAAGCCAGACCCCGGTATCGATCTCCGGTGTCATGGAAAACTTCAAAGACCCCTGGGTTAATGTTGATTTCCACGCGGCCGACTTTAACTTAGGCGCCTGGGAAAACCTTGCCAGCCAATATCTGCCTAAAAACGACATTGACCTAAAGGGAATTGCGACCTTCAAACTAAAATACAAGGGAAAGCTTAAAAAGATCGCTGGCTCATCCCTGCAATGCACCGCTTCCCTTAAGGATGTGACTTTCAAGAATCAAACCCTTGTGCAGGCGATCACCGGCATCTCAGGCGATATCGCCTATCAGGTAGCCAGCCTGAACACTTCACATTATCTTCCAGATGAGGGGTCGTGGAAAAATTTGACGCTTACATTGCACGACAAGACCTACACGCTCAATGGGACATTAAAATTTAACAATCTGACGACGCGTCTTCAAAGCGAAGATCTATCGGTCTCTCTGGATTCAAAATTATTTCCTGACCGCGTTAAGATCTCGACATTAACCGCCAAGCACAAACAATCTCAGGCAACCGTGCAAGGAGAGATCTTTTATCCCACCAATAAAGCGGCCGCAAGGCTGAACATCAAGATCAATGGCACGCTTGCCTTAGAGGACCTAACAGCGCTGGTCCCAGGTATGAAAGAAAAGATCTCATCTGCCAACCCTGCGGGATTATGCGCTATTGAAGGCTTATTTGTCGGATCGCCACAGCAATGGACAGACTGGGCATTAGCCCTTACCTTAAAAAGTGATCGCGTCTCTTTATATGGCTATGCGATGGATAAAGTATTGGTAAAATACGATCAACGCGACCGTTTTATCAATAACTTCTCTGTTTCTTCATCTGTTTATGGCGGCACCTTGCTCGCGCAAGGCTCTAGCGATCTGTCTATCAAGGAAATGCCCTATAAGGCAAATCTCGAGATCAAAAATGTTGATTGCTCAAAGCTCAAGAACGATACACCCTTAAAAGATAAAGATATTGCTGGAACATTAGGATTAACATATGCGGGAACTGGACCTTTGGCAGATCCTCTTTTAAGCCAAGGACAAGGATTCTTATCCATCAAAAAAGGTAAGCTTTGGCAATTTGATGTCTTAAAAGGCCTTGCTCAACTTCTTTTCGTTCCTGGCAAAGAAAATATCACTCTTGACAGCGCGGAAGGCAATTTCTCCGTCGTCAACCAAAAAGTCCTTATCAAGGATGCTTTGATCACAGGAAACCAGATCGAACTTAATTGTAATGGAATGGTGAACTTCAAAGGTGAACTTGATTTTGATATCGTCTCACGCTTCGCGGAAGGGGTTATCCGAAGCTCTGATTCCCTGCAAAAGACGATCGCCGCTTTCTTGACCCAAGCGGAAGATTTCTTAACCGTCAAGATCACGGGAACACTGGCAAAGCCAGAATATAAAGTGATCCCGCGGCCATTGAACGTGCTACAGAAAACAAAAGACTTTATTTTCGACGTCCTGCCAAATATTTTTCAATAAGTTTGCGAAATTTCTTTAGAGCTTTAGCCCGATGACTGATCTGTGCCTTGATCTGCGGATCAAGCTCTCCAAAGGTTTTTCCACGCTTGATATCAACAAATAACGGATCGTAACCAAATCCATTCTTTCCTTTAGGGCTTAAGGCAATGCGTCCATGACAACTGCCTGAAACGACGCCAACAATGCCGCTTCGATCAGTAAGAGCCGCATAGCAACGGTATCTGGCTTCTCTTTGTTTCAAGGGCACATTTTTCAGCAAGCGCAGAAGCTTTTGGTTGTTCTTTTTGTCGGTTGCCTGTGGCCCTGAGAATCTCGCCGAATAGACCCCCGGCTGATTGCCCAAAGCCTTTACTTCCAAGCCTGAATCCTCACCCATGACAAGTTTTTTAGTGTAAAGTGAGATCGTGGCAGCTTTTTTGATAGCATTTTCAGAAAAATTCTTTCCATCTTCTTCGATCTCTGGCATAGCCCGATAGTCTTCCAGGCAGGTTACCTTGACCTTAAGATCAGACAATAATTCTTTTATCTCTTTGAATTTCTTTAAGTTACGAGTAGCGACTAATAATTCGACCATGTTTTCCTCCGTTGCTTATCTTTTTCATTCTAATATATCACAAAAATCCTTTATTTCCATAGACTTACAACTAAATTAAAATTTTATTCTAAAAATAAGCTTACGCCTTTTTCTGTCTTTACCGTCGAGAAAAGCCAAAAAAGGATCTTTCTCAAGAAAGCGCTTTCTTGAAAGCGCTAAATCCCGTTGTTTTGAGTCTTGACAGGATGCTATACTCCCAATTAGCCACGGAGCGTTCTTTCAAAGCCTTTTTAGATAAATTCTCGAAAAGGCAGGCCCGTGCGCTTTTGACCATCTAATCCCTATTTAAAACTTCAGGCCTGCAGCGCTTAACCTGCTTATTGCTAGGTTGGTTAAGCTTTTGAAAGGATTTTTTGACAGGATGCCGCGTCAGGCTGTCGGCATATTTTTCTAACCTTGCAGGAAAAGGAGGTTCAATGTTTACAGACAATCAAGAAAAGAAACTTCTCGCTACTTCTAGTGAAGAAAAAATGTCTGTCGACCTTGAGATCTCCGGCCAAATATTATTTCGTAATGTCCCTATTAAAAACGCGCTCATCGAATTCGTTGTGCATGGAGCCAACGGAGAAACCCTGCTCAATCTAGGAAAGACTTTTACAGCATCCAACGGACACTTCTTTTTCTCACAAAAAACCCCTCTTTCCTATCGGGGCCAAGATATCGGTGTGCGTATTTGCGTCTATTCCACGCCATCGATCCACGGCAAACCTTTTCCCATATTCTTTGGCAGTGAAAGCTTTTTACTTTCTCCCTGCCGAAATACGTATGACTTAGGAGGAATTTATCTTCAGCTTGCTTGGAGTTTTTGTGAGCGTCCTTTGTTTTTCGTTGGAAAAGTATTCAAAAGAAATCATGACGAGAGCGTCTTAACAGGAAAGGTTGTGCAAGTTCGCACGCCCAACGGACATGTCATCGCGGAAGCGCCTATCAGCGTTGATGGATCCTATCATATCTATACATACGCGGACGGCCGCCTCCCAGAATACACAAAGGTCATGCTATGCGTTATCGACAAAGGACGGATCTTAAAAGAAGTTGAAAACGTGATCGATCCGCTGGAATATATCTATGAAATAAGCTTAATGATCGAAGATTCTGACTTTATCGTTAGCGCAGAATAAATTTTGTCTAAGAAATATCAAGCGTGCTATACTCGATAATAATCAATTAAAATCACACATCACAAAAGAGGCCCTATGAAAAAGATCCTATTGACGCTATGTATCATAATAAATATCACCTTAGCAATAAGCATGAACGTATATGCGCAATCCACGGGCTCCATAAAGAATGCACGCTCATCTGAATTTTTCTTAACCCCACCCTCCAATCTTAATGTGCTGCCGCAAGATCATGGACGGTCTTTTGTTCTTAATTGGCAAGACAATTCTCTGAACGAGACAGGATTCAAGATCGAACGCTCCCTAGATTACTATGGCCAAGACTGGGTTGAGATTGCCACCGTCAACGCTAACATCACATCTTACGTCGATTCAAAAATAGCGATACCAGACTATTCTTTTTATCAGTATCGTATTAAAGCCTACAACCCATATGATGTTTCTGAGATTTCTAACGTGAAAATGGTTCCATGTGCTCCATCTGGAAAAGTATACGGCTACGCTCGCCTGCCTAATTCAGCAAACGTTCACCCAAATACCGTTGTTATGCTCAAGCCAAATACTTATGGGTATGGAACTCAGGATTATACGACTAATACGGATGCGACAGGTTATTTTGAATTTAACGATGTGCTTCGCAAGGTAACATCGAGCGGAGGAAATATTTATTGGGTGCAATACAAGCTATACATCAATGGAATCCCGGCAAGCCCCGAGATACAACTCAAAGACCCTTTTGTTTTACGCCAAGATGCTTTTAGTTCCTGAGATCTTCTAGTATTACCCTGATAACGCCTGGCGCTGAACATCAAAAAGCTCCTCGATCCCTCTCTGTGCTAGATCGATCGCTTCGTTCATCTGAGCGCGCGAAAAGGGTGACCCTTCGGCAGTGCCCTGGATCTCAATAAAATCACCGCTTGCGCGCATAACAACATTCATATCCATATCCGCCTTCGAGTCTTCGCTAAATTCCAGATCTAAACGAAGCTCCCCGGCAATGATCCCAACGCTTACAGCAGCCACCATATCCTTCACAAGCGTTGGAGCTATTCTTGCCTGTTTTTGAAAATTTTTTAAAAGATCAACAACAGCTACGTAGCTTCCCGTGATCGCTGCGGTTCGTGTGCCTCCATCGCCCTGGACAACATCACAATCAACCTTGATCGTTTTTTCCCCTAGCGCTTGAAAATCGATAACACTGCGAAGCGAGCGACCGATCAGGCGCTGGATCTCAAAGGTCCGTCCGGATGTCTTATTGCGCGCGATCCTCTCAGGGCATGAGCCAGGTAACATGCCATATTCCGCGGTCAACCATCCCGTCCCCGTGCCTTTCACGAAAAGCGGGACCATATCCTCTAAAATAGCGCTGCAGATCACCTTTGTATCGCCAAACTCGATCAAGCAAGACGCTGGCGCATACTTTAAATAACGACGCGTGATCTTAACAGGACGAAGCTCATCATTCTTTCGATTATGATTTCGGGGCATGAAGACTCCTTACAGTTAACAGGATTGGGGATATTCAGCAGCAACAACGGTTTGAATGCCTCCGCGAGGCTTCATCACAACCTCCACTTTGGCCCAACGCGGCTGGCAAGCGTTGACAACATCGTCTAAGATCTTATTGGTCAAATGCTCATGAAAGATGCCAATATCACGATAAAACATAAGATAATATTTGAATGATTTGAGTTCTAGGCATTTTTTTCCAGGCTTATACCAAACCTTAATGGTCGCAAAATCCGGCAATCCAGTCTTAGGGCAAATGCAAGTAAACTCATCTGTCGACAGATCGATCAGGTATTCACGATCAGCGTATTTATTATTCCACACATCAATACGCGGGGTCTTAAGACGACGAATCTTTTCTTGTAGATGTTCGTATGTTTTTCTGGCCATGGCCTATCTCACCTTTAACAATTTATGCATTTGCGCCACAACGCGCGCATCCGATAAGGAACGTAAGGCTTTTTCTTGAGCAGCAAAACAGTGCTGTAAAAGTTTTGCGCCAAGCTCGTCGTGTTGCGGCTGCAGGATAAATACTATATCACGATTAATGCAGGATGCAAGCTTTGCGGCGCGCGCGATCTCGCTTAAAGGCGTCGCAAGCCCTACCACAATCTTCACAAAAACATCCTTTGCCTTAGCGACGCGTAAAAATCGCTCATGCTCTTTCCAGAAAGAACCTTGCCCTGTCACGCTTGGAAGCTTTATGTCCATGGCGATGATATCCACAAGATGGATCACGTCCTTTAACTCTTGAACCAATATACCGTTTGTCTCAAGATAAATAGGCATCTTTTTTCGCCTTAATAAAGGCAAAAAGATTTTCAAGAATCCAGCTTGCTCTAAGGGTTCGCCGCCGGTAAGGCTGACACCTGAAACCTTGGAAAAACGTGAAACTTCCTTTAAAAGCTGCGTGCGAGAATACGTTCGAAATCCGTAAGAATCTTCTCTTCCTTGGGGTGTATCACACACGCGACAGCCTAATTGACATCCAAAAAAACGGATAAAAACCTGCCTACGCCCCACATACTTTCCTTCCCCTTGAATGGAAGAAAAAACTTCACTTATCCTGGCAGTGATCATAAGGCGGGGTCTTTACGTTTAAGCGCCGCAAACCCTTTTTGGCGCAACAGGCAACTATCGCAGGTACCGCAAGGTTTGGCCTGGCCTTTATAGCATGACCATGTTAAATGATAAGGAACTTTTAATCGGTATCCTAAGCGGATGATCTCTTCCTTGGTCTTTCGGATCAACGGGGCTTTGATCTGGATCGCGCAACCCCTGGCTCCTGCCTTTGTCCCGGCACGCATGGCCCGCGCAAAAGCTTTAAGAAACTGAGGCCGGCAGTCCGGATAGCCGGAATAATCACGAACATTGGCTCCTAGAAAAATAGTGTCGGCCCCGATCGCCTCCGCAAATGACGAGGCAAAACTTAAAAAGATCATATTCCTCGACGGAACATAGGTGGATGGGATCTTTGAGGGCATGCTCTTAAGCGTGCGATGTTCCGGGATCGCTTGACGGGGATCCAGCAGTGACGATCCTTTCCACGGCAATGAAATATTAACAACATGATGATCACAGTGCGCCGATCGCGCGATACGCTGAGCCCGCAAAACCTCTTTGTCGTGGCGCTGTCCATAACGAAAGATCAGGGCCGTAACATGATATCCTTGATGCTTGGCAATATAAAGGGTTGTTGTTGAGTCCAGGCCTCCGGACAACAGGACAATGGCTTTCTTACACTGCTTTTTCATAATAAGTCGCGTTTGCTTTCTCAGATTCCCAGACCGTGACACGCTTAGGCTCGACGGTCTTTAATTTCTTTCTGAGAGAATCGAAAAGATATTGAGCGATATTCTCTGAGGTAGGATTGACAGTTTGAAAATAAGCAAGGTCGTTGAGATGCGCATGGTCAAGCTCGTCAAGAACAGCGTGAAGAGCGCTCTTGATCTCTTTAAAATCAACGAGCATTCCTGTTTTATTGAGGTCAGCACCCGCGACGACAACATCGACATGCCATGTGTGCCCATGCAGGTTCTTGCACTTGCCCTCATAATCCCGCAACGAATGTGAAGCCGCAAACTCACCCTTAACGGTTAATTCATACATGCGCCTGATCCTTTATGAACGTTTTTAATGGCACAGCCCAAGAACCGCTTAGCCAATGTCTTAAAATGCTGTGGTTTATCACTCACAAAAAATTGGCACTTTCCACGATGACCTTGCGTGTTTAAAAGCCCCATCTTCTTTAAGAGATCTTTCACTTCTTGGGCGATCTCTTTTGCCGAGTTGATCAAAAAGACCTTGGGACCAACGGCCCTTTGAATGACATTGCGCAACAAGGGGTAATGTGTGCAACCCAAGATCACGACATCCGCCTTAGACTGAACAATGGGCTGTAAATATTTCTTTGCGGCCTGTTGCGCGATCACATTATCATACCAGCCCTCTTCCGCCAGCGGGACAAAAAGCGGACACGGCTGGTTCACGACCTTGATGTTTTTATCAATGTTTTTGATCGTTCGAGCGTACTGTCCACTATGGATCGTGGCCGATGTAGCGATCACGCCAATGACCTTTTTTCTGCTCATGCCCACTGCTTTGCAGGCGCCCGGAACGATCACGCCGATGATCGGAAGTTTATAGGCCTTGCGCAGGCTTTCCAAGGCAAAACTCGATGACGAATTACAGGCAACAACGATCATCTTCACTTTATGCTTCAGCAAAAAACGCGCATTTTCATGGGAAAACCGCACGATCGCTTCCTTGGATTTCGTCCCGTAAGGCACACGAGCCGTATCGCCAAAATAAACAATGTTCTCGCAAGGCAACTGCCGTATCAACTCTTTGACAACGGTCAGCCCGCCTAATCCCGAATCAAAAACCCCAATAGGAAATCTTGCTTCAGACATCATGGATCCTTTGATATTAAAAATACATACGAATATATCGTGACACGCTTTCGGCGATACCATCAGCCATTTTCTGCCGATATCCTGCGGATTGCAAATTTTTTTCTTCCGCACGATTTGACAAAAAACCTACTTCGATCAGGACAGATGGGACAAGCGTATATTTTAAGACATAAAAACCTGCCTGCTTATCACCTCGGTGGCTAATATCCAGCGCGATAGAGACCTCATGCGTTAATTGCCTCGCTAGCCGATCTGAATGGAGATCTTTGTACCCTCGCATCATATCGATCAATGTCTTTCTTAATGTCAGATCATTTCTCTTCATTTGATAAGTCGAGAATGACTGTCGATATTTGTCTGGGTCGATAGCCTCCTTAAGCTCTTTGGGGTCAAGCGTCCGCAATGAATAGACTTCTAATCCTTTAACCCTGGAAGAATCTGCGATATTCGCATGAATGCTCAGAAAAAGACTAACATCTTTCTGGTTCGCTAAGCTCGCCCGTTCTTCAAGCGTGAGGAATTTGTCCGTTTCGCGTGTCATCGCCACAGAAAAACCCCTCTCTTTCAAATTCCTTTTCAAGCGCTTTGCTATATCCAGGACAACATCTTTTTCTTTTGTCCCTAGGCCGCCGATCCCACCGGGATCATGGCCTCCATGGCCAGCATCGATGAGGATCTTATACCCTTTCATTTCCAAAGAAGTCTTTTTGAAAATAGGAGAAATGACTTTTATTTTAAAATCAGCCGGGACATAAACCACACCGCGAGATAACCGCACAGGACTGCTTAGCAATAATTTATCTTTATTGACCACAACCACATTGCTTCCAACCATTGCCCTGGCTTGGATGTGATCTCTCTGGATAGTGATGACCTGACTATTACTGTCAACGATACAGCTAATACCATAACGCACGCAAAGATCCCTTAAAACAATCTCAGGCTCACCGACAGGCTCTGTTGGCGCAGGCATGGTCGCGCATCCAGGCAAAAGAAAGCACGCGACCACAACAACGGTTACCCATAATAATGTACGCATCAGAGAATAATGCATATCACTTTTTCTTTTCCGGCCTCCCGGAGATCTTTTCAGAAGAAGGATGATCTCCTGTGACGATCGTTGGCGTTAAAAAGATGATGATCTCTGTCTTTGTTTTTTCTCTATCTTCATTACGAAAAACCGTTCCCAGAAAAGGGATATCCCCTAAGAAAGGGACCTTGTTGATCGTCCGGCTGTCTTGCTCTTTGATCAGGCCTCCAATCACGATGGTCACAGAATCCTTGACCATGACCGTTGTTTCAGCCTGGGAAGTTTCTACGATAGGGATCTTATTGTTCGTACTGGTTGTTAAATAATCAGTTCGCGCACTAACCTCGGGCCTGATCTTCATGGTCACATACCCGTCGCCATGGATCGTTGGCGTAACATAGAGCTTGACTCCCACTTCGATAAAATTGACCGTTTCCGCGGTTGTTGACGGACCGGAGGATGTCGTCGTTGTTTGTGTCGTTACATAAGGCTCGCTGGAACCGACAAGGATTTTCGCCTCTTCATTATTGATCACGGTGATCCGTGGATTAGAGAGGATGTTCGTATCGCCGACCGTTTGCAAAGCCTCGATCAAGACCTTATAATCATCATTGGAAAGCGTTCCAATGCTCAGCTTGCCCCGCTTACTAGCATTCGATAAAATGTTGAACTGGCTCGCCAGGTCAAGGCTGTGAAAATCTGAAACGATCGCCTCCCAGTCAACACCAAGCTTGTATTGATCATTGAGGTTGACCTGAACGATCTTAGCTTCGATCAAGACCTCTTGATGTTTTGTATCAAATGCCTGGATCATCTTCTCGATCTGGGCGATCTTCTTTTCGGTATCCGTGACTAAAACCTTGTTGGAGCGTGCGTCAAACTCTACCTTGCCAACATTCTTCGATAAAAAATTCTCGATCTTTTTCGCTACTTCCTCTGTTTTTGAGTAACGGATCTCAAAGGTTCTTGTTACAACCGGAATGTCCATGCGCTGGATCATGTCTTCCATCAGGATAACTTTATCCGGGCGGTCCACTAGGATCACTGTATTCGATACGGAATCAGAAGAGATCTTGCCTGACTGACTTTTGATCTGGTCTAAGACGGTGACGACTTCTGGCGTTTTGACATACCTTAAAGCAACGATCTTCGTTGTAAGATTTTGACCAAACTTGTATCCATACATCTTCTCGTACTCAGCACCTGAAACGACCTTGATAATATTATTTTGCTCAACATAAGCCAAATTATTAGACTCTAAAATGATACGCAACGCATCACGGACATCGACATTCTTAAGATAAATAGTGACCTTGCCGACAACATCTCTGCCGGAAACAATATTTAAACCGCTTTTCTTAGAGATCAGCTTCAGAACATCTCCGATGTCCATGTCTTTTAGCTCCAAGACATCCATCATGAAAGATGCAGGTATCACAGAGGCTTCATCAATGACAGGCTGCTGTGACCCTGCAGAATCCAATGATATTCTTTCTGCCACCTGCCCTTCTACCTGGCTTGAAACAGCTGAGGGAATATCTGCTTGAGGCTGAGTGATCGTTGGCTGAGACAACTGTTTTTCATAGCTATCAAGAGCGTTTTGTACTTGGTCAGCAGGAACGATGCCACGCTCTTGAGCTACAGCCAAGGAAAAGATCCATCCTGTTAGCATCAAACAAACGACCATGCCTATTACAAGAATTCTTTTTGCCTTCATGGGCAACTCCTTTAAAAAAGTTTAGGGTATTATACCAAAATCTTTTTAAAAATATTGTTTTTCACGCTATTGTTTAAGCTCGATCTCAAGTCCTTCTTGCAAAAAAACAACACGACCCTCCTCGATCGTCTTAACCTGGACAGACTCTAGCCGATCTCCAGGACGGATAAACACTGTTGTTCTGCTTGTTAGATCCTCGACAATAGCTTCTGGGACAGCACCTAAAACAATGCCAACAAGTTTGTAGCGCTTTGTTAGATCGACACGCGCGTTAGCGGTTACCTGCGCCAATGGACGCTCAAAAAGATCACGCGTTTCCAACTGACCCTGATAATGCGCAAACGGCTTAACATCTTTCTGGATCAGAACGAAATCCTGCGTCGTTGCAGGCTCTAGCTCATCGGTCTTAGGCCATCGATCGCCCTGAGGCTGAGGCTTATCGAAGGTGCTGTACACCAGCAATAACATCAACCCTATGAAAGCAAGGATTAACGTGCCATTCAGAAATCCGAACAAATTCTTATTATCCTTTTTGATCGGTTTAGCAACGGCTTTCTGATCAACAAGCTTTGGCCTGTTCTCTGGCTTTTCTCGAATAAGGCGCAAAAGTTTTTCTTCCGGTAAGTGGCTTTTCGTCATGTCCGCCACCTTTTTTCTTCTTCGACCAACGCATGAACAAGCTCAGCGGTCACGGTCTCCCGCCCATCCATCACAACGCGCTCCAGCGCGTTATGACATAAAAGCGTTACTTTGCGGGGATATCCCTGCGTCACCTCGTAAATTTTTCTGATCGCCTCAAAAGTAAAGATCTCCTTTTTCCCATTAGCACCTGCCCGCCCCAGGCGAAAACGGATCATCTCCGCCGTCTCATTCTCGTCGAGAGGATTGATAATATATTTTAGGGCCACTCGATCCATGAAATTTTTGACCTTTTTAATGCGTGGCAGTAGTTCCATTTGACCAAGAATGATTAATTGCAACAATTTGTATTCATTCGTTTCATAATTCAGCAGTGTCCGCAAGATCTCAATGAACGGCATCGAAAGTTTTTGTGCTTCGTCGATCAAAAGGACAATGGTCTTGCCCTCGTCAACGCCCTTTTGAAAAAGATAACGCTCGATCGTTTCTCTGTGATCCATGGAAGAGCGCAAAAAAGGGCTGACGCCAAACATTTTTGTCAGATGCGCTAAGAACTGATATTCGCTCTTAAAATCCGGATCCAAGATCATATGAAAAATATAATGATCTTCTTCGCCATTAAATGATTGTAAAAGCGCTCGTGACAAGGTTGTCTTACCCGCGCCCACATCACCTAAGACAATGCTTAATCCCCGGCGAAGACGTACCGCTATTTCCAAACGCTTAAGAGCAGTCGTATGCTCTCTAGAATGATAAAAAAAATCTGGATCAGGACTTGTCGAGAAAGGTTCTTTGCTAAGGTCTAATGCCTGGTAATAGCTCACGCGGTTAGCCTCGTTTTTATTTCCTTCAAAGAAAGCCCATCGTTTTGCAGCTTGCGGATCCCTTTCAACGATTCAACAGTGGCATCATCAAAATAGCGAAAATTTGTCAAAGGACTCCTGCCGATTTCTTTAAAAAGCCCTAAACGAAGGTAGTATTTCAACGTATAGGTTGAATGTCCTGTAACTTGCGCTAGATCCTTTAGTAAATATATATTTCTCATAGGGTTAGACACAACTCTCTACTTAGAGAGTTCAATATTAAGATAACAAAAAAAATCCCATCTCTCAACAAGAAATAAACATTTTTAACAACGCTCTACAGGGAACTTAATTCTTTGGCTTGGGACGGCTCACCTAACCCCAAAAAGGATGGCAAGCTGTGGAATGGCTGAATATTAATGATAATAGGCTGAAGACCTTCAAAAGATGAAGAATTAATGGGGCTCTGCAGGTTGGCAGAATTTGAGTTCAGCAACTCTAACACATCCCCTGCCCCAAGGATATTAACATTCATATTTTTCTTGTTAAAGTCGATACCACCCGTACTTTTTTCCATGTCTTGATCAAATAGATGATCTTTTTCTTCGTCAACAAAAGAGCCAGGAGCCAAACTCGTCAAAGGAATCTGGATCACGGTAAGGCTTCCTTGATCGACCGCGCGGCCTGCTTGACCGCCAAGCCTCTGATCGATCCTGGCACCATCAAACAATTCTTTCAGGTATCGCCTTGCCATGGAAAGCGCCTCTCCAAAACCACCGGATTGCCGAACGCCGCTAAGCCTTTTTTCACTTGTTGTGGGACTATAGATCCCAAGGCCTGTGTCGATGACCTCTATAGAAAACTGATAGTCGTCAACTTTTAAATTAACCACGATCTGATGATCATGGGATCTTTTCTGGCGCAGGATCTCTTCAGAAACAGACACAGCTCCGCTTTCTGTACTTAAGATAGAATCCATGCTATTGGCAATAAGCTCTTCCATGATGAACGCAAGGGTTTCAGCAACTTCTTGATCGTCTTCCCGGTGGCTTTTTAAGGATAGATTCTTAAAAAATTCCTCTGCCATCTTACTTACTTGCTGATCACGATCCTCAGAAAAGATCTCTTGAGAGGTCAAGATAAGGGGTGAGTGCTTTTCGACAAGCTCTTGTGCTTTCTGGCGCGTCAATGAAACATCCTGCGAAGCCGTATGGATCGCCGATGAAATGCCTTCGATCTTGGCGGGGCCATGATCCAAGCTAAAATTTTGTGGCTTGTTAAATTGATCCCGAACAAATCCTTCTATTTCATCCCTGGAAAGAAAGTCCATATCAAAATATTCATCAGGATTAATAATATAAACAGCTTCCAGGTCTTTGAAAGGTCTCTGCTTCGATCTAGTGCCCCCAACAAGCTCCTGAGAAAGTTTTTCAAAATCTTTCTTTGTCAAAATGTCTCGGGCTAATCGTAAGGCCTTCATTCTTTCATTTCTTGGCGCGAGAACATAAGCGTTAAGCATATGCTCAAAAACATGTTCCGGGCTACCATCTTTCTTCGCTTGCCGCGCGAGCTGAAGAAAATCCTCCCACGTCTTATCGACGACACCATTTTCAGGTTCCACGAGAACTGAGGTGATCTGATACCCCAGCTTTTCAGCAGCGATAATATTTTTTTTCAGATCATCGATCAGGAAGATCTCCCTTGAAGGAACCTGCCATCCTTTTTTCTTAAACTCCTTGCGAAGTTCTTTGATCTCAAACGACAGGCGATCAGCCTTTATCTTTCCGTCTCCAGATGTAAAAATAACCTTATCAAAAATATCTCCATTGATCCCTAAGGATCTTAAAATATCTAGGGTGATCCTCATCTTGGAAGGAATGCTAGGACGAGCCGTAAAGCCAAAGATCTGGACACCTTTTCTTCTTAACATGCGCAACATCTCAGGGTTGATATCTGAAAGAAAGAATTGATGTTGCGCCATGCGCTCTTCATCGTGGTCTCCCTGAGGATAGACGATCCTTTTTGCCTGATCAATAGCCGCGAGCACCTCTTGCTCGTCAACATGCAAGACATTCTTGTTCTTCATTCCTTCTGTGATCAAATAAGTGGCCAATTTGATGATACTCTCGTTCTTTTGTTTTTCACTGCCAATAAACCCTGCAGGATAAAAGACCGTATTATCAAGATCTATAAAAACAGCCTTGATCCTGCCTTGATCCGCAAGGTCCAACAGCTTTGGTATAATATCTTTCCATCGTCCATGAAGGCCGGAGCTTGCCACTGTCGTTACCATCGATCCATCTTTTATAAGAACACCCTGCAAATGCACAGCGAGGGCTTCTTTTGTACGAAAACCTAATTTTTCCAGCAGATCCCCTTCACCATCATTGAGACCCTGAGGCCTGCCTTCTGCCATGTCCCTTCTATAAGACTCCTGCCAATCAATGATCGCGTCCCACAATTCCTGAGCACTCAAGAAATTAACCCCCCGATGCAAGATTCCGTCCCACGCTTTATAAACATTAAAGACAGGAAAATCCATCAATTGCCCTTTGTAATGCAAAATACAATCCCTTAATACGCGCTCGGTCCGAGAATCAGGCACAAGGCCAAAGCGAATCATTTTTTCCATAATGCGCGAAAATTTTTGCCGCGTTTGCCTGTAATCATCGTTGTCATAGGTCGCGCGGGCTGTTTGGCTCATAAGGTCTTTGAGGCCATTTTGCGGATCTTCAAGAACGGGATCTGTTGATGACCCATCGAAATAAAGAAACATTTTATTAATGGAAAGCTCTATGCCTCCAAAGCTGAAGCGAACATCATCAACGTTACGGACACGCTGGCCCATGTTGTGTTTTTTCATGATCGTTGTGGCTTTCAAGTAAGGAAATGCCTTCGCGCGAAAATCTTCTTCCGTCGTATCCGCGGTAAGAAGATAGTCAATATCCCTTACCAAAGAACCAAACAACAAGTCTCGCACAGCCCCTCCGTAAACAAAAACCTTTCCAACAAGGTCTGGCTGCGCGATCGCACGCAAGAAATCTTTTATTTCCTCATCTTGAACGGTGTCCATGTCGATACGCTGGCGTCCTTGACCGTCAACATAAATTGAAACGCCAGATCTGGTAATAACGCTTGAGGACCTTTGCCCAAGCGCCTCAAGCTGTTGCTGATTGTTCTTGTTCCAAAACTTCTCGATCCCGGGGATCAGGCCGCGGAAAAGATCTTCATTGTTCGTAAGAAGCTTTTGCTGCGGTCCGTATAAAAATTTGACCTGGGCTTGGCCTTGATCATCAAGGATGAAATTCAAAGACGCGAACGAGTGATTTTCGCGGAACCCGCCATCAAGGAGAATAAGATCAAAAAAACATGAAAACCGCTCTTTGTCGGTAGGAGGAATGATCTCGATATCGCTGATCTCATTGTCACTGTAAACATTATAAATAAAATCTCCAATGTTATCCGTCACGTATCTTGTAAAATATTCTTTGTACCCTTGCTCAGTCCATCCATAAAAGAAATCAACGCTTTGACTATTCTTGTAGATGAAAAATAAAGGGTGTCCGTCAATGATCAAATCAATCTGAAATTCATTGCTAAAAAGATATGATGCAATCTCGCGGTCATCCCTTGCTCCCAAAAAGCCTGCGTAAGGTAAGATCTTTGCTCTTTTGTTGTATGCCTTAAATTTCAACTGAACAACATCTAATGAAACAGGGATAAGCTTCTGAAGATCTTCTAGGATATCCTTGATCGCGTCAAAATTTCCCAAAGATGAAGAGGCCGTCTTGATTCCAAAGACTTCCTTTGGGCTTTCTGGAAAACGAGCCTCAAAATAAAATTCGCCAAAATCAAAAATACTGGTATATCCAGCAAGCAAAGGATCTCCAATCCCGACGGATGCCAATTCTTGCGCCAGATCGATCTCTAAGTTGGCATTTTCATAGTAGTGCATAAGATTTTTCATGGCTTCGCTCAGGCCATGAAAAACCTTTTCCCCTTGCCGAAGCCAATAAAAATCAACCTCTTCAAAAAAAGACGCAGCTTGGATATCATTAAAAAATTCTAGACCAATAAATTGCTTTGGTGAAATAGTTTGGTCTTTGGCGGCTATTTTCGCCCGATGGATATCTCGATCAAGATCCTCTAAAAGCCAATAATACCCATCTTCATCGTTTTTAAGCTTTTTAAAAAGACCTGTTGACTGATCATAAAAAGTCTCAAATTGAGTATTTTGATCCATATACAAAAGCGTTTGCAAAACACCCTGCACCCTAAATCCTGGCAAAGCCTCGCTCAAGATCTTGAGGATCTGCGTCGTCGCAAAAGACGCAGACAGGTCTCTGTCGATCCTGTCATATGTTGCCTGGCCGTTGTTATCAAACGTGACAAACGTTGTTTCCGCCGGCAGAGGGTTCCAGGCGTCAACAAAAAGATCTTTTGTTGATGGGAACAGTTCAGCGACGAAAAAGCTTTTTTCAGATCGCCGTCCCTGCGGGTCAACCAAATAAACGTTAAAACGATGAGCGTCCACCCCCAAAGCATCCAGGTCTATGTCAACAAAAAGCGTAAGATCTTCGAAGCTGCCATCTAAAGCGTAAACTTTTCTTTGCTCTAGAAAACCTTTAAAATTCTTAAACGCTTCCCTTTCCTGATCAGTCAGCGCGGACGAAACAGCG
The DNA here is from genome assembly GCA_029564765.1 of Candidatus Omnitrophota bacterium. Lineage (GTDB taxonomy): Bacteria > Omnitrophota > Gorgyraeia > Zapsychrales > Aceulaceae > CALGLP01. Next base: position 35,056 of record JAKQPK010000022.1, read on the forward strand.
GACATATCCTTTTTGCTAGATAAGCGGCCATATCGACCGGCCAACTGACGCCTCCGGGCATTGAGACGCCCTAAGTATATCCCCAAAACATTTGTGAGGACGCTTTGGTCTGCAGATTCCGCGCCTAACGATGTTAAAAGCTGCTCAATGTGCGCCTGATACCGCGTCTGTCCTTGCGCCATAGGAATATTATGTAGATATTTTGCGAAGTCAGGATTAGAAGTAGCATCCGCCAAGAACTCCTCTAGGCTATGCAGATGCCGTTCGAAAGGCCGGCGCTGATCAAAGAATGGTTTTTGCTTTTCCCGTTCAATAAAGCGTGAAAAACATTGCTTCAAGATCTGAAGATCCGCTGGCGTATATCCTTGCGTTTCATCAAAATTCGGAAAAGCATAAAAATCCAAAGGATCATCATGTTCATTATCCCAACGAAAAGACAGCCAATGATTGATCTCGTGCAAAAAAATCCACGCTAAAACATCTTGAGGGCTTTTATAATCATGCAGCGAATAAAGAATAAGCGCCTGGCGAAGGCTGATACGCACAGGACGGCTGGCGACAGACCCTCTTTTTGATTGATAGCGATCGATTTTTACTTGAATAGCGATCTCCCTAAACCTTTTGAGCGAATACTCAAGCATCTTTTTTGTGTAGGGGTCGACTTGGCCAGAACTTAAAATAAAACGTTCAATGTCTTCCTGCGCATAGACATCGGGAAACAAACGATCGATCTCTTCATCCAAGATAGGAATCCTGGAAAAAATATCTTTCAGGCCATCCAAAAAATCATCCGACGCTAAGGATCCGCCGCTCAGCATGGTCGCTTTTAATTCTTGCAGCGCCCTTTTTCTTTGCAAGACACGCTGTGCATATCCATCAGGCGTAAGCGCGGAAGAAGCGCCTGCCGACTTTGCATGATCGCGTATAAATCGATCGACATCTTGATGAATAGGCTCTATTTCCTGGATCGGGTCTTGACGAAAAACGTTTCTATAAAACTTTTGAGCGGCTCGGATAACCGCCTCATTACTAACAAAGCGCAGAAATTCTTGAACAGCATCTAGATCGTAATAAATTCTGCCTGTTTTAAATCCAGACATTTTCTTTGGATAATGCTTCTTAACAAAATCACGGTATCCTAACATCAGAAAAAGCTCCCTTGCGATAACACGGGAGCTGTAATACTCGCGAGAATGCTCTCTTGCAGTGCCCTCTAAAAGCCACAATCTGGCGAGCGTCAAGCGGGCATGATCACCGGAACACAACATAGATAAATACGCCTCCAACTCAAAAGCAATGCCGAATGGGTCACCTTCTTTGATCTTGTAAATACGAAATAACTTCTCAAGGTTGTCGATTTGGCGCGCCCTATAATCTTCCTGGGTCCGACGTTGATGGGTCAGCTCGTGAACGACAACTAGGCGGACGAGATCTATGGATAATCTTGCCTTAAGGTCCTCAGGATCCATCAATAATAGATCATGGCTGGCTACGCCTCTCAAAAAACTATTATTATTTAAAAGCGAATCGATCGTTTTCTGAATACCGCTCATAATAGATCCAAGATATATTTTGATCGACCCGTCGGTCATTTCCCCAAACCCTCCTTTGTCTTCTTTTGAAAACATCACGTCGACATTTTCTTCCCCCAATATCATTTTCGTAGAAAATACGATCAATGAAGAATCAAACGGATCGGGGCTTTGATCTGGATCTACGATCAATAATGGCGCAAGAGGAGTTTCTGTTTCTCCAAAAAATTTTCCATCATATGCCGCTGTATTATTCTTTAAGTCATTTTTATCTGATATTTGCGTAAAAGGCGCTTCGCTAAGATCTTTCTTTTTGACAATGACAGACTCTTCTGCCTTAACATCTTTGACGCCAAACAAGCTCATACCTGCCGTAACAAGAATGATTGTTGCGAATTTAAGCTTGTTGACGATCGCACTGCAAGCAGTCTTGTTGTTTGTTTCGCGATAGGCGTGTCCTGCCCCCTTGCCAAAGCTAGTGATATCCACCCCTCCCGCGAAATACTTTCTAGGGATGTTCTTTCTGGCATACGGGTCGTATTCGACCTTCATCATGTTGCAGACGCCTTGTTTGAAGGTATCGAGGTATTGTTGGTAAATGATTTGAACTTCTGATTGAAGATCAGAGGATTTGAGGGTTAAAGGGTTAGAGAGCTTGTCGGGTTCGTTGGGTTGTTGGGTTTCATTTTGAATTTTGCCTTTTGAATTTTGACTTTCCTTTATCCCTTTATTCCTTTGCCCCTTGAGTCCTTCTATTTTCTTTTGATCACTATACACCTTAT
>JAKQPK010000040.1 GCA_029564765.1 Candidatus Omnitrophota bacterium
GGAGCTCGGTTTTTCATATCCTGAAGAGGCGCCTAAGGTAAAGGAACTGAAAGAGAAGCTCGATACTGTTGCGGTGGACATGGGTGCGCTCGAGAGCGAGGTGTACGACCATCTGTATAGCTTTTTCAGGCGCTACTATTCGGAAGGTGATTTTCTTTCCAAGCGGGTCTACAAACCTGGCGTGTATGCCATCCCGTACGAAGGCGAAGAGGTTAAGCTCTACTGGGCCAATTACGATCAATATTACATCAAAACAAGTGAGTATTTGCGGGACTATGCGTTCAGATTGCGCCCAGAGAATACGGCCAATCCGATGCGCGTGCATTTTAAGCTTGTTGATGCCGCGGAGGGCGAGCACGATAATGTGAAGGAGGCGCAGGGCAAAGAGCGAAAGTTCAAGCTGGCTATAGGCAATCCTCTATCGCTCGAGTCAGGCGAGCTTGTCATCCATTTTACCTATGAACCAGCGGAAGCAAAACAAAAGGACTTGAACGCCGCCACCGAAGCAGCGATTCTGGCATTGGATGATCCAGCAATTATTACATGGATAGAGTTACTCGGGCGCAAGTATCGCCGCGCGGATGGTACGGAGTCCGACAATACATGGTTACGCGTCCACCTCGACCGCTACACCGCGCGCAACACCTTCGACTATTTCATTCATAAAGACCTCAAGACTTTCCTTAGCCGCGAGCTCGATTTCTATATCAAGAACGAAGTGATGCACCTGGACGATATTGAGAGCGAGAGTGCGCCCAAAGTAGAGCAGTATCTTTCCAAGATCAAGGTTATTCGCACCATCGCAGGAAAAATCATCGATTTTCTTGCGCAGCTTGAGGACTTTCAGAAGAAGCTATGGCTCAAGAAGAAATTCGTCACCGAAACAAGCTGGTGTGTGCGCATCGGCATTATACCGAAAGAGTTCTATCCTGAGATTGCCGCGAACGAGGCGCAGTGGGAAGAATGGAAGGCTTTGCATGGTCTGGAAGGAGAGGTCTTTGCGTCCAAGAGTGGCGATTTATTTTCGTCGCAAGCTGTGCGCGGCACGGTCGAGTTCTTGTCGGCCTATCCAACTTTGATGATCGATACGCGCCATTTTGACGCCGACTTTACCGCACGCCTTCTCGACGCGTTGGACGACATCGATGAGAAAACTGATGGCGTCCTCGTCCATAGCGAGAACTTTCAAGCGCTGAACCTAATGCAGCGCAGGTATCGCGAGAAGATAAAGTGCGTGTATATCGATCCACCGTACAATACAAATGAAAGTAGTTTTCTTTATAAAAATGAGTATCGGCATTCATCGTGGTGTACAATGATGGCTCAAGGTTATGAGAAAACTAGAGAGTTTCTTTTCCCTAGTTCCGTTGTTTCAACAGCAATTGACGATTTTGAACTGTTACACCTAGGTCTCGTCAAAGACACAATCTTTAGTAGAGAAGCAAGACTTGGCGTACTTGCAGTAGAAACAAAGCCTTCTGGTCGAACGAATGACAATTTTTTGGCGACCTGCCACGAATATTACTTACTATACAGCCCAGAACCAAAATCGGCTGAAATCACCTTTTTTGACCTATCTAACGAACAGAAAAGGCAATATCGCTATATAGATCAAAAGGGTGCATATAAATGGAGGGATTTTTTGAGAACTGGCGGGTATTCCACACCTGAAGAAAGGCCAAATTCGTACTACCCCATTTTTTATGATCCAAAGACAAACAGAATCGGACTTGAAAAAGGTAATGGATGGGAGGTTATTTGGCCTATTGATAGTGATGGCAAGAAAAGAGTTTGGAGAAAAACCCCTAGCTCATTCTTAGAACATCTCAGCCAAGGCGAAATAAGAATAGTGAACAATAATGGAAAATATAAAGTCTTGATAATTGACAGAATCAAGCAAGGTATACGACCTAAAAGCCTGTGGGTAAATCAAAAATATGATGCTTCAACGTACGGCACAAAACTACTGAAATCGATGTTTGGCAATCAAGGGTTATTTTCATTTCCAAAATCTGTATATGCAACTCAGGACGTCGTTTATATTATAGCCGGGGATGATGAAGAATCATTTGTCCTTGATTATTTTGCTGGTTCTGGCACGACTGGCCACGCGGTCATCAATCTCAACCGTGAAGATGGTGGCAAGCGCAAGTTCATCCTGGTCGAGATGGCGGACTATTTCGACACGGTGCTGCTGCCTCGACTGAAGAAGGTTACCTTTACCCCGGAGTGGAAAGATGGCAAGCCAAAGCGCCTCGCTACCACAGAAGAAACCGAGCGCAGCCCGCGCATGTTCAAGGTGATTCGGCTCGAATCGTATGAGGACACGCTCAACAACCTGGAATTGCAGCGGACACCAGAGCAGGAAGACGCGCTTTTTTCTGCTGAGGCACAAGGGCCTGGCAACTTGAGAGAGCAATACATGCTGAATTACATGCTCGATGTTGAATCGCGGGGTAGCCAGTCGCTCCTCAATATCGATGCGTTCAAAGATCCGCTTTCGTACACGCTCAAAGTAAAGCGCCCCGGATCCGACGAAAGCCAAGATACTACCGTTGATCTCATGGAGACCTTTAACTGGCTGATTGGACTGACCGTAAAGGAAATGTCTGCGCCGCAGCGCTTCGATGCGTCGTTCGAGCGCGATAGCGAAGGTAGGCTCAAACTGAAAGATTGGCTCCGCCCCGTACAAAATGGACGATGGTGGATCCGCACCATCCGAGGCATTCTGCCTGACGATAACCAAGAGGCACTTGTTATCTGGCGTAACCTTCCTGGCACTCCAGAAGAAGACAACCTCATCCT
>JAKQPK010000016.1 GCA_029564765.1 Candidatus Omnitrophota bacterium
CCGGATCGCGAAGCCTTGACGACATACATGCTTTCTGGCGGGCATCTGCAATTGTCTGGAAAATTCACGCTATACTCTTTATTAGGCTTACAAGGCTTTGCAACACATCGGCCACTCTGGCACACAGGAGGAATTGGCGCCGCACAATGATACGCGCATCGGCCAGGGCGGCGTTTAAAATATTCAGAAACCATCCTATTGATCTTGCCTGTTTCTCGTTTATTAATATAAGTCCCACATCCAAAAGGACAGCGATACATCACAAGCGCGCAATCATCATCGGCTGCACAGTAATTGGCCTGATCCATGCCATGAATGACCTTTTTTTCCGCGCGGACTAAAACTATTTTCCGAAAACCTAATAAAATAGTCGCAAAAAAAAGCGCAGAAAGAACAACGCACACCGATCCTACGATGACCCTGCGTAGCATTATCGCGCCTGCTTTCGCTGTTTTAAATATTGCCTGATAATATCCTTATGGTCAAAAGCGTATGCCGCGTTTAAAAGTTCCTTATAAGGCACTATTTTTAGATCTTTCGCGTCATCACCGGATCTCGGGACTCCAACACCTTGAGCGATAAAGACCGTATCCACGGTGTGAAAACGAGGATCACGCCTGGGATCTGAATACGTATGAAATTGCCTAAGATCTTTTAACTTTAAATGTGTTTCTTCCATAGCCTCGCGCCGCACAGCCGTCTCCAAGCTTTCATCCTTATCAACAAATCCACCGGGAAGTGCCCAGCCAAAAGGCGGATTTGAGCGCTCGATCACAACGATCCCCTGAGACAGCTCAATGATCACATCCACTGTAACATAAGGTTCGCCGGCAAGATCACGCAAAAGATGGGAAAGATATCCTTTCACTTCTCTTTTAAAAACACGCGCGAGGCCCTCATCCGGCGCGACAATAACAATTTCTCGAAGATCAACTATGTTCCTCGTTAGAAAACGATGGATCTCCTGCGTGACAACGCGCGTCAGGCCGACACAAGGGAGCGCAGGGATCATGTGAACCATCAAATAAAGCGAACGCCTCTTGCTTTTTTGCGCCTTCACAAGGGCCGCGCGATAAAATACGCGTAATTTTTCTTCTTTAGCGATAAGAGAGGCTTCTGAAAAAAGACCCTGGCAGTCCTTAAGATCGACTGCTCTTTTCTTTTCTAAAGCCGCATGGCTGCGGCGAACAACGCGAATAGTCGTATCCTTAATTTTTATCACGTTCTGCGATCCTTTTCGCTAAGGCCAAAGCCTCTTTGAGAGTTGCGATCTTTCCTAAAGCCTGCTGCTCTTCAACAGCGCCAAGGATCTTCTTAAAGACAGGCGAAGGCGGCAGTTTAAGCTTCTTGATCAGATCATGCCCGGTGATCAAACGCTGCTGTTTCTTTTCTTGTGCCTTACAAAAATACTGCGCTAAAAGTTTTCGAACGATCTTTTCATGGTGGGCAAGGGCCGCTTTTGTGGTCAGCGGCCCTAATGTAGAACGCTGATCCGCAAGGGATAATAATAGAACGCTAACCGCTTCTTTTTTTGTATCACGAAAATAGCGAAAGATCGCGCGAGCCGATGGTTCTTTAAAATTTGACAAATACCCTGGACGCAGATGATACAGAACCATGTCTTCTATCATGTTCTTCTCAGCAGTAGACATCTTAAGCATCTTGATGATCGGCCGAATAATGCCTCGGCCAACATGCTCATGCCCGTGAAACGTCGTTTTGCCTTTTTCCTGACGGTGCGTTTGCGGTTTGCCAATATCGTGAAGTAGCGCCGCGAACTTCATCAGCGCTTGGCGGCTACGCCCTGACGCGATCGGTTCCTCTAAATACGCCTTGATATCCTTATCGCTTTTCACCTCATCAAAGATCTTCTCAAGCTGATGTATTGTTTCAAAGCTATGCTCCAAAAGAGAAAGATGATGATACCCGCCTTGCGGCAGATGATACATGAGGCTCATTTGCGGAATGATCTTTTCCAAAAGCCCTATTGTGTGCATCGCTTTCAGAGTAGAAAAAGTTCGCGGTGAAGAAAATATTTTAAAAAGTTCGTCACGAACCCGTTCGCGAGCAACAGACGAAATCAGATCCTTATCTTTCTTGATACGCTGTGCTGTTCGAAGTTCAATGGTAAAACCAAAGACCGCCTTTAGACTAAAAGCTCTTAGCAGGCGTAGTGGGTCCTCAGCGAAAGCCTTGGCTGAAACCATCCTGATCTTTCTTGCTTTAAGATCCTTGATACCTTGATGCGCGTCGATCAGGATGCTTTGAACGCTTTTTTCTTCAGAAACCTTGTAAAGATCAGCAGCAAGAGTATTGATGGTAAAATCACGATGCGCCAGATCCCCGCGCAGGTCGGCCGCGCGAAAATCCGCAAAGTCAAAGGTCAAAAGCCTTCCGCTCTCCTTGCGGGCCACCCTTGCGCAGCCATGTTCAGCGTCTAAAAGCACATAAGCGCCACGGATCTTTCTAGCAAACGCGCGCGCTAAAGATAGCGCGCCCCGAGAGGTCGCAAAATCAAAATCTGCATTCTCTTGGCCAACAAAAAGATTACGTATCGCTCCACCGACCAAATAAATTTTTGTCTTGGAACGTTGCGCAAGCGCCTGCAGGATGCGGGCGTAAGGAATGGTCAAAAACAAGGAGTTTTCTTTCACAAGGCTCATTTTTTCTTTGAGCTTCACGTCGAAACTGTCTTACAGAGCTGGAAGCTCAGCGCTCTTTAGAACATCTTCCTCGACAAAAATAGGGATCTGCGCGCGCACAGCTACCGCCAAACCATCCGATGGGCGCAGATCAATGTATACTAGCTCATCATCGTAGCGATGGACCACAAGCTTGGCATGAAAGGTGTGCTCGATGATCTTGTCGATAATAAGCTGCTGCGGGATCGCGCCTAACTGTTCGAAGATGCTCAGGATCAGATCATGGGTCATGGGGCGCGGGGCTTTCAGGTTGGCAAGGCGCATCTTAATACTGGAGGCTTCCATAAAACCGATCATGATCGGGAATTTTCTTTTCCCGTCACGTTCTTTAAGGACGATCACCTGGTCTTGGCGTTTTTCATCGATAATGATCTTGCTCAGATCGACCTGGATCAACGGCATGATTATTTCTTCCCTTTTTTGAACATATGGCTTAATTCACTCATGAACTGATTGACATCCCGAAATTGCCGATAGACAGAGGCAAAACGCACATACGCAACATCATCTAAGTGCGCTAATTTCTTCATGACCTCTTCCCCGACATTTTTCGAGCTGACCTCGCGATCATACTGCTTTTGGATCGCGCGCTCGATCTCCGCAGTCACTTCTTCCATTCGGTCGATACTGATCGGACGTTTTTCACAGGCCTTCACGATCCCGCCTAGGATCTTAGCCCGGTCAAAGGGTTGACGACGGCCATCCGCCTTGACGACCATCAAAGGAACCTGCTCAATATATTCGTAAGTGGTAAAACGCCGTTCACACTTTAGGCATTCCCGCCGACGGCGTATCGAGGTGCCCTCAGAGCTCAATCGAGAGTCAACGACCTTTGTTTCTTTGTAGTTACAGGATGGGCATTTCATATAAATTCAAAGTTCAAAAATCAAAATTCAAAGACGAGATTTAAGAATCAAAGTGCAAAAGAGAAGAATCAAAGACTTGAAATCAAAATACAAAAATTAAAGAATATTGGTCCTCAAGTTTTTAGTTTTTTAAAATTATACCGTTCCAGCTTTGACTTTTGAATTTTGACTTTTGACTTAATTTTTATACAGCACAAACTTCTTGGTCAGAGCCAAAACATCTTCCTTGATCTTTGCTAAGAACGACGCATCATTACGGTGCGTGATCGCGCCGTCAATAAAATCAGCAATCTGTTCCATCTCGCGCTCCTTCATGCCTCGCGTTGTCATAGCGGGGGTCCCGATGCGGATACCGCTTGTCACTGCGGGTTTTTCTGGATCATACGGAATAAGATTTTTATTAACCGTTATACAAACCTTGTCCAGAACATCAGCGGCCTCAAAGCCTTTTGTATTCTTAGGGCGCAGATCGACCATGAAAAGATGATTATCCGTTCCTCCGGCAACGATGCGATACCCTTTCGACGCTAAGGCCTTAGCCATCGTGCGTGAGTTCTTTAGGATCTGTTGTTGATATAGCTTAAAATCATCGTTTAAGGCCTCCTTAAAACATACAGCTTTAGCGGCGATCACATGCATTAAGGGCCCACCTTGAATTCCGGGAAATATAGCGGAGTCGATCTTCTTGGCAAAATCTTTTTTGCACAGGATCATCCCAGCACGAGGCCCGCGCAATGTCTTGTGTGTCGTGGTGGTGACAAATTCGGCCACTGGAACAGGGTTCGGATGAAGTCCTGCGGCCACAAGTCCAGCAATGTGCGCCATGTCGACCATGAGCATCGCTCCAACCTCATCACAAATGGAGCGGAATTTCTTAAAATCAATAATACGCGAATACGCAGAAGCTCCAGCTACGATCATCTGAGGTTTTGCTTCTTTTGCAAGCGCGCGGATCGCGTCATAATCAAGCATTTCCGTTTCTCGATGAACGCCATAGCTAACAATGTGATAGGTGCGACCTGAAAAATTGATCTTATGCCCATGTGTCAGATGTCCTCCGCATGCCAGATCAAGTGCCATAAGGGTATCACCGCTTTTAAGCGCGGATAAATAAACGGCCATATTGGCTTGCGAGCCAGAATGAGGCTGGACGTTGACATGATCAGCGCCAAAGAGTTCCTTGGCGCGATCGATCGCTAATTGCTCGACGATATCTACATGATCACAACCGTGATACCATCGCGCCTTAGGATAACCTTCGGCGTACTTATTGGTCATTACACTGCCTTGCGCTTCCAAAACAGCTTGCGAAACAAAATTCTCAGAAGCGATCAACTCAATGTTGGCATTCTGGCGCTCAACTTCTTGCTGGATCGCCTGCCAAACATCCCTATCTGTGTCTTTCAAAAAACTCATTTTACACTCCTATCTATCGTTATGCGCGTTTTGCGCAGGTTAGTCTATCGATCTGCTTGATACGCCGTAGATGTCGTCCTCCCTCAAAAGGTGTAACAAGCCAAACGCGAATAATACGGTCAATATCTTTGACAGAAACAAATTTAGCGCCTAAGACTAGCACGTTCGCGTCATTATGCGCGCGCGATAGTTCTGCGGCTTTTACGTTATAGCACAACGCGGCGCGAACACCCTTGATGCGGTTAGCAGCGATCGAATGTCCGATCCCGCTCATGCATACCAAGATCCCTCGAGCGCCTCGAGAGCTCACAACACCTTTTCCAACCTTATAAGAAAATTGAGGATAGTCACAAGGTTTTTGCGGACGATCTGTCCCAACATCGACCATTTCAAAGCCTTTAGCCGCTAAAGCCTTGATGATCTTCGCTTTCAAATAAAATCCTCGATGATCCGCGCCAATAAAAATTTTCATACAAGCTCCACGATCTTTTGCACTGCCTCTTTAATAATGCTCGCGCAATCATCATATGTTTGCGCTCCCTGTCCGATCGGATCAGGGACCCCCAAATCATAAGCCCCAGAAGAGATCTTCGCGAATTCTCGTAAAAGATATGTCCGATTGTTCGCTGAAGGCTCAAAATTCACGATCTGATAGCGATGCATGGATGTCATCGCAAGGATCAGGTCTGATTTTTTGACCATCATGCGCGTCAAGCAGCGTGAACGATGACGCGTCGCGTCAACGCCTTCTTTACGCAAGGTCGCGATCGTTTCTGGCGTTGGGCCTCCATTTAAGAATGCGCTGATCCCCGCTGAAGACACCTCAACATCTTTACGGCCTTGAAGTGCTTCGCGAAAAAGATATTCCGCCATAACCGAACGACAGCTGTTACCCGTACACACGAACAGAACGGATTTCTTCCTTGCTTGTTCATCCAACTCCTTTTCTGTGACAGGCCCGGGCCTTAAGATCTTTGGCAGCACAGTAGTCAGATCAACAACGGTCGATGATTGCCCGATACTTGTTGGACCGGCATCGATCGCCATCTCTACGAGCCCATCCAGTTTCTTGAGGGCTTCATCGCAACTACGAGCAGGCGACTCACCTTCCACGTTAGCCGATGGCGCTGCCACAGGACACCCGGCGTGTTGCACAAGAGCTAAAGCGACAGGGTGATCAGGCATGCGCAAGCCGATCGTTTGTCCTTTGGTACGGCTTGGGACAACCACGGTCAGCGGACCTGGCCAGAATGCATCCGCGATCTTATACGTCGCTAAGCTAACCGGAACTGCCAGATCATCGATCGCCTCTTTTTCTGAGATCAATACTGAAAATGGTTTTGTGTCGGCGCGCTGCTTGACCTCGCGCAATGCTTGCAACGCTTTTGGGTCATCAAAATTAGCCGCGATCCCATACACAGTCTCTGTCGGGAAAACAACAAGGCCGCCGTTCTGGATGACCTGGGCGGCCTCGTTAATGAGGTCGTAATCAATATGGCTCGATCTTATCGCAACACGTTTTGTTTTCACAGCTCAAGCTTGATCTTAATGATCTTTTGTTTCTGGCTTTTTCTATAACTGCTCAATTGTGAACGCAAACCCTTATCATTGAGGGCAAGGATCCTCATCGCAAGAAATGCCGCATTCTTAGCGCCCATCTTTCCGATGGCCACAGTGCCTACAGGAACCCCTGGAGGCATTTGCACGGTTGAGAGCAAAGAATCCATGCCATTTAGATCTGAAGTGTGCATTGGGATACCGATGACAGGAACAGAAGTGTGGGCGGCAATGACACCCGCAAGCGCGGCAGCGCCCCCTGCGGCAGCGATCGCGACCTTTACACCGCGGCTTTCAAGCTTACTCGCATATTGCGCAGTCTCTTCGGGTGTGCGATGCGCGGATAGAACCTTTGCCTCAAAAGCTATATTAAATTCTTTCAAAAGCTTAGCAGCTTCGCTTACGGTAGGCCAATCTGAATCGCTACCCATCACAATCACCACTTGGGGATCTTTCATCTTCTCCTCACTTTGTTAACAACGTTTAAGTGCCTTCGCCGCGATATCCCTACGAAAAAAGCATCCATCGAACGAGATCTTTTCAGCTCCATTATAGGCATTTTGAATGGCTTTGGCAATGTCCTCGCCAAAACCAACAACACCCAAAACGCGGCCCCCGCAACTTACAATGTCTTCCCCTTGGTTTTTTGTTCCAGCATGGAACACAACAACATCCTTCTGGCGATCAGCCTCTGACAGGCCTTTAATTACTTTACCGCTCTCATACGCGCCAGGATACCCTCGCGAACTCATAACAACACAAACACAAGGACGCTCATCCCACTCTAAGTTTGTCAAACCTAACTTCCCCTGGCTTGCGGCCAAACAAAGATCGACTAGATCCGTTTTAAGCCTTGGCAGAACGGCCTGCGTTTCCGGATCGCCAAAACGAACATTATACTCGAGAACCTTAGGTCCATCCTTAGTGACCATAATACCAGCGTAAAGAACGCCCCGAAACGGAATGCCCTCTTGGCGCATACCCTGAACCGTTGGCGTTAGAATATCCAAAGTGATCTTTGTCATTAACTTTTTAGTGATAACTGGAGCTGGTGAATACGCCCCCATCCCTCCGGTGTTAGGACCTTGGTCATCATCAAAAATACGCTTATGATCTTGTGAAGAGTCAAGCACCACGAATTTCTGCCCATCGCTAATAGCTAGAATAGAAGCTTCCTGGCCTTCCAAACAATCTTCAATAATAACCTTTGATCCAGCCTCCTTAAAAACTTTGGATGTCATCATGTCTTCAAGCGCTTGAGAAGCATCCTTGAGGTCGCGACAGATAACAACACCTTTGCCGGCAGCCAGGCCATCTGCTTTGACCACCAAAGGAAAAGTTCTGTGCTGAAGATACGCTTGGGCATCCTTTATATTATCAAAACTTCTAAAATCAGCTGTCGGAATGACATGGCGATGCATGAATTCTTTAGCAAATATCTTGCTACCTTCCAGCTGTGCCGCGGCCTTGGTAGGACCAAAGATCGTCAAATGCTCTTTCTCAAAAGCATCAACGATGCCAGCAACCAAAGGAGCTTCAGGCCCAACGATCGTCAGATCGATCTTTTTTTCTAAAGCAAAGGCTAAAAGCCCTGAAACATCATCAGAAGACAAAGGAACACATGTGGCGATCTGAGATATGCCGCCATTTCCTGGAGCGCAAAAGATCTCTTTGACTTTCTTGCTCTGTCTCAACTTCCAGGCCAACACGTGCTCTCGACCACCAGAGCCGACGATCAACACCTTCATAACAGGACCCTCTTTTCTTTATGATCGATAACCTTGCCAATAGCCCAGCTCGGGATCCCTTCTTTCTGGAAAAAAGCGATAACGCGCTCAGCATCTTTTTTATCCACCACTACGGCAAGTCCAATGCCCATATTCAAAGTCGTGAACATTTCCTGGTCAGCAATGCGGCCTTTTGTCTGGATGATCTGAAATATCTTTGGCACCGGCCAACTGCCGCGCTCGATCGCAAAGCACTTGCCCGCAGGCAAAATTTTAGACATCTTTTCAAAAAAAGCCCCGCCTGTCACATGCGCCATGCCCTTAATATCAAAACGCTCGAGTGCCCTTAGAGCCGGCTTAACATAAATACGGGTCGGCTTCAATAATTCATGACTTAAATGTTTCTGCTCCTGCAAGGATAAAACCTTACGGACGAGCGAAAAGCCATTAGAGTGCAGGCCGTTGGACGCAAGGCCAACGATCACGTTGCCGGTCTTGATACGCGCGCCACTAATGATCTTTTTCTTTTCAACGACCCCAACGGCAAACCCAGCCAGATCATAATCTTCTTTTTTATAAATCCCGGGCATCTCCGCGGTCTCTCCACCGATCAAACTGCATCCAGCCTGACGGCATCCTTCGATAATGCCTTGCATGACTTTTTTCAAGACAGCCGGTCTTAGTTGACCGCAAGCCAAATAGTCCAAAAAGAACAAAGGCTTCGCGCCAGCGCACAAGATATCATTAACGTTCATAGCGACCAGATCAATGCCAACGGTATCGTGTTTATTGACAAGATTTGCGATCATCAATTTCGTTCCGACCCCGTCAGTGGAAGAAACAAGGATCGGCTCTCGGTAGCCGCGTCCGATATCAAAAAGACTGCCAAAGCTGACTTTAGAAGAAACAACCCCTGAGCCTCGCGTCGTCTTCGCTTTGCGCACGATCCAATCAACGAAAGTGTTGGCCTTATGGATATCAACACCGCTTTGTTTATACGTGATGCCTGCCATGATCTTTTCCTTTAACAATGTTTTTTAATATACGTGACACCGTTCTGAAAGACTCTTGCCCCGTCTCCATAACGGCTTTTTTTTGCCAAGCGTGTCCAGAACGGATGCTGAGTAAACAAAAAATGTCTCTCCGGGTGCGGCATCAGCCCCAAGATATGCCCTGTTGCGTCCGTAATGCCAGCGATCTCATCACAGGAACCATTGGGATTCCCTGGATAATCCGTCTTGCGGCCATCCTGCGCGCAATACCGGAAAACGACCTGGTCGTTATCCTGGATGCCGCGCAAAATGCGTTTATTCTGGCACACAAACTTTCCTTCGCCATGCGCGACAGGAAAATAAACGATCCCCTCCATGCCGGTAGTCCAAGCGCAGCGACCGCTAACCTTAAGATATGTCCAACGGTCCTCGAACTTGCCGGAATCATTGGTCGTCAAGGTTGCCTGTTGAACAAACTCTTCTCGTTTCAGGTCCGGACCCTGGGATCCAGGCAAAATACCTGCTTTCACGAGCACTTGAAAACCATTGCAAATGCCAATGATCAACTTACCATCTTTGATGAATCGTGCGATATCCTGACCCAGTTTCAGACGAAGTTCGTTGGCAAGGATGCGCCCAGCAGAGATATCATCCCCATAAGAAAAACCACCCGCGATCGCTAAAATATGATAGTCATCCAGCCGCTTTACCTTTTGAAAAAGATAATTCACGTGCACGAGTTCGACATCTGCTCCGCTGTCGCGAAAAGCAAAAGCCGTTTCCTGATCGCAATTCGTGCCTGCCGTACGCAGAATGATCGCTCTAACTTTTTTTGCCATTGCTCTTCTTGTTCTCTTTTTTATAAAAATCCTTGATCACCTTAACAGCCTCTTGAGGCGTGTCGACCACCTGAAAGATCCGCAGATCCTCAACGCTGATGCAATGATGCGCCAAGACCGTTTTGTGCATCCAGTCCATCATGCCCTTCCAGTAATCCTTACCGACCAACACAACAGGAAAAGCAGGCATACGCTTTGTCTGGACCAGCGTGATGCTTTCAAAAAATTCATCGAATGTGCCAAACCCGCCGGGAAAGATAACAAAGGCTTTCGCGTATTTCAGGAACATGAACTTACGACAAAAGAAATAATGAAAATCCAGAAGCAGCGTAATATACCTATTCGGGACCTGCTCAAAAGGCAATTCAATGTTCAACCCCACAGATTCCGCGCCAGATTCTTTCGCTCCCTTATTAGCTGCCTCCATAATGCCTGGCCCGCCGCCGGTAATGACCGCGTAACCCTCCCTACCTAAAAGATAAGCGGTCTTCTCAGCCATCTTGTACATCTTATGGCTCTCTTTCAAACGAGCTGACCCGAAAATAGTCACCGCCTTGCCGACCTTCGAAAGCATATCAAAGCCATCAACGAACTCAGACATGATACGAAAAACTCTCCAAGGGTCTTCCATGTTAATAATATCCTGTTTTAAGCGACGTCTGTTTTCCATTTATCACCACCTCAGCGTTCTTTGCCATGCTTGTTTAAGTGACCGCAGATCCGATTGGACGCATATCTTGCCGTTTAAACCGTGGATCACAAGGCTTTCTTCTGGCGCGACGCGGCCGATCAGTCCGCAGGGTAAACCTTGAAAAAGACGTTCAAATTCTTTCTGCTTGTTTTGAGAAACCTCAACGATAAAACGAGAATTGGATTCTGAGAACAGAACAATATCGTTGCGCCCCTGGGACGCAGAGGCTGGAACTTTAGATAAAAAGATCTCAGCTCCCTTGCCTCCGGCAAAAGCCATCTCGGCTAAAGCGACAGCCAAGCCCCCATCAGAGCAATCATGGCATGAGCGAACAAATCCTTTCGCGATCGCCCGCTCAACTGCCGCGCATATTTTTACCGCGGTCTTCACATGAACCTTGGGCACAGTCACCCCAAGCTTCCCCAAAGAATCATAATAAGCAGATCCTCCAAGCTCAGGAAATGTCTTGCCGATGACATAAACAAGATCACCTTCTTGCTTGAAGTCCATCGTGACGGCCTTTTCAACATTCTTCACGATCCCTAAGGCTGAGATCAAAACTGTTCCAGGAATGGAGATCGTCTTGCCCTGATAAGCGTACTCGTTGTAAAGGCTGTCTTTACCAGAAATAAAAGGCGCTCTAAATCCAACCGCCGCGTCATAGCATCCCTGCGCCGCGCGCACCAAACTTCCCAGTCGATCTGGCTTATCCGGGTTCCCCCAGCAAAAATTATCCAAAATAGCGATCTGGTCCAGGCTCCCGCCAACACAAATGATCTGGCGCACAGCCTCATCGATACAGGACATCGCCATCCAGTAAGGATCAATCAGTCCATAGCGCGGATTGATCCCATTGGCGATCGCGATCCCTTTGACAGAATCGTATTTTGGCCGTAGAACGCTCGCGTCCGACGGGCCATCGCATTTTAAGCCTACAAAAGGCTTGATAACGCTGGCGCCCTGGACTTCGTGGTCGTAACGGCGAACGATATTTTCTTTTGAGCAAATATTCGGATGTGACAAAACATTCTTTAGTGTTTCGGTCATCTGCTCTGTCGCCGCGAGAACAGGCTCCTGGATCTTCGGCATAGCCCAGACAGCTTTTTTAGCGATGCGCGGAACGCCGTCATGCAAGAAATCCATATCCAGATTGCAAACCTGAACCCCTTTGTAAAATAATTCCAGCCGCTTAGTTCCGGTGAACTCACCTAACACCACGGCCTCAACGTTCTCATCTTCGAACAATTTTAAAAGCTGATCGATCTTGTTCTTTGGGACGGCGACCACCATACGCTCTTGAGACTCAGAGATCCAGATCTCTTCATAGTTTAATCCCTGATATTTGGTTGGCGCTTTTTCCAGATATACCCGGCACCCTAACTGCTGGCCCATCTCCCCGACAGCTGATGAAAAGCCACCTGCTCCGCAATCCGTGATCGCATTATATAGATCGCGATCACGTGCCTGCAAAAGAACATCGAGCACTTTCTTTTCCTGAATAGGATGTCCGATCTGCACAGCCCCAGAAGAAACAACTTCAGAGTCCTCTGTCAGTTCTCCAGAGGAAAATGTCGCGCCATGAATTCCATCACGTCCCGTTCGGCCACCAAAGGCAACGATCAGATCGCCTTTTCGCGCCTGCTTCTTGACTTTATTTTTAGGCATGATGCCAACCGTGCCGCAATACACCAGCGGATTCCCGATAAAATCCTTATGAAAAACAACTGTTCCGTTCACCGTCGGAATTCCCATTTTGTTGCCATAATCCCTAACACCGCTAACAACGCCCTTCATCACGCGCAACGGATGCAAAGCGCCTTCCGGAAGCTTATCGAAAGGAACATCCCACGGAGCAAAACAAAAGACATCCGTATTCGCGATCGGCTTCGCGCCAAGGCCCGTGCCTAAACAATCGCGGATAACTCCACCGATACCGGTATTCGCTCCGCCAAAAGGCTCCAAGGCGGAAGGATGATTATGCGTCTCGACCTTAAAACAAACATGGGAGTCCTGATCGAATTTAACAATGCCAGAATTATCATGAAAAACAGAAACGCACCACGGTGCGTTAATTTCTTTAGTCGCTTTCATGATCGTTGATTTTAAAAGACTGCGGATACGTGTTGTCTTTTTCTTGCGTCCTTGAACCATCGTATAGGTAATGTCTCCACGGAATGTCTTGTGATTGCAGTGCTCGCTCCAGGTCTGGGCAATGGTTTCAAGCTCGCAGTCAGTAGGATTACGCCCAAGCTTTTTAAAATGTTTCTTAATAGCCCGCATTTCATTGATGTTCAAGAATAGCTGGCCTTTCGCGCTGATCTCGAGCAGTTTTTTATCGGACGCGCCTAACACATCCACATGCGCGACGTGCACCTCTTGCTTTTCTTTCAAAGGAGTAAAGGTCTTGACTGCCTGAGAGTGATCAACAACATGCTGGATCAATTTATTAGACAAGACACGATTCACGATAATGCTGATCTCTTTATCGCTGGGGCAACCATAGAGCAGATATTTTTTAGCTGTTCGAACAGACCTGACGTTGACGATCCCTAGATCAGCGATCCCTTTTAAAGTGGACCCTTCCACAGGATCCATAACACCAGGGTTATACGCGATCTCAACGGTCCGCAAACCTTGGGCGGTGTCATCCTCGGGGGTTGGCTTAGGCAGGAAAGAAAAATCCTGGGTCACAGGATCAACGAGAAGTTCGCGGCATATCCTCTCGATCTGCGAGACCGTGATCTGTCCCTCGATCAAAAAGACCTGTTCCACGCAAACTTTATGGACGCTTGCAATGCCTAGATCTTGAATGTCTTTGGCGACGGATCCTCCGGCCGCATCAAAAACACCCGCTTTATCTTTTATCTCAACACGCCAGATCATGGAAGCACATCTTTTCAGTTAAAACACTTGCAATTTATTTTGTCACGCGGCTGAAAACTTCTTTATAGGCCTCTTCCACATCGCCTAGGTCCTTACGGAAGCGGTCCTTATCCAGCTTTTTACCTGTGCCGACTTCCCATAAACGGCATGTATCCGGAGAGATCTCATCCGCTAGAATGATCTGTCCCTTATACCGTCCGAATTCAAGCTTAAAATCGATCAAGTCGAGATTGATCGCCAAAAAAAACTTTTTCATCAGGTCGTTGACCTTAAATGTGTAATCCTTGATGGTCGCGATCTCTTGCGCAGTGGCCCAACCTAATGCCAGAACGTGATATTCGCTGACCAAGGGGTCTCCCAGCTCATCTTTTTTATAACAAAAATCTAAGATAGGGGTTTTTAGCTTCAGTCCTTCCGCGAGGGCGAGCAATTTACACAATGAACCGGCGGCCACATTGCGGATGATCACCTCGATCGGTACGATCTCCACTCTTTTAACAAGCATTTCGCGGTCGTTGAGTTTTTTCTCATAATGGGTCCTGATCCCTTGGCTTTCTAAATACTCAAAAATACGGCTGGAAATGCTATTGTTAAAGATCCCCTTTTCCTGGATCGTGCCCTTCTTCTGCGCGTTAAACGCGGTCGCATCATCCTTAAAATACTGGATCAAAAGATCGGGGGCATCCGTTTCGTAAAGGATCTTTGCTTTACCTTCGTAGATCTGCTTTCCTTTTTTCATAGAGGACCTCTGGGTAGCTACCAACTGCGATTAATAATGATTGCTTAAAGGCCGATTTTCTTAAAGATCCTATCCCGATGACGGATAAAGTGTTTGATGTCAAAACATGCGTCGATCGCGCCAGGCGTCATATATTTACGCAGCTTGCGATCGCGCTTGAGAACATCTTTAAAGTCCGATGTTTCCTGCCAGACCTGCATGGCGCAACGCTGAATGATCTCATAAGCATCATCACGCGTCAGGCCTTTTTTCATAAGCTCCAACAAGATGCGCTGTGAATAGATCAATCCTCGAGACCGTGCAAGATTGTTGATCATGTTCTTAGGGTAAACCAAAAGCCCTTCCATGACGGGGATGAACTTATGGAACATATAATCCAGCGCAATGGTGCTATCCGGAAGGATCACACGCTCAACGGATGAATGGCTGATATCGCGTTCATGCCAAAGATTGATATTTTCAAATCCAGCTAAAGCATTAGAGCGCAGCAACCGTGCCAATCCAGAAACACGTTCGCATGTCACAGGATTACGCTTATGAGGCATCGCGGAAGATCCGATCTGGCCCTTAAAGAACGGCTCTTCAACCTCTAGGATCTCTGTTTTCTGTAAATGACGGATCTCTGTCGCGTACTTATCTAAAGATGACCCGATCAATGCAAGTGTATTCAAGAATTCGCAGTGAATATCTCTCTGCAGGATTTGCGTAGCCACGTTCGCGGGTTTTAAACCAAGCTTTTCGCAGACATATTCCTCAACGGATGGATCGATATTCGCGTATGTTCCAACAGCGCCGGAAAGCTTTCCAATGCGCATGCTTTCGCGCGCATTCTGCAGACGAACAAGGTTACGCTGCATTTCATCGTACCAGACAGCCAATTTAAGGCCAAAGGTCGTTGGCTCCGCGTGGACACCATGAGACCTCGCCACACATGCGGTATCTTTATAAGCCTTCGCCTGCTTTTTTAGGACCTTTAGCATCTTATCAATATCATCCAAAAGGATATCGCATGCCTCAACGCATTGCACAGAAAGAGAAGTGTCAAGCAAGTCAGAAGATGTCAACCCCATATGCAAATACCGAGCATCAGCACCTATGTTCTGCCCGACATTAACGATAAAGGCGACCACATCATGTTTGGTTCGCTCTTCAATGCGCTTCACCTCTTCAAGATCATAAGCGGCTTTCTTTTTGATATTCTCTAGGGAATCTTTGGGGATCATCTTGAGCTTTGCCATAGCCTCGCATGCTAAGATTTCGATCTTTAGCATGATATTGAGTTTACGCTTCTCAGACCACACATTGCCCATTTTTGATAAAGTATAACGTTCGATCATAGAATGGTATCTCCTTTTTTTGTGGGATTTTTGAACTTAAACAATATACCAAAAAAGGTATTTACGGTCAAATAAAAAGACATCACATAATATCTATTTATTACGTAACCTATTGATAGATAATGATTTGTGTGTATAAAAAAATTAGATAAAATATGTAATTTTGAGGTATTTAAGGGGGATCAAGAATTTAATATATATTATTTATATAAATAATAAATATAGGCTAATCGAGCTTTCCTTGAAAATACTCAAGGCTTTTGTCCATGCTATCTTTAAGGATAAGCGGAGCTGTTCTTAAAAGCTTGCGTCCGACATCACTTTCATAGAAGGCAATAAGCTCTTGCAGGTCTCGTTCTGAAAAATATTGCTCATAAACAGGAGCTAGCTGGCGCAAAACTTCATCAAGATTAAGCACTTGTCGCAGATCCGCCTTTTTTTCCTCTGGAGCGGCATCAACAATATCCGCGAAGGTCTTTTGCATATTACTTTTAACGCCTGTTACCTCCATATACTTTAACACAAGCCCTTCCTTGCTCAAGGCGCTATAAATATTCCCCTGGCTAGGCATTGTCGCTATCCGTTCATCCTGCCCAAGTACAGCCTGGCTTGCAGGAGCGCCTTGCGCAGAATCAACGCGATCCACTTCGTCCATGTAATATGTCAGCGTCATGCCGTTAACGTCGATCTTAATTTGCCTATCAGAACGCTCGATGATATTTCCTTCGACAACGCGCCCGCTCTTCAAATAAACAGTATCCGCAAAAGCATGAGAAGATGCGGCAAGCAAAAAACAAACAATCATAAGAATGTTCTTCATAAATTTTCCTTTTTTTAGGTTGATGATCGTTATTATTGTAATCATATTTTCTTATGCGGTCAATGACCGTATCTATTTTGTTGAACAGGCCCATGCTCTATGCTAACATAGCCGTACACAAAATTTATTAAGTGATAAACCTCGATGATCCACACAACGATCCAGCGCATTGATCAAAGCTTAATGGCCTTTCTGGCAAGATCCAGAAATGAATATCCTTTTGGCCAAGTCCACCCCATTCTTTTTGACAGCATTCAAGACTTTTGCGCTCGTCCTGGAAAACGTATCCGGCCACTTCTGATGGCGCTCAGTTATCAAGGCTACACGCCTAGAAAGAAGCTTCCCTCTCATCTTTATACCGCCTGCGGATGCTTGGAGCTGCTTCATGATTTTATGCTCATTCACGACGATATTATCGACTGC
Source organism: Candidatus Omnitrophota bacterium (assembly GCA_029564765.1). Lineage (GTDB taxonomy): Bacteria > Omnitrophota > Gorgyraeia > Zapsychrales > Aceulaceae > CALGLP01. The sequence goes on from JAKQPK010000016.1 coordinate 16,993, forward strand.
TCGGATCTGCGACGCGGCAAACCTACATTGCATAAGATCCTAGCGCATGCCCACAAAGCGACGCGCAGCACAAAGCTTGGCAGCGACCTAGCGATCGTCGCTGGCGATATCGTTTACGCCTTGGCGATCGATGCTTTTCTGACTGTCAAAGAAGATCCTGCGCGCAAAGAAAAGGCGCTCAAATACTTTGTCCAGACCGCGGCTTTCACGGCCATGGGAGAATTTATCGATATCCTTCACGGCTTCGAGCACGTCAAAAACATCGCGGAAAAAGATGTTTTCTTAAATTATAGCTTGAAAACAGCCCGCTATACGTTCGAATGCCCGCTGCGTATCGGCGCGATCCTGGCCGGGATCGATGGCAAGGAACTCGAAACCCTTTCTAAGATCGGCCTGATGATGGGTCAGGCCTTTCAGGTCCAGGATGACATTATCGGTATTTTCTCAACAGAGCAAAAGATCGGTAAATCGATCCTTAGCGATATCGCGGAATACAAAAAAACGATCTTGGTCTGCCACGCCTACCAAACGCTAACAGGGTCACGCCGCCGTCAGTTCATGAAGATCTTTGAGAAGCCTAACAAAACTTACGCGGATTTAGTCAAGATCCGTCGTATCTTCATTGATGCCGGCAGCTTGACCTATAGCCTAGAAAAAGTTTTTACACTTTTATCCCAGTCCTCTAAATTGCTAAAAATTTTACACATGAAACCCATTTTTAAAAAAGCACTCTGGAAAGTCCTCAGCGCCCTATTCGACCAAAGCCGCAATGTCGCAGAAGCGCATGGACGATCATTTGCCCCTTATGGACTCTGAAAAAAAGATCTACTGCCCATACTGTGACAGCTATCATACAGATCTTGTTTCCTATGTTTATCACTGCCTCTTGACAGGAAATGCTGGTAAAAAAATATTTGTAGATGGGTTTGATACGGAACTAGATAAGAAGCGGGAGATCCCTGCTGAAAAGCGTGGGCCGCTAGCAAAACTCCTTAAGCCTCCCAAAGAAGCCGCGATCGCTTTTCCAGCGGCTACCGTTGCCCTGCTGGCCTTTCTTTTTTCTTGGATCGTCGTCGGATCTTCTTTCGCCAGCAAAATAGGTGAACAGCTTTATTTCTATCTAACGGTCGCTATTGTCGTTGGTCTTATTTATCCTTTTTATTCGACCATGGAAGCGATCATTAAGGATATCCAGCGCAATTATGCTCGCTACAAAAAGGAAAAAGAGCTGTGGATCAAAAAATATTATTGCTACGATTGCGAAAAGGTCTTTATCCAGGCAAACCCCAACAAAGGTCCTCGAACAAAATCCTGAGTTAGATCAAATACCCACATAATTCATCGAGAACAAGGCGCCCTTTAAAAGTTGTCTTAAGGACAGGGCCTTCGAACACTAAAAACCCCTGCTCAACAAATCGCGTGATCTGCTCTTTTTTACGCGTTGAAAAGCGACATAAAGATCTTTGCTCTAACCGCGTAATATCCACACCCTTGTTCATGCGTAGGCCAAAGAGCAAGGCTTCGATAAGCCTTCTCTGTCGTCCTAGCGTTTCCTGCCCATCGATGGGGATCCGGCCTTTCTGAACACGCCGGATATAAGGGTAAAGTTCGCGAATATTCCAGAAACGCCGCCCTGAAAGATGAGAGTGGGCACCGATACCTAACCCGATATAATTTTCGCACTCCCAGTACAATGTGTTATGCGCAGAAGCGTAGCCCTCTCTCGCAAAATTGCTGATCTCATACTGAAAGAACGATCGCTTTTCAAGAAAGCTCAAGGCCTTTGCGTACAGTTCGCCTCGCTTCTGCGAGTTTGGAAGGGCTGGGCCTACCCTATAGAAACGGCTATGGGGATCAATGGTAAGATCGTACAAAGAGACATGCTCACTGCGCAGCGCTACAGCTTGCGACAGATCTTTTTCTAATCGCTCCCAAGATTGGCGCGGGAACCCGAACATCATATCCACGTTCACGTTCTTAAATCCAGCCCGGCGGGAAACTTCGCAACACGTTGCAACATCATCAGCGCGATGAGTGCGCCCTAAAAACTTCAGCAAGGCATTATCAAATGTCTGAGCGCCAATACTGACACGATTGACACCTGATGAACGTAAGATCTTTGCCTTAGAAAAAGTCAGCGTGTCTGGATTCGTCTCGATCGTGAACTCTCCATCTTTTTTTAGCCGAAAGTTTTTCTTGATGATGCCCAGCAAACGAACAAGCTGGTTTTCATCTAATAGCGTTGGGGTCCCACCACCGACATAAACCGTGTCGATGATCGTCCCCGCATAGCGCTGGGCTTCGCGTGACAGGCAGTCCAGATACTCGTCCGCACGATGCAAACGGGCAACGCAGACGACGAACGAACAAAAAAAACACTTCTGACTACAAAATGGGATGTGCAGATAAAGGCCGGTTTTTATTTTCTGGATGGTACTCATGAACAAGATAAGCAAACAACAAAGGGGCAGAATGCTCTGCCCCTGTTCATACATCTTATCAACAACGGTTTATGCCTTGGCCGTTCTTTTGCGCTTTGACTCTACCTTAGTTTTTGGAATATCTTTCTTAACTTCTGCCTTTTCTTTTTCTTTCATCTTGACGAACTTTTCAGGCAGATGATACTTCATCCAGCCTTCAGCATAAAGCTTGAGCCATTCATCGGTCGCGCGCTCAAGGCCAATACTATAGCCTGCCTTCTGGCTTTCGATCCACAAATGTTTATGGATCTCTTCCATGACGCGCTTATCTTTTAAAAGCTCCCGCAGATCTGTGATCTTCATACAACCCTCCTCAAGTTAACTTTTGCTTGTGCTGTTACGGCTATCATCATAATTAAAAACCTAAAAAAATTCAATAAATATTAATTCATTTTTTCATCCAACAGATCTTGATAGAGCAAAAGATCATCTCTAGAAAAGCATGCAAACACAACACGCGCTACAAATGGACAGTGTTCTAGCTGTTGGCGAATGGTGTTAACGGCAATGTGCGCCGCCCGCTTTTTTGGAAAACGATACACGCCTGTGCTGATGCACGGAAACGCAACAGAATGCAGCTGGTATTGCTGGGCCAAACAAAGGCTTTTCTGATAACAGCTTTGTAGCAAAATATCTTCATTGTTCTTTCCACCGCGCCACACAGGCCCAACGGTATGAATAACATAACTAGCAGGCAAGTGATAACCCTTGGTAATTTTAGCATCCCCGGTTTCGCAACCTTGAAGGGTTAGACATTCAGCAAGTAATTGAGGCCCAGCCACGCGATGAATGGCACCATCAACACCTCCACCACCCAAAAGGGTTGTGTTGGCGGCGTTAACGATCGCATCGACCTTTAAAGTTGTGATGTCAGTCTGAAGGGCTTCAAGAATCGCCATGAAAGAATTCTAACTATCAAAGGATTGAAAGTCAAAGGTCAAAAATTCAAATGGCTTTTTGAGCGTTCTGTATTCGCTAGATGTAGCCCTTATTTTAAGCTTTGAATTTTAAATTTTGACTTCTGGATCATCTAAGGCTCAGCTGGTCAAGCCGTTCACCTTCATCAGGTTCAAGCCCCATGACTTGATAAAAGTTTGTGATCGGCGTGATGTTGATGATCACAGGCGTCAGGCCTTGAAAATCATCGGGGATAGCAAAAATAGCGCCTGGTATCTGTTCGTTAGCGTTTAGTGGTTGGGTTTCGTTCTGGCTTTTGAATCTTGAATCCTGAATTTTTACGTTCATGTTCTGCGCGCTAAGATCAATGCCGCCTTTTTTAAAATCTTCTTCGATCCTCTTATGAATTAAGAGCGCGCCAGTAAAGAAATCTTCATCGCCATATTTCTTATCAACGACATTCCATGTTTGTGCGAACATTTTTTCGTCAGCGTCAAAATACAAACGCGGGTTTACTCCAACGGCGTAACCGCCCAAGACCGCTTGGCTGCTTCGGCTTTTGATAATGCTTTCTTTCATTTCTTCATGAACTCGATAAGAAGGACCGATATTCATCAGATCAACGATCTCTCCATAACCCAAAAGTTCCTGCTCGAACATGTGGTCATCGATCACTTGGCGCAGGTCATTTTCCCATAAAACAACCTGAACGCCGGCGACATCCTCAGCTGATGGACGCTGAGAACCCTTGCGGTAGATCGTCGCATAGCCAGATCTTGCAAACTGCTCCTGAGCCACTTTTAGATCTCTTTCTTCCCAATCTACGCACACGACCTTCTTTGCGCCCAAGAATAAAGCGATCAACCCCAAGACACCATTACCCGCGCCATAATCACGAACGACTTTCCCTTGAAGGTCTGCCTCCAACATTGCGGCCACGACTGGAACAGTATACCCTTTCCAAGCCATCGGAGCATCAAGAATGACAACATGTTGACGGGCAAACTCTTCCTGGCCAGCCGGGATCAACTCTCGCGCGGCAACAACAAGGTTGCCGATCCTTAAATATCTGGCCCCATTCGCGCCAGCCGTATTCAGCACAGCAGGTTCTGTCCGTCCATTCACGGTCACAGGTCGCCTTTCAACAGCAATATTGCTCTTCTTTAAAAGCTCCTGCTCAAAGAAAACCGCTGCTTCAGAAGACGGAAGGTTACTGATTATGCTTGAGGATCCCGCTCGAACTTGCGAGGATTTCAAACGATATTCTCCCGCCTCACTAAAGATCTCAAATTCCCAAGGCGTTGGAAACATTTTCGTCCCTAGAAGAAGGCGTGATGAATAATTTTTGATAAAATCTTCTTTTGATAAAGCGCACTTTTCTTTTTCTTCAGGAAACCTCTCAAAAAACTTTTTAAGATCAAAGATGACCGTACCTTTTTTATCGAATAAAACAAGTTGTTCCAGGTTTGAGCGATTCAACAACCCACTTGTAAAAGTAAAACTGATGGATCTGTCTGGATCCACGCTTAAGTATCCGGCAACTCTTCGCGGATAGCCTGAAGACAGGCTTTCGATAAAGCTGTCCATTCGGCTGGGATTCTGAGGGATATCATCCCAGGGGCTAAGATCCGCATAATAAACTTCTTTTAAGCCGGCAAGACTTTCTGGCAATTTGATTCTTACAGAACGCTGATAAGCACTGTAAAATCGTGATATGCCTTCGTTAGGATCTTGAAACCCCTGAAATTGATCGCTCTTCATTCCCTTAGACTGGATCAATGCTTTAAATCCCGAATCAGAATTTATATCATAAAGATCTTGTGAACTAATCACGCCGTCACTTGCCTGCCAGCTGTTCAGAAAGTCCCTCTGCATGACAAAGCCAACGCTCATCAGACCCACAGCGTCCCCTGCGACCTTGATCTCCTCAAAATTAACATCCGCTGTGATCTCCCCTTGGCCAGGATTCTTTAGGATATCTTCTAAGCGAGCTCCATGGTCAGCCCCGCTCCATACAACCGGTTTATTACCTTCGATGTTCTCTTGTAATTTGCCGCCATAGTCGATCGTGATCACAGCGCCTTTTTGCAAACTTTTCGCGATTATGGATTGCCACTTAGCGGTCAGAGGTCGGACAAGGAAAATTTTTCCAGCAGCAATATCATGAATATGATTTCTTTGAAGATACTCCTTAAAGGCATCATCCAGCGGTCGGAAACTCTGCCTTAAAACTCCCTGCTCATAACGCACGTGCATCTCATCAAAGTGTCCTTGTCCATCCACGGATCGAATAATATGGCCTGGGATATCATCAACAAGCTCATTAGATATAAAAATACCTTCAATGTCGCCAAGATCATCAGCTGCTAGATCAAAAACAGATTTTCTGATAAAGCGGACCTTGTCAGAATGTTTGGACAAAACCCGCTCTTGCGTCTGGGATAAAGGACCGCTGAAATCAACAATGACATATTCGAGGTTATGATAAAGTTCTTTTTCTTCTCTTTGCAGATAGTCAAGAATGTTCCTGGCCAATGTTCCTGTGCCCGCGCCTGTTTCTACGATCGAAAATCTTGAATTCTTGCTCTTGCCTTCCTGGACTAACATCATCCAAACTTGCGCGATCTGGCGGGCAACAGCTTTGCCAAAATATCCTTCTTCGGCAAATGTTTCAAAACCGCTTTCTCGGACCTCAGACCCAACACCGATCCGCGGTTGAGCATTGTAATAGTACTCATTCACCCATGACATAAAGGTCGCGAAATCAACTTCATTATCATTTTTTTCCATGCGTTCAGCGATCCATGCCATGCCGTTGGGATATTGAATTGCCGCGATCGTCGAAGATCCTAGTTCGGGACGAATACGCTGTTCAACCTCTTTCAAGATCCTTCTTGAATTTTCTGCAGAAGAATAAACGCCCATATCAAAAGCTGTTATTTCTTCATCGATGATCTGAAAACCTTGACGGTCATAATAATTACTGCTTAGCGCTTCTTTGCTTGGCAACCCAGTCAAAATTCCCCGCACATTTTTTTGAAGGGTTGGGTCTTTGAAGCTTTGTTCAATGACATAGGCCAAACGGATCTGTCCCAACCCCTTACTGCGGTATTCTCGATCTACCTCTGTGATCGCCAAATGGTACACATCTGTTGTTCCTTCCCCGATAACTCTGCCATCAGAAGTAACGCCGCGTTCTCTTTTTTCATAAAAAGATATACCCAATATCTTTCCTGACTCAACTGCCCTGATCGCCATCAGAGAGTATTCTTCTGGCAATCTTCTCTCCAAAGAATCTCTGGGAAAATCCCGTCCCTCTAGGCCTTCCTGAAACCATTGATCAAGGATCTTTCTTTTTTCTGCAGGGTTCTGCGTTGAAACGATCTCGCATAAACCTACGCCGGCAATCTCAAAGGGTGAAGAAAATATGCTCGACGATGCTTGCGGCGCGGCATACCGGGCGACAAGGCCTTCCTGGCCTAAGCGGCCCTTAAAGATCTCGATCTGCATTCTGCCGTCTTTTTCTACAACTCTTACTGAATCCTCAGGCCCTAAATATTGCAAATTATCTTGAGGATACAACGCCTTTTCTTTAAACACGAAGAAATCGTGCTGATAACTTATCCTTGCCCCCGCCGCATCAACTCCCTCTGAAGGGAAAATAGCCACCGCATCGTCGTTTGCATCCTCTGACAGAGAAGATCTTGGCTGCAGACGGATAATGCCTTTACGCCAAGAGGGATGAACGTCATAGGACCCTGAAAGCTCATTGAAGTCATTGTTCGTTAAAGCTATGCCATAATCATAAACAACCGTCCCTTTGGGACCGATCTTAGAAGCAATGCTTTCCATATACTGGCGATGCCTGTCAAACGGCCTGACATGAAAGAGCCCGATAAAGCTGAACATCAGATCGATCTCTCCGTCTTTAAAATACTCAGCAAATCGACTAGCATCATCTAAGATCCATGTGATCTGAGAGTCGCCTTGCGCCCAAGACGGAAAATAAATATTCGCGAAACCAAAAAGACGGACGTTGTGGATCCCTCGGTTTTTGAGCTCTTCTTCCATCTGTCTTAATTCAACACCTTGGCCGCAGCCCCAACTGACAACGATCAGCTCTTTGCCGGGATCCGTTCTTTGCAAGGCAAGCGCCCTTTGGTAAAAGTCCTCAAAAACATCTTCTCCCAGACGCTCTTTAATCGACGCAAAAGGTGTTGTGAACCGCTTAAATCCTTCGCTCTCAACTGAGCGTGTTGCCGGCTGCCCGTTCTCATCGATCAAAAAGGGCTGTCCTGCCGCGATCAACTCGCGGATCTTTTGATCATCTGCTGAAAAAACAACGGAGGTGCCGTTGCCCAAGGACTCTTGATGAATCAGTGCGGATGAAGTTCGCTGCTGGCCTTCTTTGAGGACCTTCAGAGCCTGAAATCTTTTATCCTCATTCCTGGAGCCCTTACCCGCATGTTCCTTCATTTCCCAGGAAATATTTTGCTCATCAAAACGCTGCGCGGTATATGGCGCGCTATAGGAGTCCCAGCCACCATCAAAAAAATCTTCAAAATATCGCTCTAGATCGGAAGAAGGTTTTTGGTCGTAGCCCCCTAAAATTAAAATAGGACTTTTATTTTCAAGAACATCCTTAATAAGGTTATCATGGACTTGAGGATAAAAAGCACCAACATCAGCCAAGACGATCGAATCAGGTCCAATATCAAATTTTTTATCAATGGTTTGCCGCCAGCCTTTTCGTCGGGGGAAAATGGTGTTCATATCCGCCTCGATCAAAAACACGCGCTGGCCATCCTTGATCTTGTGCTTCTCCCACGAAGAACCCTTAAGGTAGACAACAGCTTGCCGGCCAAGCATCCGCTCAAACCCGGACCGGGCAGAAACAAAAGAAGCGGAGTTGTTCTCAATAGCAATGATCTTCTCTGCTCCAAGCCTCAAAGCCACAAGCCCTAAAACACCGTTACCAGCCCCGTAATCCCAGACCGCTTTACCTTGAAAATCTGTTTCCATCATGAACGCGATCATAGGGATGATATAACTTAAATAATCCATACGGCTATCGATAATGACCGCCTTCTGTTCCAAAAAGGCCCGATCTTTGTCATCAAGAAATTCTTTCAGTCGGTCACTTTTATCCTTGGTCAAAATAACAACACCGCCAACCCTCAAATAAGTCGCGTTAAAATCATAAACAACATCCACTTGCTGTCCGTTCACTTGGATCGTGGACCTGCGGATAAAAAGCCCATTGCGCACAAGCAACGCTTGTTCAAACTCTTCAGCCTCTTGAACTGATAAAACGCTGGATGAAGTCCGCTGAGCAACAAAGATCACATCAATGTCATTACCCTGTTTTTCCAAAAACTTCCTGAGTCCTTGCACGCCGTGTATCTTCTCAACTGGTTGATCGCCCCGCTGATGCTCTTCAGCATAAAGACTTAAACTATCAAAATAAGGCTTTGTGTTGATCGGTTGTCCGTCCCTTAGTCCGAGCCAAACTTGACCAGCCAAAGTCCTGGAAAGAACATGCTGCAATGCTTGCTCATTATCAATAAGCTCTTCTGAAGAATTGTCTGTTCGAAAATAAATATTTCCCTTACTGTCAAGCCGACACGACTCTTTTAAGAACGCGATCGTATTCTCTTCAATAATCCTTCCCTCGAGATATCTCACGGCCGATGGCAATCCTTGAGAAAAAATACGCTGAATACCGCGGCCTAATCCTTTTAAGCTCAGATCATAAACCGCTCCCTGAAAAGTCACCCTATCTAAAAACATCTCGAAATCTTCGATCTTGTCATGATTCAGAACACCTTTGCCGGCGACACCGATCTTGTTGTTCGCGAGATCTTTAAGCAGGATCTCTAGCGTTCGATTAGAAGCTTTGCGCACCAAGACCTCATATCGCTGTCCGTTCCCTTGCGCTGTGATCTGGCGATCGGTTTTCTGGTTGATACTCTCAACCAGATCCTCGACCGTTATGGCCGATGATGTCCCCGCTAACTTTTTGCCTTTAAGATTATCTGCCTTGACGGCCATAAAAAAGTTAAGGATCCCCAACCCAGCGGGAGATTCCAACTCTTGATGGCCAACATCTGCAAAATCGCCAAGCATGTCGCTTAGCTGCCTTACTGTATATCCCTTATAATGGGTAAAGGATTCATCTTGCTCGACAGATTCTTTTTCAAGATTATACGTTGTTAAAATAATTCGGCCACCAGGCCTTAAGACCCTTTTGGCCTCTGCGAGAACAAGCTGCGGGTTCATACTGCCAATGGATTCATTAAAAATGACCATGTCAAAGGTGTTTCGAGGAAAGCTTAAGTTCTCTGCGTCAGCCTTCTTAATAATGATCCCTCGCTCTCTTGCCGCCTCTATATTTTTTTCACTGATGTCGACTGCCTGGATATAAAGGCCTTTATTCTTTAAGGCCTGCGCTAAATGTCCTTGCCCTTCCCCGATCGACAAAACCCTCGAGTTTCTCGATCCCAAAAATTTTACTTGCTCTATGATCTTTTCGGCCACCTCATTCATTAAATCATGATCGACCGCTGTCATGCTGATAAAAACAAGCTGTTCTCCGTCGCTATAAAAATGCTTTCCTTTAAGCTTTTTATCATAAAAATGTTCTTGGATTCCTGGGTCAGTTAATGAAGATGATGATGCTCCTATTTGAGGTAACCCAGAAGCTTCCACCAGAAGTCTCTCGCCCTCTCCTCTGACAAAAGCGTAAAGGTTCTCTTTTCCTTCTGCAACGCTTCCAGGGATCCAGCGAACATCATAGAAAGAAAAAGGATAAATGACGCCGTCATGCACGATCCCAAAAATATCCCTTTCAAGAACATTTTCATGAAGGATAGGCGCCATTCCCGTATCATCTTGTTTTTTCTGACGTTTAAGATTTTTGAAGTATTGCTTAAAATTCTCCTTGATCCTCTGAATATCTTCTTCTTGATACATGGGAACAGTCGGTAGGCTATCAGGATCAACGGGGATCTTGATATTACCCATATCCAAATTGAAAACATCCTTAGGAACATATTTAAATAACAACGGGCCTTTATAGGAACTTCCTCTATAAAAGTCAACATTCAAAACATGAACACCCTCATCGAAACGCACCGTTGAAAGAACGACCCCGGGACTGATAAAAGACGCTTGCTTCGCATTGAATATAAAGTCGGTTGAGCTTGGTCCTGGATAATAAAGAGTGTCCTTTCCCGAAACATCGGCTGCGTGAAGATGAAGATCGAACATCCCAAAACGAAAATCTGAACGAACAGAAAGAGCATCATCGTTGATCACGTAGGAAGGAGACTTTTTTACATACAGCTTGTTATTTCTTGCCGAAACAATACCTCCGTATTCCGCCGTTGTATCTTGAATATCCTGATGATATAGTTCTTTTATTTGAAGACGAAAATCTGGATCATTTTGTAAAGCGTTAAAAAATGCTTGAGCTCCTAACAAAAAAAGGGTTGGATACTGGTCTATGCTGGCAGGGTCTTTACGCTCTTGCGAATAGTAGACGTCATCATCTTCGCGAACTTCTACAGGCTGCTGATAAATAGTCTCTAAGACTCTTTGCTCCAAGGCCTTGCGGTCGAACAACAAAGGAAAAAGTTCATTGTTGTGTCTAATATATTCCAAAAGAAATAAATCATTGATGCGAATCTTTTCTTTTGGGTATTGTTGAGAAAATTCTTGCCTAAGATCATCCATGGCCTTGCTGTCAAAATTACGGGATAGGTCGAGAACCTGCAGGGCTACTTGGGGCCCTACAAAAACATAAAGAAATTCATCGCGCAAATAATTAAGGGTGTTTGTGAATTGATCGCTTTCAAATAATTCTTTCTGACCGGGACTCTTCTGAAACTCCGCGTACAGCTCACAAGCGCCAAAAACGTCCTCAAACCATCGGCTTCTTGGATCTAGGCCAAAGCGATCAAGAACATAAAAATAAAACTCCTCAAAATCTTCTTGAACGATCGCGTGGGTCATCTGCGGCTCGCGGTCAAGAGAAAGGACTTTCCATGCCGGGACAGTATTCGTTGTAGATCGGAAATTCTTGAAACCGATCGACAACAATTTATTAGCAGCCATAACGGTTTCAGTAGACAGGTCAAAACGTTCAACCATATCCGCATAAAAATCTTTTTCGTTTAGAGAGCGTTCTTTGGGCGAGCCTGTGGCTGTCGCGTCGATAGGCGCCGAGCTATCTTGAAATCGTTGGAATAAAGACGTTTGAAGATCTTTAAGAAAATATTCGCTTGTAAAGGATGGTGTCATCTTAGGGTGCACGGATTTAGCATCGGCAAAAGTGTTCCCGCTGGAAGCGAGAAGGTCAAAAGTGACCAACATAGCAAGTGCTGTTTTATGCAAACGATTGAATATCGCACTGCAAGCAGTCTTGTTGTTTGTTTCGCGATAGGCGTGTCCTGCCCCCTTGCCAAAGCTAGTGATATCCACCCCTCCCGCGAAATACTTTCTAGGGATATTCTTTCTGGCATACGGGTCGTATTCGACCTTCATCATGTTGCAGACGCCTTGCTTGAAGGTATCGAGGTATTGTTGGTAAATGATTTGAACTTCTGATTGAGGATCAGAGGATTTGAAGGTTAGAGGGTTAGAGAGCTTGTCGGGTTCGTTGGGTTGTTGGGTTTCATTTTGAATTTTGCCTTTTGAATTTTGACTTTCCTTTATCCCTTTATTCCTTTGCCCCTTGAGTCCTTCTATTTTCTTTTGATCACTATACACCTTATTCAATATGGAGTTCTTCAGGTTAGTCTTATACCAGTGACTTAAGATGATACTGTTGTAGATCTGGCGTAGTTGGGCGAAGTTCTTGCCTTCATTGACCTCCTTTTCAAGGACAGGGATGAAGACCTCACGGACGATGGAAGAAGAGAGAGTGCTGACAGGACTAGAGGATTTAAGGGTTAAAGGGTTTGAGAGTTTATTAGGTTGTTGGGTTGCGCTTTGACTTTTGACTTCTGACTTTTGACTTTCCTCTGCCCCTATAATCCTTTGCCCCTCTAATCCTTTTTCTTTTGCTACGTAATCCTCCTCCAGCATGACCTTTAGCCTTGATTCCACGATGAACGCCTTATCCTCCTGGACATAGACAGTCGCCTTATCCGGCATGATCCAGACCTTGTTAAAGGTGTCCACAGGGATGTTGGTGGTGCCGAACTTCTCATAAGAGAGCTTATAGACTCTTGACCAGAAGTCCTTGCCGATATCTGATTCAGGATTAGTTAAAGAGGCGGTGATCTGCTTTAAGAGATAGTCCTGGGCAAGCATGTCAATGCCCATCTCGGTCTGGCCGAGCTCATTGGGGACGATACGGTCTTTCTCATAGGGGCTAAGGTTGACCCATAGGTCATTTTCAGGAAGCGTGAGACTGGCTAAGAAGTATCGGATAAGCTTCTCAGACTCTTCTTTTAGCGCATCTGTTTTAAGGCCGGTATCCCCACTGTCAATGATGAAGTCGAACTGAAAAGGGTTGTTGGGGTGGATACGGATCCCTCTGACCAAGGCTGGGGTAAAGGCAGAGGACAGAAGAACAGGGCTGGGAGCTTGTGATAGGGTTTGGGCAAAGG
>JAKQPK010000074.1 GCA_029564765.1 Candidatus Omnitrophota bacterium
AAATTCGGCTCAAAGCTAAGACTGCCGAAAGAATATTGCTCTCCCTTAGGGTCTTCCTCTGCAAACTTGATCCCTTCAACCCTAAAGCCAAGATGTCCTGCAGCAAAATTATAATCTGAACCTGCTTCAATGGGCGCAATGTCAGTAATAACGCGGGTATTGGGATCTGAAGCATCAACAAAAGAAATTTCCTTTAAAGGCAATGGCCCAACTAAGCTTTCGCTAGGCTGGCCGTTATCTTTCGGCGCTGGCTGTGGCGCGTCTAAATAAGGAGAATAAATGAAAGCAGCTGTATTTTTAGCAAAGAAATCTAAGCTATTGGTGTTTGAAACCGCCTCAAACCCTTTAAGATTAGTATATGACTTAATACCTGTGATATTGCCTTGATCATCTTCTACAACTTCCATCTTCCCGTCTTTAATAAGCGTCTGGATATCTGCTTCTTCTTTGCCTAGCAAAGAAGATAGATTCTTGACCAAGGTTGCTTCTGTCATTGGCTTATGAACTTGTGTCTTAACACCATCGGCGCGGCCATAATAAGTGGGCTGCTCGTCAGCTTTCTTCATCATGACCTGAACAGGATTATCAAGGCTAGCGGTAAACTCAACATCCCCAGCTCTGACCATGGCATACTGACCATCTTCTGTTGGCGGTCCCATAGGAACTTCTGCGTTTCTTTCTGAGATCTGCTGCAGCCCTACTTTTGAGTGTCCGTACAAAACATCTTTTTTGCCGCTACCATCTTCTTTTGACCCTCGATCAACAACCAGCGATCGGCGAGCGATCTTTGAATCCGCATCAAAGCCAAAAGTGTCGGTGGTCGCTAAAAGCTGCTCTTGTTCTTCCATGCGGGAAGCGAACATGCCATCTGACATGAAAAGGCTTTCGCTTCCTAATATCATAGGCATGCCAACAAGAGCCAGCGGATTGGTCTCAACGAGTTGATTTTCTTTTGTAAAGGCATTTACCTTGTAACCCCAATCGCCTTTGGCTGAGGCGTAGACATTAAAGCCTGCCCCTGCGTTAGCATTTCTCTTAAATCCCAAAGCGCCAAGATAGCTTCCTGCCTTTGCTCTGTTAGCAAGGGTAATATCAACCCGCACCTCGCCTTGGGCGTGCGCAAGTTCATCGCTTAAGAAAGAAAATACCGGTCGCTGGGCAACGCGATCCGCCCCAAGGCGGTCCATTGTTTCGCGAGCAGCTGCTTCGTTCACGCCTTGTGTACCGTTCAGGTAGGCCTTTCCATCTTTATATACAAGCCTTATAGCCTCACCACCCTGTATGATGCCGGCCTCGCTGAGGTCAACATTTTTTAGAACAAGATTGAACGAACTGTTGTCAAGGATCGTTTTTCCGGTCTGAGAATCTACGTAAGAGCCAGGCGTGCCTTCAGCAACAGTCTTTTTATTGATCGTCCTGATAAAGCTGTCGCCGTCATTAAGGTCGCTGAAATACTTTGCTGCTTTTTCGCGCTTTGAAAACAACAAAGGTGCGGCTAACACATTGCGCAGCATGCCTGAAGCTAATCCGTCAATACGGGTTCCTGTTTCATAAGCGATCGTTTCATCTTTTGTCCGGCGGATAACTCGATCCCAAGGCGTATACAGCGCCATCATCACGGTGCCGCCTTTGACAAGATCGGTAACAACTTTTCTATCACCTAACCCGATAGCGCTTAAATTAAGTCCTCCTTTGGCATACTCCAACGCTGAAAAAAGGTTTTGCGTGGATGCTTCACGAAGCTTGTTTGTTTGAAATCTATATAAATTTCTTTCATAGGTGTTGTTAGCGACCATCCAATTGACACCGTCAATTGTTTGCTGGCGCGACAGGGCGATCTCTTCCGCGGTCATCGGATTGCCTGATTGCGCGGCCAAGGCGATCTTTTCTTCGTTCTTGGCAATGGCCTTCTTGCGAGCAGTGTCATACTGGACAAGGAATTGCGGAGTAAATCCGGACAGGTCCATAATATGATCAACAAAATTCATCTGCGCGCGCGATCCTTGGTCATAATAAGCGATCTTGCCTTGACTGGCGCGATTCTTGGCTTCTTCCGCTGTCTCGCCTGTTTGTGATCCAAGTCCGCCCAGTCCAAAATAATCTTTGATGAATACAAGATTGCGATTAGCAAATTCATTGATCGCAACATCAGAAAATCTTTTCTTTTTGGCCTGCTCTGCAGAAACGGTTTGGGCTTGATCCAGATCCCCCGAAGAAGATTTTTTTGACTTATTTTCAATGGAATATTGGATGCCAGCGGCGACTCCGGACAAGGCCGCAGTGGTCAAGTGAGCAAGAGCATAAAAATTCAAGTCCGCGTCTTGAGCGCTGATCTTTCCATCGTTGATACGGTTGATCTTAGCTCTATCGAAAGCATAACCAACGCCGGCTTCAAGAAGGCCGCGGCCGATCGTACCGCTCAGTTTTTTCCAAGGACTACCAAACTGTATAATATTATTAAAATTGTCTTTCTCTGCCAACATTTCAATCTTGTCGATGTTGGTATACACCTCTTTTTGGACATTAGCGCCAGTCGCATCTGTGGAATTAAAACTTTTAATGTTTGCCAGCGCGGTCACATCCTTTGATGTAGAATCTTCGGAAGCTAAAACTTGCTCATGGATATGAACGACACCAGGATTCTTAGTATCAATGCCCTTAACCTCAAAGAAAGAAACTGTCTTATCATCAGGATTGACATAAAAGCCATAGCCGTTCTTTGCTAAATCTTTTCCAAGATTCTTTGTTTTCTTATACACATCCCGCCAGTTATCGTTCTTAACCTTTTCTCCGTTCTCGATGATAAAATTCCCTTCTTCATCTTTCTTATACTTAAAGTCTTCTTTGCTAAGTTCCTTTTTGGATACTTCGAACTGGATCGAAAGCCATTGGTTTCCTTCTTGCTTTTTGGCAGCGCGATATTCTGCTCGCCAGTTGCTGTTGAAATCCTCTTTCCCGTCATTATTAGTATCCGTATCCAACTTATTAGGATCATCCAAGCTGTATTTATAACGATCTTTTGTGATCCGCTTTCCTTCGCTGTCATAAAGCCTTGCCCTGTTAGGCGAGAGGAAGTCTTCCATCACGACCTGCGTAATAGAGCTTCCTAGTTGTTGCATCCCCTGAACAAACATGCTTTGGATCGCGTTTCCGTCCTTGTCTTTCATGCTGTCCTTGGTCAACTGCTCAGCCGCAAAGCCTAAGCCGGCACCTCCGGCAACCACAATGGCATTCTTTCCTTCGATCTTCAGCGTGTCGACGATCTTATCACCAAAAGAAATCTCTTTTCCGGATTTGATCCCAAAATCTTCCGCAACGTTAATATTTCCCTCATCTCCTGCAAGATTCGCCAAACCATCCACGCCAGCTGTTATCGCAACTGTAGATAAATTGGAAATAGCAGAGATGGCGATCCCGGCGATCGCTTGCTTGAGAACATCGCTTTCAATGCCGGAGTCTTCAAGCAGTTTAGTGATCTGATAACCAACAAATCCCTTAACAGCGCCTACCGCAAGCCCTGTGCCAAAATTAATAAGAAAGTTAGTTGCGATCGTGTTTGCACTTGCGCTGATAGCGCTTGAAGCGATTGTATTAAGCGCAACTGCGGAAGTCATGGTTGGATTAAGAGCTTGTGCCGCAGAAGCTGCCTGCTCGATCGTTGTAATAGCATCAGCGGCTGTTTCAACGCCATTAATAACAACGGTTCCTCCATTCTTAATAACCTCTTCTTGAACCGCGCCTACAGCAGATTTATCAAGAGCACCAGCCGCTCCTTGAACTGCAATGGTGATCGCTGTTGCAACAGCGCTACAGATGATCCCTGTTGTTTGCGCATCCCATCCCCACTTCATAACGCCTATTTGCCCAACAGTATTAACAAAAGCGGCAACGGAACGGGAAAGCATATATGACTTATAAAGACCCGCAAGCGTTGTTCCCAGGTTTAAGAGCTTCCCAACGCCAAAAGTAGCGACCATGCACACAACATCAATAAGCAGAGAAGTCCAAAAGCTGGAAGCATCGAAAGCTTGCGACTTGATAATATCTTCATAAGGATTAGCCCACTGCGAACCCCAGATAAATGCTTGTTTTTCATGAGAAACGATCTCAGCACCCTGAAGATCACTTGCGCTGGAGGCCAACACATAGCCGGTAAATTTATTTAAGAAATCCTCTTTAAAATAGACCTTTTGCTCGCCAATATCGCTAACAGTGATCGTTTCATCCGCTACCTCGGTCACCAGCACAAAGTGCTCGGGCTCAAGACTGGCAATAAACGGAACCTCAACCTCATCAAGGCTTTCTTTGGCTATCTTATAAGACTTAACGTTCAAGCCATAAGCTGTCGCGATAGAATTTAAAGAGTATAAAGATGTTTTTAGCCGAGGTTCGCCGGCCTTGATGATCTTGCCTAAAATGTCCACAGTTAAGGTCAAAACGGATGCTTCTTCAAGGCCAATACCAACATGGTTCTTTTGCAAGAGATCACGTAAAGCATAAACACCGCAGTTCAAATGGTGAATGCTTGGCTGTTTTAGCCAGCTATCAAAACTATTAATATCATCTTGGGTAAACTTGGCGGAAGTGGTCAGGATCAAGCCCTGATTGTTGGTCGCGCCTGATACACCTGTGTTGGGAAGCTCGATCTTAACCCGTGATTGTTCTTTATCACGAATTTGCGTAAGAAGGTCCTTGATGCTTTCTGAGACAGTGGCGGCTGCCTTGACACCAACAAACGCATCCACCTTCTGGCGGCCCCAAAGGACAGCAGGATTATAATTAAAAGCCGCACAAATTTGCTCAGGGGTAAAGATCAGGACAACAGCCAAAGCAACGGCACGGATCCAAGGACGGATATTGCTGCGATATGTTAGGCCAGATTCAACTTCTGCGGAGGCGGAAGGCTTGGAAAAACCCACAAAAAGACCATTTAAGTACAAAGAAGAAAGACTCTTTGTCTTTATGGTATTAGATATGTGGTTCATCTTTTGTTTTTCCATAGCTTTCGCTCATGAAAAAGGGCTATGGTTCTTTGCAGAAAGCCATAGCCCACAAATTAATAAATGATACCTTTTACAACTACTGATCCCGTGGCTTTACTGCAAAGGAGAATATAGCACAGAGCGATTAAGTGTCAAGTATTGGACATTCTTTATCCTGTTGTATTACAATACTTTACAGTAATTCAAGAAAATATTTACGCATCTTTTCTAAGAAAGCGAGTATTTGAGCAATATGGCAAAAACGCGTGTCAAGGCCTCTTGATAAATTTCTCCAGCCCTAAGGTCAGAGCTCTTAAGAGATCTTGTCTGTTTTTCCATTATCTCCGACGAGAAGATAGATCATTGCTGATCACGAATATTAAAACACGCACAAAACATCATCAGCTATTTAGGGTTACGCAACAATGAAATGATACAGGATACAAGAAACAAAAAGGTGGGAGAAAAGAAAAATTTATGTGATTTTTACCGAAGAATATTTTTGGACATTATAGAATGGACAAAAATATGCTTAAAAATGTCCAGAATTGGATTTTTATCCGCCGGCGAGCTTCGAAAATGTGTTGCCTTGCATGAACTGCAAGAGCACTGGACCAGCAACAAGAATACCTACGACAGGAAAGATGCAGAATAAAAGAGGGAAAAGCATTTTTAAAGGTGCCTTGAGGGCTACTTGTTCTCCGCGCCGATATCTGGAAATACGCATATCCTCCGAAATGATGTTCAGCGCGTCGGCGACAGATGTTCCCATGCGATCCGCTTGTACAAGCGCGCGGGTAAAAGTGGACAGGTCAGGGAGCTGATATTTATTGGCAAAATCTGTTAACGCATCTCTGCGCGGCTTTCCCAGGTTGACTTCCTGCAAAACCTGCTGAAGTTCTAAGATAAGGATCGAGGGGATCGACTTCTCAATGACCCATTTAAGGGCCAACAAAAAGTCAAGGCCAGCGTTCACGCACAAGCTTAAAAGATCAATGGTGTCCGGCAAATGCCGAACGATCGAGTTCTTGATCTTCTGGATCTGGCCCTTCAGCCAGAACTCTGGAAGATAATATCCCAAACCGATCGTCATCAAAAGCCATAAACCTCGATTCTCAGGATCAGACATAGGGTATGTGAAAAAGAGCAATCCAGCGATCAAGATCTCCTTGATCAACAAAAAAACCTCTGGAGAGATCGGAATGCGCGCTAGGGCCAGGTCTTTACGCAGTCGCTCTCCCAAGGCCCCTACGCATAAAGGCATATTAAAAAAAGCTAAAGACGTCAAAAATGAAAATTTATTACTTTTCTTTTCTTCTTTTGGAAATTCATCTGCCAATATCTTTAATGTTGGCGGCTCTTCGATCTTGACGATCGAAAGAAGGCCCACTGCAAAAGCCAGAACACAAAAGAATGTTAATCCTAAGATCAAAGCGATCATATATTAAAAATCTCCTATCGTGCTAAATTTGATAATGAAGAATGCGCCAACGATCTCAAGCCCGGCAGACAAAATAAGCAAGTTACGTCCTAACTCTGATTCAAGCATGACATCAAAATAATGAGGATTTGACCCATAAATAAAGACCGCAAAAGCGATCGGCAACAAAGACATGACAAAGCCCTGGATCTTTCCTTGGACCGTTAAGGTTTCAATGTTCTGCTGGATCTTGCGGTTCTCGCGAATGGTCTGGATAATACGATTAAAGATGACTGGCAAGTTACCGCCAGTCTCTCTAGCGAGCAAAACAGCGGAAATAAATTGCTGCAAGGCGGGGCTTCCCAAGCGGGCATAAAGCCTATCAAATGAGGTTTCCAAAGAAACCCCCATCTTGTTCTCGCCGATCAAGATCGCGAATTCCTGGCTGATAGGCTCAGGCATTTCATCAGCTACAACTTCCATGGCCTGCAGCAAGCTTAGCCCGCCTTTCAAGCCGCTATTCATCATTAAAAGAGAGTCGATCAGCTGCGCGTAGAATTTACGTTTTCGCTGCGCAGCAAGATAACGGATATAAACTCCTGGGGCTATAAACCCTAAAATAAGACCGATCAAGGATACCGGAAGACGCAGATGATCCGGCGCGAAAAGAAAACCGGCACCCGCGAGAATAAAAGGCGCCAGCGCATACATCAAGACCGTTTGCTTTTTCTTGACCCGGATGAACATCTGGTCCATGGTATCTGCCATCTTATCCGCTCGCCTTCTGCTAAAACCCCCCAGAAGACGGATAAGGTCCGGCAAAAAGAAAAAAGCAAAACTGCTAATAGAGAAAAAGGAGAGGAAAAAAATAAGAAATCGCATATTTATTTTTCTTTACCAAGGGCAAGGAACAAATTTGACCCCAAAACGGCTTGATCGATAAAGTGTTGAACCGTGACGCGCAAAATATTCCGCGCATGATTTTGCCTGTGTCCCAGTTTTTAATAGTTCATGGACCTCGTCCCAGCATGCTTGATTAAAGGATGACTTGCAGTTCAGAATAAACGCTGAACTTCCGCTAGGGACATCTCTAATGCCGTAAGAGCATCCTGCGTCTGGTGTCTCGGACGACCCTATAACAGCAGAACACACTGCATTAAGTGTGTTCGAAGGATCGCTTGACGTAACATTAGGATTAAAAAATTTCGGCTGCCAAAATTGAAGGCCTGTCGCCCAGCTTAAAAAATTCTTACCTTCATCATAGCGAACAATACTGGCTCTGACCAATCCGCCTTTGAAACATTTTGCAACATCCTTGTAGCTTTCTTTGTTGCTATAACTACTGCCGTTATTTTTCCCGCACTTACCTTTTTTAGCTCCACTTTCACTCTCATAGTCGATCAAAGAGTACCAGAAACGTGTTCCAAGATCATGTTTCCAATTCTTAACCCATGGCATATAAGGCTCCGCGCATTGGGTCCCATTCGTTGCATCAGACTGTCTTTCACAGGTCGTTCGGCCGCATTTCCCGCCGCAAAGCGTTGGAATAAACGCTTCCGCCCGCACAGCGTGCCATCTTCCGCTAAACGCTGCCTGACCTGATTTAGCTTCGTCCTGCCACGCATAGACCACGGTGCCACCGTCTTGGACAAGGGCTTGACCACTAGAGCTAAACATGTCCCTGATCGCCTGCACTCTTGGATCGTTTAAAAAGCTCTCAACCTTTTGCTTGGCCACATCAAGGCTTGCTATTGCAGCCTGTGTCCGATTATAAGCATTGACAAGATAGTCCCTTCGATGCTCTAATTTTTTCTTCCAATTAGCAAGTTCATGCTGAAAAACGTAATTCGCCGTAAAGGCTGTGCATCCTGTAGCCTGTCCAGCATAAGGAGCCACAGCTCCTGATGCGGGCTCTGCGAAATAAAGGCCAAGCTGGCTGGCTAAATTGCTGCATGCGGTGATATTGCTTGCACAATAAGATGCATCCATGCAATTTTGGATCGTTGTGATCGTACTGTTTAAACATGTCGCTACAGCAGAAGGGGTGTTTCCGGGACAAACAAAGCTTCCGGACGCGAACGTTCCAGCCTGCAAGCTAACAAGTTGCTGCTTGATGGCTGTAAACATATTGGTCCATTGCGTAAGCTCTCCACTGGTCTTGATCCACTTAACGAATTGCTCAAGAAACGCTGCTTGTCCTCCCGCCAAAGCTTCTGGTCCTTTAAAAAATAAATTTTTGACCTCGGTAATAAAAGCGTCTACGCTGTTTGGACCATAACGAAGATAATCGAGGGTGTCTTCGCGCCATAGATCTTGGTTGGCAACGCTGTTACCTAGACCATCTTGTCCGCAATCCCACGAAGGCAAACAACTACTGGAACACTGGCTATCATCTAAACAGCAAGCTGAATTATTATTTTGATTAACGCATGTGCTGGCACAATTCTTGCCTGAACATATATCATATGGCACATCAACAGAACAATAGGCGTTATGACCTTTCTTCCATCTAAAGCTTGACGCAATATGAACATAACATGTGTTTTCAGCGATCTGCGAAGGCGTTGCCTGCGTTGGGTCAGTATTTGTCTTTAAGCACCAGCAATCGCGTAAACCATTCGGCGAAGACTGATAATGAGGATTGTTTGCGTTACATGCTTGGGGCTGAGGTAGTGTAAACCCAGAAAAAGGAGAAGGGCAATAGCTAAAGCTTTGCCCAGCCCCGGAACCGGAACCACACCAAGCACACCCTTGATGATTACCAGATCCGAGACTGTTAATAACGTTTAGGTCTACTCTGTCTAGATCCCACAAGAGCCGATACAGTCCCGTTGCATCCTCACCCAGCCATTCCGCAGTGGCAAGATTTTGAGCTGAGGCTCCTGCTGCTTGAGGGTTTGTTGAAACAGGAGTAAAAAAGATATCCTTGTTTTCATCATCCCTTCCGATCTTCTCTCGAAAAGATATAAAGCTATTCGTTGGATCTTCCCAGTTCCCATCATAAATAAGTGTCCAAGGAGTTCCATTGGGAGGACACAGCTGTGGCATCATCGTGCTTGACGAACACCAGGATGTCTCACATTCATTTTTAAAATATCCACCGCTTGGACATCCTGTAAAATCTTTGTCATACAAACCAAAGCCGTCCAGAGTAATATCCCAATAAGGATCCCAAGGAAAGATCTTATAACCAGTGCCTGGGTTGATGATAGAATGCTGATCATAAAGAAGTTCTGCCAGGGCCTTTAAAAAATCCTTAACAGGGCCAACGCGAGAAATGATTTTTTTAGACAAGAATTCCGCTCTTTTGGTATAAAGGACAGAGAATCTTCCGACCTTATCTGCCTCCCCTTCGGGCGTTCCATCGCCCTTTAAGTAGCCATCCATGTCATAATCTGCAATGTCATCGATCAAGACAGGATCCTGCGCTGATGCGGAAAAAAGACTTTGGATCCCCTGCTCACGGAACTGCTCTTGTGTTGACAGATTGCGAAACATCCGATTCCAGGCACCCTGCATTGCGGGTTGCACAACAGCAAACTGTAAAATAACTGTTGCTAAAGAAAGGACAACCGCTGCTACAGCGATCAACATAGCTCCTGGCCCGCTTAGCACGCCTGTACAAACAAGAACTAAGCCGATGATCGCGATAACAAGGCTCGCGATATACGTCCAAATATTCGATGTTTCTCTGCGGCTTAAAGACCAGTCTTCATCGTGGTCTCCTCCTCCCATGATGGTTCCATGATATTGGGCTGACGCATAGCTTGCGAACATGGATGCCATAAGCGCTGCCGATCCGTCCACGGCGATCGTTGCGGAAACTTTATTTTGAGACAGTTTTCCAATATTAACAATAACCGCAAAAATGGATAAAAGGATGGCGATAAAAAGAATAAGGATGACTGATATTTGGCCAGAGCGCTGATGCTTATTTCTTATCAACATGCAATATCTCCCTTGACGTTAATTACCAAGAAGCTGTCCTGGAAAAACAAGTTTTAATTGTGGATATTTCTTGTCGCCATGGGACAGCTGATGCAAAGCGCTGGCAGAAGAGCTATTCGCGCTGTTAGTATACTGATAGCTATAGATCCCCTGGTAATGCTGCTGAACAGGTGATAGCATCACGATCCCCAGCCACTGCATGGCTCTAACGACACTATAAAAAATAAGGACCAAGATAATAAAAGCAAAAGCGAACTCAAGCGTCGCTTGAGCAGCTTGACCAAAAAAATGCTTTTTTCTTTCTCGTGCCATATGCTTTAAGGAAAACTTGTTGTCGGTTTTGTTGTTTTAAATTTATGACCTATTTTTGCTCCGGCTAAGGAGCGTACATATAAAATAAGGGTGCTGCGGTTAAAACAGGTTCTGTATTTATTTGCTCCATCGCTACAGCAAGTACTTCCGGAGCATGATACATCAACTTCATTTATAGGGTCAAAACAGGAACAGTTTACCGTACACACGGGATTGACGCCCGCAGGAAGAGTATGGCAAGGAGGAAGGGATGAATTTATATCAAATCGCCCTGTGTTGTTGCTGAGCTGGATCTCGCGCTCAATAATGTTGATCGTATCTTTCTTTTGCGTAGAAATATTGGTCGTCTGAGATCCTTGGGCAAGCTGAGAAACGTCAAGGTCGCCAGTGGCGTAGGTTTTAATAGACGCTTTAGCGCTTGTAAAACCAGGCTTTGGCTTACCCTGTAATTTATCAATAGTGTTATATGCCATGTTGATATCGCCATTTTGATAATCAATATAGTGTACTTTATACACTTTAAAGTTGCCGCCATAATTGTTCCAGCCATTATGACAACAATGGCTATTTGGATTAAAATCATAGTTATCAGACATTGTTCGATTTGACCAATAGTTTTGAGCGGTAACCTTGCATTCCTTATCCACAACCTTTTTTCCGCATCCAAAAACCGCTCTTTCTTCAATGTTGGTTATAAGTTCCTCATGGCCGTCAAAATCCACATCAAGGTTCAGCAAAGAATCGTTCGCGCTGTAGAAATCGATCGCAAAATGATTCCCCCAAACAGGAAACCATTGCCATTGCAAATATTGACGAAGGTGTTGCGGAACGATCTGTCCGTTCACAGGATCCAATCGAAAACGTTCTTCAAAATCTTGATCAGCCCATCCCGGGGTCACATGAGTGCAATAATGATCAGGTGGATCGTTGGGCCCATAGCAAAATCTTTTATCTGTTCGGGAAATCTTTGTCCAAAAAGCAGGTGTCTGGCCACCGGCAAAGCCCCAGGGAGGGGTATTTTCTCGAGGCTTTGGGAACATTGTCAAGCATTTGTTAACACGCTGTCCAGGAACAGGATCACAAACAGCATCGTTCCACGCCCACTCCCATCCTCCTCCGGGATTCCAGGTAGCAGGAACGGTTTTAAGAAAATTTCCTTTAACGCCATACGCAAATGTTGTAAAGCTAAAACGCTTTCCGTTCACAAAAACATCCATCATAGGAATGCTTTTGGCGTCCCCGTAAACCAAAGGATATTGTAAAAGATTGGTCATGGTGCCTGTGCCAAAAGAAATCGTTGGCGTTAGTGATGCCGCGCCATATTTTTCTCCTCCCTCAACCGTCGGCACATCTTCGATCCAAAGCACAGAGGCAGTTTTTCGATTAGCATTTAACGATGGGTTGCCGTTTCCATTGAATACCAGAGCTTCGGCAGCTGACATTTTAAGCGCTTCACGCATGGCTTTTAGCTGACCCGACTGGGCTTGGGCCAGGGAAGAAGAATAGCGTAAAAGCATTCCTAATATACCCAACAAGGCGGCTCCAAGGATCGATAGCTCGATGATCGATTGAGCGCTTGAATTCCACTTCTTTCTGTTGCTTCTTATCACGCCATGCACCTTTCTAAAAGAAACATTGTGTTGACTGGCATCCTTGGGCGCAGCATTTATGCTTATCATAATCGGAGAGAGCGCTGTTGCGACAATTTGTTAAAGAATTTGCGGCAGGATTAAAACCTGAGCAGCTTGTCGCATAATTACCCGATGCAGAATTCACATACCGGCAACATTCAAAACATTTCTGCTCATACCAAATTTCAGTTCCCCATCCTGTCTGTCCGATCCGAGGAACATATCGTCCGCATTCCAGGGTCGTGTTCGGATCGTACTGCTCTCCGTGGCCAAAGGTGTCGCCGAGGCTTTTCCATCGGCCAAAAAATCCGCGCGCGACTTGTTTTTGCATAACCAAGATCGCCGTTAAGAACATCACGATAAGAATAATATATTCAATGGTGGATGATCCTTCTTTGAAATTGTAACCATTTTTGAGCATATAATTCCTACGGCAAAAGATGGATGTCTTCTGTCTTATCTTCGATCATGTTCATTATGTCTGTACGCCAGGTTGTCAGCCCGCCGGGCTGCACAAGAACATTCACGGTCGTTTCTGCGTTGGTGCTCATGGAGGATGTCAGGGTCATGTTGCCGGCCGGATCATACTGTTTTCCCATGCCGTCCATTGTTTCTTTCCATTTTCCCTGGACTCCACGCTGAATATATTTTTGCATTGTTAAGAAAGCTGCCACCAAAACAATAAACAACACAACAAATTCGATCAATGTTTGCCCTAAAGCTTTTGATTTCTTTTTTACTGGATTTTTCTGATCAATCATGGATAAAAGCTCCATTAGAATAGGTCTTGCTTTGCACGCGTGTTGTCTCTGATTCTGTAGCTGTATAGTTCCCTGCTATGTCGGAAATACTTGAAGAACTGGTTGTCTGGCTTTGGCTCTGCTGAAGATTAAGAAACCCGTCGTCAGGGTTCGCTGCCTGCTCAGCCCCGGCCTGAAAACCTATCGCATCAGCTGTACTTTTAAGCACTTGTTGCGCGCTCCACCGAAAACCAGGACCCATGACCATCAACACAACGCTTATAATGCCGATCACGAGCGCATATTCAGCCAGGCTTTGTCCTTTTGTGATTTTCGCCATATGCATCCAATCATATAGAGTAAGACAGCATTTTCGTTGCTTTACTCTATCTTTGTTGCTATAGATCTTGGGCAGGTGTTTCGCGCGAAACGCTTCTGATATTCATCAACTTTTGTTCCTCAGACACATACGTCCCCGCTGGCCCATTGATCAAAATCGTCACCTGTCCATCGTTCGCTGCATCAGCTGTTCTGTTCACATAATAAGGCTCGTACTCCATTGTGCCATTATAGTCCTGTCCGGTACGAGCCTTATGAATGCTTCGTATTTCAGGCCCAAGCTCGCTCATCATATATTGCCTTGTATCTTGGACGCGGGCTTGAAAGCCCCGTTGAATAAAATACGTCATGGCCATGATCGCCAGAACGACCAGCGATAACAAGACAGTATATTCTCCAAGCGACTGGGCCTGAAATACTTTCTTTTTCAACATCGCTTTTCGGGCGTCTCCTTGCTATTGCGTATCCGTATTCGATGTCATGTTCGATGTTGTAGTTTCAGGCGACAACAACGTTGTTCTCGATCCAATATTACTTGTCGTATCCCTGACGTTTGAAGTCGTTGTCCTAACAGAGTTATATGTTGTTCTTTCTGTATCATATTGTTCAGAGCTAATATCATCCGTTGAAGACTTGATCTTGCCCTGGATCCCGCGCCTTAGATACGCTTGGATGCTTAACAATGCACCTATAACAACCACAGCAAGCACAGCATATTCAAGCGTGCTTTGAGCCATTTTCTTTCTAAGCTTAATTAACATTAAGAACCTCCTTAATTTTTATATAAGCGTGTTCTTTTGTTAGAAGTTTATCCCAGCGCCTATGTTTGACGATGCGTTTAAGTATGTGTTTGACCCGCCACCTGTCGCTCTTATCGATGTCGCGTTTGTGGCAAGGCGCTCTTCCGTGCCGTCTCCGGCTTTTGATTCTGCATCAGTCTTAGTTGTATCATAAGCGCTGTCTTGATAGTACGCCTCGTATTGTGCCGTGTTTCCGAGCGTAGAGGTGTTGTCAACCATGTATTTTGTAGCATCGCGCATTCTCGCTTGAAGCCCGCGCTGGGCAAACTTTTGCATCGCAATAACCGCACCAACAACAAGGGCGATCAAGATCGCGTATTCAGCGACGTTTTGCCCTTTGTTCTTTTTAAAGAATTTCATCATTTTTTTGCCTCCTTTTATCTGCGTTATTTCTTTCATGCCCACAGTTTACCAGCTGCTTGTCAAATTGGTTGTCAGAGTGTTAATACCTCCTGCAACCTGACCGTAACTATGGTTTACGGTATCATACAGTCTTCCACCTTGTTGCGGTCTCAAGAAAACAATCGCCACCGCAATGATCGCTGTTACTAAAATAATATATTCCAGCGTGCTTTGGCCTTTTCTGTTGCTCTGTTTCATTGCCTTCCTCCTGTTGGTTTTGTTATAACCCTTTCACCTTGCTGACTGCTCAATATCCTTTTGAACAGACTGAACCGACCGCATGATATACGTATACATCGCCACTGTCACAGCGGCAATCAACGATATCACGATCGCGTACTCGATCAATGTCTGTCCTTTGTGAAAACGTCTACGAAAAGAAAACATTTTTTCCTCCGTGGCGCGTAAGGATACTAAGAAAAAATGCTAACAGGTGCTTTTGTCTTGTGCAAACACTTACCTATCATGCTTGCTTATTATTAAATATAGCACAGGGGTTGTTGAAAATCTATGTTATTTCAAACAAATCTCCTTATGCGCTCGCACAAAATCTTTATATAAAAATAATGCGCCTTCCTTGCGGATCGTGGATAGCGCTTTCATTGATCCTTTCTATGGCAAAAGCTGTTTGTAAGGCGCTATTCTCTTGCTTGGAAGAAGCTATTTTGATACAGACACGATCTTTTTCTCGGACCACCTCTCCTGGCAGCGAATAAATCTTTCTTATGGCTTCTTCAAAAGAAATCTGAGCCCACTGCACAGGAAAAAAATGCCGGCACGCGTAATCATGAATGCGCAGCAATATAGCGTTTGCGCTCTGCGATAAAAAGCTTTTTTCTTCAAAAAGATTTTCGCAGGACAAATGTTCTATCTTCTCGTCGGGATAGGCAATGATATCCCGGCTTGATGCCAAAACGGTTTTCTGCCGCTCCTGGAAATAAGCATGGCCTCTGACAGGGTTTGGCCATCTTTCTAAAAACAAACGGATCGTTTCATCAACGGATCCGTCTTTAAAAACCATGTTCGTCAGCAAGCCAAATTGTGGGTCATCACTGTTTTCCGCACGCACAAAAATGATGCTGGAAGAAATCTGGGTCCCACCTGGCAAGCGAAAAGCAGTCGTCGCAGTAGCATAGCGATAGGTCTTCTGCGTCGCAGAAGAAAAAGTTTTAAACATCTGCTGCTTGTTACCTAAGATCTTTTGTGCAAGATCGTCGCAGTCGTAAATCCCAATAATAAAAAAACGACGTTTATGCAAAAGCTTTTCAAAGGATGAAATGATCTCTTTTTTACTGGTCAAAAGATCGACTCGCTTCATACGTTTTCCTGGGATGTTCTCAAAAGCCGCCATCATACTTAAAAAGCTTGGCGAAAAATTCCCTTCACTTGCTGCTTGACGCAAAATAACAGGTTGTGAATTATTAATAATATTCTTTGATAAAAAATCAAAACTTTTGTCCAAACAAGAAGAAAAATCACAATGGACATTATCTTCATCCCAGGAAGAGTTGTTTTGGCAATCTAAACAAAAACTTGTGCCATCCTCAAGGAAAATCTGAAAGAAACTAGCCTCAGAAAAGATCTGTCCGTGCTCAAGCAAGACCTGAGACCTATTCTTTTCTAAACTTTTTAACACATCAAAGCTTTCAGCCTTCTGATATGTCGTAGGCTTTGTTTCTAGATCGTTGACATCCCAGAACGACTTGTTATCAAAAGACAAGAAATCTTCTTCGCATCTGACGCCAAAAACTGGTAAAAATAAAAAACTTTCCGCTGCTTTCAATATTTTTTCTTCATGTGTGTCCGTGCTGTATTTCTCACATAAAAAACGCAAAACACCCTGGCGCTTCATCTGCCATTCAGCTGCTTTTAAAAAGAATATGCCGGAATTTTCTAAAAGAGGCTTAACAGAAACAACGGTAGGTGACTGAGGTTGAACGGTCAAGATAGTCGCTGGAATATTAACAAAGATCTGCTCTTTGCGATGAGCGGGGATCTTAAACTTGTCTTCTCTTGATCTTTTCCGACCACGACGCCCAACAGGACTGCTAAGAGAGGAATCTTTAAGGATGGCGTTAATGGAGGATTTTGATATCTTTCTTTGAAAACGTGCGCTAGCAAGCTCAGAGATCTTGCGACAGCTTAGATTTTCATCCAGCTTCTTAAGTTCAAGAATATAATCAATAACTTCTTGTTTTAGTTTGTAAACAACGCCCATTCTTGGATTTCTCTAGGGTCTTTCTCTTCTTGTGTCTCCGGGCTTCAGCGAAGCAATGCTTTCTCACGTATGTTGGAGGGAGATTATGTCCAAAATAATTTTATTTGTCCAAAGTTCTTTTTTATTATATACCACATACATAAGTGTCGCAAGAACTAAACCAAGGTTATAGCAATCTCTTAATAAAATGCTTGTCAAATCTTAAAATTAAAGTCAAAATAGAAATAAATCTTTTGGAGAACGCATGAAAAAATGCCCTTATTGCTTTGAGACCGTTGAAGATCATCCGCCAAAGTGCCCCCATTGTGCACAATTTCTTCTTGATGAACCGATTGAGGTCGATTATTCTGGAATTGATAAAAAGAAATGTTTTTTCTGCGGAAAAAAAGTATTAAAAGAAGCTAAAGTCTGTAAGTTCTGTCACCAGTGGCTAGATCAGGTCGATCATGGCGCCAGCGATTTTGATCAGATCTAGTTCTCTTCAAAAATCAGCACGTCCCCTAAGGCAATTTGTTTTTTTTCGATCGATCCAACCGCAAGCTCAATAGCAAAATGAGCCCTAAAAAATATTGGGCTTAACGTAAAGGGTCGGATATTCTTGATCAACCCGATCACGCGTCGATCACCATCAACAAAAACAACATCGATCGGAAACTGCATAAAAAACATGTGGATCGCTTGACAGTGTGGGAGAACAAGGGCTTTTTCTTGCTCAAGGCGCTTTCTTCCTAAAAGCCCTCGGGCACGCGCAAAAAAATTCTTTGCGAGCTCTGCCTCTGAAGAAATTTCATTTTTCTGGGTAAAATTATAGATCCGCATGCGGGTTACGGATTGAAGATGTTCACGTCTATGGGAACACCTTTTTTAATAAACTCTTCAAGGCAGCGAGGACGATATCCTGTAGCCTTATACTCACCTAAAACCTTGCCATCAACATCAAGACCTTGGCGTTCAAAAACAAAGATGTCCTTTAAGATCAGATCTCTTTTGTCATCTAAACCAACGACCTCTGTAATGCCGGTGATCTTACGCGTGCCATCTGGAAAACGAGAGATCTGAACAATAATGTCAATGGCCGTCGAGATCATTTCGTAGATGGCTTTCAAAGGAAGATCCATCCCGCTTAAAAGGATCATGGAGCTCATGCGCACCAAAACATCGCGAGTCGAGTTGGCGTGCAAGGTCGTCATAGAGCCGTCGTGTCCTGTGTTCATAGCTTGCAACATATCGAGGATCTCTGGGCCGCGGCACTCTCCAATAATGATGCGATCCGGGCGCATACGCAGGGAGTTAATAAAAAGGTCGCGGATCGTGACCTCGCCTCGCCCTTCAATGTTCGGTGGGCGAGACTCTAGGCGTCCCCAGTGGCTTTGACGAAGCTTTAGCTCAGCCGCGTCTTCGATCGTTAAAATACGCTCATTGTCCGGAATAAACGATGAAATGATGTTTAAAAGCGTTGTTTTTCCAGACCCGGTCCCTCCGGAAACAATAATGTTCATGCGCGCCAAGACGCAAACGCTCAAGAAGTCAACGATCGGTTGCGACAGTGAATGATGCACATGCAAAAGATCCTCGACGGTGATCCTTTCCTGGGCAAACTTGCGGATCGTCAACATCGGCCCTTTAAGTGATAGCGGTGGAATGACAGCGTTGATACGAGACCCGTCGGGAAGTCTGGCGTTCACCATCGGAACAGATTCATCAATACGGCGCCCAAGCGGAGCGATAATGCGATCGATGATGGCGCGGATCTGAGCGTTGGAAATGAACTTTTTGTTCGTCAGGACGATCCTTCCTTTTTTCTCAACATAAAGCTCGTCTTTATTGTTGACCATGATGTCCGTGATCTCGGGATCAGCTAAAAACTCTTCCAAAGGACCTAGACCTAAAGCCTCATCAGTGATCTCCTTAACAAGACGTCTGCGCTCTTCCAAGGAAGAGATCAAAGTGCCAGACTCTTCAGCGATCAAATCACCGATGATCTTTTCTGCGCTTTCACGAATTTTCCGAGATTGCACAGGGTCTCGCAAGGCCTCCATAGTAATATTTCGCAAATTCATACGGTCGATCAGCTTATCATGCACAGCTTGCTTAAGACGTATAATATTGTCATCTTCTTTTGTTGCGGAGAGAACTTCTTTGCTTTCGGATAACTGTTGACTGATGCCAAATTTTTCCCAAAAATTCTCCTCCTCATCAGAGCGTCCTTTAGTGCTCATGCGCACAGATTCTGCCCCTTGGATAAAGAGCCCCTCTTTTAGGAAGCTGCTGACAAGCTGATTAAAGCTGTCTGCGACAGCGCTATCAGGGCTATCAGTAACACACGGAACCCCCCGGTTAAGCGCCAAACCAACAGCCTTGCCGTCCGATGGGATCTGAGCAAAAATATCACATGGCAGAACTGAACGGACCTCTTGCCAGGCAACACCGCCGCGGCTTTGAGAACGATTTAACACAAGCTTAACAATATGGCTGGGAAAATGAAGAGCGGCTAAAACATTTAAACAAGCTCTTGCCTGGTAAACGGCTAAAACATCAGGCGTTGCGACCAAAAGCACAAGATTGGACTGATCAAGCGCTGTGATCAAAGTTTCGTTGAAAACTTTCCCGCCATCAATAACGATAAAATCATAAACCAAAGAACAATTCTTAAGAAAAAGGCGGATCTTGTCCTGATCTATTTTAACAGTTTGGTCGATTTGCAATACGCAAGGGATAAAATCAAATCCGCTAGGATGTTTGATGGCCTGCGCAGGAATAAGGCGAGGATCCTCCATAATGCCTGCGTCCAAGCAAATATCAACAGCGGATCGTATGGGCTTGAGATTAACGCTGCGCGCTAGATCTTGACCAGCCTGCAGATCAAAATCAAGCAACAAGATCTTTTTTTTCTTAAGAGCTAAAGAAACAGCTACGTTGAGGGCAATGAACGTCTTGCCAACGCCCCCTTTTGTGCTAAAAACAACGGTTGTTTTTGCGCTCATTTCGAACCTCTTAGGAAAACATTATCCTAATTTAGCTGAAAAACAATCGGAATTGTTATGGTCACTTTTTTGAGAGTCGTTTCGCTGGGAAAGGCGCGATACGGAGAAAGCCGATGAACGGTTTCCATCGCTGCTTCATCTAAAATCGTATGTCCGGAAGTTTTGTTCACAGAGGCGGAGGCTAAGGCACCGCTTTTTAAAATAGTTAAAGTAACGTCAACGGTTCCTTGCTGCTTAGAGTCGCGCGCAGCCTTTGGATAAGTAACGTTCTTTGCGATACGCTCTTGAACATCTTTAACATAAAAAGCAATGTCTCCTGAAACCAACACTGGATGATACTCGGCTTTGGGTGTCTCTACTTCGGCCTGTACTAAAGAAGAGATGATAGCTTGCCCCTTTTTTTCTTGTTGGGCCTGCGCTTCTTTTGCCGCCTGCTGTTTATTATCATTTTTCTCATTTCGGGCAACAATACGAGGTGTTAAGGTGATAAAAAGCTCTGTTTGTGAATTTGGCGCCGCGCTTTTACTCCTAAAAAGAAATCCAAAAATAGGGATCGATCCAGCCAAGGGAACCCTTTTAATAGTTTCACCCTTATTATCTTTCATAAATCCGGCTAAAATGATCGTCTGCCCATTATCTAAAAAAAGTTTCGTTTGGGCAGAGCGCGTGGTATATGCGACGACATCGCCAACAGCGTTGGCAGCGTCGATATCGCTTATATCAACCTTTAATTCGATGTCTATCTTATCGTCTTCCTTCGCCGTTGCTTTAATGTTCAATTGAACGCCATAATCCTTGAACGTTACATTTTCCTCAACGTTCCCGCCAGAAGAGGTGGTTGTCGTCTTAACGGGGATCTGTCCTCCTACTAAAAATGAAGCATCTTCCCCGCTTTTAGCAACGATCTTGGGCTTTGATAAAACCTTTCCTTTTCCCTCAGTGATAAGAGCGTTGATCTTAGCCTGAATAGCATCGATACGAGACATTTTTCCGATGCGAAAGATATCTGTAAATTGTTTAACGTTTCCTGCTGGTAAAGCCTCAGTAAAGCTATATGATCCTTCGCCGTCTGTATTGGTCCACTCAATACCAATATTGGATGTGTACGTCGCGCTTACTTCCGCGATCTGGACATCGATCTCGATCAGTTCTTTTTTCTCTCTTTCCTTAACAAGATCGATAACGCTTTCCTTAAAAGGCTCAATGATCGCTTTGTAGTCTTCCTTCATCTTTTCTTCGATCTCTCCGGAAGCAACGAT
The DNA here is from genome assembly GCA_029564765.1 of Candidatus Omnitrophota bacterium. Classification (GTDB taxonomy): domain Bacteria; phylum Omnitrophota; class Gorgyraeia; order Zapsychrales; family Aceulaceae; genus CALGLP01. Next base: position 21,036 of record JAKQPK010000074.1, read on the forward strand.
CTTGCCTTCTAAGCTATTTTTTGTCAAAGAAACGGTTTTGATGCCAGCGGCAGACAAAAGCTCAGTGATCCGCTCTTGCACGAGATCTAGGCTTTCTTCAAAAACCCAAACTGTTGTTTTCCGCTTGCCATAATGGTCCCAAAGATAGATGTCTGTTTTTCCTGGCTTTTTACCTATCACAAGCACTTCTGTCGCTTTAGTCTCGATCACATCTGCAACAGCCGGATTAGCTACGGCCACGCGCGTTAGGTCTTTAGCCCAAATAGTATCAATGTCGCCGACAACAATATGTAGTTCGCCTTCATTTTGTTGTCTTAAGATGTCTTCGAGGATCTTACAAAAGGCTGGTTTATGACTTACAAAAATAAGGGTTGTGGTAAAAAATAAAACAATAAGAAAATAAAAAATATTCCTTTGTTTTTTCATTGTTATTGACCCCCTCGATAAACCTTGATCTCGGGTTCTGGCGGCGGAAGATTCTTTTTGGGCGCCTCGGGCTTACGCAAAGAGACAGGAGGCTCGATCATCACGCCTTGGGTCGCTTCTAAATATTGTGTAAAGGTTTCCCAGTTCGCGGATGGCAGCTGATACGCGGTTCTCTCTCCTGGCCCGCGTAAGATCAACTGCAACTTGCCATAAGATTCGGCAAAAGCAATGAGCTCTGCCTGCTGCGGATCAACAGCTAACGTAATAATAAGGTTGGACGATTTTTGCTGCCCGTCAAAATCTGCTGGTTCGTTCACGTTTGATCCTATCGCCAGGATCTGAATGCCTTGAAATAAAGTTATTGTTGTTTTGGTGGTTTCTTTTTCTTTGCTACCGTCTTTTTTCTCTACGGCAACATTATCAACAGAAGGAATAGAAAGGTGGACTAAAACATCAACAACATCCCCCGGGTTAAGCAACCCGCCAACAGCGGAAAGCGTTGTAATATTCACCGTCACAGCGCGCTTTCCTGTCGGGGTTTTAATGGCTAAGGATTGTTTTTTTACTTCCGGCTTTTCGGTCGTAGGCTGCTGAACAACTTGCGCCTTCTGACTTCTCACAAGATTATCCAGCTCTTGTTGTATGCGGCTTGCATACGCGGCTTGCTTTTGATTCAAAGCCTTGTTTGCCTCTTCGAGCTCTTGAACCTTAGCTAATAAAAAATGGGCTTGTTTTGATCCCGCCCCTTCTTCGATAGAGCGTCCAATATAAATATTCATCAAAACTGTCGCCGCAATCGCAGAAGCAAGCGCTAAGACTAAAACAATGATTTTTGGTTTATCTAGTTTGTTAAAATCAATAGGCATAGGCATTATTTGAGAAGGTTTTCGTTAATGACAATATTGGCTTTTGTTTTAAGGCTGTCAATGTAGTCAGCGACAGCCTTCTGTCGTCTCATCGCTAAAACATATTGTTTTAATTGCTCATAATCTTGGGCCTCGGCTTTAATGTTGCCTAGAGGCTCTATGTCTCCACCTTTTTGCTCCTCAAGTCTGACGATATAAAAACCTTGGTTCCCTTTAAAGACCCCGCTTGTTTCTCCGACATCAAGAGTCAAGACCATGTTTTGTACCTTTGGGTCTTCAAACTCTAAAAGCAACCCCGTATCGCCTCCATTGGCAGCTGTTTTTGTAATAGAATTTGCGCGCGCGATCTCAGCAAAATCAGCCCCTTGCGCCAGGCTGGCTAAAAGCTCTTTTGCTCTTGCTTCATCAGCAACGACAACCTCGCGAAGACGCCATTGATAGGGCTGTCGAAAAAGATCCTGGTTATTAGGATCATTGTAAAAATCTTCAACATCTTTATCAGTAACTTGAATATTGTCAACAAGACCCTTAGCAAGCTGCTGGACAAGCAAGGTTTTGCGATACTCCTCAATAGCCGCAACAACGTCTTTATCTTTGGCCAAACCTTTTCGCTCTGCCTCTCCCACCAAAAGCTGTTGACGAACAAGCTCATCTAATATCGCTTTTCTGTTTTCAATATCCTTATCGTCAAAGTCACCCATCACCTCTTTTAATGCAGCAACTTTTTCGTTAAATTCTTTAACGGTCAGCGTCCAATCATTAAGCTTAACCAAAACATCCTTGGAAGCAGCTGAGGAAGTGCTTGTGGTCGCTGAGCTTTCTGTTTTCTGGCTAACAACATCACCCTTATTTTTTAAAGAAGGAAAATAATCCCCCAAGAAGGTCATCTTGTCACACCCGACAACGCTAAAGCAAACAACACACACAAAACTAATGAATACTATTAATTTTTGCTTAACCAACACCATATAAAGCCTCCTTTAATTGATCTTACGTTAAATTTCTTTCAGAATATTTTTATTATAAAGATGGTTATTGTGAAACACAAGTCTTTTCTATATTATTTCGCCTGCAAGGAGCAAATTGTAAACTTTTCTGTTTCTAAAATATCTTTGAGAATAACGTAAGTCGTATAAAAATTTAACGGGGACACCTTACTATCAACACAAAAAACAAGATCATAATGATTTTCTTGTTTGGGATGCCCAGTGAGCCTTACCTCAAAAAATTCATTTTTATAAACCCCCGCCTTCTTCCTGTCCCCGCCCAAAACCTTCACAGACCCTAAAAAACATCGAAAATCAGGCTGCAAAGGCTTGCTGCACTCCTGATCGGAAAAACAAGCTACCTTGATCTGGTTAAAAACCCATTTTTTATCTAAGCCTCTTTTATGTGCATAATCCACGAGCTTCATATCATGTTCAATGATATCCTCATAAATGACTACAGGATCATGATCATAGACTACTTTTAAAGGAAGCTTTTGAAAATATGTCGTGATCCAAACAATATCACCTTTTAAAAAAGAAACCTGTTGATATAAAGGATCTCGATTAAAAACATACCCTTGGGCCAAAACCATGCCTTGCGAAAAAACAACATAAAAAAGACCGATAATTACCAGGGCGACCCCTGGCTTGGAGCGAAAGACAAAAAATAAAGCGATGGATCCTGCATAAAGGACAAGAAGGGCTATATAAAATGGAAAATAAAATAAAAAAATGTTGGCATATGTATGAAAAAGAAGCAAAAGTAAAATAGAAAAAGTGCAAAAAAGAAATTCTGGCTTGTAGCTTTTAAGTGGTCGCTGCGCGCGATAACGCAAAAGAAAAACAAAACAATTAAACGCAAAAACAAACTGATGCGTGAACATCCCTCCGTCGACCAAGTACGACAATAAAGAAAACGAGCTAATAACATACAAAGGCAAGAAAACTATTTTCTCTTTTTTCCATTCCTGGGCTTTCTGCACCAAAATGATCGACAAAAGAACAAAAAGGCTAAAGCATATAAAGAAAGAAAGGTAAAAAAACCAAGGCGGTAAAATTTCTGTGGCTGGATAGCCAGCCCCAACGAACGAAAGAGGCTTGAGCATAGTGGCTGGGTCAAGCCGCCCAAAGAAATGCTGTGCCTTAAAGAAAGAAATGGCATAATACCAGGTGGGTTTAAGCGTATGAAGGTGGTGAAGGCTTGTGGTGTCACCCACCCCATCAAGCCAAAACCAGTATTTTCCTTGGAAGCTAAAAGGAAGCTCTCTGTACAGTAAAAAAGCAAAATGTGAAAAAATTCCAAAAAAAGCTAAAAGAAAAACAAGAACAAAGCTTGCTTTTTCAACCTTTTTAATATCTAGAGAAACTTTGCGATCACAACTTACAAAAAGCAAAAAGCAACAAAATGCTGCGTATATAAGAAAAAATGAAACTTTAATATCATAGCTTGTCGCGTAAGCAAAAATGCACACAAAGTCATTCAGCGCCTGCATCAACCAAGAATAGGTACGGGCAAGAAAAAATAAAACGACAAAAAAACACGATAACATTAAGAATTTAACTTGTTGTCGCACAAGGCCTTCCATTATTACAATAAATTATTGAATCATGCAGGGAGGGCACGACGCGTGAGAAACGCAACATGGATCCCCCGGAAACCAAGGATGATCACATGTCGGAATTGGATGCCAATAACAAAACCCTCCACCTCCTCCAGCGTTCGCACATGCTGTCGCTGTTGTATACGCACCACAAATAGGCGTTCCTTGACAAGGAGGTCCTGAGTGATAACATCCAGCCATTGCACTACAAATACCCATATCTGTAATCTGGGCACAGGTATGTCCCCAGGGCAACTGACACTGAGAAAGCGTTGTTGTTGCTACGCAATATGTTGTAGTAAAACAAGAGCCTCCAGAATGATTAACTACTGTCTTCCATGTACAATCAAGCGTTCCATCGTTTGTTTCACACAAGCCTTGGCTACCGCTAAACTGAGAACATGTTGGAGGGGGAGGGGGCACGCTTCCTGGGATCTCCGAAGGATTTAAAGCAACATTTGGATTGCTGTTCGCCTGACTAACTGATATCTCCCAGGACCGCATGTAGGCGTTGACGCTGCGAACAACATAAGGCCCCATAACAAAAATGCCAGCCAAGACCAAAATAATGACCATGATCAGTTCAAGCGTAGACTGGGCTTGAAAAACCTTTTTCATACCGCTCTCCTTATGTTATAAGTATATCTGCTCTTTACCTTTTAAGCAAAAAGAAATCATGGTTGTTTTTTTAATTCTTTGAGCAATTTCTCGAGTTTTAAAAAATTTTCGTTAAAATCGATATCAGGTCTTTGTTCGTTTTGAGGCTCTTCTCGCCCTTGTACTTCTTGAATAGAAACATCCGCTTGCGCGTCCGCCTCGTGGAGAACTTTTTTAAGATTATCTATTTCTTGCTCTTGCGGTTTTGGCAAAGCCTCTAAAGATCGCTCTTGCGCGGAGTCGGAAGGGTTTTCTTGCAAAACTTCTTTTTTGATCTCTTTGAGAACATCTTCGATGCTGGATGAAGATTGCTCAGAATTTTTTTCGTCGCTCATATCATAAATCCGCCAACAACGCTTCAACTTCTTTTTTTTCTTCCCATAGCTCCTTAAGCGTAACGGCGATCTTTTTGCGAGCAAAGTCCGTCAACTCAAGATGCTCAACGACCTCCCAGTCATTGCCATTACTGCGGACTGGAAAACCAAACATAATACCGCTCGGAATATCATAGCTTCCGTCGGAACATACAGCCACTGAGAAAAAATCTCCTAGCGGTGTGGGCGTTGTCAATCGCTTAACGGTCTGCACAACGCCCTCAGCCGCTGAAGCCGCAGAGGACTTACCTCGGGCAGCAATGATCTCGGCTCCGCGTTTTTGGATCCTTTCAATAAAAACTGTTTGCAGCCATGTCTCATCGTCAACGACTTCTAGCAAACGTTTTTTTCCAACCCTAGCATTGTAAAAATCAGGATATTGCGTGGACGAGTGGTTCCCCCAGATCGCGAGATGCCCGACCTCAGCAATACTCACGCCTGCCTTGCGCGCAAGTTGAAAAACCGCCCTGTTTTGATCCAGCATGGTCATCGCGAAGAAATTCTTTGGAGGGATCCTTTTGCAGGTTTCTTTAGCGATAAAAGCGTTCGTATTGCAAGGATTTCCAACAACCAAAACCTTGCAATCGCTCTTGGCACAAGCATCAAGAGCCTTTCCTTGTTCGATAAAAATCTTACCGTTAATGGACAGGAGTTCTTTGCGCTCCATGCCAGCCTTGCGCGGAACGCTTCCGACGAGCAAGGCCCAGTCTACGCCGCTAAAGGCTTCATTTAAAACTGAGGTTGTGCTGACGCTTTTTAACAACGGAAAGGCGCAATCTTCGAGCTCCATCACAACACCTTGCAAAGCAGGCAAGGCTTGCGGCAACTCAAGCAAGCTGAGCTCAATATCAGCGTTTGGTCCAAACATCTCTCCCGAGGCAATACGAAAAAGCAAGGCATAGCCGATCTGTCCTGCAGCTCCCGTCACAGCAACTTTGATCTTTTTGTTCACGCGGCCCTCTCTAAGAATTGTGTGTTTCAGGAATAGGAAATGGAAATTTATTTTCCGCTAAAAAAAGAACAACAGACTCCATCGCCTGGTCGGCCTTGCGCGCTAACGCTTCCTGAGTATTGAATGCGTTGTGTGGAGTAAAAACAACGTTCGAATATTGCGCAAGCTCAAGAGCGCAAACCGTAGACGCGCTCTTTGAACTGTGCAAACCAGCTCTTAGGTCGTGCGCCAGGATGTGTTCGTCCTCGAAAACGTCAAGCCCTAGGCCACTAAGGATCTTTTCATCCATCAGGCGTTTTAAACCGCCCAAAGGAGAGATCTCTCCTCTTGCGATGTTAATAAAAATAGCTCCTGTTCTGACCCGACGCAGCATATCATAGTCGAGCATGTTCTTTGTTTCCTCTGTAAGGGCCGCAGCGCAAATGATCACGTCAGCCCATGCCAATCCTGGAACAAGGTCAATATATTCTAAGGACGGCAGCTTTCGGTCAATATCGACACCGGCAACCTTCATGCGAAGCCCGTGCGCAATGTCGACGATCTCCGCGCCAATATTGCCAACACCAACAACTAACAGCCTTTTTCCTTGGCATTCTTGACCCGTAAGACCGTTACGATGGAACTGTTGAAAAGATCGTTGCTGTGATGGAAGCTTGCGCATCAACGATAGCATCATCGCGATCGCCTGTTCTGCTACGGCCCGACTGCAATACACAGGCAGATAACCTAACGCTGCTTGGGTTCTAGTTTCTTGTTTATAGGCAAGCACATGGTCGAAGCCTGTGCTGCGCGTTAAAACACCATCGATATCATCTTTCCACAGCAAAGGGATCCTGGACTGTGTGCGAATGCTTAAAAAACGCGCCGGCGCCTTTACAAGGCGCGCCTCCTGAATGGTCAGCGGGGTAAACTCTGCGTGGACATGCGCCGGACAGATCTTACGCAAAAGCTCCTGCTCTTCGTCAAAGGCCTCAAAAAAAACAATATCAGGTTTTTTATGGCTTACCATTTCCCTGTTTTTCTCATCTCGGCTTTTGGGAAATGCTCCAAATTGCTTAAAGCTTTTTTAACATCCTCATGCGACAAATGAAACGCTTCTAACTTGCCTGTTAAATATTTTTCATACCCTAAAAGATCCATGAGTCCATGACCGCTATAATTGAATAGAATGACTTTTTCCTTGCCTTCTTCTTTGGCTTTTTTCGCCTCGTCGATAACGCAGGCGATCGCGTGGCTTGTTTCCGGCGCGCAGATCGTGCCTTCGGTTTTTGCCCAGGTAAAGGCGGCTTCATAACATTTCAGCTGATCATAAGCTTTAGGCTCGACCAACCCTTCCACGGCCGCCTGGCTGACCAATGGCGCCATGCCATGATACCGCAAACCACCAGCGTGAATAGATGGGGGAATAAAATTATGCCCTAAAGAGAACATCGGCAACAAAGGTGTTTTTCCGGCGACATCGCCAAAATCATACATGAATTTCCCCTTGGTCATCTTCGGGCAAGCGGAAGGCTCTACGGGGATGATCTTGATCTTTTTTCCGTGGATCTTATCCGCGATAAAAGGAAAAGCCAGCCCGGCAAAATTGCTCCCGCCGCCGGCACAGCCTATAATAACATCCACTTTTTTCTCTCGAGCATGCGCGAGCTGCTTTTTTGCCTCAAGGCCAATGATCGTTTGATGAAGCAACACGTGATTTAAAACGCTTCCTAATGAATATCGTGTTTTTCCTGTCTCATCCGCTAGCGCGTCCTCGATCGCTTCACTGATCGCGATCCCCAGACTGCCTGGTGTATCAGGCATCTTCGCAAGAATTTCTTGGCCTATCTTTGTGTCCGGACTTGGGCTTGGGACACAATCCCCTCCCCAGGCCTGCATCAAAGCTTTGCGCAAAGGTTTTTGATCAAAACTGATGCGGACCATATAGACCTTGCAATGCAAGCCCAGCAAATTACACGCGAACGAAAGAGCACTTCCCCATTGTCCCGCGCCAGTTTCTGTTGTTAATTTCTTAATGCCGAACTGCTTGTTGTACCACGCCTGAGCGACAGCTGTGTTTGGTTTATGGCTTCCAGCAGGCGAAACACTTTCGTCTTTGTAATAAATTCTTGCTGGGGTTTTCAGGAATTGCTCCAGATATACCGCGCGACGAAGAGGTGCCGGACGCCATCGATACAGAATTTCTAAAATTTCTTGCGGGATGTCGATCCAGCGCTTGGGGCTCATCTCCTGTTCTAAGAGATTGCCTGGAAATATTTTGGCAAGCATTGCCGGGTCAACGGGTTTCCCGTCATAATTTAACGGCGGCAGCATCGCGGTAGGCAAGTCCGCGGCCAAATTGTACCACTTGCGAGGAATATCTTTTTCGCTGAGGTTGATCTTAATGTTTTTCATAAAACTCCTTATTATTTCTTTTGATCTCTATCTAGGATCCTTCCAAAGAACTTCGCAGTTCTTTCGTTCAACAAAAAAATCTGTGCATGTCCCGTCGCCATCTCCGCCTTCTCCTCCGTCAGGAGAGCATACTTCTTTTCCTTCTTCATTAAAAAGTATGCTAGGGATATCACAACATTGGGGAGGCACATAATAAACGGTCTCGCCGCGATATTCACATCGTGAAATGCTTAGCGCGGGATTCGCAACAGGCATGTTTTCGTATCTCTGAATAAGAGCTTGAACCCACTGAGGAGATTTTTTTTCTTGAGAAAAGGCTGAAGAGGCGAACAATAGGCAGGCAACAACAATAAAAATTGTTTTCATATTGGTCTTCCTTTCTAAAAAAGAAAAGCGCCCCAAAATAATAAGCGACCCCAACGGGATAAATGATGACACAGCTTATGGATTGAAATGAACATAAGCTGTTGTCAGAATTTACCCAGCTCACAGCTGTGCTGCTCGCATCAAACTGAACACTTTGTCAAAAGGAATGGTTTCGCTTTCTGCTCAACCACTTCCTCGCCAAGGCTCGGTCGCCCGCTCGCGAAGGCTCGTGCGAGGCTCTTTTCGCGAAGTCGTTATTATTCCGGGGCATAAAGCGCCCCAAAATAATAAGCGACCCCAACGGGATTTGAACCCGTGCTGCAAGCTTGAAAAGCTTGTGTCCTAACCAGGCTAGACGATGGGGTCGTTAGAAAACAGAGCACATTATACTCATTGGCCTTATAGCGTCAAGGAAAACTTTATTCTTCCCCGCCATCGTCCTCTTTGGCCATAATGCGCGCTACAGAGCTCACGGCATCACTTTTTTCAATGCTGATCAGTTTCACCCCTTGGGTGTTGCGGCCGGTCTGGCGGATATCCTTAACAGCACATCGCACCATCATCCCCTGTTTGGTCACGACCATCAGTTCATCTTCCTCGTGCACCGCTAAGCTGCGCACAACCTCGCCGTTTTTATCTGTAACACTGATGTTGATGATCCCTTTGCCACCCCGTGACTGTTGACGATATTCATCGAAGGATGATCGCTTAGCAAAGCCGTGGGCTGTAACGCTTAAAAATGTCACGCCCGTCTTTTCGACGCCGGGGATCAAGACCTCCATGCTCACGACAACATCTTTTTTGTCGATCTTAATGCCTCGGACGCCTTTAGCGCCTCGACCCATCTCGCGAATTTGCTCTTCTTGAAAGCGGATCGCTTTTCCTTCACGCGTTGTTAAAAGCACTTCACATTTGCCGTCGCTTAACGCTGTACCAACCAAGATGTCGCCTTTTTCTAGAGAAATACCGACGATGCCGCTTTTTCGCGGATTGCTGTACGCTGACAATTTGGTTTTCTTAATATTCCCTTGGGCTGTCGCGGCTACGATAAACTGATTATCGGAAAATTCTTTGACAGCGACAATCGATTGGATCCTTTCATCCTGCCCGATCGATAAAAGATTGACGATCGCTTTTCCTTTGGCCGCACGCGAGGCGATCGGGATCTCGTACACTTTCAACCAGCGCACGATACCCTTGTCAGAAAAGATCAAAAGATAATCTTTCGACGAGGCAACGAACAAATGCTCCACAAAATCCTCTTCTTTTGTTGTCATGGCAGAAACGCCCTTGCCGCCACGCTTTTGCTTGCGGTAGGCGTCCACGGCCAAACGCTTGATATATCCTGTATTGCTGATCGTGATCGCCATGTCTTCTTCAGCGATCAAGTCTTCGATCTCGATCTCCTCGACCTTGGCCGCGATCTCTGTGCGACGCTCATCCGAGAAACGTTTTCTCACATCCAACAGCTCATCTTTGATCAAACCGTCGATCTTTTTTTCAGAAGCCAAAATGGCGCGATACTCCTCGATACTCTTGAGCAGTTCTTTATATTCAGCATCGATTTTGTCTTGTTCAAGCGCTGTTAAGCGCTGGAGCTGCATTTCCAAGATCGCCTGCGCCTGGATCTCAGAGAGCTCAAATTCTTTCATCAAGGCGATCTTGGCCTCTGCTGTTGATTTGGATGCTTTAATGGTCTTGATGATCTGATTGATGTATTGGATCGCGATCTTCAAGCCTTCCAAAATATGAGCTCGGCGAAGCGCGCGATCAAGGTCAAACTGCGTCCGGCGGCGAATGATCACTCGTCGATGATCAACATAATACGTCATCAACTGCTTAAGGTTAAGGACCCGGGGTTGATTATTAACAAGCGCGAGATTAATAATACCAAAAGTAGTTTCAAGCTGTGTATGTTTATAAAGATAGTTGAGGACGATCTGCGGCTCCACATCCCGGCGAAGCTCGATCACAACGCGAATCCCGTCCTTATCACTTTCATCCCGAATATCCGTGATCCCGTCAACTTTTTTGTCTTGGACAAGCTGGGCAATGGTTTCAATAAGGTTTGCCTTGTTCACTTGATACGGGATCTCTGTAATAACAATAGTGTCTTTGTTACCCTTCTGCCTCTCAATGGACGCTTTCGCGCGGATCAGGACTTTGCCGCGGCCTGTCGTGTAGGCATCGACGATACCTTGGCGTCCGCAGATGATCCCGCCAGTTGGAAAATCAGGCCCGCGCACATGCTTGCACAATTCTTTGATCTCCACATCCGGATTATCGATCACGGTCACGATACCATCTACAACCTCTGCTAAATTATGAGGCGCCATATTGGTTGCCATACCTACCGCGATACCGCTAGAGCCGTTGATAATCAAATTGGGAATAGCGGAAGGCAATACTTGCGGCTCTTCTAAAGAATTATCGAAATTGGGAGAAAAATCAACGGTTCTCTTTTCCAGATCTTTCAAGATCTCTTCCGCGATGGACTCCATGCGAACCTCGGTATAGCGCATGGCGGCAGCGGAATCGCCATCCACGGACCCAAAATTGCCCTGTCCATCGATCAAAGGATAGCGTAACGAAAAATCTTGGACCATGCGGACGATCGAATCATAAACGGCAGTATCTCCATGAGGATGATATTTACCTAATACTTCACCGACGATACGAGCGCTTTTTTTATACGCCTTGTTATGCTCCATCCCCAGCTCTTGCATCGCGTAAAGAATGCGTCGGTGGACAGGCTTGAGGCCGTCCCTGACATCCGGCAAGGCGCGGCTAACGATAACGCTCATTGAATACGAGAGATAAGAACTCTTCATCTCCTCTTCAATGTTCACGGGAAGTATTTTTTCTTTGATCGTAAAATCTTTCATGAATCAAAACCTTTCTTAAATAAAACTTATGTTACCCTTCGCCAAGAAAGGCGAAGCAAGCTTGACCCAAACGCTTGCGTTCGCTTTGCTCTGCAAGCTTGGGCCTCATTAATTAAATATCCAGATTTCTAACCTCGTGGGCATTCGCTTCAATAAATTCGCGCCGTGGCTCAACCGCATCGCCCATCAGGGTTGAAAATGTTGTGTCCGCCTCAACAGCATCTTCAAGCTTGACCTGCAGCATCGTGCGCTTTGCGGGATCCATAGTCGTCTCCCAAAGCTGCTGGGGATTCATCTCGCCTAAGCCTTTATAGCGCTGGATCTGAATTCCTTTGTTGGCCTGTTCGCGAACAAAATCCAAGATCTCCTGCAACCCAAAAAATTCTTTGCGGTCTTTCTCTGTTTCTGCGACAAAAACAGGCTTTGGCCCTTCTTTTTTCTGGGTCTTTTTGCCTTTCTTATCGCCAGCATATGTGAAGCCGGTTCCTTCTTCTGGCTTCATGAATTCAACAACGCTAAGGCCATGCTTGTTAAGGAACTTTTCGATCTCTTCAACATCTTCTCCTTCAAAAAGCTCCACATATTGGACATCTTCTTTTTCTTTTGTCATATCCCCAAGCTCTTTATCATTATAAAGAAAATGGGCTATATGCTCCACTTTAACCATATAAAATGGAAATTTCTTGGTTTTTTGATTCATTTTTGATACATATTCCTGAAAATCTACTCCCTTTTTGAGTAATCGCTCAAAAATGGCTTCCAACCTAACTAAATTCCCTAATATTTCAAGCAAAGCAGCGCCCTTGTAAACATCTTTTCCCTTGATCCTGGAAAACTGCAGGTCTTCTGCTCCAAGCTCAAGAACTATTTTGTTCATCTGCTCTTCGGTTTCAATGTACTCTTCCCTTTTCCCTCTTTTTACCTTATATAAAGGAGGTTGGGCGATAAAAATATTGCCGTTTTCGACCAGCGGCTTCATTTGTCTATACAGCAAGGTCAAAAGAAGCGTGCGAATATGTGATCCGTCGACGTCAGCATCGCACATGATAATGATCTTATGATAACGTAGTTTTTCTACATTAAACTCTTCCCCGACACCTGTCCCCAAGGCTGTGATCAAGGTCCGGATCTCGTCATTGCTTAAGATCTTATCAAGGCGCGCTTTTTCAACATTCAAGATCTTTCCTTTAAGAGGAAGGATCGCTTGGAACGTCCTGTCGCGTCCCTGCTTGGCTGAGCCGCCGGCAGAATCACCCTCCACCAGATAAAGCTCGCACATCGATGGGTCTTTTTCAGAACAATCTGCTAATTTGCCAGGCAACCCACCGCTTTCCAGGGCTCCTTTGCGACGCGTCAGCTCTCTGGCCTTGCGCGCGGCCTCTCTAGCTCGAGAGGCAACGATTACTTTTTCAATGATCTTGTTGGCAACAGATGGGTTTTCTTCAAAAAATGTGTTCAGGGCCTCCAGGGTCGTCGAAGCAACAAGCCCTTCCACCTCTAAATTGCCTAATTTTGTTTTTGTCTGTCCTTCAAATTGGGGATTCGGCACTTTTACGCTGACAACGGCCGTCAAGCCTTCGCGCGTATCATCGCCTGTAATGGCGATCTCATTTTTTAAAAGATTTTTGCCCTTAGCATAATTATTGATCGCGCGCGTTAAAGCCGAACGAAAACCGCTTAAATGCACCCCGCCTTCAGTTGTGTGAATATTGTTGGCGAAAGAAAAAACATTTTCCGCGTAGCTGTCGCTATATTGCAAGGCTGCTTCAAGCTCGATATGATCTTTGGCCGCTTGAAAATAAATAACTTTTTTATGGAGAGGCTCTTTATTCGCGGAAAGATGCTCAATAAACTGCTCGATCCCGCCGTTGAATTGAAAAATAGTTTCTTTTTCTTTTTTTGCCCTTTTATCAGCCAGCTTGATCCAAATTCCCTTATTTAAGAACGCGAGTTCGCGCAAACGCTTAGCCAAGACATCATAAGAAAAAGATGTTCCCTCCTTAAAAATTTGAACATCAGGCTTGAAGGTAACCTTTGTTCCCCGATCCTTGGTCTTTCCAATGACGGTAAGCTTGGAAGCTGTCTTGCCGCGCTCGTAGCGTTGATGATAGATACTCCCATCGCGCTTGATCTCAACCTCGAGCCAAACCGACAAGGCGTTCACAACGCTCACGCCTACGCCGTGCAAACCTCCCGATACTTTATACGTGCGATGATCGAACTTTCCGCCTGCGTGTAGTGTTGTTAAAGCAACCTCGACGGCAGGTTTTTTTTCTTTTGGGTGCATGTCCACAGGAATGCCGCGCCCGTTATCAATAACGCTGATGGTTTCATTCTCGTTCACCACAACTTCTATCTTGTCGCAATGGCCACCCATAGCCTCATCAATAGCGTTGTCAACGACCTCATAAACCATATGATGCAACCCGCGCACGGTCGTGTCGCCAATATACATCGCCGGACGCATCCGAACGGCTTCCATCCCCTCAAGGACTTGGATATTGCTAGCGTCGTATTTTTCGCCTTGTTTAACGCCCTTTTCTGCGGTGGCGGTCCCCTTTTTTATTTTTTCTTCTTTGTTCGTTTTCATGTAACCTTTCCTATTTTAAACGTAATTTCTAAGATCTCTGGGAAACATTCTTGCATCTTATGAAGAATCTTATTTTTGTGTAATGTCAGGTCAAAAACCCTGACAGGAGAATCCACAAAAACCAACAACTTCCCCTTTTTTATCCCTACCAATCGCGTGTGCTGGGCTGTTTTTTGATCCACAGCCTTTTGCCATATAGTTTGAATATTTTGTTCTTGTTGGGTTGGCTGATCTGAAATGTTTCGAACAACTTGTTTTAAGATGTCCTTGATCTGTTCCATACCTAAATACGCATAGGAAGTGCCAGATACAAATAATCATCCAGGCGGATCACGCCTGGTTTATCAGCCCCTAAAAATTCCAAATGGATCTTGTCCTCAGCAATATTCTTTAAAACTTCGATGAAAAAAGCCGGATTAAAACCAACGATCACCTCAGAGCCCCCGTACTCGATATTAACCTCTTCGCGGGATTCTCCTACATCAGGCGTTACTTTAGAGACGACCAGTTTATCCTTAAAAACCTCAAATTTAACAGCTTGAAAATCGGGCGTAGCTAATAAATTTGCTCGGCGTATAGCAGCTAACAATTCTTGTGTTGCGACACGGATCTTGGACGATTGTTCTTTAGGGATCACCTGGTGATAGTTCGGGAATTCTCCTTCAATGATACGCGTTGCGATCAACACATTATTAATATCGAACAAAAGTTGGTTCGTCCCAGTTAAAAACGACATCGCGCCGTCATCTTTAAGATTACGAGTGATCTCTTGGACCGCTTTCAAAGGAATAATGATCTTGATCTCTTTTTTAATAGCGGTTTCCGTTTTTCTTTCGATCTTAGCTAAACGCCGACCATCCGTTGCGACGATCCGAATAATATCCCCATCGATCTCCAAAAGAACACCGTTTAAAACATAGCGGGCTTCTTCATGAGAAACAGCAAAAGAAGTCATGCGCAACATTTCTTTTAAGGTTGATTGATCGATTGATATTGCTTCTGCGTTCTTAAACTCTGGAAATTTCGGAAATTCTTCTTTTGGTAAGCCGATCAGTTTAAAAAGGAATTTATCCCCTTCAATTTCTATATGATTATTCTTTTTTGTCGATATTACAATGTCTCCTGCTGGCAACTCTTTAATAATATCGCTGAATTTTTTGGCTGGGATCGTAATCGCTCCCTCTTCCATGATTTGCACAGGTATTTCACATGAAATTCCTATATCAAGGTCTGTTGCATACAACCGAATGGATGAATTTTTTCGTGTTTCCAGTAAAATATTCGCAAGGATTGGTAGTGATGATTTTAAGGATACTACATTTTGTACCTTTAAAATTCCTTGCAATAAGTCTTCTTTAAAGATTTTGATTTTCATAGGGAACTACTTTCTAATATTTTAAAATTACAAAATAGTTGTAGTTGTAATAGTGTTTGTGGAAACTGTGAATAACAACGAAAATACCAATAAAATAACAGGTTATAAAAATATTATATGTGAAAAACGCTTTAATAAAATCATTTTATGTTTTTATTTCTGTGGATAAATGCTCAATGATGTTTTTTAATTGGTTATTAATAGTTATCTCTTTCTCTATTTTTTTACATGAATGAAGGACAGTTGTATGGTCTTTGCCCCCGAAACAAGCTCCGATCTCAGGCAAAGATAGATTTGTTTGTCGGCGGGCGATATACATCGCCACTTGCCTTGGTAGAACGATATTTTTGTTCCGTTTATTCGTTTTTAGGTCAAATAAAGAAACATTAAAGTGGTTCGCTACAGATTTTTGGATCATATCAATATTAATGATCTTTGTACTTTCTTGAACCATATCTCGTAAAATAATTTTCGTCATTTCTAAAGAAATCGGTTTTTCTTCTAATAAGGAATATGCCATAACCCGGACCAAAGCACCTTCTAGCTCGCGGATATTGGTTTTGATCTGCTCTGCTATAAAGGTGATCACGTCATCCGGAACCTTGGCCGGCTCCCGTTCTATTTTTTTGCGCAATATTGCTACGCGGGTTTCAAAATCCGGCGGCTGAATATCTGTGATCAGGCCCCAGGCAAAGCGCGAACTAAGGCGCTCTTCAAGCTTAGGAATACTTTTTGGGGGTTTATCTGATGAAACAACGATCTGCTTACGGTTTTCGTGCAAGTCATTGAAAGTATGAAAAAATTCTTCTTGAGTGGATTCTTTGCCAGCAATGAAGTGGATATCATCGATCAGTAGAACATCAATAGTGCGAAAACGTTGGCGAAACTGTACGGTCGCGCGATGACGGATCGCGTCGATCAAGGCATTGGTAAATTTTTCAGATGAGATATAACAAAATTTTGTTTTAGGCTGCTTGACCCGAATACGGTTCGCGATCGACTGCATCAAATGCGTTTTACCTAAGCCCACCCCCCCATAAATAAACAGCGGATTATATGCCTTGGCCGGAGACTCTGCCACGGCCAAGCTTGCCGCGTGGGCAAAACGATTGGAAGACCCTATAACAAAATTTTCAAACGTAAAACGCGGCGTTATGGAGGATGCGTCCTCAGCGGGAGTTGTTGGCCCAGCGGTCGGTGTTATTTCGGGGAAAGGAAGTTTAGACTTATCCGCGAAAAGATGAGGGTTGACCTCAAATTCAATGTTGATGTTGGTCGGCGTAAGATCGTTGAGGACATTTTCGATCGTTTCAAGATAATGCTCGATGATCCAGTTCTTAAAGAATTCATCAGGGGTTTCAATGACCAGGGTTTCTTCGTTCTTTGTTTTGACCGCCAGAGAAGAAAACCAGGTTTCATAAGCTGTATCCCCTATTTGTAGGCGGAGATTTTTTTGTGTTTGTTGCCAGATCGTCAGTAGACTCATCTAAAACCTGCTTGTGAACTTTCTTGCACAGCTCTTCCACAGATTGCACAGTTTTTCCACAGGAAGAGGTAAAATAAATGACCGTGGATAAGATCCGCGGCGTAAAACGAATTTATTATAACAAAGGATTTTTGAATTTCAACATAAAACAATTATGGTCCACGGTACAACGTTTGGCAGATACGGCAAAAATGTAACGTCTTGATCGACAAAATGTTTTAACCCGCCTAGAAAAAACTTGACTAGAAAAATGAGCGTGATATACTTAACCAAATTATTTTTATTTAATCTCTAAAGATGCTGCAAGGCAGTATCTTTTCTTTTTGCAAGGAAAAGGATCATGAAAAAACATCTTAAGACGCCAACGAACATTAAAGGTAAAAGAAGCCACGGTTTTCGCCGACGCATGAAAACTTCCGACGGGCGAAAGATATTAAAGCGCCGACGACAAAAAGGGCGCAAAAGACTCGCAAAGTAGTAAGGCTGGATACTCTCCGCTACTCATGACAAGAATCCTAACGTTCATCATTGTTTGTTATCAACAAATAAAACACGCGTTTTTTCCGGCGACGTGCCGGTTTTACCCTTCATGCTCTGCGTATAGTCTTTTAGCGCTTAAAAAATATGGCGCGCTCAAAGGATCTTGCAAGGCGATCTTACGTGTTTTACGCTGTTCTCCCCTGTCCAAGGGAGGATATGACCCCCTAACCTAAAAGGATCATAATGGAAAAAAGAACATTTTTAGCTATTATTTTATCTGTATTAGTATTATTTGTTTACCAGAGCATGGTGTCTTCCAATCTGAACAAGCCAGGCCAGAAAACAGATATTATACAAACTGTTGATAATAAAGAAGTTATAGCTGTAAAAAATGATGACAAGAAAGAAAGCTTTTTGCCTGAAGAAATCTCTCTGCCCCAAAAAGAGCAAGTAGTTGCTGAAGAAACAGTTGTTATAGAGAATGAAAATCTTTTTGTTGAGATCTCCAACATCGGCGCAAGGATCAAAAAGATCGATATTAAGGGCAAAGAAACATTTCCTGTTTATAACATTTTTCATTTTGATGGTTTTTCTGATCTAGTTTTTTCAGTCAGAGAGGCTTTTGGCAATAAAATTGTTTTAAGTTCAAAAAAGAACGGTGTAGAAATAAGCAAGATTTATGATTTGTCCAATAAAGGGTATGAAATTAAACAAGAAATCGTAATATCAAATTTTGATAAAATGTCCAATGTGAAAGAGATAGATATCATCGCTATTGGTATTGACGCAAAACTATCGGAAAAGATAAACACTCAAGAGTACGGATTATATGAGTATAGCGTTGCTACGCAAACAAAAACTATTCGCAAAAATAACGCACATCGGTTTTCTTCAAAAGAGTCAAAAACAGAGAGCGAACCTGTTAAATGGATTGGATTTAGAAATAAATTTTATTGTTCTGTTTTTCGGCCAGAATCTAGAACAACAGGATATGCGATCAATGTGATTGACGAAAATAAAGCCCTAATATCATTTAAAACAGATGATATTTCAAATAACTTATCTTTAAAAGGGTTGCTTTATGTTGGGCCCCAAGATATGAGACTTCTTAAAGAGGCAGGATTTGATGATTTTATTGTTTTCAGCAAGTTTTGGCTTATTGATATGGTATCAAAAGCAGTGCTTAAATTCGTTGAATTTACACATAAATACATACCAAACCCTGGTCTTTCGATACTTTTGGTAAGTTTTCTAATTTATCTTGCTATGTATCCGCTTACAATAAGCGGAATGGTTTCAATGAAGAAAATGCAGTCTCTTCAGCCAAAGATCGCGAAACTAAAAGAACAGCACAAAAATAACCCGCAGAAGCTCAACCAAGAGGTAATGGAGCTTTATAAACAGAATTCGGTTAATCCTTTAGGCGGATGCCTGCCGTTTATTATACAGATGCCAGTTTTTATAGGGCTTTATCAAGCGTTGTGGAGGTCTGTATTGTTTGATGGGCAGAGCTTTTTGTGGATCAAAGATCTGTCAAAGCCAGATAGGCTTTTTACATTGCCTTTTAACATACCTTTTCTTGGTAATGAGTTTAATATCTTGCCAATATTGATGATGGTCGCCATGTTCATTCAGCAGAAGCTTTCTTCCAAAAACATGGTGATTACTGATGAAAATCAGGCAATGCAACAAAAGATGATGACGATGTTCTTTCCGATATTTTTGGGCGTTATATTTTACAAATTTGCTAGCGGTCTTAATCTATATTTTACAATGTTTTATTTCTTATCAGCGTTTTCGCAATATAGAATGTCCAAAATGAAGGTTTAAATGCTTAAAAAAGAAAATAAAATTAGACTTGAGTTTTATGGTATTTCTGTTGACGATGCCGTACAGAAAGCTATTAAAGAATTAAATGTTCCACGTGAAACATTGGTTGTTAAAGTTGTTTCTGAGGAGAAGAAAGGGCTTTTTGGAATGGAAGGAGAGAAGCCTGCAAAAATCATTGTTTCTTTAAAGAGAAAGTAGTACAATGATGCAAATAAATGTTCCACGTGAAACATAGAGGTTTTTATGGGAAAAATAATCGCATTATGTAATCAAAAGGGCGGAACAGGGAAGACAACAACAGCCGTCAATCTCTCTGCAGCTTTAAGCGAAAAAGACAAGAAGGTCCTTTTGGTTGATATGGATCCTCAGGGCAATGCGACTAGCGGTCTTGGGATCAACAAGAATCAAATAGAGAGATCTATATACGATGTTTTGCTTAATAGAATTAAAATTAATGAGATTTGTGTCCAAACTGAATTTAACAATCTGTTCGTTGCTCCTTGTAACATAAATTTAACAGGCGCTGAAATTGAACTCGTAGGCGCTTTGTCTCGAGAAACAAGACTTAAAAGAGGGCTGGAAGAGATAAAAGAAAATTTTGATTATATTTTTATTGATTCACCGCCATCATTAGGGCTAATTACGTTAAATTCTTTAGTGGCTAGCGATTCAATTATTATTCCAATACAATGTGAATTCTACGCGCTAGAAGGAGTATCACAGCTTTTGAATACGATCAACCTTATCAGAGAAGGCTTAAATCCCAAGCTATATATTGAAGGCGTTTTAATGACCATGGCAGATTTTAGGACAAACCTTACTGTCGAAGTCATCAACGAGATCAGAAACTTTTTTAAAGACAAAGCATATACAACAGTGATCCCGCGAAACGTTAAGTTGAGCGAAGCCCCAAGCTATGGCAAGCCAATCTCGGTATATGATAAAAATTCTATCGGCGCAAAGAAATATGAGCAGTTCGCGCGCGAGTTTCTCGGCGAAAAAATAGCTGAAGAAACAGAAAAGATTTCTCAAGCCAACTAAGAGGGGGAACATTATGGAAAAAAGTGCATTAGGCAAAGGCTTGTCAGCTCTCATTCCCGAAAATGTAAAAATAGAAAAAGATGATATTGTCACGTATCTTCCTATAGCGCAGATCAAAAAAAATGCTTTTCAGCCGCGCAAAGAATTTAACGAAGAAAAACTTTCAGACCTGATCTCTTCGATCAAAGAAAAAGGCGTTTTACAGCCGTTGCTTGTCAGAAGATCAGCAGATGGTTATGAGCTGATCGCAGGCGAGAGACGTTTACGGGCGGCCCAAACATTGAATATTGACAAAGTTCCAGTCATTGTAAAAACAGCTAGCGATCAAGAGGCTCTTGTTCTTGCTCTTATTGAAAACATTCAGAGAGAAGAGCTTAATCCTATCGAAGAATCAAAGGCTTATCAGCGTCTTATAGAGGATTTTAATTTTACGCAAGACCTTGTGGCACAATCAGTTGGGAAAGATAGATCAACTGTTACAAACATGCTACGCCTATTGTCTTTGCCGGAAGATATTCAAAAAAGTGTTTCTTCAGGTTCTTTTTCTGTCGGACATGCCAGAGCTCTTTTGTCCATTCGGGATGAATCTCAGCAAAAAGTTTTTTGGAAAAAAACAACTGAAAAAGGCCTTTCTGTTCGAGAGCTTGAAAACATTATTAAAAGCGAAGCTCACGGTACCTCGAGAGGACGGAAAATATCAGGGGATCGTAAAGATCCTTATGTTGTGTCTGTTGAGGAAGAGTTGCAGCGCGCGTTAGGTACCAAGGTTCGCATTGCGGCAAAAAAGAAACGGGGAAAGATCATTGTAGAATATTATTCAAACGATGATCTTGAGCGCATAACAAAAATCATGACAAGACAATAAAGGATCGTTTATGATCAAGGGCATGACAGGTTTTAGTTCTGTTGAGGTCGTCCAGGGTGCCACAAAGGCTGTGCTCGAGATCCGCAGCGTTAATCATCGCTATCTGGATGTCGCATATTTTCTCCCGCCGGGATTTGTTTGTTTCGAGGATAAGATGCGGGCGGTCATTCAGCGGTCCGTGGTTCGTGGGCGTGTCATTGTTTCGATCAAGATCACCGAAAAACAAGAGCCTGGCATTGCTTTCAACAAAGGCGTTATTCGCGCGTATCTGAAGCGAGAAAAAGAGATCAAAAAAGAATTTCACCTGCAGGGGGACTTAAGTCTTAGCGACCTGATCAAGCTTCCGGGAGTTGTTGAGGTCCACGAAGTTGAGCCCAAAACAGCCTTGCTTTGGCCAGCAATAGAAAGATCTATGACAAAGGCTTTGAATATCTTGACCGTTATGCGTCAAAGAGAAGGAAAGAGCATTGCCAAGGATATTACAAAACAAACTTCTTGTATGTTATTGGGAATAAATAAGATAAGATCTAAAGAAAAAGAATTGATCTCGCAAAAGAAGCAAAAATTATCTACAGAAGAGCTAGAATCGTACCAGAAAGGCATTGATGTTAACGAAGAACTTTCCAGGCTTTCACATCACATTGAAGAGGTCCGAAGACTGTTGAAGAGCAAGGAAGCCATAGGCAAGCAAATCGATTTTATTGCGCAAGAAATGCAGCGAGAAGCGAACACGATCGGATCTAAGCTACAAGACAAGGTTGTTTCAAGCACCGTGATCGCGTTGAAGAGTAGCATTGAAAAAATACGCGAACAGGCGCAAAATATCGAATGAGCTATTTATGAGCCGACGCGGGAAAATTTTTGTGCTTTCTGGCCCTTCAGGTTCAGGAAAAACAACGCTTCATAACGCACTGCTCTGTGACAAAAAAACCAGAAAGTCGCTGATCAAAACGATCTCTGCGACGACACGCTTACCTCGCGCAGGAGAAAAGAACAAGGTCCATTATTTATTCTTTTCTAAAAAATTGTTTCAAAGCCGGATCAAAAAAGGCTATTTTCTGGAGTGGCAAAAAGTTTTTAATGATTATTATGGAACGCCGAAGGCTCAGGCCAAGCGTGTTTTAAGGGCCGGTCGCAGTGTTTTGCTTTGTATCGATGTGAAAGGCGCAAAAGTAGTTTTTGATCTTTTCCCTGACGCGGTTGGGATCTTTGTGAAAGCGCCCTCTTTAGACGCTTTGCGAAAACGCCTTCAAGGGCGGGGGACCGAAGGTAAAAAGGTGATTGCGCATCGACTGGCGGTTGCGCGCAAAGAATTAAAAGAAGCGAAACGCTATCGTTATGTGATCGTCAATGATCAGATAAAAAAAGCAGTTAAAGAGCTTAAAAGTATCGTCGAGCAAGAATTATCTAAAACGACTTAATAGCAGGGGAAAGGAAAACTATGGCGTATCAACCGTTAGAAAGATTGTTGCCAAGAGCAAAAAGCAGTATTTATCGACTTGTTCTTTTAGGCGCAAAGCGTGCCACAGAGCTTGCTGAAGGCATGCCAAAGCTCATTGATCGACCCAGCACCATCAAAACGACAACGCTCGCGCTGGAAGAGATCGCCGCAGGCAAGGTTGTTTTAAAAGGATGTGAGGATCAGCTTGAAAAAAAGCAGGAAGACGCTGATGTCGCGCCTAAAAAAGGGTCTAAAGGAAAGTAAGCCGTGTCTGGAAAGAAACATATTCTTTTAGGGGTAACAGGGAGCATTGCCGCATACAAGGCGTGCGACATCATTCGTTGTTTGCAGCGCCAGGATGTGGATGTTGCCGTTGTGATGACGCAAGAAGCTAAAAATTTTATTACCCCGCTGACCTTGGCGAGCTTGTCACGTAACCGCGTGTATTCGGAAATGTTTTTAAAGGATTTTGCGGATTGGGACATTGAGCACGTTAGCCTTGCGCAGCGCGCGGACCTTTTGTTGATCGCGCCTGCCACAGCTAATATTATTGGCAAGATCGCCCACGGGATCGCGGACGATCTTTTATCTTGTATCGCGATGACGACACGCGCGCCGATCGTGATCGCTCCAGCCATGAACGACGGGATGTATACGAACAAGATCGTTCAGGAAAACATGAAAAAGCTGCACGCAAGTGGTATGCACTGTGTCAACCCCACAAAAGGCTTGCTGGCGTGTGGGACAGTGGGGGAAGGGCATTTGGCAGACACCGAAGTGATCGTAAAAAAAGTTTGCGCTCTTTTGAAAAATAAATACAATATGTAGATTATTTGACAAAGAGGTTGTTTTCGGCGAGGTAGCCTCCTAGTTCTTTGAGAGATGTTTGTCGTTCATTTTTAAAAGGTCTTTGCTGGCGACGCCCCGATTTTCCCTAGAGAATAATTAAGAAGAAATCGGGACGCCTCGGTTTCCTCTAAAAATTTAAGGATAAATCGAGACGTAGCCAAGCGGGGCGACTTTTCTGAAAGAAATTTTGGAAGTCGACGCTCATCTTCCTTTCAAAAAGAGAAAAGATGAGCTAAGGCAGATTCCTTTATTTTTCCAGCACGGCGGTGCTTTGTAGAAGGATTTTTTTCGGCGCGATAGCCAAGTGGTAAGGCAGAGGTCTGCAAAACCTTTATTCATCGGTTCGATTCCGATTCGCGCCTCCAAAGATATGTTTTGGGCAAGTGGTGGAATGGCATACACGAAGGACTTAAAATCCTTTGGCCGTAAGGCTGTGAGGGTTCGACTCCCTCCTTGCCCATGTAAAAAAGTCAAAAGTCAAAGCGAACAAAAAAAGAAATCTCTAAAGTAAGAAAAAATTTGTGTGACGACATTAAGTTTTTGTAATATATTTTTGACTTTTAGCAGTTTGTTTTTTAAAAGGTTTTTGGTTTGTTAGTGTTTGACTTTTGGTTTTTGAATTTTGAATTAATTTTTGTGGGCTTATAGCTCAGTTGGTTAGAGCGCTTCCTTGACATGGAAGAGGTCTGAGGTTCGAGTCCTCATAGGCCCACCAGATTTTTATATGAACATACAACTTAATACCCTACGACATAGCTGTTCGCATATCATGGCACAAGCTGTTAAAGAGCTTTGGCCTGATGTGAAGGTCGCGATCGGGCCGGCCATTGACAACGGCTTTTATTATGATTTTGACAAAAAAGATCCGTTCACTCCGGATGATTTGAAAGCTATTGCTAAGCGCATGCGTCAGATCATAGAGAAGAAACCCGCGCTGACACAGCGGTTTGTGCCAAAAGCAGAGGCCATCAAGCTATTTCAAGAGCGCAACGAACCCTATAAGATCGAACTTATTAACGAGATCCCTGATGAACAAGTTTCCATTTATCAAACAGGGGACAGCTTTGTTGATCTGTGCAAAGGGCCTCATGTCAAGAATGCTGGCGAGATCAAAGCGTTCGCGCTTTTATCCGTGGCTGGCGCCTATTGGCGCGGCGATGAGAAAAACGCTATGTTGCAGCGTATTTATGGTACATGTTTCCCGACGGAAAAAGAGCTGAAAGAACATCTACAGCTTTTAGAAGAAGCCCAAAAGCGCGATCACCGCAAGCTTGGGCCTCAGCTGGATCTTTTTAATTTTTATCAAGACGAAGCCGGCGCGGGGCTGATCTTTTATCACCCCAACGGCGCGATGGTGCGCAAATTTATCGAAGACTATATTAAAGATGAGAATCTTAAGCGCGGTTATGAGCCGGTCGTGACGCCGCATATTTTACGCGGCAAACTTTGGGAAATTTCCGGGCATGCTGGATACTATAAAGAAAACATGTATTATTTTCATGTGGATAACGAAGAGTATGCCGTAAAACCCATGAATTGCCCGGGGCATATTTTGATCTATAAATCACGGCTGCGCTCCTATCGGGAAATGCCTGTGCGTCTCTTTGAGTTGGGGACCGTTTATCGACAAGAGAAAGCCGGTGTGCTGCATGGACTTTTGCGTGTGCGTGGATTTACACAGGATGATGGCCATATTTTTTGCCGGGAAGATCAGATCCGCGATGAAGTCAAAAACGCCATTGATTTTGTTTTTGCGGTCATGAAGGATTTTGGGTTTGAAAGTTCTGAGATCGAGTTGAGTACGCAACCTGCCAAATTCATCGGAACACAACAAAATTGGGACATGGCTACAGAAGCCTTAAAAGATTCTTTAGAAGACAAAAAGATTCCTTACGCTATTAATCCCGGCGACGGTGCTTTTTATGGCCCCAAGATTGACATCAAGCTTAAGGACGCGATCGGTCGTTTGTGGCAATGTGCCACGATCCAGTGTGATTTTGCGCTACCTGAACGCTTTCAAATGACCTATGTTGATGAGAGCGGCCAGGAGAAGCGCCCGATCATGATCCATCGGGCTATTTTAGGAAGCTTTGAGCGGTTTTTTGGTATGCTGGTAGAACATTATGCCGGAGCTTTTCCTTTGTGGTTGGCTCCTGTGCAAGTAGCCCTGATCCCTATCCGGGAAGCGCATATCGATTATGCCAAAGGTGTAAAAGAAGATTTACAAGCGCAAGGTTTTCGGGTTATAATGGACGCCAGAAACGAAACGCTGGATAAACGCATCCGTGAAGCATCCTTGAAAAAAATTCCCTACATAGCGATCATCGGTGACAAAGAGGCAGGTGCTAAGACCGTTTCTATGCGCAAGCGTGGCAGCGGGGAGTCCGGCGTTGTACCCGTTGCGGACCTTGTAGAAAAACTTAAAGTAGAAATTTCTCAAAAAATATAAACCCTTTTACAGGAGGTAATGGCTATTAATAAGTACGTTCGCATTAACGAGTATATTCGCGTTCCAGAAGTCCGTGTCATTGGGGCAAATTCTGAGCAGTTAGGCGTCATGATCGTGCGCCGAGCTGTTGATATGGCCAAAGAGCAAGGATTGGACCTTGTGGAAGTCGCGCCCATGGCCAAACCTCCCGTATGCCGCATCATCGATTTCAGCAAGTACAAATACGAACAGGAAAAGAAGGAGCGCAAAAGCAAAAAAAGCCAGCACGTGACCCATTTAAAAGAAATTCGTGTGAAGCCGCATATTGACGAACATGATTATCAGGTCAAGCTTAAGCAGTCGATCGCTTTTTTAACAAAGCACGATAAAGTAAAGATCAACCTCTTTTTCCGAGGGCGAGAAATGGCCTTTAAAGAGCAGGGCCGCCAGGTATTGAGCCGTTTTGTCGCCGACCTGTCCGAGCACGGACAGCTGGAAAAAGATTTTGGCTTAGAGGGGCGCGTGATGTCTTTGGTGGTCGCGCCGAAAACCGCTAAGAAATAAACACAACGAGGGAGACGTATGCCAAAACTTAAAACGAACCGTTCCGCCCGGAAACGATTTCATGTTACAAAAACCGGAAAACTAAAGAAGCGAAGCGCTTTTCGAGGGCACATCTTAGGCAAAAAAAGCCGTAAGCGAAAACGCCATCTTCGCCAAAGCAGTTATTTAACCAATTCTGATGCAAAAAAGATCAGGAAGATCCTGCCCTACGCTTAATAGCGTAGGCGCACAACATTAAGGAGGAAGTTGTCTTATGCCGCGTACCAAACACGCTGTTGCTTCGCGTAAACGAAAAAAAAGAGTTCTCAAGCTAGCCAAGGGCCAGTTTGGGCAAAGAAGTAAAAGATATCAACAGGCTGATCGCTCAGTCCGTCGAGGATTGAGGTTCGCGTATCGTGACCGCAAAGTAAAGAAACGCGAGTTTCGCGCTTTGTGGGCTGTGCGCATCAATGCTGCTTGCCGTGAGGCTGGCATTACCTATAGCCGCTTTAT
>JAKQPK010000014.1 GCA_029564765.1 Candidatus Omnitrophota bacterium
AATGGTCTCCTATCTGTGCTATTGCTCTTTTATCCATTGCGGTCTTCTTCTTATATCTTCACTTTCGTGTTTTCAAGAATACGGATTTGCATCGCATCTTTCATTTCTAGTGCTTCAATCTGGCGAGAAGGGCCTATGAGATTAAATTAGGCTAACATAATTTAACCCGAACTAGACTCCTATCTTCTTATCCTGATTGTGAAAAGCTGGTATTGTATCAGAAAATATTTCTATCCCTTGACATATTTTGCGATTTGCTGTAGATTCTTTCTTGCGCCGCAGGGTAGAGCAGTTGGCAGCTCGTCGGGCTCATAACCCGGAGGTCGGAGGTTCGAGTCCTCCCCCTGCTAAAGTGAAAAATTGGCTTCCGAAAGGAAGCCTTTTTTATTGATTTTACGCTCTATTTACAAGCTTTTCTGCTTTATTCAATATTCTCTATATTTGACACTATTTTACTCTTTTTTACTTGCTTTTTTGTAGATTTGTAGACATACTGTAGACAGATTTAGCAGGTTCGAGAAGGAAATAGCAAAATGGGCGTGAAAATTCGTGAACGAAGAGGGCGTATATTTCTTGACATTTATGACCATGGAGTGCGGCACTGGGAAGCGCTTGACCTTTGGCTAACAGGAGACGCAAACCATGACAAAGAAGTGCGAATGCTTGCAGAGATTGCGAGAGGCAAGCGTATTGAGCAATTGCACGAGCAAGCGAACGGGCTTATCGACAGGATCGCGGCGGAGATGCCGCTAGTAGAATATGCCGAGAAAACGATTGAGACGAAACATGAAAACAAAAAGAACCCGTTACCAAAAAGCATGAAGTACCTGCGGCAATTCGCAAGCGAAGCTACGGCTGGCACTATTCGCTTAAAGCAGATCACACCCGCTTTGGTGGAACGCTATAAACAATTTCTGAAAAACCAGCCTGCACTAAGTGCGGCGACACAGCAAAAATACTTCGAGGCGTTTCGTTCGCTTATGCGCCGCGCAGTGGTAGAGCGTCTTATACCGAGCGATCCTTGCGTTTCAGTCAAGAATATTCGCGTTCCTGAACCTCTTACCTATAGCTTGACCGTTTCGGAGCTAGAGAAGCTTGCAAAAACACCTTTAGGCGGCACGCTTGGCGGAGAAGTGAGAAAGATGTTCTTTTTTGGCGTGTACACTGGCCTACGCGTGAGTGATATTCGCGCTTTACAATGGAAGCAAATACAACGCGATCCTTTAAGCATAACGGTGAAGCAACAAAAAACGAGTGAACCCGTACAGATTCCTTTGCATGAAATTGCATTCAACATTATTGATGACGGAGCTTTGCACCTTGGCGATGAGTATGTCTTTCCTCATGCGGCGACTACAAAAACAAGCTTAAACCAGTACCTTGTGATGTGGGCAAAAGCGGCAGGCATTGAAAAACCGCTGGGCTTTCACACCGCGCGGAGAAGCTTCGGCACGTTAATTCTACAGGGCGGCAGCGACCTTGCGACTGTATCGAAGTTACTAGGGCATACGAACCTACGGCATACTGCGCGCTATTTGAAGACTGATACAGAGCGTCAACAAGCAGCGATCGCGAGCTTACCAGTGATTGACGTTGAACCGAAGCAAGCAGATATTGTGCAATTCAAGGTGAAATAGCGTTTTATTGACTTTTGCTTATTCTGACTATTGACATTTTTATTGTGTTTATTTTACATTAAAAACATGGACAAGGCGACAGCCAATGCACTTGATCGTGAGGAAGCGATGCGTCTCATTCACCGCTTTGCGAAACTTTACTTTGACAACTTGATGGTACGCACGCAAATACAAATAAAGAACGGCAATAAAATGGATGTTTCGATGCCGTTCCGCGAATTAGGTGTACCTGAACCTGAAATTCAGCCTGCGATTCTGTCGTACTACTTCGGAGGCAACCCGCGTAAATGGGGCGCAATCCTGAAAGGCTCAGCGGCACCTTCAAAACTTGACCTTGCGTGTCTGCGGCGTGTCGTTAGCGCGAAATCGTTAAACGATGTACGTATTGAGTCACGGCATTTACGTGAGGCAGCGAAAGGCGGCGATTTACCTAGATGGATAGTTGCTTCAGTACCTGACGCAAAGAAGCCGATACACCGTCGTGATGGCGCTACGTATGATCGTGACGTGTGGCAAAAAGTGAACAAAGAAATGGACAAGATATTTAAAAATGGCAATACGATAACTACGAAATAAAGCTGACTGGACTCACGCGGCGAAAGAATTCGTTTTGTCTGAAGCTTTACGGAATGCGTCCGTTTCGGTAGGGCGCTCCAATTCTCACCACCGTATCGTGGTGAAATATTTGGAGGTCCACCATGGCGGACTTCATCGACGTTGAGCAAGCCTGCTCAATTCTTCATTGCACAAGGAATTACCTCTACCAGCTGATCCACAAAAGAGCGATCCCGTGTTATAAACCTCGAAATGGCAGAGTGCTTTTCGATCGAGAAGAACTAGAGAGCTACATACGCAAAGCACGTCAAGCAACACGAGAAGAGCTTGAAGAGCAAGCTGTCGACTTACTGAACAGCAGGGGGCGATAAATGTACAGTCCCCAAAATGCAAAACCCGCACACGGCGGGCTTCGAGAGAAAAGGCAAATATTCTCACAAGACAATGTAGCACAAGAAAATATCGAAGTCAACCTTCCAGACTGGATGGTTGAAAAGCTTGCGAAGATTGCTTCAAAAATTGATGTTTGGCAATTTGAGCTAGAGGAAACCATAATCCTTGCGGCTCAAATTCGTTGTTTCCCTGAGCAAGCGAATATCCTGCCTGCTTCTTTTCGCAAAAAAATAGATAAGATTTCACCGCGAGACCTCTCCCCTTTTGAGCGAGCGGCGATCATCATTACTGCTTACGATTGGCTGCACATTCCTGATTATTGTACCGAAAGTCACGATGAGCAAATAAGGGTGATTTTCAGCACATTGGCGTCATGCCTGCGCGAGGGGGCAATTCGTGAATAAAATCGACATCCCCGATGACTTCGAGGCATTCCTTGAAAATAAAAAGGCTGAAGAATTAGCACGCCAACAGAGGCTTGCGAAAGTAAAGATTACGAGCGGCGCGGAACTTATGCAAAAGCATTTTGAAGAACCGAAGTATCTTTGGGATTCTGTACTTCCTGACGCAGGGCTGGCAGTGATGGCGGCGAGCAAGGCGAGTGGCAAAACGATGATCCTCTTGCAACTTGCCGATGCAATATCCAAAGGCAGAGATTTTCTTGGGTTGCCGACACGCCTGACTAAAACGCTTTTTATTGAACTAGAACTATCAGAACGCCGCACACAACAACGCTTGCTAAAAATGGGAATCGTTCCTGACTCAATGCTTCATTTCGCATTTCGTTGGACGGCTGGCGATGAGGGATTAAAGACCATTGCCGATGCAGTAAAAGAGAATGGCTTTGGTCTTGTGATCGTGGATGTATTGCAAATGTTATGGCCAATGGATGCGGATCAGAATAGTTACCAAGACACCTATAGCGTACTTTCGCCGCTACGACAACTTGCGAATGAGCTAGGCGTGATGATTCTCTTAGTGACACACCGCCGCAAGATGGAGACCGCCGATTACTTAGATGGCGTGATTGGCAGTGTGGGAATCGCCGCGAATAGCGACGTGATTTTCTCATTGATTCGCACGCGAGGAGAAGATGAAGCGTTGCTCTACATTGATGGCAATGATATCGAGAGCAAGAAGATCGCGCTACGCTTTGATACTGATCCGCTGGGCTTTAGCTTGAGCACTGCTTCACCTGAGGAAATCGGATTAACACCTGAGCGCCGCGAGATCATAGAGGCTATACGAAACCTAGGTGGTACTGCAAAACCTTCGCAGATTGCGCCTATCATTGGCAAGGATGAAAAGGCTGTTTCCTACCTTTGCAGGAAGCTTTGTGATGCTGGCATTATCGTAAAAACACAATTCGGAATGTATTCCTCAGTAAAAACACCCCGCGAACCCCGCGAAGTCCACGAAATGACAGACACTAACGAAACACCCCGCGAAGTCCACGAACCCCGCGAAGTGATAGATTCCATTGAAACTTCGCGTACTTCGCGTACTTCGTGGGCTACTTTAGCTAGAAGTGGGAATACTTGGGATACTGGGAATAGCACTTTTAGGGGGAATGTTCCCATTGACGAGGAATTATTTTAGAGAAGCGGCGGCTGGCTTTCTGAGCTGGCCGCTTTCTAAGGAGCAACCGAATGAACGAGATTCGAGATAATGAGCTATCGCTTAATGAGCTGGCGACTAAAGAGACGAAGCTTAAACAGTGTTCACCTGAAAGAAAGCTGTTGAAACAGGCACAGCGCGAAATTGTGGATATAGCACGACGATATGGCGGTACTGTATGCACAGAAGACATTGCGCTAGCTATGGGCAAAAGCATTGACGATGTTTCACGCCTGCTGAATAGGCTTATAGAGGCTGGACTTATGCAGAGCGCTCTTTACGACAGGCGAACAAAGACATGGAAGACACGAACTTAACATGTAGCGGATCTTTGGGAGTATGGAGAAAAAACATGAAACAAGTGAAAGAGTCTTTTATTGAGAGCTACGCTGAGGCGCTAGCACTGCACTTTAACGTACCGACTGAAGGATTGCATGGGCGGCAGTTAGTGGACTATGTAATATTGACGGTACTGCTTCGGGCTGACGAAACGAGCGTTGAACTGATGCACTTAATGCGTAAAACAATGGAGTAAACTATGCAAAGAGGAAGCTGTCAACTAAGCTTATTTTACAGGCTAAAAACACGAGGGAGTATTGAAAATGAGTGACAAACTTATACCAGCAAAACGGCGGGGGGTAGTTTCTGCACCTGAGAGGCTTCCTTTGGACACGTTAGAGCATGCGCGGCGAAGCTTAGCGAGGGTTATAAAGGCGTACTATTCGAACAAGATCGATGAGAGCGTCTACAGGGGCGTTGTGTACGGCATGACGGCTCTACTTGCATACTTCAAGGCTGGAATTGAACTTGAGGAATTAAAGCAGGTTGAGGATCGATTGAGCGAGTTAGAAAAACGAGAGGGAAATGATGAATGAGAGTATTCGAAAGAGGATCGCTGAACTTGAGAAGAGAATCAATAATAAAGAAATGGGCAAATGGGTAAAAGCGTGCTTTGATGGGATGTTTGGCGAGTATGGCGGCGGTGATGTTCCCGAAGGCTTTGTCGCGCAGATTAGTGAGGAAACGATAAAGAATGCGGGCAAGATCGGCGAGGAATTCATTGCGCTCTTTGACTTGGAGCTATGCGAGGACGGCTACTATCGAGAACGGCATCGCAAACAAGAACAACTACCACAGGACAAAAACTTGCATGCTGAACAATGAGAAAGATGCTAGCTAAAATGCTTTCAGATTGTCGGCAATGCATTTGGAGAGGGACATATATGTCCCCCTTATGATGATTATCTTTAGGAAAGCTTTCCACAAATGGTGCAATCACCCGCAAGAAAGAAAGCCTTTATCTTCTGTAGTGAGATAGGATTCAAATACCTCTTGCAGATCAAAATCGAAGAGGAGCATCAATTGTAATGAGCCAGAGACTTCTGGTATACTTTTCATTGCTGGGACTCCTTCCTTCTATCTTTGGTTTCCTAATTGATTCCATTATATAAGGTTCGTCCCCGCTTTGCATTAGAAAATACTTTACCTAATGACTTTTGAAAGAGCCTCGAATATTACCTGGATAAGGTTTTGAGTACTAATATCGATTTTTGCTTAGATTTTATCGACAAAATGCTTGGAACTTGCAATGAATTATATACTCCAATTTTTGCGGTAAGTCGGATCATTGGCTGGTATGTGCGTCGATTGGAAGAAATCATCTCTGGCGGCCGTATTATCAGGATGACCTATAAATGCGTTTAGCATCGCTTATTTCTATTCCTATGCCTGGAATGAAAATAGAACACCTGAAAAATTACGCAATGGCCATGGTCGCAACATTGCACCCGTTTTTACCTGCACTATAGCCTACTCGTATACTTCCTGGCCTTAGCTTGTTTCAGCAAACAACCGTGTTTTGCGTCAGTTCATCTGCGATCATCTCTGCCTGTTTGAGTACGGTTTCTGTCGCCAGTGCCTGCATATCCGGCGGATAGCCGTACTGCCGCAGTGTGCGTTTAACCATCACCTTGAGCCTTGCCCTTACGCTTTCCTTTATGGTCCAGTCGATTGTGGCGTTCTGCCTGACTTTTTGATACAGAACGATGGCGAGTTCCCGCAGTGTTTCCTTTTGCATCAACTCTAGCGCGCTCTTGTTATCTGCAATGGCGGTATAAAAGGAATATTCGTAGTCTGATAAGCCCATCTCCGCCGGTTCCTTATCTATACGCTGAATTTCTTTGCTTAACTCGATCAGTTCATCGATCACTTCGACAGCGGTGACGACCTTGTTGTGGTATCGCTGAAGAGACTCTTCCAGCATCTCCATAAGAGTATGGCTCTGCACTAGATTTTTCTTCATTCTCCCCTTGATCTCGTCGTTTAAAAGCTTCTTTAACACCTCCACTGCGATGTTTTGGTGCTCCATGTTCTTTACTTCTAGCAGGAATTCTTCAGAAAGGATGGAAATATCCGGTTTCTTTATACCGGCTGCATCAAAGACATCGATTACCTTTTCCGTGACCAAAGCCTGGTCGATAATTTGCTTGACGGTGGTCTCTATTTCTTCATCTGTTTTCCCACTTCCCGTGCTATCAAACTTCACCAGTCTGGCTTTCACCGCCTGATAGAACGCCACTTCTTCCTTGACTGCTGTCGCCCGCTCGTGCGGAATAGCGATGGCGAACGCCTTTGATAAGGCAGTAACTTCATCAACATAACGTTTTTTGCCGTCTTCAAGACCAAGAACATGATCCTCGGCGGCGAGAATAATCGACAGGCGTTCTGAAGTGCTTGCGGTAAAATATCGCTGGTAATTGAATCCGTGAAACATCTGCGCAATGACTTCCAGCTTTTCAAGCATAACCTGAACAGCCTCTTCCTGAAGGACCGCAGGATCGCCCCTGCCGCCACTGTCAGCATAAAAGGCAAGCGCCTCTTTCAAATCAGCGGCAATCCCGAGGTAATCCACGATCAGGCCACCAGGCTTGTCCTTATAGACCCTATTTACCCGCGCGATTGCCTGCATCAGTGTATGCCCTCTCATGGGCTTATCAAGATACATAGTGTGAAGACATGGCACATCGAAGCCAGTGAGCCACATATCGCACACGATGACCAGTTTGAGTTCATCCTGCGGGTCTTTCATTCGCTCCGCCAGCATGCGCCGTTGTTCCTTTGTGGTGTGGTGCCGTGAAAGCTCAGGGCCATCCGATGATGCAGAGGTAATAACCACCTTGATGGAACCCTTTTTGAGGTCATCGTCCTGCCATTCTGGTCTTATTTTGATTATTTCATCATAGAGGCTGACGGCGATGAATCGAGACATCGCCACCACCATGGCTTTACCTTCAAAAGCCTGCTGGCGCTGCTCGAAATGAGACACAATATCTTTTGCAATGTGCCGAATTCGATCGCTGCTCCCTATCAGCGCTTCCAGCTGAGTCCACTTAGCCCTTGTCTTTTGTGTTTCGGCAAGTTCATCGAGTTTGAGTTCCTTATCCAGGTCGTTGATGAGTCTTTTCCCCTGTTCACTCAATTCGATCTTTGCGAGTCTGCTTTCGTAGTATATCTTCACGATGGCGCCGTCTTCC
>JAKQPK010000026.1 GCA_029564765.1 Candidatus Omnitrophota bacterium
TTTCCTGATGACGCAGGACTGCAATCTGCGTTGTGCTTATTGCTATCAGCCGAAGGAGTTCAGGCAGAAGGACAGCGGGATCACGCGGGATGTTATCGATGCGGCCGTGGACTGGGCCTCGCGCACGTTCGATGAAAGGCGCGTTAAGTTCAGCATATTCGGCGGCGAGCCGTTTTTGAATTTCCCGATGGTGCAGTACCTCTGCGATACCTATTGCATGTACCGCTATGTGGTGACAACGAACGGGCTGGTTCTTTTGAATGATCCCGGCATCCGGGAATGGGTCTTAAGGCATAAATACCACCTCAATTTGAGCGTCAGTATATCTGCCTTGCGCGGTGTTCTGGGAGAGGGATATCTGGATAAGGCAGGCGCAGTGCTTGATCTCGTGAAAGCCAATGGCGGGGATGTTCATTATGTGGTCGATGACCCGGAGCGGCCGGGGATCTATGAAGAGATCATCCGGCTTTATGAATACGGCGTGCCGGTGGTGCGGATATCTTCGGCCCGGCATTGGGATCTGGTGAGGGACAAGAACGAGCAGTTCAAAGAATTATTCAGGCGCGTTGCGGATTACGTTTACTTCTCAGGCGAGCCGAAGTTCGGCCGGAGCCAATGGGACATTGCGTTAAAAAACAACATTTACCGCAAGTTGAAAAGCATCGCGCTCAAGGACGTACCGCCAACTTTCTGCGGGTGCGGGTATCTGTATCTGGCCGTGAACAACAAGGGTGAGATATATCCGTGCGATTTCTTCGCCAATTATCCGGAGTTTAAGATCGGGGACGTGTGGGGCGGGTTTAACGATACGGCGTTCTTTTTCAAAAAGATGGGCGATTGGATTGATGAGCTTTACGAGCATTGCAGGGACTGCGAGGTTTGTTTTGATGGCGATATCCGCTGTTGTCCTCGGGCTATGTGTCTGGCAGAGAATTATACTGTGACCGGCAATCCTTTGAAACCGGCGGCGAATCACTGCTGGGCGAACCGGATCGAGACGGCCACGTTCGAATACATCGCAAAGAAGGCGATCGAGACCGGCATCGATGGGCTGTATTACAAGGGGGCGGTGCGGGCATGAGGATCCCTGTCTATAAATCGGTTTATCTGTATCTGACGCACGCGTGCAATGCGAATTGTTCTTTTTGCTACCGGAGAGGTTTGTTCGAGAGGCACAAGGTTTCAACGCTCGGGCCCGTGAAGATGTCGAAACAGACAGCGGACGATATTCTGGATTTTTGTTTCTCGAAGCTTCAGCTGGCGCCCAAGTTCACGATCTACTTTTGGGGGGGCGAGCCGACAATCAATTTCGATGTCATCCGGCATGTGATGGAGAGGTATCCGCAGATGCTCTTTCATATGAACACCAACGGCGCCCTGATCGATGAGCGGATGTATGAGTTTTTCTCAAGGCATCGCAATATCGGGATCACATGGTCGTTCGGCAACTGTTATGAGAAATACGGCGGGCCTCAGGGCAAGGCGGAGGCGGAACGCTGGATGCTGAAATTGGTGAGAGAAAACCCGAATCACAATGTCAATTTTATGGTCGTGGAGTACGGAAGGCTCAAAGAGGATTTTGATTTCATCGCGCGAAATATCACCCGCAATATCACGATCGACATCGCCACGCGGCATGACCATAAAACGGAGGATTTGCAGAGGTTCGCAGAACAGTATTTTGAGTTGCTTATCGAACATGAGAAAGACGCGGAGCTTTTTCAGACGCTTAATCCGGCGCTTCATAGCAATGCCTATGTCCGGGAGTTCGGGCTTAAGGCGCAGGTACGGGAGTTTCACTTCTGCCGGACGGGCCTCGAGCGGCTTTTTATCGACACTGAAGGTGGAATCTGGCAATGCGACAACATGTACATCTGCAGGCATAACTGGCTGGGATCGGTTTATGACGGCATCGATTACTCGAAGCTGGATTACGTCTGGGAGATCGATGAGAACCGCGAGAAGTATCTGGGCCGGTTTTGTGAGAGTTGCGAGCTGTACAAACGGTGCCCGCGCAATAAATGTCTGGGGCTTAACCTTGAGCATATGGGCAATATGCTTGATCCGGAGCCGGGATACTGCGCCATGAACAAGGTTCTGGCCAAGGTCATAGATAAATATATCCAATTGGAAAAAGAGAAACGGGAGGGAGTTCATGTCTAACGCGGAATTGGTCGGCGGTAAATTTAAAGACGAAATAAAGAGCATCGATCTGTTCATCACCGAGCAGTGCAATATGAATTGCGATTACTGTTTTCATCCCAAGGGTGAAGCGGTGCTGTCGGTTGAGCAGGGTAAGAAGATCCTTGCCCGGATGAAGGAAATAAGCCCCGCGGGCTTGCAGATCACATTCTTCGGCGGCGAGCCGCTTCTGTATCCAGAAACGGTTCTTGAGCTGGCTCTTTATGCCCGGGAGCTGTGGCCACCGGATAAGAACGGAAGGCACGCCTCGACGTTTTCGATATCGACCAACGGCATGTATTTCGATGAGGCAGTGTTCAAGAAATTTGCCGAGTTGGGCATGGCGGTTCAGGTGAGTTGCGACGGCGATGAGATCACGCATACCGAATACCGGCATGGAGACTATCCGCGAATCATTGAGAACATCAAAAAGATTCTGGCGATCAAACCGGATATGAGCGTGCGCATGACGTTCACGCCCAAAACGGTCGGGAGGCTGGCGATCAATGTGCAGTACCTGCACGATCTGGGCATTACGAAGATCATGCACCACGCGGTCATGGAAGAGGATTGGACGTCGGAGGCTGTTGAGCAATACCGCTATCAGCTGACGCAGATTTATCACTATCGCCGGTACTGCAAGCGGCAGGGTATGCCGATCGAGATTGCGTTTATCGATAAGCCGCTCAAGATCGTTAACGATGAGGTGCCGCCGGAGAAGGAATACTGTCAGGCCGGAAAGTCCTATATCGCGATTCTGGATAATGGCGACGTCTATCCGTGTCACAGGGCGGCCAGCGCGCGGATATTCAAGCTGGGGAATATCTTTGAGGCGCGGCCTTTCATTCGCGGGATCTTCCTGAATATCGATAAGGAATACACCGGGTGCTGGAAAAACTGTCCGCATGCTCGGACCTGCCATAGTTGCGTGATCACGCACTACAAGGTCAATCAGGAGCTGACGGTTCCGATTACGAAATATTGCCGGATATGCGCGGTCGAGAGCGAGCAGGCTTTAGGGTTCTTGCCGGTTGAGCTGGCGGACAGGCGCGAGCGCATGCTTTACAAGGTCGGGCAGGTCTTGGTGGATGTAGCCAAGCAGAACGAGGAAATCTTGGAATCGTTAAAGAAAAAATAAGGAGGGACGGCAATGGCAAAAGTTATCAATCATGAGGAAATTGTGGTTAGCAGTGCGGCCGTGGCATTGACCCCGGCGATTTATAACCCAGGCACCGGGATGTCGGCATCGTTTGCGATGGTTACTGCCGAGGGCGGGGCGATGCGGTATTTCGTCAACGGCCAGAATCCGAGCGCGGCATCAGGCGTGCTTCTGGAGGAGGGCGATATCGTCGAACTTCCGTCGATTTATCACATCAAGGATTTCAGAGTGATAAAGGCGGGCAATGATGACGGAAAAATTACGGTTACTTACGAAGGTTAAAAGGAGGGCGAAAAATGGATCATATTAAACATCAGAAAAAGAACCGGATCATCACCCGGGTTAATGAGATCGTCACTAATGGCGGCTTGCCGAAGACCGGGCAGACGATGAGTTATCAGTTTGGGGATGACGGAACGTATCAGATGGGCTATCCACTCGGCGGCGGGCAGAGGTATATCGATAACGGCGACGGCACCGTAACGGATACGGTTACCGGTCTTATGTGGGTCAAGGATCTGCAGGCGGCCGGGTTTGGGATGACGATGTACTGGTATGACGCGATCAATGTCTGTGAGAACTTGGCTTTTGCCGGGCATGATGATTGGCGCATGCCGAATATCAATGAGCTTATGTCGATCGTGGATCATTCGCGGTATGACCCTGCATGGGATCCGATGATTTTTGGATATCCGGTTGATCAGTGGACGCCGTTCTGGTCATCGACAATATGCGCTCCATGGACAGACGGCGCATGGTGTTTGTATCCGTATGATGGCTATAAAACAAACTACGGCAGGCCTTGGGATATGTGTTATGTGCGGCCGGTTCGCGGCGGACAGGCATAAAAAGGAGGATTTGAAATGGCAAAACCTACAATTGAATTCAAAGACGGCAAGAAGATCGTGACGTATCCTTCTGGCGAAAAACGGGAGCATACGAAAGAAAGTTTAACTACCGCAAAGCAGATGTTTGTGAAACGCAGGGAGAAAATCGATGAGCATATCGCGCTCATCGATGATGACATCAAGAAGATCGGATAGGGTTTATGAAAAATGATGGGAGCTGGACAAAGTTCATTACGCCGGTTTTGGTGACGATCGTTATTTTCATGCTCGGCACGATCATTACGCAGGTCAACCGTATCGATGAGAAGCTGTTTCATCATCTGGCCAATGACGAGATTCACATGCCGCGGGCCCTGTATGTGTCCAAGGCTGAGTTTGACCTGCAGAGCCGGTTTATCGAAAAGGAGAACGACCGGATCATCAAGGCGATCGATGAGCTGAGAAAGGATTTAAAGAAAGGGGTGGCGCAATGATTACGATCAAACTGGTTATAGCCTTCGCGCTGGGCGCGGTGGTCGGAGGTCTGGGGATGTTCTTTTATCTGTGGCTAAAAGGCAAGGTGCAGGATGGCGGAAAACGAAAGATTTAGCATTCTCAAGTTTCTGGGCAGTTTTGTTCAGTGGTTGCCGTGGGTCAAGACCGCACGCTATGCGATCGGGTTCGCGGCGATCGGGCTTATAGGACTCACGATTTATAAGGCTTTCTTCATGCCGACTCAAACCACGAAGCAAGAAACGCATATCATCGCTCAGCCGGGCGCGCAGGTCACGATCGATCAGAAACGCGAGGAGAAGAAGCCCGGGATTGAGGTTCGTCCTTTTGTCGAGGGGTACGGTTTCGCGGAATCCGACGACCGAAAAGGGGTCGGGGCCAAGGCCGGTGTTCGGGTAGATTTCTGAGACAAAGGCCTTGCCAACTATTAAACCGTATGGCCCTATACCCTCGAAAGGAGGGGATGTTTATGGTTCGTGAAAACATGACGGCAAAAAAGACGCGGTATATCAGCGTCAGGAACGGTGGCGAGGAAACGTACGTCGAAAACATTCCGGTCTCGGGCCGGATGCGCGATCACCTTGCGGCCGCAAAGTTGCGTCTGCGGGAGATCCAGCGGGTTATGCCGCTGGGTAAGTGGTCGATCACGATCGAACAGCAGTGGAAGGATGCGGGCGTTACGCACTTTCAGATGCTGGATGTCGTGACCGGAAAATTGCAGGAGTCGGTGCTATAAAAAGAGGCAATAGTCAGGGCAAAGAAAGCGCGGTACAAGGTGTCAGGGATATTTGCCTAATACCTGCTTTGAGTTCCAGGGTTCCGCTGGGTTTCGTTTGACAAAAACAAAAACGGATGGTATATTCTATTTGTGAACCGCTGTTCATTAATTAAATAGTATTCATATGAGGGATAGATGGCTATGTTAAGCAGAAAAGAGAGAGATCGACAATTACGCAGATCCGATATTTTTAAGGCGGCAGAGCATATATTTGCTTTAAAAGGATACTACAAGGCAACAATAAGAGATATTGCAAAAGAAGCCCAATACGGAACCGGGACGGTTTATCTGCATTTTAAAAATAAAGATACTCTTTATTTAGCATTGCTCGAAGAAAAATTAAAGTGCTTATTTATTTTGATTAAAGAGAAGACAGGGCAAGTGAAAGATGCAAAAAAGAAATTGGAGATTTTTATACGAGAAGGTTTGGTTTTCTTCGAGAAAAATCAGGATTTTTTTCAGATATTTGTCTCAGAAGGAGGTGAACCATATGCCGAGACAGGATTTCTGAAATCTTCTGTTGGTTTACAATTGCAGGAATACACAGAGAACCTGATTAAGGAAGCACAAGGGCAGGGGGTTGTTAACAGGAGTTTTGACCCGGAACAAATCAGTGATGTGCTTACATCTATTTTAAAAACAATAACTCTTAAGTGGCTACAAAAGAAAAAGAAAAAAGAAGAAAGTTTAGTCGGACTATCTGACACAACTCTTAGTTTGTTTCTATACGGCGCTGCACATAAATAACCCGCCTTTTAGTATTCCCCATTATAATTCAACCTCTGGTCGGGGCTAGATATCCCTCGCCTTCAGGCGAAGACTTCCAGTTTGACAACTCCTTATGAGTTGTAAGATGATATCAAAATGTCCAGATACAGAAAGGGTTCACACACAGTCTACGATATTCAGTTCCACCTTGTATGGACTACCAAATACCGCTATCGAATCCTAAGCGGAAAAATAGCCCATCGCGCAAGGGAGGTCCTGAGAACCATTTGTCAGGAATTAGATGCGGCGATTGTAAAAGGACACCTCTCACAAGATCATGTACACATGATGGTGAGTGCTCCGCCGCATCTTTCCATCAGTAAACTGGTGCAACACTTAAAAGGCGCAAGTTCCAGAAAGATCCAAATGGAATTCAAAGAACTCAAGTCCAAGTATTGGGGTAAACACATCTGGGCGAGGGGCTATTTTTGCGCGACTGTGGGAGCTGTCACGGACCAACAGATCAAAGACTACATTGAGAATCACAAAGAAGATGAGAACGAAGACTTCACAATCGAACGAGGTTAAGCCGGCTTATAGCCGGCATAGGCTCCAACACAACCTGTGCGCTTCAGCGCACAGTGGTTGAGTCTTTACAAAATTTTATTTACCTTGACAAGTCTATATGTGAATGGTATGCTTTAATTGTGAATATACGTTCATATAGTGATTGAATGTTCAGGAATAACATGATAAAGAGTTTTTTGATTAAGATAGGGATAACGGTATGGCAATGAAGAAGCTATCGGGATTTACTATATGTTTATGCACTGTTGCAGCGCTTTCCTCTAATATTATCGCTTATGCGGATAATTTCCAAGAGGGATCGGTTTTAAAGATTGGACTTGAGGAAACCGTTCAGCGGGCGCTGGATACTAGTGAAGAATTAAAGATTAAGGATAGCGAGATTAAGAGAAGCAAAGGTGTTTATGGTGAAGTTCGCTCAGAGGCGTTACCGCATATTAGCGGCCAATCGATTTGGACTAACAATATGGATTATCCGGATAAGGCTGCCAGCAAGTATTACGACCATTCATTAGATAGCGGCTTAAATGCTTCGCAGCTTGTTTGGTCGTTTGGCAAAGTGATGTACGCAATAGATGCGGCTAAGAATGCCGTCGAAGCGACTCGTTGGAACAGTGAAGCGAGCAGGCAAGACGTTATTTTTGCCGCAAAATTAAGTTACTATAGCTGTCTGCTCGCCAGGAATACTTTATCTATAGCTGAGAAATCATATGCAGATGTTCTTGAGAATAAAAAATTGCTCGGTCAACGCTCTTATGGAGGCCGCAGCTCGAAATATGAGATCGTTAAAATGAATGCTGATGTTTCGGCTAGGATTCCGGCAGTCAATGAAGCCCGCACCCAATTTGATGCCGCCACTGAGACCTTAAGAAGGATCATTGATGTTGATTTTGACCGGAAAATTGAACTCGAGGGAAGTTTTCAAGAACAATACGCTAATTTTAATTATGAAACGCTGGTGAATGCCTTGCATGCATACGAGCCTTCTTTGCAGGGGCTTGGTAAATCAATCGATTCTGCCGAGGCGAGTGTAAAAAGTAAGTACGCCAGTTTTTTACCTACGATTTCTGCTTTTGCCTCTATGAATTACAAGGGTGACTCCAATGAAAACAGCTTTTTGAAAAGAGATGAACTTGATAATTACTCTGCTGCCGGTTTTAAGGTGAGTATCCCAATTTGGGAGGGAGGAATAAAGGAAGCTCAACTGAGTAAAGCTAAAGCGGATAAAGAAATCGCTGTGCTCAGGAAAAAACAAGTGGAAAGAAACCTACTGTTAGAGCTTAAGAAAGCTTATTTAGAATATGAGCAGTATAAGGATAATCTCAAAGCAAATATCGAAGCAGTAAGCCTTGCTGAAGAGGCCTTTAAGCAGACGCAAGAGATGTTTTCTTCCGGACAGGTCAGCATCACCGATCTCAACACTGCAGAATTGCTTTTGACTAACCAAAGGCTCAATAAGGAAGCCACGCTTTACAATATAAATATCACGCTGGCAAAAATTGAAAAATTAGTAACCGAGAAATACGAATATGAAAAACTTTAAACGAGAGACGGTATATTTAATAATTATTATCGTTAGTTTAGCTTCTGTCGTAATACGTATCCATGCGGTCAAGGCAGCACGCGGTAAGGAGATCGTCAGTTTCTATGAGGAATGGAAAAAGGCCGGAAAACCGGTTGAGGTTCGGGTGACTAAGGCTGAGGATATCCCCGTCTACGCCCAGTTTACGGTCAGGATTATTGATGGACGCCTTGCCCGCGGTTTTGTCACAGGGGAAGTAAAGAATGCGCTTCAGGAAGGGCAAGAGATATACGATCCGGCCGATAAATCTGTTGTTTGTGCCCGATTAAAAAGCATAGGCGCGGAATTAGATATGGACGCCGGTATGTTCCCAGTAGAAATAGAGTTCAATAAACCTCGGGATCCGGGATCTGCATTTGTGGTTTCCGCTCATACCACGACGTTACATAACGTATTAGCCGTTCCCAATGAAGTATTGGATATTGCCGGAGATGAATATTTTATTTGGAAGGATGAGGATGGTTTCGCCAAGAAACATAAAGTGGTTATTAAGTTGCGTAACGGCTACGGCGCGATAATCTCCGAAGGACTGCGTTCAGGAGATAAGGTAATCTTCAGCGGACAGAGCATGATTGAGGATAATGACCGGCTACGAGTGATAAGCGCCGGGAAAACAAATAAAGAGGAATAGACTTAATGATAGAGTATTTTGTTAAACATAAAGTTACCACGGTTATGTTCGTGTTGGTATTCGTGGTCTTGGGGCTATTCAGTTATTCCAACCTGATGATTGAGAAGACTCCGAAGGTCGATTTCCCGATTGTCACGGTTTCCGTGATTTATCCAGGGGCGACCCCACTTGAAGTAGAGACGCTAGTAGTCAAAAAGATTGAAGATGCTATTTCCGAGGTTTCCGAGGTCAAGAAACTTAAAAGCCAGTCCTATGATAGTTTTGGGTATATTTTCGTAGAATTCCTGCTTTCCGCTGACGTCAACGTTAAGTCTATAGAGGTTAAAGATAAGGTCGAGGCCATTCTTAACGACCTACCGGATGCGATAGAAAAACCGGTAATCGAGAAATATGATCCTTTAATCGAGCCGGTGCTAGATATAGTTTTAACCGGTGACTCCGATGATCTTCGCGAATTATATGAGTATGCAGACAAAACTTTAAAGACCAAATTTTCATCTATCCGCGGCGTCGCCAAGGTTGACGTATACGGAGGCAAAAAGCGCCAGATCAATGTCCGCTTGGATCCCATGCTTATGAAGCAGCATTATATCAGTATCAGTGAGGTGGTTGGGGCACTCATGGCCCGCAATAAGAATGTGCCTGCCGGAGATATCGAGAAGGGTTTTGATGCTCTTAGCGTACGTTTTACCGGAGAATTCATAAGCGTAGAAGAGATCGCCGATACTCGCATGGTCTCATCCGACGGCGGAGAGTTTCGCTTAAAGGACATTGCGGTAGTAGAGGATAGTTTTAAGAAGATTTCTACTATCGCCCGCTATAAGGGCAAACCCGTAGTTGGCCTTTCCGTCAATAAGGCTTCCGACGGTAACGCGGTGTTCATCTCTCAGCAGATGCACAAGAAGCTGGCGGAGTTCCAGAAAG
The DNA here is from genome assembly GCA_029564765.1 of Candidatus Omnitrophota bacterium. Taxonomy (GTDB): domain Bacteria; phylum Omnitrophota; class Gorgyraeia; order Zapsychrales; family Aceulaceae; genus CALGLP01. Next base: position 9,889 of record JAKQPK010000026.1, read on the forward strand.
GGTTGCCGCAGGGAATGCATTTGGAAATTGCCACCGACACCACGACTTTTATCGTCAATGAAACCCTGGATACTGAATGGAACATATTTATAGGCATCGTTCTGACTATAATCCTGTTGTTGCTGTTTTTGGGCCGCTGGGATATGTCTTTTATTTCTGCAGTCATTATTCCCACCTCGATTATCTCCACGCTGTTTCCCATGTGGATGTCGGGTTTTTCCATTAACATGATGACCCTGCTTGCCATTGCTGCGGTAATCGGGACGCTTATTTCCAACGCTTTGGTGATTCTGGAGAACGTGATGGTGCATTTGAGTCGCCATGACAATCCGGAAAAGGCGGCGATTGACGGGACTAAGGAAGTTATTATCCCGATCATCGCCTCCACCGGCACCAATCTGGTTGTATTTATGCCGATCGCCATGATGGGCGGGATGGTTGGACTGATGATGAGAGCATTCGGCCTGACAGTGGTTTATGCCACCTGTTTTTCATTACTGGCTTCGTTCTCGCTTACTCCGATGTTGTGCGCGGCAATGCTTAAGCCTAAGAAAGCCGGAAAAACTTCCCGATCCGGGCTGATGCAGATGATCGGCTACAGGATAAAAATGATCCCGGCTTCTATGGATGGCTCCATGGAATTTCTTAAGAAGCAGTATAAGCATATATTTGAGCTTATGTTCCGCTTTCCGCGCTCGACCATTGTTTTTTGTTGTTTAGCGCTGATCGGTTCGTTCTTGCTTTTTCCCTATGTGGAGAATGATTTCCATCCCAAGTCTGACGAGAACAAGATTGTTATCAACTTTTCCCTGCCTCAAGGCTCGACCATCGAACGCACCGAGGAGACGGTCAGGCGTATCGAAGCTTACTTGGAGACGATACCCGAGAAAAGCGCTTACTTGTCTAATATCGGACAAAACGGTGTGGAAAACGCCAAGATTACCTTGGACCTGGCCCCTTCAACTCAGCGTAAACGCAGCGATATGCAGATTATCGACGACCTGATTGTTTTTATCTCTAAGATTCCGGATGCAGAAGCGTATTGCGTACGGCAGGGTATGAGCTCAATGTCTGAAGGCGATGTAGCCATAGATCTTTACGGAGCGGATTACACGGTTATGGCGGACTTGGCCCGGCAGATGAAAGAGGTAATGTATAAAAGTGGCGATTTTCAAAGCGTAGTCCTTTCGTATAAAAGCCCTAAGAAGCAGATGAGCTTAATTCCTAACGAGAGAAAGCTTAACGACTTCGGGCTTAACGCGGCTAGCGTGGGAGCAGTGATGCGGCACTCCATTTATGGCGAGGATTCCAATATTTACAAAGAGAAAGGCGAAGAATATAAGGTTAACGTGGAGATGGATGATGTCTATGCTCAGAATTTCGACGATATCAAGGAAATATCCATTCTTTCGCGCAAAGGGCTGATCCCTATCAACGAATTGGGAGAACTGAAAACCGATAAGGCCGTTCCGACTATCTGGCGCCGTGACCGCAACAGGATTATTCGCATTGACGGTTATCTGGGCAAGAGTTCCATGGGTATTGTCAGCAAGAAGTTGGATAAACAGTTCAAGACGCTTAAGTTTCCCGCAGGGTATAGTTATAAATATTCGGGATATTCGGAATATATGGAAGAGACGAATGTCGAATTGGGCCGGGCGTTTATTTTGGCGATCATTCTGACGGTTATGTTATTGTGCGCGATCATGAATTCGCTGATTGCTTATCCTTTGGCGGTTATGACGACAGTGCTTGCCTCTGTCGCAGGAATGGTTCTAGGGCTGTTCTATCTCAACCAGAGCATGAATGTGGCTTCGATGATGGGTATGGTCATGCTGGTAGGTATGGTGGTGAATAATGCGATCTTGCTTTTGGATCAGACCTTGGTAAAGATGAAAGAGGGGTTGGCGGTCAAGGATGCGCTTTGGCATGGCGCTTCGGATAAATTCCGGGCGATTATTATGACCTCGCTTGCCATCATTTTAGGTGTCCTGCCGCAATTATGGAGCTTGAGCAAGATCAAGCAGTCCATGGGAGCAGTGATGATCGGCGGCATGATTGCTTCGATCGTATTTACGTTCATTCTGGTTCCGGTGGTTTTCTGGTATCTGGAGCGGCTTGAAAGAAAGTTCTTGAAACAATAAAAAATGATAAAGCGTTTTTATTTAGTAATTTTTTTGCTTTTTTTTATCTCCGGATGTGCAAGCGTACGGCATGCTATTCCCCCGGAGTTATTAAGCAGCGCAAGGGTTTTCGGTATGCAGGATATCAGGGCGTTCAGCGGAAGTCCGAGCGATTCTTTCAAGAGAGATTTTGTCGAATTGCTGGAACAAGAGGAAAAGGGGGAAGGCTCTTTCTTTAATTTCAATAGCAAACAGACTTTATATATGCTTGCTATCTCAGGAGGGGCGGCTGAAGGCGCGTACGGAGCCGGTTTATTGAGCGGTTGGAGTGAATCGGGAACGCGTCCGATTTTTAAAGTGGTAACAGGGATAAGCACGGGAGCTATTATCGCTCCGATCGCCTTTCTAGGAAGTAAGCATGATTATAAGTTAAAGGAGTTTTATACGAAATATTCGACAAGAGACGTCGTTCGAATACGAATACCGTTTGTTAATTCCTTTGCAAATACTCGGCCGTTGGAACGCTTGATTGAGAAGTATTTTGACGCAGAACTGATGGAAGAGATATCCGTTGAGTATAACAAAGGCCGCAGGCTTTACATCGGGACTACTAATCTGGATGCTCAACGACTTGTTATCTGGGATATGGGGAAGATTGCCTCTATAGGAGATGACAAAGCCTTAAAGTTGTTTCGCAAGGTCATATTGGCATCGGCATCTATTCCGATCGCTTTCCCGCCGGTTTATTTAAACGTAGAAGCCAATGATAAAACGTACGACGAAATGCATGTTGACGGCGGCATAACAAGGCAGGTATTTTTTCTGCACGATGTTCTACAGGGATTTGACAAGGCTCTTAAAGAGAAGGGGGTTGACGCATCTAAGATTAAATACGCAATCTATGTAATAAGAAACGGCTATGTTGATCCTCTCTATAAAGAGGTTCCGGATAGGCTTTCAGCCATTGCTGAGCGCGCGGTTGACACGATAATAAACGCCCAAGGCATAGGCGATCTTTACCAGTTGTACGTTTTCACTAAATATGGAAAGGGAGATTTTAATCTTGCTTATATTCCTGCAACACATGTGTCAAAAGCAAAAGAGCTTTTTGACCCCGTGGAGATGCAGGGCCTTTTTGATCTAGGGTTTAAGGAAGCGTCGGGAGGGTATCCATGGAGGAAAAGACCACCCGGGTTGGAACTGTCTCAATAAGTGAAGATGGCGAAAATGGCAAAACACAGATCGTTCAAGATTGAGAAATTTGTCACCGGAGTCAAGAGTGAGCTCCTCAAGGAGTATTTTACTCGGAAGACCGTTCCGGTACCTGACGGTTTCGTCTTTGACCGGAACAATATTCACGATTTCTTGGACGGTATTAGCGATGATGGGAAGCGATCGTATCTTGAGGAGGAGTTGCAGTGTATTAATGATGTTGCTGACCGGGCAAGGGGATATCTTGAGCAGACGAAGCGTCAGTATAACATAACAGTTCAGGATGATGAGCCCTCGGAAACGACCGCTATGCGGGTTTTTCTTCATAGTGAGGAAGCGTTCTCGCTCGCCTTTGACTTCTACCTATATGTTGTCTACTCCGAAAAATTAAGCCACCACAAGTTCGATCATAACAACTGTAATTTCGCTGAGGATCGTGTCGCTCAGTTAAAGACCGCCATCGTGCAGTATTTTAAGGATACCGGTAAGAGCGAACATTGCGATATCAGGTATAGGACGAATAACGGCAAACACATTGTTCTAATCGCCCATGGCGATTTCATGAAAACACACCTAATATTTAAAGATGGAAAAGTTGATATCCAGTCTTTTCGTCCCGCCAGAGAGGATATGCTTGTTTTTGACACGAGGAATTGCGTGCTCAGCGTGAACGCTGGCGGTTGGAGCGAGGCGGATAAAAAGCGATACATCGAGATATTTGGGAACGCCATCCTTGGCATGGATCAGGTGCCTGAGGCGACGTTTAATAACACCTTGGTTGTCCTCGATCCTATTAAGAATGGTACCTTTAGTTATTCCGGCAATAACGATGTCGAGTCTGTTGATTTGACAGAGGTGAGGGTTAAGTGCAGAGGGACAAAGGTTATTAAGGTCACGATTAACTGCGGTGATGTGCGGCAGGCTTTCTCGGAATTAAATATATCCATGCAGGACGCCGAATATGTCTCAGCGAAACTGCGGTTTTATATCAAGCGTAGTGGTAAAAAGTCCAAGTCAATAACGGTTGAAATTAAACCGCCGGAGAACACAAAATTGCCCGAGAAGGCGGAAAAAGGGATCATTGAAGGATATTTGCGGGACAACGGAGTACTTTTAACGTGATGAATTTTATATTAAAAAGTCTGGAGGTTTTTCCTGCCGCATCGTTTACCGAGGGCGAGCTGGTACGTATTTCAAGGACAGATTTCAACTTTCTGACCAAGCAAAAATGTTTAGACCGAATGAAGTATGACTATATGAAAGAGCCGTATTATTCGTCGGTATTAGGAGATAATGGGAACGAACGACGGATCAAGAAGGTTGGAAGTCAACTCTACGCATACTCCGTGGAGTCAGCGGACAGTGCGCCTATTGAGGTAACCGAAGCGGATTTGCGGCGATATCAGCTTTCATTCCCGGCGTTGTTTGAGAAAATCCGTACGGTTAACAAGATTGAGGGAAAGTTCCAAGAAATCCCGGAAGGGTATTTTTATGTAGGGTATAAGCTCTACGATAGTTTCCGAGTTGGCTTTGTCTTTATACCAAAGCTCGGGGATGGCAAACTGGTCAAATTCGCTGGGTTAAAGGACATATGCAAAGATGATAAGGTTCTTGTTGTTCTTACCCCGTTCACGAAAATCGAGGACATTGTATTGAACTGGACTTTGAGCAAGTGCAAGATAGTCACTGCGCCTCTTGCGGCATCGCTTGACTTCAAGACATTCAAATTATCGGTTGAGGATCTCATTAAGGAATTTATGCCTGAGGGCGGGGCTACGGCGCTGACTAAACAGCAGGCGAAGGATTATAAGGATTTCGGTTATAAATGTTATGACAAAATTTATATCCCGGGGACAAAGGCAATAAGTCGGAGCAATAACCTTGATATAAATGGTCACACAATCAAAATGCCAGACAATGCGTTCAAATTATTTATTGAACTCGTTGTTGAGCTTAAAAAGGGAAAAGGTGGCTGGCTGACCAAGGTTGTGGACGCGGGGAAGTATCAGATTTTTGATCGTGTTCGATCGCCGCTTCAGGGTAGTCTGCTTGGTAAGGATGCCAAGAAGTTTATCGAGAATAACGCATCGAAGCAATATCGCATTTCAACACATCCGGATTTTGTTACCTATAATCGGGCTAATCTATTGAAGCATACGGATTCAACGGTTAAAGATTTGGCGAAAAGGTTGCCAAAAGGGTAATGGGGCGGGGATCGTGTTTATGGGGTCAAAATAGCCATTTTACTGGATTTTTGGCGGTGTTGTGATAAAATGCCTCTATTATAGGGTAGAGAATGGTCGATCGGTTCGCCCAGGGAGATCAGAGCGCCCATACTGCGCTTGCGGTACATTTTCACAAGTATCGCAATTTCAAGAGGTTGGCAGGTTCGCCTGGCGTCCCCTTCTACCCGTTTTAATTTGGAGGTGATTATGCGATCAGAAAAACGACGTTGTCAAAGATTGAAGATCGAGATCCCTGTTTCTATCTGTGCCGATAGCCAAGGCGCGAGCGATCCTGAGCCAAACGCCCAATTTTCTGTCGCAACCGCTCTCGACCTTAGCGGCTTAGGATTCCGTATTTTAACCAATGAATCGCTTGTCTCTGGCAAAGAGATTTTTATTCGCGCGCATTTAGCGAATGAGATCCTAAATTTAAAAGCTAAAGTTATGTGGATCCATGAAAATAACAGTCCTGACGGAGAAAAATATCTTGCCGGGATCAAGATCCTCGATACACCAGTCCACGACGAATCAAAATTCATCAAATTCTTTGCCAAGCAGCTCTTAGAGCTCTCAAAATGTAAGGTTGTTTACCCTTTTTAAGTATTTATAGGCCTTACACTAGCGCACCTCTCAAATCGGGCTTCCAGATAATAAAAATTTGCCAATTTTTTAGAATAGGTGTATTATTGTATTAATTCCGCCACGGAAAGAAGCAGCTCTATTCTTTTAACCTTTAAAAGGAGCGCTGCAGGTTGAGACCTTGTACACGTAAAAGTTCCCTTCCTAAGACCCAAAATTCTTCAGATTATTTTTTATCAAAGAATCTTTCATTGCGTCTGCAGCCATTTTTACCAAAGAGTGTTAACCTTTCAAAAGACCCTTTGACAAGCTATAGGGCTATCATGAATGGTAGCTATGACTGGGAAACGTTTCACGATAAAGAAGGCAAGCTTTTGTATGTAAGCCCGGGGATCAGGAGGGTCATTGGATACTCTGCGGAGGACTACCTTCAAGGGAAGATCACGATGAAGGATTTTGTCCATGAAGATGATCGTGAAAAAGCAAAAATTTGCTTGGAGCATGTTCAGCATGGGCGATCATTTAACGATCATGAATTGCGCTTTATCCATCGTAAAAAACATATTGTTTATGTTTCAGTCTCTGCCCAAGCAGTTCGGGATGGATTTAGAAATATCATTGGTTTTCGTTGTAGTATCCGTGATATTACAAGACGCAAGGCAGTTGAGAGAGAACATGAATTTTTAAGCTCCATTACATCTCAGGTGTCTGATTCTATCATTGTCACGGATACACGATTGAAGATCATTTTTGTCAATAAAGCTACGGAGCGGCTTTACGGATATAGCAGAAAGGATCTTATTGGCCGAGCGCCAGACTTTCTGAATGCGGAGCCTCTTGCGGGCGATATTCAGCGAAAGATCTTCAGGACGATCCGATCGGGGAAGACTTGGGTTGGCCGCCATTTAAACCGTAAAAAAGATAAGACAACCTTCGTTTGTGAGTTCCGGATATCTCCTATTAAGAACGAAAAAGGAGAGATCTATTGTTATTGCGCGATGCAGAGGGATGTTACCGACAAGGAGGAGATCCGCCGGTTGATCTTAGCCGAACGCGATCTTGGTGTTTATTTGGGCTCAGCGCATGATATCAAGGAAGCCTTACGCCACATTCTGGACGCGGGGCTACAGATCGAGGGGGTGGATTGCGGCGGGATCTATCTTGTTGATGAGAAAGCCAGATCGATCGATCTGATCGTTCATAAAGGTATTGGCCCATCTTTTCTTCAAAAGGTTACACACTATGGTCCTTCGGACCCAGAATTTAAATTATTGATGAAGAAAGAACCTGTTTTTATGTCCTGCGAGAAAATAAATCTTAAGGACAGAAGAATGTATCAGCAGGAGGAGTTGAAGTCCATTGCGGCTGTTCCTATTATTCATCATCATCGCGTCATTGGCTCGATGAATCTTGGCTCTCACGCCCAAGACCAGATCCCTGCAAGATCTCGCGAGCTGATCAAGGCGATCGCGGCCAAGGTCAGTGGTGTTATTTTACGCCTAAAGGTTGAGGCTGAGTTCAAGCGTAATGCCTTTCATGACAGCTTAACGAACATACCGAATCGGCGATTATTTATCAAGAATCTGTCACAATCGATCAAGCGGGCCAAGCGTCATGATGACTATAAGTTTGCCATTTTATTCTTAGACTTAGATCATTTTAAGGATATCAACGATGGCTTAGGACATCTGACCGGGGATAAGGTCATTCTTCATATTAGTCAGAAATTGCAGAACTGCGTGCGGGCAAACGATACGATCGCCCGTTTTGGCGGGGATGAGTTCACCGTGCTTTTAGACGGTATTAATGGGATCGACGACGCGATCGATGCCGCCAATCGTATCCAGATCATCTTGTCCCAACCGCTTATTATCGAAGGGCGAGAATTTTACGTGACAGGCAGTATCGGGGTTCTCATGTATTCTCACAAGTATCATTCTTCTGAGGCAATGCTCAGGGATGCGGACACGGCGATGTACAAAGCAAAGCTATCGGGAAGGGCGCGCTATGCGATCTTTAGCGATGAGATGCATACTTCAGCGGTCAATCGTATTCAGATCGAGCACGATCTACGTAAGGCGATACAGGGAGAGGATCTTAAGGTCTATTATCAGCCGATCGTTTCTTTGCGTTCAGGAAATATCACTGGCGTTGAAGCGTTGTTGCGCTGGCATCACCCCCAAAAGGGGATCGTTTATCCCAATGAATTTATTCCGCTAGCGGAAGAGATCGGGATCATTGCGTTGCTGACCGAAAAGGTTCTGAATGAATCTGCCAAGCAGCTTCGACAGTGGACAGATAAAGGATATCTTTTAAGGTTTGCCGTTAACTTGTCCGCGTTGAATCTTATCCAGCAGGACCTATCGCAGGTGGTTGAAAAAGTATTGCTTGCCAACGATCTGGAACCTTCGTCAGTGGAACTTGAGATCACCGAAACGGCGGCCATGAAAGATTTTGACCTCGCGCTTGCTACTTTATATCGGCTTTCAGCCCTTGGAAGCCGTATCTCTATTGATGATTTTGGGGTAGGATATGCTCCTTTAGTATATTTAAAACAATATCCAGTGAACAAGATCAAGATCGACATGGCCTTTATCCAGGACATCCCGCACGACAAGAACGCGATGACCATCACGCAGGCGATCATCGCGATGGCGCATATCCTTAATATTGAGGTTGTTGCTGAGGGTGTCGAAACCCTGGACCAGATGAATTTTCTGCGTAAACAAGGCTGCGATGAGATCCAGGGATTTCTTTTTAGCCCTGCCGTCCCTTCCCAAGAAATAGATTCTTATTTATCTTCTCAGAAAAGTATATCCCATTTATTTCCAAGCACTTAGAATATTTAACATTTTGTTAGCGTTTTCTTGAAAAAAGCAACTTTCATGCTATACTCTCATTGTAGTTAAAGCGCTCTTTTAGAGAAATGAAAATAGTAAACTACTCGAAAGGGTAGGGCACAAAGCCGTGAGCCTGACTACTGGTGTTGCCAGTAAAGGCTGTCTGGTTGCCGTAGCTGTGAACGAAAAACGTACAGCTTCCGTTAACCTTAACCCTTTGAAAGCCCCTTTCAAAGGGTTTTTTGTTAAAGGAGGGGAAGATGAAAAGAGCCTTGAATATTGTCGCTGTGGTCGTTATGATGCTGGCAGGACTGCAGACAAAAATTTTTGCCGATGAATTCAGCAGGAACGCCCACCCTAAAGGAAAGATCATGAACGTTGACCCTCGACTTGTTCAATGGATAAGGACAAACATTAGCCAGGAAACAAAGCTCCCGTTAAGTTTTCAGATCCCCCTTGAATCAAAATATGGCGTCTACAGCAATATGGGTGGTCAGTTCTCTGTTGATGGCATTATTGAGCGTGTGATCGTCGAAGAAGGCCTGGTGATCTATGACGGCGCGGTTCGCCAGATCGTTCTATCAATGTTTGGCGGCCATGATGACATCCTTGATGCTTCAAGGCTCACGCAAGTATGCTGGGAAGGCGGCGTCGGTGAATTATTCAATATACGCGCTGGATATCCAATGAATAATTTTGTTTATGACCCTGATGATCCTGAAGCTGTTTCCTCGGATCTTTCTAATTTTGGAAATCGCGGATTTATTTTTCGTATCATTAATGCTAACGGACGCTATAACACAGAAGACCCTTTAGACGGCAAGAGAGAATTCAAAGATTTTCCTACATGGCCAACGGTTCATTGGGAAGACTGGAAGCCGGTAGCTGGAGAGAATGCGTGGATCGCGATGGGAGCGCTTCATTTGCATCACAAGAAATATCATCAGGCAAGAACAGGTGGATACAAATCAGGATCAGGATCTTCCCATGAGTTACAGCTTGCCGAAGAGTTGGCGCGCGCGGCCATTTATTTGCAGGCGGATAATGGCGGGATCCGTATGGCACCTATCGGAACGTACATGCCGGGGCGTGAAGACGGGCGAGGATGGTATGATGTCATATCGACTGAGAATAATCTATCCTGGTATGCCGCGTTTCGCATGCTTCATCAGGTGACCGGGAAAGAAATTTATCGACAGGCGTTAGAGCGCATGGATTCGTATTTTAAGGATTCTTGGAACGAAAAGGATGGTTATTTCTATCAAGGAATGGTTTATCGCAACGGCAGATGGCAGCCTGAGACTGAAAATTTCGCAACGGATGTTCAAACATGGGGGATCTTGGTTTTGAGTCCTGCCTTGATCGATTCGTGGTTCGGCAAAAATGCTGCGTACGGCATGTGGCAGGCCGCAAAAAGATTGTCAGGTTCGTATACAAGTCTTGGCGAGTTGCAAGGAGTTGGCTTTACCGTTGAGAACGACCGCGTTTCTGTGGAGTGGACAGCCGGCGCGATCTTTGCCGCGCGGCTTTTGGCTGAGCATTATCAAGATGAACCTTCGTACGCGGCATCTGCCGCGGCGGACGCGCAGCAGATGCGTCAAGGGATCGAAGCGCTGCGTTATGATCTTGCCGGTGGTCGGTCAGCGTACTCCTATTCATCGCGAAGAGGATGGATCCCTTTTGGTTGGAACTCACATGACCCTAATGTCCTAAGCCTTGCCTCAACGGCGTGGGTCGTTTTATTGGACGCGGATGTTAATCCGTTCTATCTTCCTGGCAGAGGAATTTTTTCGTCGGATACGCAAGTGGCCCAAGCCAGCAAAAATTGAAATAATCTTCATGAGTTCAGGCAAAACGTAGTAAAATACATCCAACGAAAACAATATGGAATCGAAAAATAAAAAGATCCTTCTTATTGATGATGAGCCTGATGTCTTGAAGATCATCAAAGCGCGCCTTGAATCTGCCGGGTATTCTGTGGTGATCGCGACCAACGGACAGGAAGGGCTAGACAGCGTTATAAAAGAATGTCCTGATCTTGTCATCACAGATGTCTTGATGCCGATCATGGACGGGTTCACTTTTTATAAGAAATTAAAACAGAACCCGAATACCACTGATATCCCTGTTTTAGTTTTAACGGCGCGTGGGCACATGGAAGATTCTTTTCGCGTCATTGGCGTTGATGATTTTTTAAGCAAACCTTTTGAGCCCTCAGAGTTACTTTCAAAGATTGAAGTTCTTTTTTCGCGTTCGACACTTACGAAAAAGACGGACAAAAAGGTCCTTGTCGCTGGCTCAGATCCGCTTGTCATTGAGAATATGGCTTTTCAATTAAAAAAGATAGGTTGTTTAACGGCGATGGCCAAGGATGGCCCGGAAATCATCACCAAGGTCGTTCAATTTTCTCCCGATATCCTGATCATGGAAGCTCCTTTGTACGGAATAGCTGCGGACGAGGTCATTAAGATCCTTAGGCAAATGAATCAGTTCGCGGGCCGTCCGATCCTGATCTATAATTTTTACAAGATTGAGGAGTTAGGCGACGCGACCATTCGGCAAAAAGCCATAGCGATCGATGACGCGAAAACAGCATGCATGCAAGCCGGCGCTACGGATAACTTAGGACGTTTTAATGAATTTTCATTTATAGATCTTATTGCAAGATATTTGAACGCTTCTACGACCTCCAAATAATTACCGTATTTTTATGGATCAACTAACAGAGATCTTTTCGATTCCCCGATCGCAGGAGCGCGCTGAGAAACTTTTGGCTCTTGCGCGTTCGTTGCGCGTCAATGTGGCAAAGGTAAAGAACGCGCAAGGGGAGCCTGATGAAAATAAGCTTGCTGTCCTTATTTTTGAAGAATTGCGCGAGGGCAGGCAAAAGAAGCGTCAAAGAACAATGATCGTTATCTTAGCGGTCATCCTGTTTATCTTTGGAACGATCGCGATGTATGTTCTTTCGCAATTCGTGGCGAAGATCGCAACATCTCAGAAAGGTTCGATCTTCGATGAGGCGGAATAATTCTGAAGAATTTTGTCCAACGACAGAATAGTTTCGTTATAATAAGGCATTAATGTACAGGATCATAAAAAGAAGTTCCCTATGTCGTATATTGTTTTAGCTCGCAAATATCGGCCGCAAACGTTTCAGGAAGTTGTTGGCCAAAGTCATATCATCGATATCCTCACGCACGCGATCACGTCTCAGCGATTGGCGCACGCTTATCTATTTTGTGGCCCGCGAGGCATCGGCAAGACGTCTTGCGCGCGCATCCTAGCCAAAGCCCTTAATTGTCAAAAAGGCATGACCGTTCATCCTTGTGGGCAGTGTCCTTCTTGCGTGGAGATCGCCAATGGGACAAGTTTCGACGTTGTTGAGATCGACGGCGCTTCGAATCGCGGCATCGACGAGATCCGTGCTCTTCGTGAAAACGTCAAGTTCGCCCCCAGCTATGGCCGGTATAAGATCTATATCGTTGACGAGGTTCACATGCTGACAACCGAAGCTTTTAATGCTTTGCTCAAGACATTGGAAGAGCCGCCGGAATATGTAAAGTTTATTTTCGCGACAACCGAACCGCATAAAGTGCTCGCGACCATTGTTTCGCGTTGTCAAAAATTCGATTTTAAGCGGGCTTCGATCAAAACGATCACTGATAAATTAGAGCAGATCGTTCACCAAGAAAACCTGAAAGTGGACTCGCAGGCGATGTACGCTATTGCCAAGGCCGCTACGGGCAGCCTTCGTGATGCCTTAAGTATCCTTGACCAGCTCAGCGCATTAAGTATTAAGACCGTTCAGGAAAGCGATGTTGTGGGTATGTTGGGGCTCGTGGAAACTGAATTGATATTCTCCTTGGCTGATGCGATCGCCGTTAAGAATTGCACGCAGTGCCTTGAGATCCTGGACCAGATCATTCATCAAGGAAAGGACATGAAACAGCTGCTGCGCAATATGATCGAGCATTATCGCCATTTGATGATCGTTAAAGTGGGAGGCCAGCCATTAAGCCGCTTGGTGGATTATCCGGTCGCTGTGAAAGAGAGGCTTTTATCACAATCGCAGCAATATTCTCTTGCGGATATCCTTAAGGCGATCGATACGTTCGTAGACGTTCAGGAAGTTGCTCGGGTAATGGATTCTTTCCAGCTCCCTGTGGAGATCGCTCTTGCTAAGCTGACCATCCCGGTCAACATCAATACGCTTGTCGTTGAAAAAAAGATCATGCCAGCAAAGACAGCACAGATTAGTCGTATCGCGAACCAGAAAGGTCATTTGGATTTTTCATTGGGCCCTGGGCCGCAAGCCTCCGCTGTAAATCCGCACGCGCGTAATGATTTTGAGAATGAAGATGAGGATGCAACGCCTTCCCCAGAAGTTTTAGCTGTTGGCGCTTTGAGCTTGGAATGCGTTCAGAAAGCCTGGGACGCTGTCACATTCGCGATCAGCCGCGAACGCATGTCGGTCGCGACATATTTACAGGAAGGGAGCCCTTGCGCGCTAAAAAATGATCTTCTTGTGATCGGCTTTCCTGAGCACGCGCGTTTTCATAAAGAAGCCTTAGAGGACAAGGCGACGATCGCCTTGATCAATAAAGCTTTAAAAGAACAGCTCAAGAGTTCTTTTCGTGTTGAATTAAAGATCGTGGATGACGTGAAAGATAGAGAGCACGGGCCGGTTGTTACCAAGGCATTAGAGAAATTCCAAGGCAAGGTCGTTCATAAATGGCATCAGGAGCATAAGGCATAAGAATGGCGTATCCAAGGATCATCGAAAATCTTATTGAAAAGCTGACCAAACTTCCCGGAGTCGGTCGTCGAAGCGCTGAGCGGATCGTTTTTTGGCTTCTTGAGAATCCGCGCGAAGATGTCTTGGGGCTCTCTGAGGATATCGTTAAGCTTAAGGACAATTTGACATTCTGTCGCATTTGCAACAATCTAAGCGAAACAGAAGTTTGTATGATTTGTAGTGATGCCAATCGCCGTGATGATATGATCTGCGTCGTGGAAAGCCCTAAGGATGTTTTGGCAATAGAAAAGACGGGGCAGTATCATGGCAGCTACCATGTCCTTCTTGGCGTTGTTTCGCCGGCAGAAGGGAAAGGGCCGGAAGGGCTGCGCCTAAATCAGTTGATCAATCGCGTTAAGAACCAGAACGTGACAGAAGTGATCCTTGCAACCGATGCCGATACAGAAGGGGAGACCACCGCGCTATTTATTGTCGACCGCTTAAAAGAGTTTAAAGTGAAGGTCAGCCGTATTGGTGTCGGGATCCCTATGGGAAGTGCCGTGGAATACGCGGATCTTTCCACTCTTGGCATGTCGCTCAATTCGCGAAGAGAAATTCAGCCTTAAAAGGATTGTCAAGTCTTGAGTTGACTTTTCGATGCATTTCGATATAATTCTTTGCGACCGAAGACGTAATGTCTGAGGAAGTGGTTGAGCGATTACGCGAAACCATTCTTTTGATATAAGAAGATATTCCCCTGAGCAGGCTTTTCCCGCTGAAGGTTGATCGGAAGCCTGCACGTGGGAATTACCACCAGAAAAGGATTTAGAGATATTCCCCTGAGCCGATTCGCCTCATAAAAATCGAAGGTCATCGGCACTGGGTAATTTTTTCTTGATGGAAAGTTTGTTCTTTAATAGGAATATTCCCCTGTAGCTCAGTCGGTAGAGCAAGTGGCTGTTAACCACTGGGTCCGAGGTTCGAGTCCTCGCGGGGGAGCCATTTTGGACGACCATGCGCAACAAGCGCTTGATCGTTAACATCAGCCCCGTTTCGGAGTAATTCCGGAACGGGGTTTTTGTTTTTTACGGCGGTTTGGCTGTGTTCGCAGTCGTGGATATCGGCCTGCAGGGTTTGTTCAGGATCGCCCAAGTACATCCGCAGGTCAATTACGTCGCTATGGATCGTAATCTCTTTTATAAGGGCGAATATGAGGCTTTTCTGGGCATCCGCAGGGGCTTTGTCGAGGTATTCCAAGGCGAACTGCAGGGTTTCGTGGAGGTAATTGGCCGAGTTGGCCGTCATGTCGTTGGCCGACTTTTGTGACCGCAGTTTGGTCAGTTTGTCCTCGAGCATTATGATTTGGTTATCTATTTCCGACATCTTTGTTTTATAAGCCGGGCCTTGCGTTACGGTGCCGGTCATAGCCAGATCCAGCAGGGTCTTGGCTTCGTGCTGGCAGTCGTTGAGCTTGGCTTCGGTTTCCGCGATCATGGTGTCGATGCGCCCGGCCATGAGCTGGGCTTCGCGCATGGCATCGCCGATGCCTTTGATGATGATATCCCGGTTCTGGGAGGCTTTCCGGAAGTATCCGATCAGGGCCCGGTCAAAGACCGGGGCCGGGATGCCCAGTTCATTGCATCCGAGTTTTTGTTTCGACCTGCCGCAGATATAGTAATGAAACTTCTTTCCATCCCGCCCCTTGTTGGAGGCCGATATCAGGTGGCTTCCGCATTTCCCGCACTTGAGCAGTCCGCTCAATAAATAATTATATGTTTTTGGTCTTCTGCTGAATCCGTGGCCGGGCAGTTTGGCTTTGACGATTCTATTGGCCTTCTCCCAGATCGCTGGTTCGATCATCGCTTCGTGATTTCCTTTGTGAAGTTCATTGGCGTAGAGGATGTATCCCTTATAAAAAGGGTTTTTGATGACGGATGACAATGTCTGTTTGCGCCAGACTTTGCCCCGGCAGGTCTTTACGCCTTGCCGTTCCAGCTCTTGGCCGATCTCCATGAGTGATTTGTTGTTGGCCGCCATTTCCCAGATGATCCGCAGTTGCGGCGCGAGTTCCGGATCCAGAACAACTTTGTGAGG
>JAKQPK010000048.1 GCA_029564765.1 Candidatus Omnitrophota bacterium
GAGGATCTCTTTTGCGTTGAAAGCAAGATAGTTTTTCAGCGCATCGGCTTTGTTTTCAAGAGCCTTCTGTCGCTTTTCGAGTCTTAGCTTCTCTGCTTTGAAAGCCTCGGCTTCGGCTTGAAAGGTTTTGACGAGCTTGCAGATTGATTCCGCCTTGACGTTGAAATCGTCCTGAATCTCGCCCATCAAAGCCGTAAACGCTTGCACGTCATCGTCTGTTTCCATGTCGAAGTCGATCAGTGTTTCGTACTGACTGGCTATTTCATAGAGCTTCATTTCCCAGCCTCCCTAGACTTTGCAACCTGTAACGCTTTTTTCATCCCTGCGATGTTGTTCTTTGCTATTACAGCCTCTACGTTTTCGGGATGCTCGAAGATCCCGGCGTTCAGGTAGTCGATCAGGGCTTGTTTGAGAGCGACGATCTCGGGCGAGTCCGCTTTTTTAGCAGGCGCGACATAATGCGTTTCTTCGTCCGGGTCTTTTGCGTCTTCTGTCGGGATGCAGAAAGTCTGTAAAAGAAAGTATTTCATCGCAACGGCCATTGCCTTGTTGCTAGCCTTGTCTCCTGAATCCATTCCTTCGCCGACAGTTGATCCGGTTATGTTTGTGCCGTCCGCTGCGTACATGGTGTATTCCATCGTGACGATTGAATAAAGAGCCGTGCCGCCTGATTTAGTTTGCTTTTCTTGACGAATTACTTCTTTTACCTTCGGAACAACAAACAGACCGTGTTTCTTTAGAACCGGCTGTAATTCGTTCATGATTTCGTCGATTCCACGGAAATTAAATCGCTGTTCTTTGTTTACGCGCCCCTTTGCTATCGGCTCGATGTCGGCCATTGCGGACGTGATAGACTGATAAATGTTCATGTTCTTGCCTCCTGTATTCATAATAGACTACCTTTGTTTTATTGTCAAGCTGTTTTATTTTTTATTTTGCTTGACAAGATTGGATGCCTCCTCTATACTGATACTCAGGAGGCATCGAATGAATGAAAAATATGTAAACACAATCGAGGAAACCTTAGGCATGGAACTCGGCGAGCTTGAGAGAAACGCACTTGCAAACATCCTGAGCCAGTATAAGAAGGACATTGTCGGGCATATCATTACGCAAACCACTACA
>JAKQPK010000054.1 GCA_029564765.1 Candidatus Omnitrophota bacterium
GCCGCTTGCTGCCATCGAATGGAAAGGTCTTGGAAAAGTCAATCTTGTCATTGGTAATAATGGTACGGGCAAGACTTTTCTTCTTAAGGCTGCCTATTCGGCAGTTAAGGCATCGGAGGAATATAAACGGGGGGACGAGCCTCGGAAATTATCAGAAATCCTTTCAGACAAGCTCTATTGGACTTTTCAAACTGAAAAGTTGGGCGATCTTGTCGCAAAAGGCCAGACCGGGAAGCTTGAATTTCGCATGGAGATGGATGAGGGCACTCTTGCCTATTCGTTTGGTGAGAGTACTGTAAGGACCCTTTTGGATATCATTGAGCCCTCTCAATCTCGTTCAAGCAATTCGCTTTTTTTGCCTGAAAAAGAAATACTTACGCTCTACAAAGTTATCATCGATTCTCGGGAGCGCGCAAAGTTGTTTGGCTTCGACGATACGTACTATGATCTTGCAAAGGTTATCTCAATAGGGCCCAAAAAAGGGAGGAATTACCAGGAATTTTCAGACGCAAGGCGCAGTATAGCGGACGTTGTTGGAGGCAAAGTCTATCAAGACGAAAACGATCGTTGGCTCTACAAGAAAGGCCGCTATTTGTTCCCTATCAGTGTGGCTTCGGAAGGTGTAAAGAAATTGGCTATTCTGGATACGCTCCTTGGCAACCACTATCTCGATAATAGATCAGTTATTTTTATCGACGAACCTGAAGCAGCGCTTCATCCAGAAGCGATCTCTCAATTTATGGAGACTATCTATGTGCTCTCAGAGAGTGGTATTCAATTTTTCGTGTCTACTCATTCCTACTTTGTGGTCAAGGGGCTCAGCCTCCTTGCAAGAAAACATAAGGAATCGATGCCAGTGTTGTCGCTAGAAAACGGTGTAGCAACAATCGACGATCTTCAGAATGGATATCCCGATAACCCCATTGTGCGCGAGTCGGTGCGTCTCTATGAGCAAGAAGTGGAGCTCAGTCTTTCATGAACGGCAACATCGAATCCGGCATGGAATTTGCAGAGCAGCCTGAGCACTATTTCAAAGTTGAGAGCTGCCCCACCATGCGGGCACTTAATGTAAAGACCTGTGATTTCATAATTGCAAAAAAATCAGGTGTTCAAACCAGGATATTTCTCATTGAAGCTAAAAGCTCTGCTCCTAAACCACTGCAAGATAACACTACGCAGAAAGAGCCTTGGGAAAAGTTCCTTCAGAATATTTGTGAGAAAATGGTCACTACACTTTTGGTTTTTATAGGCTTAAAAGTGGGGAGGCACTATAGCCAGCTTTCAGACCTTCCTGATACCATAGCACGGGCAGTGTTGGGTGACCTTTCGATTACCCCTTGTCTCGTTCTAAAAGAACATCCACCGTATGCCCTTTTCCAAATCTCTGATGCCTTGAAAATTAGACTGCAACCTATTGTAAAAAGCTTCGTGTTGGATCAGCCTATCGTCATCAATGCAGATATGGCCATAAAGAAAGGCCTTGTTACTAAAATCATTTCCTGAATCCACTGCAATCCTGTAATCCCGTCAAAAATCTTATCCAGTAAATTCTGTAAAGAAGCCCATTATGGATGCAATCCTAAACCTTATCGGTCGCGATGCTGATTTGTTTGCCGCCGACATCGCCAGCCACGAACAAGAACTTACCGAACTCGTACAGGGCTCGCGCTTTTTAGTCATCGGCGGTGCTGGTTCGATCGGGCAGGCGGTCACCAAAGAGATTTTTGCCCGATGTCCAAAGCTCCTCCACGTGGTCGATATCTCCGAGAACAATATGGTCGAGCTCGTGCGCGATATTCGCTCGTCGCTTGGGTATATCGAAGGTGAATTCGCCACCTTTGCTATCGACGCAGGGAGCGATATCTTCGATGCGTTTATCGCGAACAGGCCTGGCTACGATTATGTGCTCAACCTTTCGGCGCTCAAGCACGTGCGCAGCGAAAAAGACCCCTACACGCTCATGCGCATGATCGATGTCAATATCTTCAATACCGATAAAACGATGCGCCAGGCAGCAACCACGGGAGCGCGCAAGTACTTCTGTGTGTCTACTGATAAGGCCGCCAATCCTGTCAACATGATGGGCGCCTCAAAGCGCATCATGGAGTATTTTCTCATGCGCCGCAGCGTGGAAGTGCCGGTCTCTACCGCGCGCTTTGCGAATGTCGCCTTCTCGGACGGTAGCCTCCTTTATGGCTTTAATCGTCGCATGGAAAAGGACCAGCCGCTCTCAGCGCCGAGCGATGTGCGTCGCTATTTTGTCACGCCCAAAGAATCAGGCGAACTCTGCCTTATGTCCGCGCTCCTCGGCGAAAATCGCGATCTCTTTTTCCCCAAGCTCGATCCAACGGAGAACCTGCTTACCTTTAGCGAGATCGCCGTGCGCTACCTTGCAAGCCGCGGCTACGAAGCCGTGGAATGCGCAAGCGAGGACGAAGCCCGGGCGCGGGTGGGCGAGCTCAAAGCGCAGCGCAAATGGCCCGTCTATTTCTTCAAAAGCGACACGACCGGCGAAAAAGACTTTGAGGAATTCTATACCGAGCACGAAAGCCTCGACATGGATCGATTCAATTCAATCGGTGTGATCAAGAACAAGCCCGAGTACGATGCTGCAGCGCTGACTCGCTTCGAGGACACGATTCGCGCCATGCGTAGACGCGGCGCATGGACCCGCCAGGAGCTCATCGATCTTTTTAATGCCACTATCCCAGAGTTTGCGCACAAAGAGACCGGCAAATTCCTGGACGGGAGAATATGAATCGAGGGGTATCAAAGGAATCAATATTTATGTATAAATGAGGCAACAAAAATAAAGATCAGTACAAGAAAAAATTGTTGTAAAGGGGGGCCTCTTCAAAAATGACTATTGAGACGCAAATGCGTCTGACACGATTTATCGATATCGTGATCAGCTTCATCGCCATTGTGATCCTGCTCCCCTTCATGATTCCTATTATGATCATTCTCAAGCTGACAGGGGAGCATTACATCTTCTATCGTCAACCCAGAGTCGGCAAA
>JAKQPK010000055.1 GCA_029564765.1 Candidatus Omnitrophota bacterium
AAACAAGAAGCCCTTGCTCAAAAAGCAAAAGCTCAAGCCCAAGCTCAAGAAAAAGCCGAACTTGCCAAACGTCAAGCTGAAGCCAAACGCCAAGAAGCCTTAGCCAAGAAAGCGCAAGCAGAAGCTCAAGCAAAAGCAGAAAGTGATGGCAAGCCTGACCGTTTCGAACATTATGATGCTCAAGGCGTTATTCAGAAAGTCGAGCTGGATACTGATGGCGACGGCAAGGTGGATGAGTGGATCTTTTATGAAAAAGGAGTTGCCGTCAGAGGAGAGAAGGATGTCAACAAGGATGGAAAGCCAGAAAGTAAGTTGTTCTATGATGAAAAAGGTATCCTTGTTAGAACGGAAACAGATTCAACTGGCGATGGCAAGATCGATGAGTGGGTCTATTACACAAGCGGTGTTCCCGTAAAGGCAGAAAAAGATACAAATGCGGACGGTAAGGTCGATACTTGGTTAAATTATTAACAGAAGCTAAAAGTTGATCAATTTTAGCCCTTCTTTGTAGCCAAAGAAGGGCTAATTTTTTGAAGTCCTAAAAACATCCTCATTCTAAAGATTATGGCACCTTAATTTCTTTGGGAGAACCTAAATGGCAACATTGCATAAGATAGTTATCAAGGATGTTATGGTTAAAGAATTGATCACGATCGGCCTTGAAGCGCCATTTAGCCAGGTCTGGGAGATCTTCTCAATGCACCGCATCCGCCATTTGCCTGTTGTCGATCAGGACAAAAAACTAAAAGGGTTGGTCACTCAACGAGATTTCTACAGGATCGTTCCTTCCCGCTGCGAGGTAGAGGATAGAGGGTCTTTTTACTTAAAGGAGACCCTGGATAAATTTATCTTACAAAAAGTCATGATCAAAGATGTCCTGACCCTTTTGCCAGAAGATACTCTTGGGAAAGCCATTGATGTTATGGTCAAGAAGAAATACGGCTGTATCCCTATCGTTGACCAGAAGGGGATCTTGGCAGGTATCCTTACCCAAACAGACGCCCTAAGAGCTATCGCCCAGTATTTTCTCTAATCAGCAATCCGCGCCCTTTAGACACGCATTTCCATAAAAAATGATTTTTATTTGCTTATTGAAACCTGTATATTATAATGAGCATATGCTCATAATAAATGGGGGGTTTTAATAAGCATATGCTTAAAAGAACTTGGTAGAAAGGGATACGAACATGCAGAGTAGAGGACGACCTAAGAAAGTACGCTATATCCAAAGAATGCCAAAGGTCACGCTTTTTAGCCCTAGGGGAAAGCCTGGGCGCCCCGATGAAATACTTCTGACCATTGATCAGTATGAGGCGCTTAAATTGGCGGATCATCAAGGATTTGACCAGACACAAGGCGCTATTGTTATGAAGGTTTCAAGGCCTAGCTTTGGAAGGATCTTACGCGAAGCCCGTAGGCGTGTTGCTGACGCGATCGTAAATGGAAAGATCATTAAGATCGGTATTGGAGACACGCAGATCGGCGTCCGGTCCAAGGAGTTTATTTCGATGCGCGAAATAGGTATCCTTAAGGAACGACGCTTTGGGGACCGCCGTAGCCAGCCTGACCGCCGCCAAGATGATCTAAATACCCCTAACAAACTGCCGTAATATTGTCATTCTAAGGCTTACTTAGACTTACCGGGTTTTTCATCAAAGTTCAGTATCCTGGAACCCTATACATACATATCCGCCTAACAACGGAACAGTGGCCGGAAGCCCTACGGTAAATACCGGTAACTTTGCCCAATACACTGCAATAAATGTCATTTCAGGACAAACAGTTTCTCAGATAGATTTCGGCAGTAGAAGCCAGCCAGGTAAGTAGAAACATCCGAAATAATAACACCCATTACAGACAAAATGATGCATATTTCTCGTATATATTCTACTTCCTATAATATATCTTATGTTAACTATTGTAATAAGAAATGATTATTGTAAGGTGTTGCAGTATATGTATTTATGGAATGCTCGGAATACCCTGTGGAAAACCCATCTCAAACTTACCTGGATTATAATTTGTTATTCAAATCAGGCGTGATATTAACAAATCATTCAGGAATTTATATAATTTATTGATGAGGATCGCTATATTGTTATGCTGTATATTCCATTCTAAATCATTGCTATATTCCCCTCTTTTCTGCCATTAAAAGGAAGGGTTGATGTTCTTTTCCATTTAAGCCTTTAAAAGGCCATTCTGGCCTATTTCCAGCGGTTTTAAGGCCCGTTTAGACAGGCTTTCTTGGGCTTATTGTTCGATCTTTTTAGCTATTTTATAATGTCTTTATTTATCTCATTTCTTGTTCCTTGGCCTACTGTTTTTCTTTCAGCGATATCTATTTTTATAGCTTCTTAGCGTTATTTAGCCATGCATTTTTCAGGCATTTCTTAGGTCTTTCTAGACCTATCAACGTTCTTTATTCTATAACTATAAAATTTCTTGAAAAGATAAATGGACACGTTTAATAATTTTTTTATCTTTAGGATAAAGATAGTAAGCTCTCGAAAAGTCGTTTTATTGACCGATTTTCAGGACTTTTGTGGTATTTGAAGTTTTGATGATTCTACAAAATCCTACTGTCAAAGAGTCGATTTTCTAGCTATAAATTGCCTAAATAAATAGAATGCTTAAAAAAGATCTTGGCTTTAAAGCGGAGTTTTTAAAGGGAGAAACTAGGATGTTGTTAGGTGGAATTTTCTATTTCTTAAAAATGATAAAATGATAAAGGGGACAAGGTCATCAAAATATGACCTTGTCCCCTTTGCATTAAATACGGGGTTTAGAAGTGGCTTTTATTTTACAAAAGCGCGGATGATTTTTTGCTCCTGGACAGGTCTATCATCGGGGCTTTTCTGGCAGTTTTCGATCTTTTCAACCACCTCATAGCCCTTAATGACCTCGCCAAAGATCGTATGTTTGCCATTAAGCCACGGGGTCTTAGCGGTTGTGATAAAGAATTGGCTGCCGTTGGTGTTGGGGCCGGCATTAGCCATGGCCAAGAGACCTTTTTTATCGAAAACCAAGAAAGGATTGAATTCATCCGCGAATGGTTTTCCCCAGATGCTTTCGCCGCCGCGGCCGGTCCCAGTGGGATCGCCGCCCTGGATCATGAAGTTTTTGATGACACGATGAAAGATAATGCCGTCATAATAGCTTTTTTTAATAAGACCTAGCATGTTCTCGCATGTTTTTGGCGCGATATCCGTAAAAAGCTCTATTTCGATGTTGCCTTGATTGGTCTCAAGAACGATCACAGGCCGCTTGGCCGTGTCTTGAGCAAAGGCATTTCTGATATTAGTGGCGCAGAAAAACAGAAGAATGGAAATAATGGTCAATTTATCAAAATGCATCTTTTACTCCTTTTGTTGTTATTGTTTTGTTGGTGGAAATGAGAGTTTAAACCGTTTCTTCAGAGTCTTTCAGCTTTTCGTCCTCAGGGTCTTCCTTGAGGATATTCACATCGCCAAGCTTTGATTCAAACTCTGCAGCCGATCGATCCAGGGTCGTTTGCACAGGTTGGTCAGCGGGCTTAGGGGCGGCTGCCTTTGGCTTGTCATTCTCCATACTGAGGCGATTAAGGAAGCTTGTTGATGGCTTGGTAGAAGGTTTGGGCGTTTCAGGATTTTCATCCACTTCCAGACTGTTCAAAAGATCGACCGCTGAAGTTTTCTGGCTTTTGTTCTCGCCAAGCCAGATGACAATGATCGCTAGGATGCCAACAGCAAGGATCGCGATGTAAATAGTGGTCACAGGACAACTCCTTTTAGAATTTAGGATATATTTTGCTATAGCAAGACTTCAAAAGCTAGCTTATCAACAAAACTTTATCTATTAAACCACAAAAATATAAAATTTGTCTATACTAAAATTATCTTCTAGACTCTTAATCGCAAATAAAATTCATCGAAATCCAGGTTCCCCTTATTTCTGAAGATTTCAGAATAAACAAATTAAGACTCATTGACAAGTAGCGCAATAAGATTGTTGTAAATCTGGGACATAGAGCTCTGTCGGGCGATTGCCACAAATAATTCCTGGCTCTGGTTCGTTGGGGTCAACAACAATACATTTATAGTTAGCTGCATTAGTATCGGGCACACGGATAAAAAGATGAGCGTAAGGGCTGTTAATCGCATATGGGCTCATAATTTCCTGGATCTGTGCTCGCTCCATTTAAAATACCAGGCCAGACGCCTTCATCCATTTGGCCTTGCAGGATGACAGGTTTGAACTGATACGTGTTTACGTACATTCTAGTATTTATCTTCCAGTCGATGCGCCAGATCTGCTTGCATCCTTGATTGGAGGGATTTTCACAATAATAGGCAAAACAAAGTGTCTCAGGGCTCCCGCTTGTTTTTCCATCATAGCGGCAACGAAAAGCAACACTTCTGTTGTCGTTTCCCATGTGCTCTTTAACAAAGTTGTCAAGTTCGGCACTTGGTTCACTTCCGATATTTAGGTACTCAAGCATCGGACGGGTTGATCCGACAATCGAGGGAGAATTCCAGCACGGCTTTCCAGCTTCTATGAAATCTACGCAAAAATCAGTATTACCTGGATATGGAAGCGAACCAGGGAAATGATCCCATCTTTCTTTAATCGCGCATCCGATTGCTTTAAGAATAGAATATGTTTTTACAATGATTTCATTTTCTCTGCTAGCAAAACCTGAATGAGCGTAAGCAAGAAATATTATATGAAAGACGAGAAAGCTGATGATCATGATAATGTTATATCTTTTGGCCATGGGATTCTCTCCTTTTCCATTTATTTATTATTAAGGATATCAAGGAATATTATAAGATCATATCAAGGATCTTCAACAGCATTTTTCCGTTTCCTCGATCGCCTTGTCAATGACGACAGGATCCCAGCCGCTGTGTAAAAGTTCTTCGCGAATTTCCGTGATATTCTTTCCCTCAAAGTTGTTTCTATTTGAAAGAAAGGCACTTAGGATCTTTATATTATGGCGGCGTGCCGCATTCAAGAAAAAGGCTTTCTGTTTAAGAACATCAGGCCTGTTGAGAACAAAAGCGATCAGGGTAAAAATAAGCGGAAGACAAATCACCAGAAGGCATGAGAAAAGATCCCAGGGCTGTGCTTTGCCAAAAATAAATCCAGCGCTTCCCCAAAAAGCATCAAAAATAAAATGGCTGATGACCACGGGGATCATTCCGTATCGGACATAGAAAAAGGACAAGACAAGCCCTAAGAGCGAAACTTCAATGCCTCGAAACCACGATGGAAATATTTGATAATGCGAATGGCCGAATCCCCAAATGACAGAAGCGGCAAGGCAAGCCAGGAAGATGTTTTTGAATAATTTTTTTCCATATTCAATGCCAAAAAGCCGATACAGTGTTTCTTCGCATATGCTCGCGCGAAAGGCCACGATCAGGATCGTGACAAACGGCAAGATCGCTGACGACGCCTGGGTAACGTGAGGCCGTTCGATCCAGACACCCCAGTATGTCTGGCCGATATGAAAAATGACCGATTGCAGGCCAAGCAGGATAAGTGTGATGGCATACCCCAGCGCGATCATTGCGGCTGTATGGCGCGAAAAGAACGTTGACTGAAGATAGTGAGCAAATCCCCTGCAACGGCTGGTATTTTCTTGCGCGATGGCCTCCCCTGCCATGGCTGGAACGACCATCATGATAGCCAAAAAGGATCCTGTCACCAGAAGCCCTAAGGATAATTCAGAAAAGTAGACCTTTAAGGAAGATGTTGTCGGGTAATCATAAAGCATGTCCTGGATATTATTGAACTGAAAGATGATCAACAGCGCGCATAAAAGTACGCCAGCAGCAACATAAAATGGCTGGGTTATCTGCAGAATGAGGTTTTGGCGTTTTGTGACCAGCGTATAGGTCGCCGCGATGATCAGAAGATAGGAGAAAAAAGAGAAAATATTCGTTAATATTCTTCCAGATTGCTTGGCATTGGCGATGAACCGCTTGAAATCATCCGGGACGTCGAAGACGTTGGTGTCAAAGGAGAGAATATCATTTCCGGACGCGCGGATCTTGATTAGCAGTTTTCCAGTGCCGGCGTTCTTTTCCCTGCTCCAGGGAATGCTGACATTGTCTTTTTGCCAGCTGAACGAATGATCAGCGCGGTTATCGTATTCTTTGGTCGTTTTTTCTTTGAGCGTATAACCGTTTAAATCGGCATGAAGCTGTTGGGAAAGAAACTGTTGGGCCAAAGCATAGGATTTTTCCACGCTTGCTTCAGGCCGGTGCGCTGTGTCCTCGATCAGGTGAAGAAAGCCTGTGATCTTTCCCGTGGAAGCGCTCACGCTGATGCGGTATTCTTCCTTCTTTCCTTCCTGAAAAAAGCGTACGCGCCAAGAAAAAAGATCGAACCGATGTCCAGCGATAAATTCTTGTTCGCCAGCGAACCCCAAAGTTTTTTGCAGATAGCGATCAGCAGCGCTCTCGCTTCCTAAGACGACCGCCTGCGTGTAGATCTCGGGGTCAATGGCGCGCTGTTGGCGCAGATAGTCTCGCGCGGTTTTAAGCGCATCTTTTCTGGAAATCTTAAGGTCGATGAAGGAAAAGCTTGGGTAGCTAAAGCGTATCCATGCCCCAATGCCTAGAAAAGCAAGGATGAGATACAAAAGCCATTTCTTGCGTTCTTGGGTCATGGCAGTGGATGTCGGAGTTAAAATAAGTTTATAACCTCTGGCGGCAGACGCTGTAATTCTTGATTGCCTAGGATCTTGATCGCCCAGCGTAAAAGATCGATCTTTTGCTGTAATCGTTCATCCGCGGGGACATCATCTCTGATCTTGCGACGAGAGAGAAAAAGCATTCTACGTAGTGCGTTAAAAACGATCCGGGCTTCTCGGCTTCTGTTCTGGCCGGACTTGATGACATCGTTGACGTACGCATACGAAAGCTCGTTGACGACCTTATTGTAGTGGTCCATACGGGAGAGAAGCGGAGGCATCATGGATTCAAAATATTTATAACGGTCCATTTTGCAAAGCGCGTGCCGGATCTCGATCTCCACAAAAACAGATGAGGTGCGGTCAAGGCGTCTTAAGAGCGCTTTTTCAAAAAAGATCTTTTCCCTGGAAAAGACCGTCTGCGAGAATTTTTGATTGAAGACACGCACAGCGGCCGCACTTCGAAAGGCCGATAATGTGTCATCGTTGATCATGGCCAAGAGGACGTCTTTGGGCTCGTCAGCATATTGCGCGGCATATCCTTCCAGCAGCTGCTTGTCATCGAACATGGCAGATGGATTATCAGATTGAGCGTAAGACAGCGCGATCAAGGCTAATGATAAAAATAACGGGCAAAGAGAAAGGAATGTAATCTTTTTCATTAAATAACGATCTCCATAGAAATATTGACGGATTTTTTAGTGTGTGTTAGTGCTCCAATCGAAATGCGTTCGATCCCGGTCTTTGCAAAAGAACGGATGTTATCGAGGTTGACCCCTCCTGAAACTTCGAGCATTGGCACGCGCTTTCTTCGATCCTTTTTTGTAAAATCGATGATCCTTTTGATCTGGCTCGGTGACATGTTGTCCAGCAGGATCAGGTCGGGATTGGCCTCCCAGGCCTCCTGAAAGTCCTGAAAGGTCTCCACCTCAACGCCAATAGGTTTTTTGGTCCGCTGCTTAGCTTTTTTCATCATATCGACGATCGATAAATGCGAGATCAGATGATGGTTGTCTTTGATCAGGATCATGTCGTTTAAGTTCATGCGATGGTTAACGCCTTTGGCGCAGCGGATCGCGTATTTTTCAGCGACTCGAAAACCTGGTGTTGTTTTTCGCGTATCAACGATTTGCGCCTGGTAAGGACGCGCTTTCTTTAAGAAAGCAGTTGTGTTGGTCGCGATCGCGGATAAATGACTGATAAAATTAAGGGCGACCCTCTCCCCTATCAGGATGGTTCGCGTTTTTCCATTGATCTCAACGATGCGTTTGTTGGCCGGTATAATGTCGCCATCTTTAAAGGCGCAACAGACATTTATTTTAGGATCGAGCTTCTGAAAGACGCGCTTGACGATCTGAGCGCCAACGATGGTCGCCTTTTCATGAGTTACCATGTAGGCGCGAGATGTTTTTTGCTTTGGAACGAACAGTTCTGTGGTGATGTCACCTGCGCCGATGTCTTCGCGCAAGGCCAAGTCGATCAATCGCTCAATATCGGGATGCAGTTTTTTAGGGTCCATTCGTTCTATGCCAGGTCGCCAAGGGTTTTTTCAAGTTCGCTGATCTTGGCTGACAGCTCGGCGAACCGTGTTTTTTCTTTTTCGACAACGTCTTTAGGCGCTTTTTTAAGAAAAGAGGTATCGTTTAGGCGCTTAGAAAGATTCTCGCATGAGTGGCGGCAATTTTCAATTTCTGTTTCAATTCTTTTTTGTTCTTTCTCGACATCGATCAGGCCTTTAAGAGGAATGAAGATCTTTATTTTTCCGCATAAGGCGGTTGCCATATCCTTTGTCTTTACAGGTGCCTGTGATAGTCGCAGATCGTTAATGCCTGCCAACGTTTCGAGGACGGAGAAATTGCTTTCAAAGAAACGGTATTCATTAGCCGAACATTGCAGGATGCAGCAGAGGTCCGCGCCGTTGTTGATATGCCATTGCGCGCGAATATTACGGATGGCAGCGATCACGGCGAATAGCCCTTCCATGCTTTGTTCCATGGCCGGGTTCTTGATGCGATGATCAATCGTTGGCCAGTTCTGCAAGGAAAGGATCTTTTTATCGCTGGTCATATTATGATAGATCTCTTCGCTGATAAACGGCATGAAAGGATGCACTAAGCGTAAGGATTGGTCAAGAATGTAAAGAGAAACGATTTGAACTTCTTTTTCATTGAAACGAGATTTGACCATCTCGAGATACCAATCGCAGACATTTTTCCATATGAAGTCATAGACCAGTGTTTCAGCTTCGGAGAAACGAAATCTTTCGATCGCAGTCTCAACATCCTGAGTAGTCGTCTGCAGCTTGGAGAGGATCCACTGACATGCCAGTGGAAGGTCCTTGGTTTTTAGTTTTTTAAAATTTTTATGCAGGTCTAAAGTCGAGATATCCGTGGTGTTCATCAGGATCAATCGGGAAGCGTTCCAGATCTTGTTGGCAAAGTTGCGGCCGATCTCGAATTTTTCTTTCGCGATAAAAAGGTCTTGGCCTGAATTGACGATCAGGCTGAAGCGCAGCGCGTCCGCGCCGTATTCCTGAATGATCTCCAGAGGGTCGAGGGCGTTGCCGAGCGATTTAGACATTTTTCGTCCTTGCGCATCGCGGACAGTCCCATGGATGTACACATCAGAGAACGGGATCTTTTTCTGGAATTCCATACCGGCCATGATCATGCGGGCAACCCAGAAAAAAATGATCTCAGGGGCTGTGAACAGTACTGACGTCGGATAAAAATATTTTAAGTCCGCGCTTCTTTTTGGCCAGCCCAGCGTCGCGAAAGGCCAAAGCCAGGAGGAGAACCAAGTGTCCAGCACATCAGGGTCCTGTCGGAGGTCTTTGCCCCGGCAGCAAGGACAGTGTCCAGGTTTTTGGTCCGTGACGATAGGACGGTCTTCCCCGCAGGCCTTGCAATACCATACTGGAATGCGATGCCCCCACCAGATCTGCCTTGAGATGCACCAGTCGCGGATGTTTTCCATCCAGTTAAGATAGGTCTTGGTCCAGCGTTCTGGATAAAATTTGATCTGCCCATTTTTGACAACGCGGATCGCTGGCTTGGCAAGCGGTTTCATTTTGACGAACCATTGCCGTGAAAGATATGGCTCGACGACCGTATGGCATCGGTAGCAATGGCCTACCGCGTGAAGGTGTTCATCAATTCTTTCAAGAAGGTTTTCTTTTTGAAGGGCTTCGATAACGGCAGTACGAGCTTTGAAGCGGTCGAGGCCGTTAAACTGCTTGGCATTCTCGTTCATGCGACCATCTTCATGAAGGATGTTGATAGTTTCGAGATCATGACGTTGGCCCATCTGAAAATCATTAGGATCGTGGGCAGGAGTGACCTTTACAGCACCCGTCCCGAATTGCGGGTCAACAAAATCATCCGCGATGATGCGTATCTCACGGTTGACCAGCGGCAGGATCAAGATTTTGCCGATAAGTTTTTTGTATCGCGCATCCTTAGGGTTTACGGCAACAGCTGTGTCCCCGAGCATGGTTTCGGGGCGGGTTGTCGCGACGATCACATGCTCGCTTGGATCATCCTTGAGCGGATAGCGAATATGATACAAAGCGCCTTGTGTTTCTTTATGTTCAGCTTCTTCATCCGAAAGGGCTGTGTGGCAACGAGGACACCAGTTGATGATGTAGCGGCCGCGATAGATCAACCCTTTTTTGTAAAGCCGAATAAAAACTGTATTGACCGCTTTACTGTAGGGCTCATCCATGGTAAAGCGTGTGCGGTCCCAGTCACATGAGGATCCGAGTTTCTTGAGTTGATGAATGATCGTATCGCCATACTGCTTTTTCCAATCCCAAAGGCGCTGCAGGAATTCTTCGCGAGAGAGATCATGGCGCGTTTTTCCCTCTTTTGCCAGTTGTTTTTCGACAACATTCTGCGTGGCGATCCCGGCGTGATCTGTTCCGGGCATCCAGAGCGCTTCAAACCCTTTCATGCGTTTATAGCGGATCAAGATGTCTTGCAGGGTGTTGTTAAGCGCGTGACCCATGTGCAGGATCCCGGTCACGTTCGGCGGAGGGATAACGATCGCAAAAGGGTTTTTCTTGCGGTTTGCCTGTGCGTGAAAGACATGATCTTTTTCCCATAGATCACGTCGAGAATCTTCAACAGTCTGCGGATTGTAGCGCGAGGAGATCGTATTCATGACAGGCTATTTCTTCGTATCTTTTAAGAGCTTGTATTCAACGCTGTCGATCAAAGCTTCCCAGCTGGCTTCAATGATGTTTTCATGCACGCCGACGGTCGTCCAGGCGTCAGTATCATCTTGGGATTCGATCAAAACGCGGACTTTCGCGGCCGTTGCGGCCTTGGAGTCGATCACGCGCACCTTGTAATCCGTCAAGCGCATATGCTGTAAATTCGGGTAGAATTTGGTCAGGACTTTACGTAGGGCGCGGTCTAAGGCGTCAACAGGGCCATCCCCGTCTGAAGCCCCATATTCTTCTTGACCGTTGATCTTAAGGCGCACGGAGGCTTCCGCGAACATTTTGCCATCGTTGCGTTTTTCAGTTGTGACCTTGAAGCTTTCAAGATCAAAGAAAGGCTTGTATTTTTTTAGCTGCCTTTTGAGCAGGATCTCGAACGAGGCATCTGCCGCTTCGAACTGATAACCTTGAAGCTCTTTTTCCTGCAAAAGCTCTAAGAGTTTCTTTGCTTCTTCAGATTTTTTATCGATCTTGATATCGAGCTTTTGGGCTTTCATGATAATAGGCATTTTACCCGCGAGTTCCGACGTCAAAAATCGACGATGATTGCCGATCACCTTTGGATCGAGATGTTCGTACGCCAAAGGATTCTTGAGCATGGCATCAATATGCACACCGGCTTTATGCGCGAATGCGGAATGACCCACAAGCGCGTGATTGTCCGGTAGTTTGACGTTGCTGATCTCGCTGATGAAATACGCGGCCTCGGTCAGATTCTTAAGTTTCGACTCAGGGATCGCCTTAAAATGTGTTTTTGTATGCAAGATGCCAATGATCGTTGTCAGATCCGCGTTGCCGCAGCGTTCCCCTAGCCCATTGAAGGTGCCTTGCACCTGCGTGCAGCCGGCTTCAACAGCGGCTAAGCTGTTGGCGACCGCCAGATCGAGATCGTTATGGCAATGAATGCCCAAAGGTATTTTGATATGCAGCCGGACATCTTTAAGGATGTTTGCCACCTCTAGCGGCAAGGCGCCTCCATTGGTGTCGCAGAGGATAATAAAGTCGGCTTTGGCATTTTGAGCGGTGATGAGCGTTTGTAGCGCGTATTCGGCATTACGTTTATATGCGTCAAAGAAATGCTCTGCGTCATAGAAAACTTTCTTGCCGCTTTCTTTCAAAAAAGTGATCGAGCTTTCGATCATCGCGAGATTTTCTTCGAGCGTTGTTTTTAGGACGTCTTTGACATGCAGGTCTGAACTTTTGCCGAAGATCGTGATAACGGCTGCTCCGGAATCCACTAGCTCTTTTAAGTTGTTGTCATCAGATGCTTGAATGTTCGCGCGTCGAGTCGATCCAAATGCGGTGACGACAGAATTCTTCATCTTTTTTGTCTGCATGATCTTGAAGAATTCTTTGTCCTTTGGATTGGATCCGGGCCATCCTCCTTCGATATAGTGCACGCCAAGCTCGTCAAGTTTTTCAGCAATGCGCACTTTATCGTTAACAGAGAAAGAAACTCCCTCGCTTTGGGATCCGTCACGTAAGGTTGTATCGTAGATCAGAATAGAAGGCATTAGGCAACCTGATCAAGGTTGAACTTTTTATGCAAGATCTGAACAGCTTTGTCAGCCAAGGCCTGATCGATGATACATGAGGTATTGATCTCAGACGTGGTGATCATTTCAATGTTGATCTTGCTGTCTGCGAGCGTCTGGAACATCTTGGCAGCGACACCGCAATGCGAACGCATGCCAGAGCCGATGATCGAAACGCGGGCGATATCCTTGTCGGCGACCACGTCCCCAAAATTCATTTGCTTAGAAAGACCTTTTACGGTTTTCAGCGTTTTTTCCAGGTCTTTCTTGGAAACGGTAAAGGAAATATCGGTATGCTTGGTGTAGCTGACGTTCTGAACGATCGTGTCAACATTGATGCCAGCTTTTGAGATCGCGGTAAAGATCTTTGCGGCGATCCCTGGCTTATCAGGAACATTGCGGATGGTCACTTTTGCTTCTGACTTGTTGCATGTGATGCCCCGTACGGCAACGCTTTCCATTTTTTCATTCTTTTGAACAATCATGGTCCCTTCCTCCTTCGAAAAACTTGATCGAACATGTAGTGGAATATTATATTTTTTTGCGACTTCAATCGAACGTGCTTGCATGACCTGAGCGCCTAAGGCTGCCATTTCAAGCATTTCTTCGTGCGTGATGTGAGAGATCTTACGGGCTTCTTTCACGATGCGTGGATCGGTCGTGTAGATCCCCTCCACATCGGTATAGATCTCGCAGACATCAGCGTTGAGAGCTTTAGCGAGCGCGACCGCTGTCAGATCAGAACCGCCACGACCTAAGGTCGTGATCTCGTCATCTGAGGCGACACCTTGGAATCCCGCGACAATAACGATCTGGTTTTTCACGAGGGCTTTGCGGATGCGTTTGGCATCGATCTTGATAATTTTGGCTTTTGTATGAACCTTGTCGGTGCGAATGCCAACTTGGGCACCGGTTAGGGATACGGCATCGAATCCCAGCTTTTTTACTGCCATGGCAAGCAGTGCTGAAGACGCCTGCTCACCTGTCGCCATCAGCATATCCATTTCCCTGTCGGGGGGCGTTGGATCAATAGCGAACGCCAGCGCTTCTAGTTCATCTGTCGTATCGCCGAGGGCTGAGACAACAACGACCACGTCCTGATTGTGTTGTTTATAGCTAGCGATACGACTGGCAACGTTTTTGATCCTGTCAATATTGGCGACCGATGAGCCACCAAATTTTTGAACAATAAGTTTTTTAGTCATTCCTTCTCCTGTGTTTAAAGAGCGTCAAAACCTCAACGAGCAGCAGTAGAGCTGCTATTATAAGAATTATAGAGATAATTACAAGTAAAAATTCTTGATTCCTCCACTGGCTTGGCACCTTGATCGCAAGGGCTGTCAACGCCGTGATCAGCATGAATGCCGCGGGTAAGAGCGCGTATAAAAGGCCGGTTTTTCGTTTCTGCAGGATCCAGCATGTGATGACAATGAGAGCTAACGCAGCGACTAACTGGTTCGACGCCCCAAAAAGGGGCCAGATCTTTTTCCACAGAGGAAGATGTGCTGTGTCTTTGGCCATTGCCAGCGCGCCTGCGCACACAATCACGATAAATGTTGAGAAGAACCTGTTCTTAATAAAAGAGATCTCTTCTGTGATGTAGCGGGCAATGCGGGTAGCAGAATCAAGCGTTGTTAATATAAAGGCGTTAAGAATAAAGAGCGCTAAAAAATTTCCCCAGGGGCCTAGAAAGGATTTGGTTATCTGGCCGAATCCTTGCCCAAAAAGTGTGATAGGGTTAGTGTTAGCGGATCGATGCAGATAAAATTCTGGGAGTGAAAAACTTGAAGCAAAGACGAGGATCACCAGCGTCGCTAGAAACCCTTCTGTGAGCATCCCGCCGAAGCCGATTTTTTTTGCATCGCGTTCACTGATGATCTGTTTCGATGTTGTCCCCGAAGAGATCAGCGAATGAAACCCAGAAATAGCGCCGCAGGCAACCGTAATGAACATCATGGGCCACAGAGATCCTTGCGCGCTGCCAGTCGATATGAACGCGGGAGTTTGTGTTACAGGTTGCGTCAAGAGGATCCCCGTAAGCCCCAAAATAATTCCTGCGAATAATAAAAAACTTGATAAATAATCCCGCGGCTGCAGCAGATAGTTAACAGGCAAAACAGACGCAAAGAAAGAATAGGCAAGCAAAAGAAAGATCCAGATATTCCGGCCATTTGTCGCAATGCTGATCGGAAAGATATTCCCTAGAAAAACAAGCCCTGCCAAGGCGCAGAGTCCCAAGAATGTGACCGGTACGAGAGGACCTTTGAAGCGATATAAAGCGATCCCCACGCAGATGGCCACGGGGATGAGCCCAAAGGAAGGGATAACGATCTGGGCTTGCTGGGAAAATGTATCTGCCGCTAGATAGGTAAAGACCGCAACGATCAAGACTAGTGTGAGCCACAGAAAAATAGAAAAGATCAGTTTCGCCTTGCGCGAGATCGCTGTTGCGGCAATGTCCCCTATCGATGATCCTTTTTCACGGACGGAGATCATGAGCGCTCCGTAGTCATGGATGCTGCCTAAGAAAATAGATCCGACAACAACCCATGCTAATGTGGGTGCCCAACCCCAGATCAGGCATGCCATGATCGGCCCAACGATCGGGCCTGCTCCGGCAATCGAGGAAAAGTGATGACCAAAAAGGACTAGTGCGTTCTTTGCTGGTATATAATCTACCGTATCTGTTTGCGTTAAGGCAGGGGTTGGACGCTTTTCATCAACATTCCAGAGGGTGTCGAGAGTTCTTCCGTATATGCGGTACGCCAGATAGAATAGGCAGAAAACAATAACTATAATGGAAAAAGCATTCATTTGATCTAAAGATTTTTTTTGATAAAGAAAGACATGAGTTCTTCTCCGCTGTCAAAAAAGACCTTTGATCTTTCCGCTTCGCTTTCGCAAAAAGAAGAAGAGTTTGTTTTAGGGACCTTTTTCCCGAACATCACGAAGCATACGGGCTCCTTGGTGTGCGTGCGCTTGATAACAGGCGTGCGGTGGTCCGGCAGGATCAAGATACGCACATCATCATGTTTTTTGGCATAATCTAGGATAGGCGCGACAACCTCATTATCGATGCGTTCCGTGCACGCGACCTTCATTTTAAGATCCCCGTTATGGCTTGCTTCATCTGTCGCTTCGATATGGATAAAAACAAAATCACGATGCGCTAAAGACCTTAACGCGTAGTCTGCCTTACCTCGGTAGTTTGTGTCATAGTAGCCTGTCACGCCAGGAACGCTGATCACCTGAAGGCCAGCCAGCTTCCCTATTCCATTCACGAGATCAACGGCAGAGATCACGGAGCCGCTTAATTGAAATTTTTCCTGAAATGACGGAAGGCGTGGCTTCTGTCCTTGACCCCAAAGCCAGATCATATTCGCTGGATTCTGGTTATTTGCTTGGCGCGCGAGGTTTACCGGATGGTCTTTGAGGATCTCCTGGGAGCCGCGCATCATTTTGATGATCTGCTCAGACCCATCCCCAGAAGGTAAAAACGATTTAATATCCTGGTTGAGAATATCATGAGGAGGCGTGCAGCGCAGTTGAGCTAGTGTTGCGGCCAGAGGTGTTTTGAGGGTTAGTAGATGACGATAGCTTTTTCCAGAATAGAACCTGATTGAAGATGTCCCCAGTTTTTCATTCAATGTTGTAATGAGTTTCTCAGCTTCCTGAGAGCTGATGTGTCCTGCGCTATAATCGCTCATGATGTCATTGGTAACGGTCACGACGTTACAGCGGAAAACGACCTCGTTATCCGTAAGCGTAATGTTTAAGTTCGCGGCCTCTAAGGGCGCGCGGCCCGAAAAACTTTTTTGAGGATCATAGCCTAAGGCAGACAGATTGCCAATATCTGAACCCGCGGGTAATCCTTCAGGAATGGTCTGAACAAGTCCGACAGTGCCGTTTTGGGCTAAGAAATCCATGTGCGGTGTTTTGGCGTATGCCAAGGGCGTTTGGCCGTTCAATTCTTCTACGGGATAATCAGCAACGCCATCCGGGACAATGACAATATATTTCATATTTTTTTCTTTAAAAGGTTGATGAGTTGTTGCGCGATCTTGGATCGAGAACCAGCTGGTCGGCTGAGACCAGTTTGTTTATCTAAAAGATAGCCGCAGTATTTTTGATCCATCAGCTTGTTGGCGAGAACCAGATCGCAATCCGCCTGCGCTATAAGCTGTTGAGCTTTTTTGATCAAGGAGGCCTTGGTGCTGTGTGTTTGCAATTTAAATCCAACCAAAAAAACGTTCGGATCTATTTTTTTTATGCGGTTGATCAGCTTGGGTGTTGGAACAAGGTCAAGGCGAAGACAAGAACGACCAGAGGAGATCTTTGTCCGGTAGGCTTTTTTGACCTGGTAATCACAGACAGCCGCCGCGTGGATCACGATGTCGTAGCGCTTTCGGGTTAGTTCTTGGGTTAGCAAAGCTGAAAGTTGTTGAAAATCAGTAAAGGGGCGTACGCGAACCTTGGGATCGCGAAAAGGATGCGTGACAGGTCCTTGCAGCATCGTTATCTT
Source organism: Candidatus Omnitrophota bacterium (assembly GCA_029564765.1). Taxonomy (GTDB): domain Bacteria; phylum Omnitrophota; class Gorgyraeia; order Zapsychrales; family Aceulaceae; genus CALGLP01. The sequence goes on from JAKQPK010000055.1 coordinate 16,962, forward strand.
CGCACCTTTTTTTGATAGAAGCGCGCAAAGGATGTGCCCTAACTCGCCGGAAGAGGTATTGCTGATAACGCGAACGGGATCGATGCGTGTCCATACTGGGCCGCATGTAATAAGGATCTTTTTATTAGTAAAGGACCGATCAGATTCCAATTTCTTTTAATATGCTTTGAAGGGTTGGCTCCACAACAACAGGTTGCGCGATATTATTGATGACAAGATTGGGATCCTTTAAGCCGTGGCCTGTGAGCGTGCAAACAATGCTTCCTTTTTGGCCATGAAAGAAATTAGCATTATGAAGCTTGAGAACACCAGCCACAGAGGCTGCGGAAGCCGGCTCTACAAAAACACCTTCTTTTTGAGCCAACAATTTGTAGGCGTCTAAGATCTCTTCATCCGTGACTTTGTCAATTAGTCCCTGAGATTCATCGCGGGCCGCTTCTGCTGACTTCCAGCTGGCAGGGTTGCCGATCCGGATCGCCGTCGCGATCGTTTCAGGCTTATCGATGATGTGGCCGTCAACGATCGGAGCTGATTTTGCTGCTTGAAATCCAAGCATACGCGGCAAGCCAGTCTTTTTGATCTGGTGATATTCTTTGTATCCTTTCCAATATGCCGTAATGTTGCCAGCATTGCCAACGGGGATCGCGTGAAATGTTGGCGCATGCTGCAGAAAGTCGCAGATCTCAAAAGCAGCTGTTTTTTGTCCTTCAATGCGAAAGGGATTTAAGGAGTTCACAAGTTCGATCGGATATTTTGAAGTAATGTCCTTGACCAGAGTGAGCGCTTCATCGAAATTTCCTCGAATGGCGATCACGTGCGCGCTATGGATCATGGCTTGAGCAAGCTTGCCCAAGGCGATGTTCCCATCTGGGATCAATACAATACACTTCATTTTAGCGCGCGCCGCGTAAGCGGCAGCTGATGCGGATGTGTTCCCTGTTGATGCGCACATGACCGCGACGGCTTTTTTTTCTGCCGCTTTTGAAATGGCCATCGTCATTCCTCGGTCCTTGAAAGATCCTGTGGGGTTTGTGCCTTCATGCTTCAAGTAAACATCAAGACCGATCTTTTGGCTTAGAAAAGGAGCATGAATAAACGGCGTATTCCCCTCCCTCAATGTGATGACTGGGGTTTTGTCGGTAACGGGTAAGAAATCACGATACTGAGCGATCAAGCCTTCCCATTTCATATTAGAGGTTCTCCATGCGGATAGCCACAGGCTTGCTGCGGACGACAGACAGATTCGTTATTTTTTCTAAGGCTTGACGAAGCTGATTTTCTTTGGCGCGGTGTGTCAGCATGACAACAGGAACGGCGAAACGTTTTTTTTGCACTTTTTGGTTTACAGAATCGATGCTGATCCCATGCTTACCAAGAATGCCTGTGATCTTAGAAAGGACACCAGGCCGGTCGATCGCCATAAAACGAATGTAGAACTGTGTTTCGATCTGACTTATCTTGCGCAGTTTTACTGTGCGATCTTCAAAAGCGATGCTGGAGGTGCGTATTTTAGCGATACGGTCCCCTTTTGTCGCGCAGTTGATCAGATCGCTGACAACTCCTGATGCGGCTGTCATCTGGCCTGCGCCTTGGCCATAGATCAGAATATCGCCGAGGGGATCGGTTTGCAAGAACACGGCATTGAAAACCCCATCGACAGATGCCAAAGGATGATCTTCGTCAATGAGCGTTGGGTGAACGCGCAGTTCTATACCGCCATCGACGTTCTTAGCGATCGCCAAGAGTTTGATCACAAGGCCGAGCTCTTTTGCATAGCGGATATCGTCGTGGGAGATCTGAGTGATCCCCTCAACGTGGATCTGCTCAAGGGCTACTGTTTTTCCAAGTGCGATACGGACAAGTACAGCAAGCTTGTGCGCTGCGTCCATGCCATTAATATCCAGCGTTGGATTGCTTTCAGCATAGCCACATTTTTGGGCTTTGGCGAGGGCAGCTGAAAAAGTGCATAATGTTTCAGACATTTCACTTAAGATAAAATTGGACGTCCCGTTAATGATCCCGTATAAACCTGTGAAACGATTGGAAGATAGGCCTTCAGTGATCGCATTGATGATCGGGACACCCGCGCCAACCGTCGTTTCAAAATAAATATTACGTTTCTGGCGAAGGGCGTATTTGAATAATTCTGTGCCGTATTTAGCGATCACAGCTTTATTGGCAGTGACAACATGTTTTTTTTGTTTTAACGCTTCAAGGATGAATTCTTTGGCTGGATGCAGACCGCCGATCAGCTCAACAACGATCTGGATGCTGGGGTCAAGCAAGATATCGCTAGCGCGTGTGGTAAATATTTTTTTCTTGAGATTGAGTTTTTGAGCGATCGTCGGATTTTTATCACAGATTTTTTTGACGGCGATCTGGACATTGAACTTCTTTTGATAAAGTTCACGGTTTTTTTTAAGGATTTTAACAACCCCGCTTCCGACTGTTCCGCATCCGATCAAGCCAATATTGATTTTATTCATAGGACATCCTTTAGATCTGGGATTGAGACTTAGACTTGATGAACGCCTGTTCGATCTTTTTTAATATGTCTTCTGCCTCTGGAGTGCTTTCTTCGATGCGGACCCGTACTTCATAAATGACGTTAGGGATCTTTTCTTTGCAATCGACAACCGTTGTCAGAACGCTGACTGATTCACCGAGATAAGGTGTTTTGATCATGGTCTGTAACTTTGATCCTGGGGTCAAAGCCAGGCTACTTGAAAAACAAAATCCTCCCCGACTGATGTTCTTTAGTTGTGAGATGCTATGGTCGGCATCTGTTTTTCCGGCTTCATAGAAAGTGACAATAAAATGCTTTTCGATCCGCGGATGCTGACGACGTTCAGACGGAATACTTGCCATAACAACTCCTTTGTTTGTTAAAATGGTCGGAGCGGTGAGATTTGAACTCACGACCACTTGAACCCCATTCAAGTGCGCTAATCCAAGCTGCGCTACGCTCCGAAAATTTATTCAGGTTTTAACCTCCGGCACATCAAAGCTGTGACGGCGTTACGGGGATCCTTGCCTTTATAAAGAACGCGAAATACTTCTTCAGTGATCGGCATGGCAATCCGATAGCGACGACTTAGTTGATATACGGCCTTGGCCGTTGGTACGCCTTCGGCAACGTTTTTCATGCCTGCTAATATATCTTTTATTTTTTTACCTTGGCCAAGTTTCTCGCCGACTTGGCGGTTGCGGCTATTAGGGCTAAAGCATGTTGTTGCGAGGTCTCCTAAGCCGCTTAGTCCAAAGAAAGTATGCTTGGTCGCGCCTAACACTTCTCCTAAGCGTGCCATTTCAGCCAATCCTCTTGAAAGGATCGCGGCTTTCGTGTTAGTCCCAAACCCGAGACCATCGCATACACCGCAGGCGATCGCGATAATGTTCTTTATGCTTCCGCCAATCTCTACGCCTATCATATCAGAGTTTGTGTAGATGCGAAAGGCTGGTGAGTTAAAAGTTCGCTGAAGTTTCTTCGCCAGGTCCGCATTGCGTGAAGCAATGACAGCAGTAGATGGCGATCCTTTCGCGACCTCGATCGCGATCGTTGGACCCGAGAGCACGGCAAGAGGAACAGTTCCAAGCATTTCATGGATGAGCTGAGACATGCGGGTAAGTTTTTTGCTATCGATCCCCTTAACAACACTCAGGAAAGGTTTTTGAGCGTAATTACATTTCTTGATCTCTGAAAGCACCTCGCGGGCATATTGTGAAGGCGTGGCAAAAACGATCAGATCACAATCATTGATCGCTTCATGCAATGTTTGCGTGATGTTTATTGACCGAGGTATGGGGATGCCAGCAAGAAATTTTGGATTCTGGCGTGTTCTTTGCATCTGCTGAGCGTAGGGTGCGAAAGCGCTCCACAGCGTTACAGACAAACCTTTTTTTGCGAGATGGATGGCGAGGGTCGTTCCCCATCCCCCGTCACCGATGACGGATATATTTTTAAATGATGTTCTCATAATTATTAATATTTATATTATTATATTCGATGACTTTGACCTTTCAAGGAAAAAGATGGAACCTTTTAGATGAGGCTCAGGGTGCCAAGAAAGTTCGTTACCGCCAGATAAAGATCTCGCGGAAGACCTCGAACATGTAAGCCGCACCCCAGCGCAGAACCTGAAGCTTACGCTCCCCGCCTTCACGCCTTGGCTCATCGCCAGGGATCTCGCTGATCTTCAGATTTCTTTTTGCAGCCCGAATGGATAACAGGGGTTCTATCCCGATACGTGTGCGAAAGAGTTGTTCTTCGAATGAGTAGCTTTTGTCTTTATGAAGGTCTAGGTCGTAAACAAGCTGTGTCCTGTAGGCTCTGAAAATGACCATGGCGTCCGTATAATGTGCATTGTGAAAAAAGTTGATAAAGGTCGTGAACAGTTTGTTACCAAATGCAGTTATGGCGTCATCATCGTAGCTCTTTGCTCCTTGTAGATAGCGGGAAACAATGACCATGTCAAAGCCTTCCTTGAGCTTGTTGATGCACTCCGGGATAAGCTCTGGGATGCTATTTCCGTCAGGGCTGAACGTAAGAACAATGTCCCCTTTAATATAAGGCAGGGCTTCTATATACGCGTGACGAATACCTTTTTTTTGTTGGACGAGCACTTCATAGCCTTGGCTTCTGGCATAGTCAGCAGTCCCATCCGTTGACTGGCCATCGACAATGAGGATCTGATCATACCATTCTTTTTTGATGCGCGGCATGATGGTCTTCATACCGTCGATCTCGTTGAGAGTTGGGATCAGAAGTGTAATTTTCATGAAATTAATGTTGTCATTTTATGGAGCGAGAGAAGGGAATCGAACCCTCGCTACCAGCTTGGAAGGCTGGAGTTCTACCACTGAACTACTCTCGCGTCGCTTTGTTATACGATGGTGGGCAGAGAAGGATTCGAACCTCCGTAGCGCGATGCGCAACAGATTTACAGTCTGTCCTCGTTGACCGCTTGAGTATCTGCCCTTTATACGTGTCAATGGAGCTGAGGAAATTGGCGCATCGTCTTCTTCTATCTTGGCCTATCGGAAAAGACGATGACCCCCGACACACAGCTCGGAAAACCTTCAAATTTTTAAGCTGGCGAGAGGCCTCGACACCAATTTTTCCTTCTTTTATTTAGTTTAGAAGGAAATTGGCGCATCGTCTTCTTCTATCTTGGCCTATCGGAAAAGACGATGACCCCCGACACACAGCTCGGAAAACCTTCAAATTTTTAAGCTGGCGAGAGGCCTCGAACCCCCGACCGGCTGATTACAAGTCAGCTGCTCTACCAACTGAGCTACGCCAGCGTAGTAATTTCTATTTTACAGAACGGATGTTTATAGCAAATTTTCATACTTGTGTAAAGAAAGATTTTAACAAGAAATCATGGAATTTGAAAGAATTAATTGCGGGAACTCTTCTTCTTTGATAGGATTTCTCCATGCCTGAACAAGTCCTTAAGTTTATCCAGCGTAGGGCCTATGCGATCACCTGCTCACTTCTTTTTTTAGCAGCTGTTATTGTCCGTATTTTGGCCGCCAGAGGCGATTTTGCGATGGATGAGATCTGGTCGCTACGCCTTGCCACAGAGAATGCTCAGCACATAACGGATATCATCTTTAAGATCAAGCATGACAACAATCATATATTGAATTCGGTCTGGATGTATGTCTTGGGGCCGCAGCAGATTTGGCAGCTGTATCGTATCCCGGCTGTGATCGGCGGAAGTCTTTGTGTTCTGTTTTCGTTTTTGATCGCTCGCCGACAAAGCCGTGCGCAAGGCATTGCAGCGTTGATCCTTACAGGTTTTTGTTTTCCGCTTGTCTTTTATTCTTCGGAGGCACGCGGCTATGGACCCATGCTGGGCTTTGCCATGATCTCTTTTTATGCCATGACACGATTGATTGACGAGAGCAATCCTAGAGTGTTGCTGCGCCATGCCATTCTTTTTTGGAGTGCCGTTGTTCTTGGCCTCTTGTCACATTTAATTTTTATCTATATTTACATTGGGTTTGTCACCTGGTCATTGCAAGAATTCTTTACTCAAAAAGATAAATCGAGGATTGATCAAGCTAAAAGTTTTATTTATGTTCACAGTGTCCCGATAATCGCCGCAATCTTTCTTTATCACTTTTTTGTAAAGAGCATAACAGTTGGAGGTGGCCCAAACGATAGCTTTCTTTTTATCTTTTTTCAGATCTTAATAGTGACATTTGGTTTCCGTGGCCTTGAGCAGCACGCTTTTGTTCTTTGTTCCGCTGTTTTTGTTTCCTTCTTGATCTTGCTTTGGTTCATTCGGAAAGCGTATGGCAATGTTTGGATATTCTTTACGATGGGCATCCTCATCGCCCCAGCCCTTGTTCTCATCCTTTTCCCTTTTCCGCACATGAGCATGCGGTATTTCATTCCGAGCCTTTTGTTTTTTATGTATACCTTATCTTATTTTATTGATTTTTTGTGGGAAAGATCCTTAATGGGTAAAATAATAGCTTCTGCCATCCTTTTATTGTTTCTTTTTGGCCAGACAACGTATTTACCTAACTTTTTAAAATATGGGCGTGGACGTTTTGAGGAAGCCATTCGCTATATCTCCACTCTATCAAATGGAAAACCAATCAAAATCTCAAGCGATTCGGATTTTCGTACTGATTTAGTTCTTGATTTTTATAAAGAACGAATAAAAAATTCAGAAAACCTTGATCATGTAGCTTTCTTCTCCATTAAGGACGAAAAAGATCTGCCTGATATTTTTTTGATCCATTTTTTCAGATGCGCGCCGTGGGATACGGGGTGTCTGCCGCACGATGTGAATGAAGACACAACGATCACGCTTTCATTTAATGGCAGACACTGTCAGTTTTCTTATTTGAAGTCCTTTCCATGGCATGGCATATTGTCTGGATGTTCTTGGATCATATTAAAACGCGAAGGGGCTGTTTTCTTTAGTGAACCTATCTCATAAAATAAATAGTTTGTTCGTTTAGGATTTGATTTTCTTATAGGGTTATGATACTCTATTTTTTATTTTGCTTTTAGAAACAATCATGCAACTTAACAAAGGAGAAGTCATGAAAAAGATTGGCATTATTACCAGTGGCGGCGATTGCGGCGGTTTGAACGCGGTCGTTAAGGGTGTCGCCCAGATGGCACACCGCAAAGGCATTGCCTGCTATGTCATCCCTAATGGATACGCAGGACTTTACAATTTAGTTGATTTTAACGATCTTGTTGAGCTCTCCCCTGAGCGTGTGGATTCTGTCAATTCGGCATTGGCGGGCTCCGAAGCCGGCCATTCAAGGGTCAAGATCTCAAAAATAAAAGATGATAAGAAGTACGATCGCATCAAGCAAGGCCTTAAGAAATTTGGTATCGATGGTCTTATCATTAGCGGCGGTGACGATACGGGAAGCGTGATCGTCGACTTATCCAATCAGGGTATTAAATGTGTTCACGCGCCGAAAACGATGGATCTGGACCTGCAGACGTATTCTGTTGGCGCCGATTCGACCATTAGCCGTATCGCGACATTCGCCGAGGACCTTAAAACAACTGGGCGCACGCACAACCGCATCATTGTTATGGAGGTTTTTGGCCGTTATGCAGGACATACTGCTTTTCGCGGGGGTGTTGCGGCGGACGCGGATGCGATTTTGATCCCCGAGATACCCGTTGATTTTGATGTCTTATATCAACATACTAAGAAGCGTTTCATTCGTCGTATCGAACAAAGCGATGTCAAGGCAGGTACTTATTTGATCATTGTTGCTGAAGGGTTAAAAAACTCGAATGGCGAAGAGCTTGTTGATGAGGCCGCTGGTGTTGACGCGTTTGGTCATAAGAAATTGGCTGGGGCCGGTAAATATGTTTGCCAAGAGCTGTCCAAGCGGTTTAAGCAAGATGCGGCTGTGAAAGATTTTATGAAGAAAGAAAAAATGTTCGTTGAAGGGCTCTACGATATCCCGGAAGTTCGCTCTGTCGCTCCAGGACATTTGGTCCGCTGTGGCCGCTCCTCTGCTTACGATGCTAATTTCGGTAAAGAAGCTGGAGCCGCAGCCGTGCTATTGCTGTCTTCTGGAGTTGATGGCGTGACCGTTGTTGGCATTAATGGTAAAAAGATCCGTTATATGGATACCAAAGAAGCTATTAAGCAACGCCATGTTGACTTGGATGTTGTCACGGTTCATGAAACGATGGGTATTTGTTTTGGACGTGAGCGCCAGAGCGTTAATCCTGTTTTCGAGAAAGCGCAAGGACCGATCGAAAGACACTTATAAGATCAGCTGAAGCAAAGCAAAAAAATAAGCGCTCGAGAAATTCTATCGAGCGCTTATTTATTGATAAACTTAAGAATTTAGAAACCTGCCAAGGTACATCCTGATCCAGAACATGAAATAGTCCCATTGCGTACGATCGTAAGCGTGAACAAGCTCCCCGACCGAACAATAGTTGCGCATGCGCTGGCATCCGAACAGCTCGAAGAAACAGTGGGCATGGCAAAATATTTTGGCGTTGGGATCGTTACATCCAGGTCTGCAAGAGCGGTTGCAAATGCACTATTTTCAAGAAAATAGCGTTCTTGGGCTGATAATAGCGTCCCTAAGATGTATGTCCCTTCCGCGGCCTTTGATCTTTCAACCGCACCGGTGTATTTTGGGATAGAAACAGCTGCAAGAACAGCGATAATAATGATAACAATGATGACCTCAATTAAGGTGAATCCTTTTTTGATCATTTTACCCCCTCCTTCTTTTCTAGTACTAAGTATACCATGATTACGAAAGTCAAAAATTATTTATCGAGATTTTTTATCGCGTCAGGAATTTTTTCAAGAATGTCGACGGCAGTCATAGGCGCTTTGCCTTTTTCTTTGGCGGCTAAGTCCCCTGCTTTTCCATGTAGAAAAACTGCGTATTTTGTGGCTGTAAAGGCGTCTATTTTTTGAGCTAAAAAAGAAGCGATCATCCCTGTCAAGACATCCCCGCTACCGGCCGTTGCCATGCCCGCATTGCCCGTTGTGTTCACGTAACTCTTTTTATTAGAAGCGATAACAGTGCGATGACCTTTAAGCACAACAATGCAGCTGTGCTGGCGCGCAAAATTTTCAGCGATGTGCTTGCGTTCAGCGGCATTGTTACTGATAGGTTTTCTGACCAGCCGCCTCATTTCTCCAGGGTGCGGTGTAAGTATTTTGACGTTCGTTTGTTTTTTTAGGATGATCGATCGTCTGGCGATGGCATTAAGAGCATCAGCATCGATCACAAGAGGGATATCAAAGGAGGCAACGATCTTTAATATCAATCTTTGAGTCGAGGGATTCTGTGATAATCCTGGACCAAGAGCGATCACAGCATATCGATGAAGTTCTTTTTTAAGAGCGAAATATGCATTGACGGACAATGTTTGCTCTTTTGTTTGGGCTAGCGGCAGAGTCATAATAACAGGTGAGATCTTTTTTTGAGCCGCAAGATTAAGTTCTTTGGGGATCCCGAGGGTAACAAGGCCAGCTCCTGCGCGCATGGCTGCCTGACAGGTTAATGCGGCAGCCCCTAACATGCGAGCGCTTCCGGCCAGGATGAGCACATGGCCGAAATCATTCTTGTGTTGGCAGGGGTTATGTCGTGATAATGGCGCTGGCAACTGCATATTGTTTTGTGTGGGACATTGATAGAAGGATCTTTTGTCTGAAATCCTTTTTGTGGAATATGCAGGATGGTTTTCCGTTGTGCTGGTTGATGATCTCGATATCCTTCCATCCGACATCAGAATTTTCCCCTAAGGCTTTTAAAACCGCTTCTTTTGCGGCGAACCGCGCCGCAAAATGCTGGTCCGGAAATCGGCGTTTTCGCGCATAAGCGATCTCTTGGTCCGTGAAGACGTGCCTGAGAAAATCATCACCCCAGCGTTCGACCGCTTTAGCGATGCGTTCCACTTCAATGATATCTATTCCCTGTCCAAGGATCATTTGTTTCCAGTGATTGTTAACATTTGTTGAGTTGCCTTTGGCAAGCCGACAAAAAGCGCGCGGGCGATGATCGCGTGGCCAATATTTAATTCTTCGATCCCTTTGATAGACGCGATCGCGCGTGTATTGGTGTAGTTGAGCCCGTGGCCGGCATTGACGATGAGCTTAAGCGCGTTGCCTAATGTGACGGCGTTGCGAATACGTTCCAGCTCACGGCGTATTTGTGTTTTTGTTTTTGCGTTGGCATAGCAACCCGTGTGCAATTCGATACTGTGCGCGCCGGTTTCTTTAGATCGTAAGATCTGTTTTTCTTCAGGAGCAATAAAAAGGCTTACGCAAATACCACGGGCGGATAACGCCGCAACTGTTTTTTTGATCTCAGTGAAATTCTTAACGACGTCGAGACCGCCTTCTGTCGTGATCTCTTGCCGTTTCTCTGGGACCAGTGTCGCTTGGTCAGGCTTGATGCGGCACGCGATCTCAACGATCGCGGGGTGGATCGACATTTCAAGGTTGAAGCGTGTGCGTACGGTTTTTTTTAACGCAGAGACATCTTTATCGTTGATATGACGCCTGTCTTCACGTAAATGGGCGACGATACTGTGAGCTCCAGCTTTTTCGCAAGCAATAGCCGCATCGACAGGGTTTGGATATATGTCTCGACGGGCTTGACGCACTGTTGCGACATGGTCAATATTGACACCGAGTTTTGGCATAGAAAATATTTTATGGGTAGTATGCCAGCAGGATCTCTTGCACATAGAGCCAGGTGATAATCGCAAGCCCTAAGGCAATGATCTTTAGCATGAGGTTATGTGTGAGCCATCCACGTATCATTTATTTCTGCCTTATCAAGAAATTCTTAAGAGTCGCAAGGAAGCGTTCTTTATTGACAACAGGGATGAACCGTCCTTCGGTCGCGATCGAGATGTTGCCCGTTTCTTCAGAAACCATGACCACGATCGCATCGGTCTGTTCGCTCAAGCCTAAGGCTGCCCGATGACGTGTGCCGATGATCTTGCTGAGATTGATGTTTTCGGATAGCGGAAAAAGACATGCCGCTGCCAAGATGCGGTCGTTACGTATGATGATGCCTCCATCATGCAGCGGCGACGTTGTCACGAAGATGCTTTGGATCAGCTCGGAAGAGACCTTTCCATCTATGGCCACGCCACTGTCGATGTATGTTTTTAATTTTGTTTCTCTTTCGAGAGCGATCAGGCAACCGATCTTGCGCTGCGCGAGCTTATAAACAGAAGCGGACATTTCATCAAGCATGGCAACAACCTCAGATTCTTCAAGGCTCGCGCTGAACAGATGTTGTTGGCCTAAGCGGGCAAGTCCGTGACGGATCTCTTGCTGAAAAAGGATGAGGAACCCTAAGATGGACATTCCCAGGAGGTTTCGCAATAACCAGTTGATCGTTTCAAGCCCCAAGAGCTGAAAGATCAAGAATCCCGCGAGAAGATAAATAAGACCTTTGAGAACTTGAAAAGCCCTCGTGCCTTCAAAAAAAACAAGGACCTGGTAGAAAACGAACCACAAGATCAGGATCTCAGCGATCGGTTTTATGAGAATAGCGATAATAGCCAGCGGAGATGTCATTATTGATTCCGGAAATTTTTAGGTTTTGTGATCGCGTCTGCTACTCGCGCAACATCACGCATAGAAGCAATGTCATGGACACGGATGATATGTGCTCCTGACAAGATCGCGCTGCTGACCGTCGCTGCTGTCCCCCATGTTCTTTTTTGTGGGTCCGTATGCCCAAGGACCTTTCCGATAAAAGATTTACGGGAGGTTCCGATCAGTATCGGTAAGCGCAAAGACGAGAATTTTCTTAAATGCTTTAGAATGATTAAATTATGCTCTGTCGTTTTGCAGAAACCAATACCAGGATCAATAATTATTCTATCTGAATTAATCCCGCTTTCCAAGCATTTTTGCACAGATTTTCGCAATTCATCAATAATTTCTACGATAAGATTACCGTAGTGAATATGCTGTTGCATTGTGCGCGGCGTGTTGCGCATGTGCATGAGAACGACTGCAACATTTGTTCTCTTAAGGATGTCCAACATCTTTTTGTTGATGGAGGTCCCTTGGATCATGTTGACAATGGAAGCCCCTGCATCGATCGCTTGCCGCGCCACTAATGGTTTGTAAGTGTCGATAGAGATAGGAATTGCTGTTTTCTTTGCGAGAAGGCGGATAAGAGGGATCACCCGCTGCAGCTCCTGTTCGATGGTAACGGTTTGAGCTCCTGGCCGCGTTGACTCTCCCCCAACGTCAATGATATCAGCACCTTGCTTGATCAGTTTTAAAGCGTGCGCAAGATGCGCGCGAGGGTCGTTGGATCCTTTACGCAAGAGACCATCGTGACTGAAAGAATCCGGAGTGACATTCACGATCCCCATCAGAAGGGTTTTTTTGCCTAACGACAGAGTAGTATCGCGAGCTCTAAGGTTAAAACATCGGCGGGCGTGATCGAGGGTTCTGTTGACGATCTTTCGGGAAGCTGTCATGATTTTCCCCGAGATCTATGCTGAAGGGTTTGTATGGCTTGCGGATCGTTGTTCAGCAGCTATGGGCATGCCAAGAAGGATTCTAGCTTCTTCAACATCAAGAATCTCTTTTTCTTTTAATTTTGCTACGATGATCTCAACCTTTTCACGGTTTTCATCTAGGAGTTTTTTTGCGCGATGATAGGAATCATCGATAAAGAACCGGATCTCGTCATCGATCGCTTTAGCGGTTGCTTCGCTATAATTTTTTTGCTCGACCATATCTCGACCGAGGAAAAGCTGGTTATGATGATTGCCGAGGGTGAGCGTTCCGAGTTTTTCACTCATGCCAAACTCACAGATCATGGCACGGGCGATCCCGGTTGCCTGCTCCAGATCGCTTTGCGCGCCGGTCGTAATATCACTGAGAAAGATCTCTTCGCTGGCCCTTCCTCCTAATGCGATAACGATCTTCGCGAGCAGTTCTTTGCGGCTCCAATTTTGCTTATCTTCCAGTGGCGGAGTGATCGTATATCCTCCAGCCATGCCGCGCGGGATGATCGAAACTTTTGTGAAGGGGTCAGCCCCTTCTACCAGTAGTGATAAGATAGCGTGCCCTGCTTCATGATATGCGGTGATCTCTTTTTCGCGCTTGGAAACGATCCGACTTTTCTTTTCAGGGCCCATGGTCACGCGTTCGATGGCAGCTTGCATTTCTTCATATTCCACAAAGTCTTTATTTTTTCTGGCTGCTAAAAGTGCGGCCTCATTACACGCGTTCGCCAGGTCAGCGCCTGAAAAATAGACTGTCTGCTGGGCAATGCGCTTAAGATCCACATTAGGGCCAAGCTTAATGTTGCGGGTATGGACTTTGAGGATTTCTTCGCGTCCGATGATATCTGGGAGCGGAACAACGACTTGACGGTCAAAGCGTCCCGGCCGCAACAATGCCGGATCAAGTGTATCCGGTCGATTCGTGGCCGCCATGACGATCAGCCCTCCATGTGTGTCAAATCCGTCCATTTCCACAAGCAGTGCATTTAATGTCTGTTCGCGCTCATCGTGGCCTCCTCCGATTCCTGAAAAACGAAGGCGACCGACCGCGTCGATTTCATCAATAAAGATAATACATCCTTTGCCGGATGTTTTTGATGCTTTGCGCGCTTGCTCAAAAAGATCGCGTACGCGGGAGGCACCCACGCCAACGAACATTTCAACGAAATCCGATCCGCTCAAAGAAAAGAAAGGGACATCTGCTTCCCCAGCAACCGCTTTGGCAAGGAGTGTTTTTCCCGTTCCCGGCCGTCCGATCAACAAGACTCCTTTTGGGATCTTTCCGCCAAGGCGTTCGAACTTCTTCGGGTCTTTTAAGAATTGAATGATCTCCTGCAGCTCTTCTTTCGCTTCATCGACACCGGCCACATCATTAAAAGTGATCTTTGGGTTCTTGTCATCATTAATGCGGGCTCTTGATTTACCAAACGACCAAAGGCGGTTTCCCATCTGCGCTCCCCGGTTTGATAGAAACCAGAAGAAGATGATCAGGATCAATATGGGCCCGATAGAAAATATGAGACTTGACCAGAACGTGTTCGCGATCGTAACCTTAAAATTAGATACATTCTGGCGAATGAGGTCGAGCAATGCTTTATCATCCGCAGGGATAGTGACACGAAACCGAGAGCCGTCTTTCAGGGTTCCCTCGAGTTGGTTATCGGTCATGGTCAAGGACTGGACCGTTTCTGCTTTTTGGCTATCTTTGACCAAAGCATAAAATTCGCTATAAGCGAGCTCTTTTGATGCGGTGACGCCGTTGTTCATGTTGGTCTGGCTGAACAACATCATAGCCAAGAAAATAAGCCCGATCCAGAGCCAGAAACTATTAGGCCGGTCTTTGCGTGTTGGCGGACGCTTGAGCGCTTTTTTGTTCTTTGCTTTGTATTCTTGCTTGTTGTTATTTTCCATGAGATCTCTATAGGTTAAATGTGAGGATATTATATCGTTTTTTTTGTTTTAATCAATGGTCTTGTTGTTTATCATTTTGCGAAGATGACGCGGTTTTGCTCTTTGATCACGCGCATGTTGTTGGGCAAGTGGGCGATTGATCGAGATGGACGCCGGTTGATCAGATCGATCACCTCATCAATATGTGCTGTCGTGAGCTTGCGCGTATGCCCAAGAAGTTTTTCTATGGCTAGGCGAATGACTTCTGATAAAAGGGCTTGATGAAAGTTTTTGAGCGATCGTAGATCGATCGCGATGCTTGTTTTTTTGCGGCCTCGCGACAAGGAAGCATTTTCAAGGGCATGCAGGCCTTCTTGGTGGATATAATCATACATGCAATTGAGATGTTGTGAGAAGTTCGCCAGCGTATTCACGATCTGCGGATTGTATTCGCTCTTGATCAGCGGAAGAAGATGCAGGCGGATCTTGTTGCGCAGGAATTTTGTGTTTCTATTAGATGCGTCTTGAAACGATCGGATATTGTTTATTTTCAAGAATTCTTCGATTTCTTGGCGGGTAGAGGTCAGGAGCGGGCGAACCACCTTTTGCCCGTAAAGGATCCTTGATGGCAGAATGCCGCGAGCCCCATCGACCCCTGTTCCTCTCAAAAATCGCATTAAAACGGTCTCGGCGAGATCATCTTGGTGATGTCCAAGCGCAATGACTTGAGATCTTGTTCGTCGTGCGACAGAACATAAAAATTTTAGCCGCTCTTCCCTGGCTTTTTCTTCGAGAGATCTTTTTGTGTCCTTGATCTTAATATTTTTTGTAAAGAAAGGCAGGTTAAATTTTTTGGCGGCTTGCCGCACATATTTTTGTTCATGAACGGCACGGCTTCTTAATCCATGATTAAGATGGGCAACAATCATTTTTATCCCAAAAGATATCTGGAACTCACTGAGGATGTACAAAAGGGCCATAGAATCTGGCCCGCCGGAGACACCAACGACGACCTTGTTTCCTGGGGAAAAAAGTTGTTGCGCTAAACAAAAGCGGGTGATTTTTTCAAGGAATTTCATGGATCATTTGAACTCATTAAACCATCGTCTACCAAAGATGGCGATGAGGGTTAATAAAAGGATGATAGCTATCAGAGCAAGCCAATCCTGCAGCATGAGTTAATTTCCTTGGAGGCCACGTTTTTCTTTTTTTGCTTCCAAGTAGGCGGCGCGAAGTTCGTTTTTGTATTTCGTGTTAGGCGGTGTGATGGTAAGATTCGAAAAGCCTTGCCGAAGGATTTCCGCGTTCACAAAGGTCCCGTCTTTTAAGAAGATATAGCCAAGGATGTATCCTTGTCGATCGCGATAAAGGGCATCGAATTCCAAAAGGATGTCTTGGCCGGTTAGCATTTCGCGCAATGTATCGTAGACGATCTCTTCAAAAGAAATGATAGGGTCTTCTTTTTCGATAATAATATTGTATTCATTGCGAGGGACTTCTTTTGTCCTTGGACGCTCAACAGGGACCAAACCGATCATGCGGATCTTCCGCCCGTCAACAAGGCGGACCGTCGCAGAATCTATAAGCGATTCGATGCGGGCCTGCTCTTTGCTGGCAGAGCCTGTTATAAGGGTTCGGTTCTGGGCGTAGACATAAAGATTCGCCGTTGCAAGGACGAGATGAAGCGTGATTAAGGTAAGGAGTGTTTTTTTATACATCAGTAAAAGCCTTTTGTCTAGCGAATAGCTTTTTCGAAGTCTTCGATCTGCTGCAAGATTTTTTGCTTGTTTTCTCGGGTTTTCTTTAAGCGTTCTTCAGATTTATTGACCAAATCATCTAAGCGTTGTTGCTGGCTTTGCATATTTGTTTTTGCCTTTTCGAATTCATCATCAAAGCTTTTTTGTAGATCTTCTAGTTTCTTCTTTTCTTGATCGAGGTTTTCTTGAGCGTGCTTGACCTTGCGCTTTGCCCGTTCAATACGCTCTTGAAGCTTGTTTTTTTCTTGGTCTATTCTTCCATCTTTATCCTTGATAAAGTCATTTAATCTTTCTTCTGCTTTTTTTACGTCTTCCCTGGCTTTTTCTTCTTTGAGCCTTGCTTCGCTGAGTTTTTCGATATGCTTATCAAGTTCTTTTTTTTGATCAGATGTTAGCTTTTTTTGTTGCAGGCGCCACAGGGATAGATCTTCGTTGATGTTCTTGTCATAAAATGTTTTTTTAGCATCTTGGGCGCTCGCGCGGGAAGCGCACAAGGCCAAAATGATCACAGCGGAGAAAAGAAAAGATATGCGTGCAGAGTTCATAGTTTTATGGTGGCGCGATCATGCACCACATAAGAATCGATCTCTTAAAAGAACCTCCAATAATCGAGGCCAATATACCATCAATGCCACCACCCAAAGTGATCTTAGAAAACCTAATTCTTGCAGAACACCCCGGAATCAGCCGAAACTCCCGGGTCGATATTGCTGATCAAACGTAAAACCATGTTACAGTTGGCTCCCGCCGGAACACTCCAAACATACCCCAGCGGAGCATTCGGCGCCGGAGTTCCTGCGCTTGAGTCAGTAGTGATGGTATCTGGAAAAGTCGCGCCGCCATCTGATGAAAGTTTAATGGTCATATACGGCCCTACCCCGCTGACCGTCCATGTGATCTCATAAAAGCCAGAGATCGTGTCTCCAGCTGAAGGCGCTGTCACCGCTATGCTCGCACCACCGCCACTCGCGATCGTAAAGTTGCTGTCAGATGTGTCATACACGCTCGCGTCAGACGCATCGGAGATTCGCACGCGCACCATCGAACTCGGATCATTGGCAACAGTCCACGTATAACTGCCGCTTGAGGCGGAGGTTGACGCGATGATCGTATTCGGATAGGAAGCCCCACTGTTAGTTGAGTATTCGATCTTCACATTCGAAACGGAACCACTCGTCGTCCAGGTGATGTTTTTTGAGGATGAGACATTCCAGGACTCGCCGCCATTAGGGCTCGTCAATGTCACGCTATTGGTGGCTGCCGTAACACCGCCCGCATCCAGGATAGTGCCAGCCCCGGGCTGTGTTGGATTGCGCTCCGCAGCCGCGGTCCTGATCTGATCGACCACGCTCGCGCTCAGCCCACTTGCCTGGGCGATCTGGGGCGACAGGGTCGCATAAATAAGATTGCCGCGCAGATTCTGGATCTTCATCTGGCCATCTTCCATCACAAAAATCATGGTCGTATTGCCGCTCGTCTTTTGCTGCAGACCCGTTTTTCGGGGAGTCTGGTCTTTATCCCATTTTGTTTCCGCGATGTAGGCATTGCCGCGTTTTTCAATACGATTGATATAGATCGTGAGGCGGATATCGGTGAACATGTCAAAATCGAACCGCACACCTTCTTCGAGGAAGCCCTTGTTCCCTAAATAAGACCTTGAAATAAGCTGAGCGAACGCTGACGGATCTTTTTTCTCATAAGTTTCAGCCAGTTGCTTGATGCTCTGTGCGACCATTTGTTGCACATTAAGATCGCGATAAATGATATTCAGATTAGGGAATAAAGGAATGGTCAGCTCATCGGCGAGCGTACTGCGGATCTTGAGCACAGGATTATACGTTTTATCCGGGATCATGGTGATCGTGCTCATGATATCCGCCCTCAAAGGCAATTCGGCCCACGTCCGGCCGCCATCCTCGGAAAAAAGAATGCGGTCCAGCCTATCAATGCTATTCAATCGGGCCGTGATCTCGATCTCTCCCTGCTTGAGATCATCCGGCAGCAAAATAAGTTCCCCGAACATCATAGGGATCGCCCGGCTGTTGATCCGGGCATTAAAGACCTGATACGTCTGAGATGTGAAATTTCGCTCTTCGCGCAAGCGCTGTGCCTCGGCACTCTTGCGGGCGGCAGCCTCTTCTTGCTCGCGCTGGGAATCATCTTCTGCTTTTTTAAGAGCCCACTCTTTTTCCTGCTTTTCAATATCCTTTTTTGCCTTTTCAATAGCCAGATCAACTTCCTGTTCTAGCTCAGTCCAGTCCTTAATAACTTTCTCGGTCTTTTCGGTCTTAACCCACCCGACGTACACACTCAAGTTGCTGCGCAGTGTCTGGGTCTTGAATGTCTCAAGATTTTCCAGCTTTTCCTTGTACCAACCATGCTGTTCAATGGACTTGAATCGTTTCCTCGCGTCATCCAGATTCTTCTGTGCCCGAACGATAGAAGCATCAAATTCTTTCTGAACAATCGCATAGCGCTCTTCATAAAGAGCAATGCGTGCCGGAATAGTTTTCAGCCCGTTGATCATGGTCTTGGCCTTATCATTGAACCCGCCATGGTATTTAATAGACTTATTGATTCCTGAAAAAAGCTTTTCCATTTGGGCAACAAGAGCGGAAGACTCAGCCCAGGTTTCTTTCAATTGCGCCAGGTATTGCACACCTTTGCTCTTTTCCGGCTCAACGCTCATAAAGCCAGCCGCGCCGTCACCTCGGAACAATTGCAACACATGCTCTGCTTCCTTTTGCATCGTTCTCTCGAGCACTGAACTGAGCACCGGAGAATCCGAAATTCCGGTCATAAGCCTGTTCAATGTCAGGGCCATGCGGTCAACGGAATCATAAAAGTCCATCTCAGTGATGAGCCTGTTAATAAGTTGCAGCGATTTGTCACTCTGCGCCAAGCCATCCGCTAACCCCATATCTTTCAAGAAAATTCCAGTATCTTCAGCGGAAGATATTATTGGAATATTCGCAATGATGCGCCGATAACCCCCGGCAAGAACGCCGTCGCCCTGTACCTTGCCCAATATTTTCAAAATAGCCGGAGAGGCAACATCTTTCAACATGAGCTCATATCTATACCCAGGCTTTTTCTCTATGACCTGCAGACTTTTGGGTACAGTGGCCTCAAATTTTCTGATCAGGGCCTGTACGGAAGTTTCATAATTTTCATACGCCTTCTTCGCCAATGATATTATTTCAGGATAAAGCTCTTTGTTCTTCTGCAGGTCATCCTTGATCTGCTTCAGAGACTCCATTGATCTGATGGCGTCACCGGGATTGTGGAACATGAAAAACTGCTCTTTGTGCTGCGTCCAAGCATCCACCTCTTGGGTACGATCAACAATACCGCCCGCGATGCTCTGATATGCCGTCATATCCTCCTTAAAAGCGGCCTCCATCCGAATGATATCCGTTGCTATTTCCTCCGTCAATTTATCCAGCGTGGCGCTCATGGTCATCACACGATCCTTGACCTCGAACAGAACGACCTGCTCTTCTTTGGCAAGGATATCAGCATCCTGCCTGTGCCCATTGCCAAAAACATAACTAATATTGGCGTAAGGAAAGGTCATAGCTGACCAAGCCTGATTAATACGGTGGTATTCAGCATAAAGTGCCTCACGCTCGGCCGGCGAAAGGTAAGCGCGATCCTTAGCCCTGACAGCATCATACTGAGGGCGATAAATGGCTGCTGCTTGAGCGGACACTTTTTCTCCCTCTTTGATCAGATCCTGGATTTTATTCCAGGAATCCTCTAGAGCTTTCTTGCGCACTTCCTGATAACGCTCTATGCCCGCCTCAACCTCCTTGACATCATATCCGTCAGTGCCAGCCTCTTTAAATGGATCGAACGCATCACGCAAGGCATTGAGAACGCCCTGACGATCAATAGCACAGCTTTCATACTTGAACACCGGGCTTGCCCGCGCATATAACGCATCGTTACGATTAGCGATCTCTTGCGCCTCGTCGACGACCTCTTTGTAGTCCTCTTTCTTATATTCATACACTTTCGATTTAAAACTATCGATAGCGGCAAGAACCGGCGAAGCATCCTTACCGGCAGTGTCGATCGCGCCCTGAACGCCACTGGCAGCTGCCTTGGCATCACTGTCGAGCGCTTCGAGCTTGGCGCGGACCTGTTGTTCGATCTCGATCCTTTTCTGGATCTCGGACTTCATCTTTTCAAGCGCGGCAATAATGGCCGCCTTCATATTATCGCCTTCATTGTCCTTACCCTTTAGATACCAGCCGCTGTACGCCAGCTGCTCATCCCATTCCTTTTGCACATAGCTTGGGATATCCGTCGCCATGATCCAGTCCTTAAACGCCTTGGGATTTGATCGTGGATTGCGTCCATCGAGGATCACATTCATTTTGGATTCCAGCGCCGTATCGAACGCATAGCCCACCACATAATTCCCGAGGGCCTCGACCGCAGCCTGCGCCAGGCGATAATAACCCCAACCGGGAATGAAATATTCCATGACCTTATCGCCGATCTGCTTGCCCAGTTCGCGGCAGCCTTCCTCAGCGCCCTTGGTGCTCCATGTCGAATACACATTCCATGCAATTTCGGCAGAAGCGATGCCGGCCTTCACGCCGTTCATTTTCGTATCAAGCTTGGATTTGATATCAATATCTGCCGCTGACCAGACTGCGCTCACGGCCTTGCCATCAACGATCGCCTGATGCATCATGGAAGGCACGGCGGCCTTGAAAAGATCGGCCCGCGCTCTTGCCTGGATATAATTGAGCATCTTGTCCTTAACAGCGTCCTTGGCTCGGGACGCGGTCTCTTCCCAAACACGCTCTTTACCCTGCTTGAGGATATACTCCAGCTTCTGCTCAGTGGTCATGCTGTTCATGGCCGTGATATCTTTAACGAAGTTCGTATAGGAGGTGATCAGCGCTTTGGCAGCCTTGCCTGTGGCCGTCTCTTCAAACGGAGCATCTTTCGCCCAAAGCGGCTGGCCCGAACAAAGGGACAAGATCGTTACGCATGTGGTCAAGAACAGGATTTTTTTCATATGTCTCACATAAAGATTAATTGATTAAAAAGGATTATTGCCGCTAATCTGATATAAAAGCCAATTGCCATCATCCTGGTGTTTGAATACGACTTCCGCTTCGCCTTTGGAAAGGACGGCTTCTGTGGCGCCCTGGGGCTGTGCACGCTTCTCCCAATTAAACCGCGCCGACAACGTCTTTTTTCCGGCATCGAAAAACGCCTGGTTAATGAAGTAGTTAAGCTCAAGCACCTTCCCGGCATTGACATTACGGTCGATCTGATCGATAAGCTTATCGCGTAACGGCGCATCCTGGGCGATGTTCATCAGAAACATATCTTTGAAATAATTCTGGTAGGCCAATACTATCCCGGCGATCAACTTGTTGGTCAGAACAAATGCCTCATCCGCCTGCGGGGCTTCAGCCTGCGGCCGAACTGCATCCTTAGCATGGCCGTATCCGGCAAGAAAAAAAAGGCTCAGTATCAAAACGAATATTTTCTTCATGGCTCTCTTTTCTTTAGTTAAAAGTTGGATACGAATTTTGCGATAACGCGCTGTTCATTATACGTTTGATTTCCGTCCTCATGGACATAGCGATTGCGTTCAGCGCGTACAATAAAGCGCGTCGCATGTTTTTTATTGATCAGATAATCAAATTCCGAGAACGTGCGGTTATTAAAATAATCCGTCCCAGGCTTTGACCTGTTGCTATCGGCAAGAGTATTGCCCAGGCGAATAGTGAAACGCTGTGACGCCTCATAGGTCGCGTTTAACCCAAGATTGAAATTAATGTCCTTCTTCTGTGAGGTCTTGGTAGAGCGCAGATCCAGGGCTGGATCCAACGAACAGTAAAACCTCCGGCCGAAAAGTTTATAGTCTTTGGCAAAATTCAAGCCGACCCGATGAAAATAATCCGAAGCCGTTCTATTGGCTTTATCTGTAAAGGCACGATATTCGTAATTAGCCCCAACGCTGGCACTGCCGATCGTATCATTAACAGAAAAACCGCCAGTACGTGTAACACCGCTGGCCGTGTTGCCCGGATCATCGGATGATCTGATCTGATAATTGACGTACGGCCGAAAAGAAAAGCTGGTCCGGGACGCGAATGGACGCGATGCCCAGACAACATACTTTTCATCATTAATAGTGCGCTTTGTAAGCGAACTCCCCCTTAAATGGTCCCAGTAATAATTCTCGGTAAGGCTCAGCGTGTTGCTGGCATTGAGAGCGATGTCGAATGTCACCTGATGTTGGACCATATCCGGGGAGGCAGAGCCAACATCTGTGTAAAATTTCGGCTGAACGTAATTATAAAGGTAGCGGGTCTGGATCTTGCCCATATTAAGTGTCGGTTGCAAACGCACAGCATAAGCTTCTTCAGAGTTCTTATCAGCCTCAAGATCAGGTGCATGTTCACTGCGGGCAATCTCATAATTCATGGAGAGATACTTTTGCAAGGAAAGCGCGCCATCAATACTTGTCACATGATTACGGATCTGCTTGGAGTTGGAGGTGCGTTCAAGTGTCGAAGAATCATCCTGGGTAGTCACATGCTGCAGACCAACCCTAAAATTTGAAAAGACAGAGGAATCACGAAAAAAATTTTGATCCATCTTGAATCCAAAGATATTCCGTTGAAACTTCTCTGTCGCAACGTCCGCTCCGTAAGCGCGCGCGATAACACCTTTATACCTCTGATCCTCCGACGGATTGGTCTCAAAGCTTAGCCCTTCGAGAGAAGTCCCAAGCGTGAACTGACTGAACTCCGCATAAGAATCAGCAAATTCCACAATATTTTTTGGATTATAAATTTTCGTAGATATTTGTTTCATCCGGACATCCCCACGCTGCTCGATGCGGTTATTGTCGGTTTTGCGAAGAAATATCTGCCCTTCAAAATTATAGTCTTTGGGAAGCTTTGCGCCAATATTAAGTCGCAGTTCAGTAAGATAATCCGTTCCCCTGCGAAGAAATGACTTGGATGTATTGCCCGAAATATTGTTCCAGGATATTTCCTGAGCAATGTTCCCGGTGATGCGTCCGGAACGATCATTCAGCTCTCGCCCAGATGTAAAATCAAAAAGATCGTGGAAACGTTGTTTGAGGGAATAAGAAGGATTGACCACGGCCGATGAAGCGGCTGCACCACTTAAATAAAAAACCTCAGCCGCGTGCGCTGAAGACGAAATAAATGAGCTTATAATAATAAACCCAAAAAAAATCCTTAGGTGTGACCTGTTAAAAAGAATCATGTTAAATTCCACAAATAATATATTTTTTATTATTATAAATGGTCATCTTGTTTCGTAAACTAAATTAAAATATATTTCCCTTTTCGTAGCAGGTTATAAGGCATCAACAAGGAACCTCATGGGGCTTCATTCCTTCGAAGCCGAATGCCCTGCTCCGCCGAAGCGAAGCCCGCCATGGCTTCACAGAGGCGAGCAAAGAGCGATGCATAAATGGTGGCGGCGAGTGGATTTAAACCACTGACCAATCGGGTATGAACCGAGTGCTCTATCGGGCTGAGCTACGCCGCCGCAAGTGTTGCATTGTACGGCATTCTTTCAGTGATGGCAAGTTTTTTTATCTGTGTTTACAAATGATAAAAAATGATATAGAGAAACAAGATCACGACAGCCGCTGAAATAATGTAAAAATCATTGAAGTAAAAGAAGTCTTTGATGCGTTCGTTGGAAGTGTATTCGAATTGGGTGTTTTCCGCCGCGACAGTTCCCCCGTTTTTGATACCCATCAGGTCATTGCGCTTGAAGCGAATGAATTGTCCTGCGATGCGATACGATTGGAGCTTGCCTTGTTCGACAAGCTCCATAATTTTCTTTTCAGATACTTTTAGGATCTGCGCGGCTTCGCGCACAGAAATAAATTGGTCAGACATAGTATTGACGTTAAGATTTTTTACCCTTTAGCTTTTTCAAGCGTTATCCAGTGATCGATCTTTGCCCGGTCAAATTTCCAGGCATCATCGGTTTTAATCCCGGGAAGCGTACCTGCGTTGGCCATTTCCACGACCGATGAAATATCAAGCTCAAGATATCGAGCTGTTTCTTCCAGGGAAAGCTGTTCGTTGAGCATGCGGCATTGGCCTTCAAAAATAGCGCCTTCTACAATGTTCAGCTTGGGCGTTGAAATATTACCCATGAGCTCCGCGGAAGGCATTAATACTAACATCTTTGAAGCAAGGACATCACCTTGGATCTTTCCTGCTACGATAACGTTCTCACCGGTGATCCTGGCCTCAACTCGAGCGGTTTCTCCAACAGTCAGCGTTCCTTTTGTTTCCAGTGACCCAACAAAAAGTCCATTGATGCGCAGATTAACAGGGTCACTAAAAGAAAGGGTTCCTTTCATTTCAGCGTTTATCTCAATGAGTTTTTGTTCTGCTTCGTTCTTGCCTCGTCGGTCGCGTAAAGCCATCATATGCCTCCTTGCCGCGTTTATTTTTCTGCCTGATCAGGAAAGATTTTCTCAAGTTTCTTTTCGATCGAACGTAGTCCGTATAAAACCCAAAAGACGATAAAGGTCGCGATAAATGCTGCCGTATAATATCCTGCCCCAACGGCCATGCCAATACAAGAAACAACCCACATGCTAGCGGATGTCGTCAAACCACTTACGACATTATCACCGCTACGTATGATCGTCCCCGCGCACAAGAATCCGACACCCGTCACAATAGCAGCGATAATGCGCGTCGGATCGGTTTGGTGGACATAACTATGTATATCAGAAACGTAATATGAAGTCAACACGAGTAGCGTAGATCCTACGCCGATAAGGATGTGCGTGCGAAGCCCCGCCCCTTTGTGACGTAAAAAGCGTTCTGCTCCTATGACACCTGAAAGGATGACCGCTAAAATGATCTTGATGATAATATCGAGGGTCTCCAGGAAAATTTGCGGCATGGGATCTCTCCTTTTATATTGTTTGTTGTTGGATGATATGGAACCCTAACCCAGCGATCATCGAGGCATTGTCTATGCACAAACGAAGATCGGGAAAAAAAACTTTTATGCCTTGATCTTGGCCTGCCTGCAAAAGGCGCCTGCGAAGCTCTGAGTTCGCGGCGACCCCACCGCCAACAAGAATTGTTCTTGCTTTTTTGCGTTGACAGGCGTCTATCGTTTTCTTGACCAGGACATCAACGACACTTTTTTGGAAGCTGTACGCGATCTTTTTAACTGGAAGTTTATTGTGATGGTCTTTATGATGATGCGCTAGATAGTAGATAGCGGTTTTGATCCCGCTAAAACTGAAATCGTAACTTCCAGGAAGTTGCGCGCAGGGAAAAGTAAATTCTGTGTTTTTGCCTTGCTGAGCTAAACGGTCGATCGCAGGGCCTCCAGGATAGCCAAGACCTAGAATGCGTGATACTTTATCGTACGTTTCCCCTGCCGCGTCATCGCGGGTCTGTCCGATCAACTCGATCGAGCGAAAATTTTTGATGAAAAAAAGGTTGGTGTGCCCTCCAGACACGATCAGCCCGACCGCCGGAAGTTCAGGTGTTTGTGGGCGTCCAGATGTCCGCTGAAAGACTAGAAAGTTAGCGTAAATATGGGCCATGATGTGATCGACCTTGACAAGAGGAATATTGTGGCTATATGCAAGTCCTTGGGCAAATGAGATCCCCACCAGCAGCGATCCGATAAGTCCAGGACTAGCTGTCACAGCGACGCCATCAAGCTGAGAGATCTTTTTACGTGCCGTTTTAAGGGCTTCATCGACAACCGTGTGAATAGACTCTAGCTGTTTACGCGAAGCGATCTCTGGGATAATGCCACCATATTTCTTATGATGTACTAGGCTGGAGGAAACGACATGGGAAAGAATGTCGCGGCCGTTTGCAACGACGGAAGCCGCTGTTTCATCACAGGAAGTTTCAATGCCCAAAATGATCATGGTCTATCGTGGTCCGATAATGTTTGTTGATGTTCGATCATTTCCTTCACGGTCAAGAAATGAAAACCTTTTTCAGTCAGGATCTTGCTTTGTTCTCGTAAGATCTGCAACGTTAAGGTATGCGCGTGACCGATCCCGATGGCGTACCCACGTGTTTGCGCTAAAGACGAGAGTTGATTGAATTGGCGTTCGATCGCGGAACGATCCATGGCATTGTCAAGAAAGACGTCGCGTTTTACAAATGGCAGCGACATTTTTTTTGCGAGCGCAGAGCAAGCAGACCGCTCTGTTACGTAGCTATCCACGAAAAAAAGATCTTTTTTCTTTAAATACCGAAAGATCGTTTCCATGAGGCTTTTTGTTTCTGTAGCTTTGGAGCCCATGTGATTATTGACGCCTGTTGCCATTGGGACCGACAGCAGGTTCTCGTCGATTAACGTACGTATTTTTTGGTCGCTCATGGACGCCGCGAGAAGGTAATCCTTGGGATAGTGATCCAAGGTCTTGTGCGGTTCAAGAGGTAAATGGAGCATGATTTCTTTTCCGTTCTTGGCGGCAGCTTGGGCTGAAGCCTTGCTGTATGGAAGCTTGGGGAGGACCGCTACCGCAAAAGGGATCTTGATCGTTCTTAAGAACGAAAGGACGTTTGCGTTGTAGCCCCAATCATCAATGATGATCGCGATGTATCCCTTGGCAGGTTTTATCTTTTTGGTTTTCACAGCAGATCGCTGGTAGGCTGTTTTTGTAAGCACGATCATCGAGATCACGGTGATCGCAGCCACCATCGTGATAAACGCTGCTTGAAGATGTCGTTGGTCCAGGGCTCTTTTGTTGTGCATGAAAACTATTATTTTTTAAAGATCTTGATCCCTTTGATCACATTGATCGCGGCCTGGACCTGATTATCATCGAGAAGACGTTTTTTTGTTTCTTCAAGCTTGTTTGATTCTGAGGATGGCGTTGCGCCATTTTGAACACTATTAAAGATCTCCTCTGCTTTCTTTTGTGTTTTTTCAGCTTCTTTTTTTTCTTCTGCAAGCTCTTTTACTGAGGGGTCAACGGTAATGTCCGGTTCAATGCCAATACCGTGAATGGAGATATCCGCTGGTGTGTAGTATTTACTGGTCGTTAGTTTTAATCCGGTGCCATCGGGCAAAGGTATCACGGACTGGACAGACCCCTTACCAAAAGATTTGGCTCCGATGATGATCGCGCGCTTATTATCTTTTAGGGCGCCAGCTAAGATCTCGCTTCCGGAAGCACTCCCTTCATTGATCAAAACAGCCATGGGCCACTGCAGGAACATACCGCTGCGATTAGCAGATTTCGCGACACTGTTTTGTGAAGGATTGCGGGATTTTGTTGAAACAATGATCTGCCCTTCGGGCAGGAATTCTTGCGTGATCTCGATCGCGATGTTCAACAATCCTCCGGGATTGTTGCGCAGGTCAAGGATCAGGCTATCGGCTCCTTTTTGTTTGAGCTGTTCCAGTGCCTTGTGGAATTCTTTATAGGATTCTTCTCGGAACTCTGTCAGGCGGATATAGCCAATATTGTCCTTTAAGATCATGATGTCTTTAACATCGTGAATGCGGATGATCTCGCGGGTGATCGCTAGGTCTAGGATCTTCCCTTCGCTTTCACGGAAAATAGTGATCTTGACGTTCGTGCCGGGTTTGCCTCTTAGCTTCTTGACAGCTTCGCTTAATGTGATGTCTTTAGTCGATTCATCATCGATCTTGACGATCTTGTCCAACGATTTGATACCTGCGCGCCAGGCAGGTGTGTCCTCGAGAGGCGTGACGACCGTCAAAAGATTATCCTTGATGGAGATCTCAATACCAAGCCCTCCGAACTTGCCTTCTGTTTCGGTCTTGAGATCGGTAAAATCTTCCGGTGTCAAGAATTGGCTATGGGGGTCCAGCGAGCTTAACATTCCTTTAAGGGACCCGTAGATCAGGTCTTTTGGGGTTGGCTCTTCAACATAGGCAGCCTGGACCGTTGTCAAGGCATAACTAAAAAGTTCGATCTGGGAATAAAGGTCATTCTTTCTGACCTCTTCTTTTTTATCGATCTCGCCGATCGCGAAAGTTGCAGAGGCGAGAACAACAGCGGCGCATAGGATGATGAGCGTAAATTTCTTAAAACGATTAACCATTTTGGAACCTCCCCTTGATCAATTCACCTATTTTCTTAGGATTTGCTTTTCCTTGAGTCTTTTTCATGGCCTGTCCAACAAGAAAACCGATGGCGCTCTCTTTGCCGCCTTTGATCTGTTCGACGATAGAGGCATTTTCTACCAGGACCGTGTCTATAATAGCGCCAAGGGCGTTGTCATCTGATACTTGTCGTAACCCTTTTTCCTCAATGATCGACATGCATGTTCGCCCTGTGTCTAGCATGATCGTCAGGATCTCCTTGCCAACCAGATTGCTCACAACACCTTCTTCCACATTCTTGATCAGACCGACAAAATAACCACTGGTAAGACGCATTTCTGATATATTTATTTTGCGTTTATTCAATTCTTGCTTAAGAACGCTCGTGATCCAGTTACAGATCTTTTTAGGGGCGTTCCATTGCATGACGCAATCCTCAAAGAATTTTGCCAGCTGCTTGTCTTGCACTAGAACGTTGGCATCGTAATCAGACAGCTGATATTGCCGGATAAACCGATCCAGCTTTTCAAGTGGAAATTCCGGCAATGTTTTGCGCACTTTTTCAATATCATTTTCTGTGATGGTAAACGGCACCAGGTCAGGCTCCGGAAAGTAGCGATAGTCATGAGCTTCTTCCTTGCTGCGCATCGAGAATGTCATCTGTTTTTCGTCGTTCCACAAGCGGGTCTCTTGAACAATGCGTTCACCCGCCTCGACCATCTTGATCTGACGCGCGACCTCATAGTCAATAGCAGCTTTGACCGCTTTAAAGGAGTTGAGGTTCTTTAATTCGGTCTTTGTCCCGAATTCTTGATTGCCGGCTTCGCGTATCGAGACGTTCGCGTCGCAGCGTAAGCTCCCCTTTTCCATATCGCAATCTGAGACATCCAGGTATTCCATCAGAAGTTTCAGGCTTGTCAGGTAATCATAGGCCTCCTGCGACGAGCGCATATCAGGCTCGCTGACGATCTCTACTAGCGGGATACCTGTTCGATTGTAATCAACAAGGCTGCATTTTATTTCTGGGCTATGGATCAGCTTTCCAGCATCTTCTTCCATGTGCGCGCGCGTAATACCGATCTTTTTTGTTTGCTCACCTGTTGTGATCGTTAGAGATCCTTTCTTGGCGATCGGAAAGTCGTATTGAGAGATCTGGTATGCCTTGGGCAGGTCAGGATAATAATAGTTTTTCCGGTCGAACTTAACGAAGGTGTTGATCGCGCAATTAAGTGCAAGACCTATTTTCATGCCATATTCGAGAACTTTTTGATTCAAGACCGGCAAAGAGCCTGGAAGCCCTAAGCATACCGGGCATGTTTGGCTATTGGCATCCTTACCAAAATGCGTCACGCAGCCACAGAAGATCTTTGTTCGCGTATCAAGCTGTAGGTGGACCTCAAGGCCTATGACGGTTTCATACGTTTTCATAAGACCACCTTCCGCTTGTGCCACTCAGTCCCCTGCTCATAG
Organism: Candidatus Omnitrophota bacterium; assembly: GCA_029564765.1. Classification (GTDB taxonomy): domain Bacteria; phylum Omnitrophota; class Gorgyraeia; order Zapsychrales; family Aceulaceae; genus CALGLP01. The sequence continues at coordinate 46,695 of JAKQPK010000055.1, forward strand.
GTGTGCGCGATGCGGAATAACATTTCCTCATCAAAGGGTTTTCCCATGATCTGAAGCCCGATCGGAAGGCCGTTTTTTGAGAATCCGCAAGGAATAGATAGCGCTGGGATCCCTGCTAAATTAACGGAGATCGTATAAATGTCTGAAAGGTACATGGATAGTGGATCAGAAGTTTTTTCCCCGATCTTAAACGCAGTTGTCGGCGCTGTGGGCGTTATGATGGCATCGCAGGATCTGAAGGCCTCATCAAAGTCTTTCTTGATGAGCGTACGGACTTTTTGCGCTTTTAGATAGTAGGCATCATAGTATCCTGATGAGAGCGCGTAGGTGCCAAGCATGATGCGTCGTTTTGCTTCAGCGCCAAAGCCCTGATCACGAGTTTCTTCGTACATGTCAATGATCGGCGTGCGTCGTTGCTGTTGCGGTTGACAGCGCAGTCCATATTGGACGCCATCATATCTAGCCAAATTAGAACTTGCCTCTGCTGTCGCCAAAATGTAGTATGTCGCAACCGCATATTCTGTGTGCGGCAAAGAGATATCAATGAATTGCGCGCCATGGCCTTTTAGATGCTCAATGGCGGCCAACACGCTGTCTTTTACTTCCGCATCCATCCCGTCGATAAAATATTCTTTGGGGATGCCGATCTTGATGTTTTTCACGTCCTTTGTAAGCGCGCGCGTAAAATCAGGGACAGGAAGATTGGCAGACGTTGAATCTTTTTCATCATGGCCAGCGATCAGGTTCAGGAGTAGCGCGCAATCTTCCACATCTTTCGTGATCGGCCCGATCTGATCAAGGCTGGAAGCAAAGGCGATAAGCCCATAGCGCGAAACACGGCCATAGGTTGGCTTGAGGCCAACAACCCCGCAAAAGCTTGCGGGTTGACGAATGGACCCTCCTGTGTCGGATCCTAAGGCCCAGATCGCTTCATGAGCAGCTACTGCGGCCGCAGATCCGCCGCTAGATCCTCCTGGAACACAATCGAGGTTCCATGGGTTACGAGTGACCCCGTAATAGGAGCTTTCTGTGGACGATCCAAAAGCAAATTCATCCATATTCGCGTGCCCTAAGATGATCGATCCTGAGTCTTTTAGTTTTGTGATGACCGTGGCATCATACGGAGGGCGAAAACCTTCAAGAATGCGCGATGAGCATGTCGTAAGATAATCTTTAATGCAGATATTATCTTTGATAGCAATGGGAATAGGATATTTTCCGTCCATAGCCTTAGGCGTAATGGCAGGATCGGCGCTATGGGCATAAGCGTGGATCTTTTTGTCCTTGTTTTGGATCGTTTCTTGCAAACATTGATAGACGGAGTCAGGCGTTATTGTTTTAGCTTGGAACCCTTGCAATATTTCATGGGCTGTCAGCTCATTGAGCTTCATTCGATCACCTGCGGCACTTTAAATGAACCCTTACCATCATTATCAGTGGAAAACTTCATGATATCTTTAGGGTTAAGCGACGGCTTTTCGATATCTTGACGGAAAACATTTTCGATGGGCAAGACGTGGCTTGTTGGCTTTACAGCGGATACGTTGAGCTTGTTTAATTTTTCGATATATCCTAGGATGCCTTCAAGGTCGTTGGTGAGTTTTTCGACTTCACTTTCTTGAAGATGAATGCGGGATAAGTGAGCTATATATTGAACGTCTTTTCGCGTGATCATGTTTAGTATTAATATAATTTAAAATAAAATAACAAGGTCATATATTATCATCAAATCATATAGTTGACAAGGTAAAATGAGGAGGTTTTGGGATGCCTTAACTAATTGCGGCGCTTAGTTTTGCGCGCATGTCTTCAGGAAGTGCCGATGGTTTAAAATCAAGGGTAAGGCAAACAAGATTGACCTCTGCCTCAACAATAAGGCGATCGGTCGATTTTTCAATTATCTTTTGCGCGAAAATAAGCTGTGCCGCGGTCATTTTTTTAAGTTCTGCTGTGCAAGATAGGATCTCTCCATATCGCGCGGGGCTTCGATAAATAATGGTGCATTGGCGCACGGCGTATAGATTGCCTTTTTTTTGGAATTCTTCGACGCTCAATCCTCTTTGCTCTAAGAATTCTGTGCGCGCTTCTTCCAAATAGTTTAAATAGCGGCCATAATAAACAACCCCGCCAGCGTCTGTATCGTGATAGTATATTCTTTTTTCCATGAAAGTCCTTTTAGTTGTTTAAGATGTTCTTAGTTTTATCATCTTCCTCGAGGGATGTCAAGAAAGAGAAGCAAAAAATTGTTAAAAATTTTCATTCTGTGTCTTGTCAAGCATGCAAGGATATGATATATTTAATTTAGCCACGGACCCAAGAGATTGGGTAAGCGGCTTTTTTTATTGAACTTATAAAAGAAAGAAACTCCATGGCCCCCAACAACGATCCTCATGATGATTCACGCTATTTTCCGCGCTGGGAAGTAGCGAACAAGGTTACCTACAAGCACGAAAATGGTGTTAATTTTCATGAATGCGTGAGTCACGATATCAGCAATACAGGGCTTTGCATGAGGACATATGAGCGGATCAAGCCTAATCAGAGGCTTTCTATGACCATTGAGCTTGCCGATGGCGTTTCTATCCAGGTTGGTGGGCGTTCTTTGTGGCAAAAAGATGGTGACAAAGATTTTCTAGTAGGCGTGCGCTTTGAAGATATCAGCGAGAAAGTCCAGGATATGATCTTTAATTGCGCGTTTGAATCCCATCCCCAGCAGTTCCAGCAAAAGTGGTTTGACGGGGTCTAATCACTTCTTCGCGGCCTCTTGAGATCCTTCAATTCTTCCTCAACAACATTACTTAAGGTGACGTAGTCGTTGGTCGATAAGTTCTCTGCGCGCTGCGATCGATCGATCCTCGCTTTTTTGAGGATCATGTCAAGGTCAGATTTTGGCGCCAGAACTCCCAGCGCGTTGATCAGTTTTTTTCGCCGCTGCTGAAAGGCTATCCGAATGATATAGCGAAACAGTGTTTCGTTCTTCGCGCAAGGATGAATGTCTGACCTGAAGGATATCTTTAAAAAGACGGATTCGACTTTTGGCGCTGGAATAAAAGCTGTATTCTTTATTTTAAACAGGATCTCTGGATGAGCGTAGTATTGAACGGCACAGCTTAACGCGCTGTAATCCTCTTCCCCTGCTGTGGCGATCAAGCGCATGCCGAACTCTTTTTGGACCATGACAAAAGCTTCGTGGATATGCGTGCGATTCTCGATAAATCTTTCAATGATGGGCGATGAGATGTTGTACGGTAAATTCCCAATGATCTTTACCCTCGGGATCGACGATGGAAAACAAAAATCAAGAATATCTTCATTGATGATCAGTGCCGATCTAAGGCAAGGATCTTGCCGGAGTTGATCGGCCAGACGCTTGTCTTTCTCGATCGCGCAAAAGGACTGGACCTTAGGAGCGATCTGCTGTGTGAGAGCGCCTAAGCCGGGACCGACCTCCAGGACATGATCTGATGGCTTCAGACAGCAAGCGTCAATGATCTTGCGGATTATGTTTTTATCCTGCAGAAAGTTTTGGCCTAGATTTTTTCGAGGGATTATGGGCAAAGGCTTGGAAGGTCTCATCGCGATAAGCGAATGGCCAGATCGATCGATGCACACATTGAGGAGGGATCAGCCGCGTTCTTTCCTGCAATGTCAAAGGCAGTGCCATGTGCTGGCGACGTGCGAATAATTGGAAGTCCGATCGTAAAGTTGACGAGTTTATAGAAATTCGATGTTTTAATAGGGGTAAGGCCTTGATCGTGATACATGGCAATGATCGCGTCGTAGCGATCGGCGTTGTCCTTGTAAAAAAGCGTGTCAGCCGCAAAAGGACCCTGGATCCTGGGAAGGCGGGTTTTCATTTCTCGGATCACGGGAGAAATAACGCTTACCTCTTCTTTGCCGATATGCCCGCCTTCACCCGCATGCGGATTAAGGCCGCAGATGGCGATCTTAGGATGTGCGATCCGAAAATAGTTTTGCAGAGATCTCGCGGTCAGCGTGATCGTTTTGCGAATGAGCTTCCGTGAGATCGCACTAGCGACATCTTTTAAGGGTATGTGCCTGGTCGCGATGACGACTTTCAGATCATCAAGAACGAACATCATGTCAAAATCTTTTACTTTGAAGGCTTGCGCTAGGTATTCCGTATGGCCTTTGAAAGAAGGGTCACCAAGCTGTACGGCTTCTTTACATAATGGGGCTGTAACGATCGCGGATAATTTTCTTGCCTTCAAAAGTCCGATGGCCACATCCAGATATTCAATAGCAGCTTTTCCGCATGCGCGGTCTATTTTTCCAATAGGCGCGTGGGATGATAATATATTTTTCATATCAAGGAAATTCGTGTTAGGCGGCAACTTTTTTTGATAACGGCGAAAAATACGATAGTCACCGATGATCAGAAAATCGGCTAGCTTATGAAACGAAGTCTGGGCGAGAGCTTTTGCGGTGATCTCGGGGCCGATCCCTGCCGGATCCCCCATAGTAATACCGATCGTTGGTCGAGAACGTGCCATATAGCCTTAATCTTTTATTTCGATAAAAGCTTCTGCGCGTAATTTCTTTAACCATTGCTCACGGCGCGCGTTATATTCTTGCTGAAAGAGAAAATTGTAAATCTTGTCTTTGACCTCTGGCAAGCTTGATTGTGTTGGCGGTGTTTTTTCTGTCACTTGAAAGATGTAGATGCCGTTGTCCAAGGCGACCAAGGGCGACAGGTCGTTGATGTTCAGCGAGAAAACAGCTTTCTCGATCTCTGGAAGGGCTTGGCCTTTTTTGAAAGTATTTTGAGCGAAAGTGCCGGAGAATTTCTGCGCAACTTCACTGAAACCTTGAGGATACTCTGAGAGCTTTTGAGGGTCTTTAAGGATCTCATAAGCCGCGCGCGCGTTTTGCTGCGCGGTATGTTGATCATCGCCATAGGCAAAAAAAGCAGAATTGAGGGAGATCTGTTCTGGAGTTAAGAATTGTTCACGGTTGTTTTCATAGTAGTCGGTTACCTGCTGAGGGCGCACGACGATCTTTTCTTTGATCTCAATGTTTTCGGCATAGTATGCCTTGAATTGATCGAGGAGTTTTTGCCGTAGGTCATTTAAGGTCATGCCTTGGACGATAAGCTCATCTTGGAATTCTTTTTCCGATGCATAATTCGTACGGATCTCTTTTAGACGTTTTTCAACCGCTTCCGGACGGATCTTAAGCTCTATTTTTTGGGCATAATGAACTTTTAGCTTTTCATCGATCAGCCGCTCAAGTCCGTTCGTCTGATAATCGTCCATAATCTTCTTGATCTCTTGCGGGTCCTGGATCGTTGAGGTGACGCTCATGTAGATCATTGATAAGAATTCATGCAGGTCTTTGAGCGTGATGATATCATCGTTAACGATCGCGATGATCCCGTCGTTGATAGCGCCGCATACCTGGGCCGATGGCGCGATGAGCCATGTGAGCGTAAGGATCAGAAGAAAAAGACAGCGTTTAGTTTTCATGTGATGGTATTCCTTGTTTTAAATGTTCAACGGCTTCTTTTAAAAGTCTGCAATAAAGGTCAAACCCAATGGAAGCGATATAGCCATGCTGCTGCTCCCCTAAAAGATTACCAGCGCCTCGGATCTGCAGGTCTTCAAAGGCGATATTAAATCCTGAGCCAAGCCCGCTGAATTTCTGAAGCGCGTCCAGCCGAGAGCGAGCGACTGAAGAGATCTCGTGCCGGGGTGGTGTTAGAAAATACGCGTAGGCTTTCTTTTCAAATCGGCCTACCCTGCCGCGTAGCTGGTGCAGGTCCGAAAGCCCAAAATGGTCCGCGTTATTGACAATGAGCGTGTTCGCGTTAGGAATATCAATGCCAGACTCAATGATCGTTGTGCACGCGAGAACATCGATCTCGCCTTTTAAGAATTGTAGCATAATGCTTTCTAGCAAGCGGCCTGGCATTTGGCCGTGCGCTACGCAAACCCTGGCGCGAGGAACCAGCCTTTTTATCATATTACCAACTTTTTCGATATCTTCAACCCGATTGTGAAGAAAAAAGATCTGGCCCTTTCGCCTGAGTTCTTTTTCGATCGCATCTTTGACAAGCTCTTCATCGAACTCTACGATGTGCGTTGAAATGGGGACGCGATTTTGCGGTGGCGTGTTGATCGCGGACATATCTTTAGCCCCAGTGAGCGCCATGTAGAGCGTCCGTGGGATCGGTGTTGCGCTCAATGTCAGGACGTCCACCAGAAGCCGGAAGTGCTTGAGCCGTTCCTTAGCCTTGACCCCAAAACGCTGTTCTTCGTCGATGATCACAAGGCCAAGGTCTTTAAAATGCACATCCTTAGATAGTAATCGGTGTGTTCCAATGACGATATCGACCTTTCCGTTCTCAAGGCCCGCGACAATATCTTTTTGTTCGCGTTTTGTCCGAAAGCGATTGAGCATCGCAACTTGGACTGGAAAGTTCTTGGTGCGCTTTGAAAAATTGTAATAATGTTGCTCAGCGAGGATAGTTGTTGGGACGAGGATCGCGACTTGCTTGCTCGCTGTCACGGCTTTAAAGCTGGCTCGTAGGGCGATCTCGGTCTTGCCGTAGCCCACATCCCCGCAAATAAGCCTATCCATAGGAGATATTGAGTTCATGTCCTGTTGGACCTCTTGCCAGGCTTTGATCTGATCCGGGGTTTCTGTATATGGAAAAGTTCTCTCGAATTCTTTCAGCCAAGGTGTCTGCGCTGGGAATGCGAATCCGGAAAGACTGGCCCGTAAGGCTTGTATATGCAATAGTTCTGCCGCAAAACGTTGGATGCGCTTTTGAATACGTGAGCGGAGTTTTTTCCATTCGCCGGACCCCAGCTTGTAAACGCGAGGAGGCTTTTTGTGAAAGCCTACATATTTTTGGACAAGGTGGATATCTTTCTTGGGAACATAGAGTTTATCGCCTTGCGCGTATTCTACAACAAGATGTTCTTGCTCTTGCTGGCTGAAAGGGGTCTGTTCAATGCCTAAGAATTTTCCGATCCCATAATGATTGTGAACGACATAATCCCCTTGCTGAATATCAACAAAGGTGTTAAGCGGTGTTTCCGCACTGAAAATTTCGGCTTTTGTTTTTTTGTAAGGCAGGATAATGACGATCTGGTGTTGCCACAGGATCTTCCCTGAGGTAAGGTCAAAGGTTGTGATCGACTCTATCGTGTCGTTGTTGACATCGATGCGGATGGGTGCGTCAAAATTGGAAGGAAAAACATCGATAATGCTGCCGCGATGGCTAAGGTCGCCCTCAGACTGCACGGCCTTAGCGTATTTGTATCCAAAGCGTGTTAATTCAGCGAGAACAACGTCTAAAGATACGATCTGCGCAACAAAGAGTTTCAGCGACTGAAACATGAAGGTATATTATTTTCGACCAGTTTTTTTCTGCAAAGCCAACACTAAGGGTGTTGCGATAAAGATCGTGGAATAAATACCTGCAACAAAGCCGATGATAAGGCTTAAGGCGAATGTGTTTAGGACCTCGCCACCAAAAAAGAAGAGAATAACGACCACGATCAGCGAGGTCAATGATGTGATGATCGTTCGGCTCAAGGTTTCATTAACGCTGATGTTGAGGGTCTCGCGAAGCGTCGTTTTCTTTAGCTTGTGCAGATTTTCACGGACCCGGTCGTAAATAACGATCGTATCGTTGATCGAATAACCTGTGATGGTAAGAAGCGCCGTAACGACCAGAAGGTCGATCTGTCGGTTCATGAGCATTAAGATCCCGACTGTAACAACAACATCGTGCAATAAAGCGACGACTCCCGCGGTAGCAAAATCAAAATGCTTGAACCGGAACCCGACATAGATCAAGATGCCCGCGAGGGCGAAAAGGATCGCCATTAAGGCTTTTTTGCGCAAGGCGTGGCCGACGACAGGCCCCACTTTCTCAACGCGTAAGATCTGAAAAGGATTGTCAGAAAGTTTTGTTTGGAATGTCTCGATGGTTTTGTCGTAGTTATCATCGTTGGAGCGGACAATGACCGTTGTTGGGTCTTTTTCAAACTGTTGAATGACAAAGTTCGTTACGCCGTTCTCGGTCAGGGCTGTTCTCAGCTCGTTGGCGTGTACTGGTTTCTCGAATTGATACTCCTGGATCTGCCCGCCAGAGAAATCGATCCCGTATGCCGCATCTTTTTTGGACCAGAAGGAATACATGCCAATGATAATGATGACAAGGGAAATCGCGTAACAAAAGTGGCGAATAGCGATAAAGTCAAATTTTGCGTTGTTCAGCAATGAGAGGCTTTTGAATGACTTAAGCCAGCGTTTTTGCACTAAGAATTCAAGTATCGCTCTCGATATGAAAAGAGCTGTGAACATGCTTGATAAAAGGCCGATCGCTAGGGTGATCGCGAAGCCTTTGATAGGCCCTGACCCGAATTGAAACAACATAAACGCGGCGATCAAGGACGTTAGATTAGAATCAAAGATGGCCGTGAAAGCTTTATTGAACCCATTCGTGACGGCAGCCTGAAGTGGACGGCCGTTGGCCATCTCTTCACGGATACGCTCGTTGATCAAAACATTGGCGTCAACCGCCATGCCAAGGGTCAAGATGATACCTGCGATGCCTGGCAAGGTCAGGGTCGCTTGAAAATCCGGCAGCATGACATTTAAAAAACCCATGATCCCAGTGATAATGAAAAGATTGCAGACCAATGCCAGATCAGCAACCAATCCTGATGCAAAATAATAAATGACCATGAAAACAACAACGGCCAGAAGACCAAAGATAGTCGCCTTGAGGCCAGCGTCAATGGAGTCTTTGCCAAGAAGAGGCCCTACGGTTCTTTCTTCTTCGATCTGCATAGGCGCAGGCAAGGCTCCAGATCTGAGCGATAGCGCCAACAAATTTGCTTCATCAAATGTGAACATCCCTGTGATCTCAGCGTTACCGCTAAGAATAGGCTCTTTAATATTGGGAGCGGATAAGACTTCCCCGTCGAGAACGATCGCCAGCCGGCGGTTAGTGTTCTTCTGAGTGATCGAGGCGAATTTTTTAGAGCCTTCAGAGTTAAATGAGAGTGAGATCCGCGGCTGGCCGAAAGCCTGTTGATCGAAATCCACGCGGGCATCCGCGACCGTTTCTCCGCTTAAGGCGGTGGCTTTTTCAACAAGGACCGGATATCGGTCCTTGTCAGTTTTTACATATTTTAAGTCATGGGCGTCGTCAACTTCTCCAGCTAGAGCCTTGCTAAGCAGGGCCTGATCATCACTAACAAGCTTGAATTCAAGTTGGGCGACCTTACCGATAATGGATAGCGCCTTATCCCGGTCCGTGACACCCGGAAGCTGGATCAATATCTGGTCCTCCCCTTGCCGCTGGATGACCGTTTCACCGACACCGAGACCATCGATACGGTTTCGAAGGATCTCCATCGCCCGCTGAACAGCGTCTTTTTTGGCATCATCCGTTAATTTCTCGGTTTGCACGCGTAAGACCAAGTGCATACCACCCTTCAAATCCAGCCCAAGATTGATGCGTTTTTCTAAAGGGAAAGAAAAATAAAGGCAAGCGGCCAAGACCGCAGCAATGATCAAAAAACGTTTTTGCAGGCTTTTCATAGATATTCCTTCGGTTTTAAGGATTACGAGGCGAGGTTGGCCTTTTCCACGCGCGCAACGGCCGTGCGGTCGATCTCAAGCTTGACATTGTCATCGACACGGATCGTCACTGTTTTTTCCTTGATGTTGACGATCGTTCCGTGAATGCCTCCGCTGGTAACGATCGTGTCGTTCTTTTTAAGTTCTTCAAGCATTTTTTGGAACTTTTTTTGCTGTTCTTTCTGAGGTTTGATCACCAGAAAATAAAAGATGCCAAAGATCAGCAGATACGGAAAAAGCGCAATGATCGGGTTGATAGATGCTTCAGGTCCCATAGAAAACCTCGCTATGTTAAGTGCTTAGGTTAATAGCCTTATTTTTTTCGTAATTTCTTGGAGAGAGTCCGAACAGTATCGCTCATGACAGCACCTTGCGCGACCCATTTGTCTAGCTTCTCGGTATTTACTGCCAAGGCGGCAGGTTTCTTGGAGGGGTCATAATGCCCGATGATCTCAAGGACTTTTCCATCGCGTTTACGACTTTTCGGGATCGCGACAATGCGGTAATTGGAAACTTTATTGATCGACTTTCCAATACGCTGTAAACGAATACATACTTCCATGACAAACACCTCTTTCTTATTACAAATATAGTTAATAATAGGTATATATTAACGGTTTTTTTGAATATTGCAACGGGTTTTTATATGAAATGTTCATGCGCCATGGCGATCGCGGAGAGCTGGGCCTTGGCTTTGTTCTTTGTTTCGATGTATTCCTTGCGCGGGTCAGAATCCGCGACAATGCCGGCTCCTGCTTGAAAATATGCTGTTTTGCCCTTGATAAGGATCGTACGGATGGTAATACAAGTATCAAGGTTGTGATCGAATCCAAAATATCCAACTGCGCCGGCATAGGGTCCGCGCGCCAGCGGTTCTAAGCGGTCAATGATCTCCATGGCGCGAATTTTTGGCGCCCCAGAAACTGTTCCTGCTGGGAATGTAGCCTCAAGAACATCAAAAGGGGTCCTGCTTTTTGCCAGGCTACCTTTGACATTGCTGACGATATGCATGACATGGGAATAATTCTCGATTTTCATGAATTCGGAGACCTTGACCGTCCCTTGAGCGCAAACACGCCCGAGGTCGTTACGCCCAAGATCGACCAGCATGACATGCTCTGCGCGTTCCTTAGGGTCTTGTAAAAGTTCTTGCGCTAAGGCAATGTCTTGTTTTTCATCCTTGCCCCGCGGACGGGTTCCAGCGATAGGCCGTGTTTCGACAATGTTGTTCTCGCAGCGGACCAGCAATTCCGGCGAGGAGCCAACGATATATGTGTCCGCGAATTTCAAGAAATACATATACGGCGAGGGATTGACCGCTCTGAGCGCGCGATAGATGTTCAGAGGGTCCGTGGCGATTGGTGTTTGGAAGCGTTGAGATAAAACGACTTGAATGATATCCCCCTGATGGATATGCTTTTTTGCGGCAACAACAGCTTTTTGAAATTGTTTTTCAGTCAAAGTTGATGATACGCGCAACTTGAAAGGCTTTTGCGGTTTCTTAGCTAATGCGCTCTGAGGCGTTCTTGAGCGGAGCGCGGCAATAACGCATGCGATGCGTTTTCGGGCTGAAGCGTAGATCTTTTGTTTTTGTTTTCGCAACGCGTTATGCGGCACGTACGCATTGCAGACGATCTTTATTTTATGGCTGAGATGGTCAAAAATGATCAGATCGTTGACCAGGGCTAAGACGACATCTTGTGTCTTCAGGTCATCTTTAGGCTGATCTGGAAGTTTTTCGAAAAATCTAACAGTATCGTATCCGATGTAGCCGATCAGCCCACCGCAGAATTTCGGCACACCTTTAACAGGGACAAATTGATAAGCCGAAAGGATCTCTTGCGCGTGCGTTAATGGTGTTTTGAGGATCGAGAATTTCTTTACTTGAGGGGTTCTTGAAGAAAAGGAAATAATTTCCCCGTTTGTGCCTTTACTTTTAAAGATCAGTTGTGGGTCCTTGGCTAAGAATGAGTATCGGCATACTTTTTCTGTGCCTTCTACAGATTCTAGAAGAATGGCGTATCGTGAGTTGCGCGCGAGCTTGAAGTACGCAGAGACAGGGGTTTCTAGGTCCCCTAGTATTTCTTGGCATACAGGGATCAAGTTGCCGTGTTTTGTGAGCGTGATAAATTCTTTTTCCGTCGGAGAGATCATAGCCTTTAAATTTTGCGATAGAAGCAGCTCTTTTTTCCCGTGTGACAGGCAGCGCCGACTTGACGCACAAGGATCAAAAGCGTGTCCAGATCGCAATCATAGAATATTGATTTGACATATTGAAAATGGCCCGAGGTCATTCCTTTGACCCAGAATTCTTTGCGTGAACGTGACCAAAAACATGTCTTTCCGCCTTTGATCGTTTTTTTCAATGAGGCCAGGTTCATATAGGCCAGCATGAGCACATCCTTTGTTCGGTAATCTTGCACAATGGCTGGAAGAAGGCCGTCTGCGTTAAAGCGTAGCTGGCCTAGTGTTCGTGTTGTGATGCGTCGTGTTTCATTGTTCATGATCGGACCTCGATAGATTTTGATTTTAAGAATTGTTTGACTTGCGGGATCGGGATCTCCCCGTAATGAAAGATCGATGCAGCCAAAGCCGCGTCCGCGGCTGTTTTGGTGAAAACATCCCAAAAATGCTCCAAGGTTCCCGCGCCTCCGGAGGCGATCACGGGAATGTTCACGGCACTGCAAATAGCGTCCGTTAGTTCTAGGTCGTAGCCATCTTTTGTCCCGTCCTTGTCCATGCTGGTCAGAAGGATCTCTCCAGCACCAAGCTCTTGGGCTTCTTTTGCCCAAAGGATCGCGTTGCGTGGGGTCAAGGTCCTTCCTCCGTGCGTGTAGACTTGCCAGCTGTTACCTTGCCGTTTAGCGTCAATGGCAACAACGATGCACTGACTGCCAAATTTTTCCGCAGCATCTTTGATCAATTTTGGGTTCTGCACGGCGGCAGTGTTGAGGGAGACTTTGTCCGCGCCGGCGTTGAGCAGGTCGCGAATATTCTGAACAGAGTCGATCCCTCCCCCGACCGTTAACGGCATAAAGACTTGTTCTGCCGTGTGGCGTACGACGTCTAAGAAGATGGGCCGTTTTTCGTGGCTGGCAGTGATATCAAGAAAAACGATCTCATCGGCCTGAGCCTTGTCATAGGTCTTGGCGCATTCTACTGGATCACCCGCGTCGCGAAGGTGGACAAAATTAATGCCCTTAACGACACGGCCGTCCTTAACATCTAAACATGGGATTATTCTTTTTTTGAGCATAGCTGGATCGCGTCCGAAAGGTTGATCGTTTGTTCATACAGCGCTTTGCCAATGATCACGCCGTAAAGATTTTTTGCGTTGACGTATGCCAGTTGCTTAATATCATCGATCTGCGATATCCCTCCCGAAGCGATAACATTGACAGAGGTTGACGCTAGGATCTCGGCTAAACTTTTCAGGTTAGGCCCTTGGAGCATGCCGTCAGTCGCGATGTCCGTATAAATGAGCGTTCGAAGGCCAAGACGCTCAAGTTCAGGAATGATCGATAGAGCTGAGACATGAGAAACCGTGGTCCAGCCTTTTATCGCTACATATCCGTTGACACAGTCGAGGCTGACGGCGACCTTATCACCATAAGTTGATAAAATATCCTTCAGAAATTCTTTGTCCTCGATCGCTCTTGTCCCGATAATGATCCGCATTAATCCAAAGCCAAGGACTTCCTGAACCGTTTCCATGGCGCGAATACCGCCGCCCATCTGGACATTGACGCCAATTTCTCTTTGGATCTTTTGGATGATCGCAAGATTCTGTGGCTTTCCTTTTTCGGCCCCATCAAGGTCGACGATGTGGATCAAGGTCGCGCCCTGCTGCTTCCAGCGCTGGGCAACAGATAAAGGATCTTGGTCGTAGACCTTTTCTTTAGCGAATTGGCCTTGCGTTAAGCGAACGACCTTGCCGTTTTTGATATCGATTGCGGGAATGATGATCATATGGAAAAAGCGCAGAAATTCTTTAAAATGGTCAGGCCTGCCTCCTGACTTTTTTCAGGATGAAATTGCACCGCGAACAGATTATCTTTCCAGACCGATGAAGTGAACGCAAGACCATAATCCGTTGTTGTCGCGATAATATCTTTTTGTTGCGGCTCCACAAAAAACGAATGGCAGAAATAAGCGTGCGTCAGCGGTTGAATATTTTTGAGAAAAGGACATGCGGTTCTTTTGATCGCAAGCTCGTTCCAGCCCATGTGTGGGACCTTGAGGTTTTGAAATCTTTTTACTTTGCCAGCAAGGATCCCGAGCGTTTTGATCGTTCCTCCCTCACAGCTTTCATCAAAAAGAAGCTGAAGCCCAAGACAAATGCCCAAAAAAGGTTTTCCGTCCTTTATTGCCTTTTTGATCGGGTCAACAAGGTTCAGTGCTGATAATCGCTGGATAGCGGGAGCGATCGCCCCTACACCCGGCAAAATGATTTTATCGGCCTTAAGGATATCCTCAGGCTGATCAGTAACCTGCGCGCGCGCTCCGACATGCTCCAAGGCCTTGTGAACGCTGCGCAAATTTCCTGAACCATAATCTATGATCGCGATCATCAGTCAATAATTCCCTTGGTCGACGGGATGCCTTGACGGCGCTGGTCGATCTGAGCGGCCTGGTCAAGGGCAAGCCCAAGGGCTTTAAAGATCGTTTCAAGGTTTGTGTGCAGATCTTCGCAGATATTTTTGATATCAACGATGATATTAGCGCCCAAATGATGCGCGAACGATTCTAAAAAGTGTTCTAAGTGGGTCAAAGAATACCCTTCTTGAGAGCCTGCTTTTAAAGCCCCTTGCGTGTTCAGCCGGAAATAGCCACGCCCGCTAAGATCAAGGATCACTTCCGTGAACGTTGATTCCATGGGAGCCGCGCCAAAGCCAAAACGGCGAATACGTTGCCGATCCCCTAAGGCTTTTCTGAAGATCTTCCCGAGGACAATGCCAATATCTTCGTTCACGTGATGGATATCAATGTTCGTATCGGCTTTCTTGACCTCGAGGTCAATATCAAAGTGTCCATGAAAAGCAAAGAGCTCCAGCATATGATCCAAGATGCCGATATTGGTCTTGATCTTTGAATTGCCACAACCATCAATATTGACCTTAGCGACAATTTCTGTTTCTGAACTTTTTCGATTTTCTGCGGCAGTCCTTGCTTTTTTAAATGTTAACATACGACTTACCTTTCTTATTGAAAGCGAATTTGTATGGAATCGTTGTGTTTTTTCAAGCCCTCTAAGAGCGCGACTTTTTCAAGAGGATCACGGATGCGTTCTAAGGCTTTTTTGGAATAGCAAATAATGTGACTTGTTTTCGTAAAATCCGATAGGCAGATCCCTGAAAAGAACCGCGCGGTGCCCATCGTTGGCAGTACATGGCTTGGGCCAGCGATGTAGTCACCTACCGCTGTTGGGCTAAATGGCCCCAAAAAGATCGCTCCCGCATGCTTGATCCTTGAGGCGATACTGACAGCATTGTTGCTGAGGATCTGAAGATGTTCAGGGGCGATCTTGTTGGCCACATCGATCGCCTCGTCAATGTTCTTCACATAAACGATATAGCCGTTGGGGATGTGTTTTTTTAGTTGGCGCACAAGCTTGCGGGATGTGGTGATCAGGATCGCCAATCCTCCGACGTGTTCCGCTTGAGATTCAAGGTCCGCTAAAATATACGCGGGGTTACTGTTTCGGCTTGCGATAATCGCTAATTCGCTTGGGCCCGCGAGCATGTCAATATCGACATAACCAAAAAGTTGTCGTTTAGCTTCTGTCACGTACATGTTCCCTGGCCCGATGATCTTGTCGACCTTGGGGATCGTTTTTGTTCCAAGCGCTAATGCCGCGATAGCTTGGGCGCCCCCGATCTTGTATATTTCATCGACCTTAAGGAGATTCGCGACCGCGAGAATATAGGGGTTAATATGCCCTGTCTTGTCTGGAGGTGCCACTAAAACGATACGTTTTACGCCAGCGATCTTGGCCGGGATGACCGTCATATAGACGGATGAGACCAAGGGCGCTGTCCCTGCCGGGATGTACACACCGACAGAATCCAAAGGCAGGATCTTTTCTTTAAGCAAGACACCATCTTCATTTTTTACTCGACGAGGCTTCTTCAGCTGTTTTTCATAAAAACGAGAAACATTATTAATGATCAGCTTAAGCGTTCCCACGAATTCACTCGTGATATTTTGGAAAGCCCCGCTGATTTCGGCTTCGGCGACACGGATCTGTTTTTGCGTCAGTTTTACGTTGTCGAAGCGGCGGGTGTACTTCAAGACCGCTTCATCACCGTTGATCTTGATATCGTCAATGATCCGCCTTACTTTTTCTTCAATGTGTTTCTTGCGCGCGTAGAGATTGCGGTCGCACAATCTTTCAAGGCCTGTTGAGGGTGATCTTAGGATCTTCATAGGAGTTGTTTTATCAGATTTTCAATGTATTGAAAAGTTTTATTTAGGTCTTGGCGTTCTTTGCTGCCAGCCTGCGCTAATTGAGGACGTCCGCCCCCGCTGCCGGCTATGCTTTCAGAAACTTTCGCAATGATTTCATTGGCTTTAATATTCTTTGCGATCAGATCATCTGTGACGGCTGTCACCAAAGCTGTCCCGCTGGCCGCTGTGCTTACGCCAACGGTGATCACAGCAGATCTCGCTTTTTGCTTGATCATGTCCGTGATCTTTTTGAGCATGTCCATATCAATGCTGTCATCGCTAAAATCTTTAGAGATGCATTTTACATCCTTGATCATGGTTGCGTTTTTGATCATTTCATCCAGCGATGCCGTGATCGCCTGAAGCCTGGCGGCAGAAAGATTTTTTTCAAGCTCTTTTATTCTTTTGGCTTGATTCTCCAGGCGAGCAACGATCTCTTCTTTGGGAGCCTT
Source organism: Candidatus Omnitrophota bacterium (assembly GCA_029564765.1). Classification (GTDB taxonomy): domain Bacteria; phylum Omnitrophota; class Gorgyraeia; order Zapsychrales; family Aceulaceae; genus CALGLP01. Next base: position 63,215 of record JAKQPK010000055.1, read on the forward strand.
GAGGATATTTGCCGCTTGGGCGATCTTGCGCTCGAGGTCATGAATAAGCGCGATCGCGTAGCGGCCTGTGGTCGCTTCCATGCGGCGCACACCTTGCGCGACAGCGCCTTCGCTAAGGATCTTGAACAGGCCGATCTCTGCGACGTTGCCCAAATGGGTCCCGCCACATAACTCCTTGGATGTTTCACCTACTGAAACAACGCGCACCTTTTGATGATATTTTTCGGCAAAAAAGGCAAGGGCTCCCTGCTTTGTTGCCTCCAAAAGAGACATTTCGGCTTTCTTTACGGGTGTGCATTCACGAATACGATCGTTGACAAAATCTTCGACCTTGATAATCTCATCATCGGTAAGCGCTTTTGGATGAGTGAAGTCAAAACGTAATCGATCATTGGAGACCAAGGAACCTTGTTGCTGAACATGGGTTCCCAATATTTTTCTTAAGGCGGATTGCAGAACGTGTGTTGCCGTATGATTGCGCATGATATCCATGCGGCGTTCTCGATCGATCTGCGCGACAACCGCATCTCCTTGCGCGAGTGTTCCTTCTTTGACGATGCCAACATGGACAAAGACATCATTGATCTTGTATGTATGGTCGATATCAATGATCGCTTGACTTGTCGTAAGGGTTCCTGTATCCGCGATCTGCCCGCCCGATTCTGCGTAAAAGGGTGTTTCGCTCAACACGACTTGTACTTGCGCAGGTGCGGAGATCTTTTCAACCCCCTGTGATCCTGAGAACAGCTTTATGATCTTTGTTTTTGTTTCGTTCTTTTCATATCCGCAAAACTGTGTTTTAGGGACGCGGGTAAGATCGATGTCGCATGTTGTGAACACATCCCCTGTCATTTTACTTGCCGCTCGTGATTTTTCACGCTGTTGATTCATCTTGATCTCAGATTCACTTAATCCTTGACGGATCGTGTTTTGCGTTATGCCAACGATCTCTGCCGTGGCGCGTATCGCTGAATACGTCAGGCCGTAGGTGTCACGATATTTAAAGAAAATATCTGCAAGTTTTTTAGTGTCGGTATCATTTTTGATCTGTTCAAGTTCTTTTTTGAGCTCAGGGATACGCTCGTTCCTTACTTTGTGATACGCCATTTCCGTTTTTTGTATCCAGGAGGCGATATTCTCCTGCTTGTCGCTAAGTTCTTTGTAGGGGTCTTTCATGGCCTCAACGACTGACGGAACAAGCTGGTGAATAAAAGAAGCACGAGATTTTGACAGAAGAATATCCGTGATATCCGCGATCAACTTTTTGATCACGTATCCGCGGCCTTCATTCGACGGGATGACACCATCAGCGATCCCAAAGACGATCGCGCGCATGTGATCTGCCATGACATAGCGTTCTTTTGTCGATAGAGTGATCGCGTGCTTACGGGCGTTGGCGTCGATCGCGGATAGGATCGGCACAAATAGGTCGATCTCAAAATTGGTGTTTTTTCCCTGAACGACCGCGGCGAGGCGCTCGAGGCCCATGCCGGTATCAATATTTTTATTGGGCAACGGTTTTAAAAGTCCATCTTCTTGGCGGTCGTATTGAGTAAAAACAAGGTTCCAGATCTCCGCGAAGCGTCCGCAATCACATGCCGGGCTGCAATTTGTTCGTTTGCAGCCAACTTCAGGGCCGTAATCAAAGAAGATCTCAGAGCATGGACCGCAAGGGCCGTTGGGGCCTTTTGTTTTAGCTTCTGATGGCCAGAAATTGCTTTTATCCCCTAGCTCAACGATCCTGGAAGAGGCGATCTTGATATCTTTTAGCCAGATGTCCTTGGCTTCTTTATCGTCTTTGTAGACAGAGACCCAAAGCTTGCTCTCAGAGATTTGTATGACGCGCGTGAGGAATTCCCAGGCCCAGGCGATCGCTTCTTTTTTGAAATAATCGCCAAAGGAGAAATTGCCCAGCATTTCAAAGAAGGTATGGTGAAAGGCGGTAACGCCAACCTGCGCGAGATCGTCCGTGCGAAGGCATTTTTGAGAAGTCACTGCTCGGGTGTAATGATCGACCTGCCCTAAGAATTGTTTTTTGAATTGCTGCATCCCTGCGGTCGTAAAGAGAACTGTTGGGTCCTCTTTGGGCACCAGCGAGTCGCTAGCGATGATCGCGTGTTTTTTTCCAGCAAAGAACTCGATGAACTTTTTTCGTATTTCAATCGTGGTCATGATCAATTACCTGTATTGACTGAAGAACTAGGCTTTCTTCAAACCCCCTGCGCATTAAATAACCATAAAGACGTCTTTTAAGGACTGAAGGCTCTAAATTTTTATAACGCGCAAGCCGTTTATTAGCGATCTGCTCAACGACACCCGCTTCATCAACGCTTTTTAAGCATTCGGACAGGGTTTTTACGATGATCGTATCCGAAATGCCTTTCTGGCGCAACTCGCATCGGATGCGATGTCGTCCCAAGCCCTTGAATAGGCGCATTTTGATCCAGTCCCGCGCGAACTGCTGATCATTGATAAGCTCAAGGGTTTTTAGGTATTGAACGAGCTTGTTGATGATCTTGGACGGATATCTTTTTTGTTTTAGCCTTTGGGCGATCTCTGCTTGGCTTCTTTGACGTATTCTTAGAAGGCGAAAGCAGTAAGTTTTTCCTTTTTGGAGCAGAATATCGTTATCACGCGGTACGGTCACGATTATTTTGCGATAGACATCTTTTCGCGGATCTTTTTCTCGATCTGGGTTAAGATCTTGGGATTTTCCTTTAAGAATACCTTGGCGCTATCACGTCCCTGTCCGATCTTTTCATTTTCATAGGAAAACCAAGATCCTGACTTGACGATCAACCCTTCCTTGATCCCTAAGTCTAAGATGTCGCTTGTTCGTGAAATGCCTTCATCAAAATAGATCTCAAATAACGCTTCACGGAAAGGTGCCGCGACCTTGTTTTTGACGATCTTGGCCTTGACAACATTTCCGACAACGTCTTCGCCTTTTTTAATGCTTTCGACCCGGCGAAGATCAATGCGCACTGATGCGTAGAATTTGAGTGCGCGTCCGCCTGTTGTTGTTTCTGGAGAACCGAACATGACACCGATCTTCATGCGGATCTGGTTGATAAAAATAACACATGTTTTTGATTTGCTGATCGTTGCCGTGAGTTTGCGAAGCGCTTGGGACATCAATCTTGCTTGAAGCCCCATGTGAGAGTCCCCCATTTCCCCTTCGATCTCCGCGCGAGGCGTAAGGGCCGCGACAGAATCAATGACGACGAGGTCAACGGCATTGGAACGGACAAGTGTTTCCGCGATCTCAAGGGCTTGCTCTCCGGTATCTGGCTGGGATACGAGAAGATCATCCAATTTGACCCCTAAGGTTTTGGCATAGTTTGAATCAAAGGCATGTTCCGCATCAATGAAAGCAGCAACACCACCTTGTTTTTGGATCTGATTGATAATGCTTAAGGTCAAGGTTGTTTTACCGGAGGATTCAGGGCCGTAGATCTCGATCACGCGTCCTTTAGGAACTCCGCCGACGCCAATGGCGGCGTCCAAGGCTAAAGAGCCTGTCGGGATCGCTTCGATCTGGACAGCGACGTTTTGGCTTAAGGTCATGATCGATCCCTTGCCAAATTGTTTTTCGATCTGACTTAAGGCGAGTTCAAGAGCTTTTTTCTTATCGGCGTGAATTTCAGTCTTCTTCTCTTCTTTCATAAATCCCCCTTTGATGTTGTGAAGCTGAATTATACATGAGGCTTTTTGAGTTGTCAAATGCTAAGCCATAGACCAGAGCATATTATATATATACTTATAGTTATTATGACCGTAGTCGCAGGGATAGAAAGCCAATAGCGGCAATAGCCGCAGTCTCGACCTTTAAAACATTCGGCCCAAGCGTGACAGGGATGGCTCCCCGGCTGAGCGCAAGTTGTGCTTCTTCTTTGGTAAAATCCCCTTCAGGACCAATGAATACGACGATGCGCTCTTTTGACCTTAGCAGGTCAGATGCAATCTCTGGGAGCTTCTGGCTCGGGGCTTGAAGGGCTCCAAAGAGCGCAAGATCATTTTTTGATATCAGGTCTAGGGCTTGCGCAAACGTCATTACAGAGTGGACCTTGGGAAGAAATGCTCTTTGAGATTGTTTGCAGGCATTGATCGCTACTTCTTCATAGCGGCGATGGCATCGCGCAAGAGTTTCAGAGGCTTTAGAGATCTCTGTACGTGTTGTTCTTAAAGGGATGATCTCGTCGATCCCAAGCTCGGTGCATTTTTCAATAATGGTCTCGAATTTTGATCGTTTAGGGATAGCACAAGCAAGGGTTAAGAGAGGATGCTGTTGTCGCACTTCTTCTAATGAATTGATCCTAAAAGTAACTTTGTGAGACGAAGCGGAAATGATCGTCGCACTGGCCTGAAGGCCTTTGCCATTAAAAACAAAAACATCATCATTGAGCTTAAAACGCAAGACATTGATGAGATGATGGATCTCATCTTTGTCTAAGAGAACAGTTTCCTTTTGGGAAAGGATGAAGTTTGGAATGTAACAACGCGTCATTCTAACCAGTCAGCAAGCTTTTCTATTTTCGAGGCTCTGGTACCTTTCCAGCTGCTGGATCAAGGACGCACTCACAATCTTTGAGAATATATCCTTCTTGAGAGCAATCAATAGGACATTCAGCATCAGGGTTGACACCTATCAATTTATCTCCATATTCTTTGAGCTCAGGATATAGTTCAGTTAATTGTTCCCATGTTTGCGGATTTTCTTCGACCCATTTTATAAATTCATCAGGGCTTGATTCGAGCATCCTTATAACTTCATTGTAGGTCGATTCTAATTCTTCTTTTGTGAGAGGGCTATCATTCTGAACTATTTCTTCCAATTCTGGATATTGTTCAAGAAGTTTTTGCCACATATCAGGATTTTCTTCGATCCATTTAGCAAGCTCTTCAGGGTTTGAATCGCTTAGCTCAATAAGCTTGTTATAAGTTTCTTGGATGATGGGATCAATATTCGGATCTGGTTCAGTAATGGGATCAAGAGGATCGTCAACCGTAGGCACGCCACCTGTCCCACCGTTACCAGGATCGGGTTCTTCAATAGGATCATCAGGCGTAGGCACGTCCCCTGTTCCAGGATCTGTCCCAACGCCTCCGGTTCCAGGATCTGTCCCAACTCCTCCGGTTCCGCCGCCATTTCCACCTTGACATGTTCCACCACCCGGCTGCGTTGAGCCACCTGTTGTTGTATTCAATGTAAGGCCTGAGCAGCTAGCCCCAGAGCAGTTAATATTGCCGCTTGAATTAATAACGAGCGAATAATTTCCATTGTTTTTTGCGAATGTTGCTAATTGTGAGGCGTTATTCGCAACACCTATGCTGAATCCGGAAGGCACATTGACGATCGTGTCAAGCTGGGCGAGCGTAGCCGCGTACTGACCATTATTAAGAAAATAGCGTTTTTGCGCACAATAGATCTCGTAAAGAGTTTTTTCAGCTGCTTTGACACGCTGATTTTCGATCGCGCGCGGCAGTTGAGGCACAACAAGAGCTGTTAATAGACCGACAATGACAACAACGATGGTGATCTCGATAGCAGAGAAGCCTTTAGATGTTCTGAAAGATCTCATTTTTTCCTCCCAAGTTATAATTAAATAACAATAATAACTACACTTTTCTAATTAAAGTATAGCATATATAGAGTAGTTTCGCTGAAAACAAAATAAAATGGACCGAGGGGGAGTCGAACCCCCGACCTTCTGATTGCGAACCAGACATTCTCCCAGCTGAACTATCGGCCCATAAAATTTGATCATTTTGATCTAAGGAATCGTGCTTGAGAAACTTGGAAGATTAAAAACAGAGGTAAGCGTGTATTCAGGGTTTGTTAGATCATCTGCCGGCTGGCCCGTGTTGAATCGGCCAGCAAGTTTTACTCTTACTGAAAAAAGATTCGTCGCAGGATTATTCTGGAGAGTTGCCTCGAAAACGGTGATGTTCTTGAATCTCTGGATCTCTGAGCTGCAGTTTGTGCTGGAATTTGCCGCAGTACAATATCTTACAATAAATTGAAGTGGATCATATTCGTAAATATGCCAGGAGTCATCGTTGTAGTTTGAAGGTGTTTGGGCGACATCCCGTCGAAACCAAAGGCGTCCTGGGTTAGCGGCAACCACAGCGCCAGGAGAAGTTGGATTTCCGGAAGCTTCTAAGATGTGGCGTGAAATATTATGCATTAAAGCGGATACTCTTGCCGCGACAATCGATCCCTTTGACGTTCCCTCAAATGCATTACGAAGGCTGATGTCCATAGAAGCCACGCCAATAATGACAATTCCTGTAATGATGCTTGCGGCTAAAAGCTCTGTAAAGGTCAGAGCGCGTATGTTCAATATTCTTTTAAGTTTTTTTAATAGCATTGGGCCTCAGGCATATCTTTGGTTACCTGGCAATACCAAGCTGCAGTTTCTGGGGTAGCGCGGCAATCATAATTTGTTCCAAATGATGAAAATGTGCAGGTATAGTCTAATACATCCGCAGTGATCGCAAGCTTAAGATTCGCGTTGATCGCGGCAACACCCGCAGTACCGGCCATAGGATAATAAGAGTGGATCTTGTCAAAATAAAGTTCTTGAGCGCTTTGGATCAGATTCAAATTGAGCTTGGCGGTTTTTTGGCGGGCGTTTTTCATGATGTTCTGATATTGAGTAGCACTAAACGCGATGACAACCCCTACTGTAATGACGACTAATATGAGCTCGGTCATTGTTAAAGCTGTTTTTTGTAAAGCGTTTTCCTTACCAGTTGACACTGAGGGTCACCTTTCTTAATCCCGTTGATGGATCTTGATGGCAGTTGTACTGTACGCTTCCCTGAAACGCGTCCCAAGCGCTGGGGGCTGTCGGCCAGGCGCGCCATGTGCTGTCACAGGTTAGGATCCAAGAATTCCACGTACGCTGGTCAACATTTGCCCTTAGATCCTCAAGCAACTGTCGGCCATAATTGGCAGCTACTATTTCTTTTTCTGAGACCGTTGACATTTTTTGCGCCATAGAAAAAGCACCCAAGGCACCTGCGGCGGCTAACAAAAAGATGATCGAAGCAACAACGACTTCAACCAAGGAAACAGCTTGATTTCTTTTCATAAAAATCCTTTATTCAGGACATGTTCCGGCAACGACACATTGCGGCATATCTTCAGGAACACCATACGATGTTGTTATTTTATAACTCCAACTACCATTGTTGCAGATTGCTATACAATGAAAATTTTGATCATACGTCGATGAACAAAAGCACCGATAAAAAAGCGGTTGACATTGGGAGCTTGTTGTTTCGGTAAGATTTAAGCCAAGAGCGTTGTTGATATCTGCAGTCATGACTGTTCCACCCGCAGTGCAGCCATTGACTGTTGAATTAGCATAATAATATCCGTATTTCGCGAAATAAGTGACTTGCGCGGCTTTGATCGCCAATAGATTTGTTTTAGCCCGTTTTGCATCAGCTTTTCGAACGGTTTTCTGGAATCCGATCACAGAGATCCCGGCCAGAAGGCCTACAATGATGACGGTAACAAGAAGCTCCATCAGGGTTATTGCTAAAAATTTTCTTTTTGGACCTGTCATTTTCCGATCCTTATTTAAACGATACACTACAATAAGTATATCAGAATATCATGAAATGTCTATGGCGCTTACGGCCTTCTCTAAGTTTTTTGGAAGGATATGGAATATCTGAATATCTCAATAACAAAGGCCTGTTCCTTGAACACAGGCTGGATTGCTCACCTCCGTTGTCTCAACACACCATCGACCGTTGATCAAGCTAGGATGGCATCCTTTGCATAAAAAACCTGACCCACCGGTTCCTGTGCATTGATAGACGATATCCGAGGGTTGCAAAATATCTAAATTAAGGTTTTGATTGATATCAGCAATGGCCACGCTGGAGGTATTTTGGGGATAATAGACGCCTTTTTTGTTGTGATACATTTCTTGCGCGCCTTTGATCAAATGGATGATCGCTGTAACATCTCTTTGTTTGGCTTTTTGAACAGTTTTAAAGTATTGCGGCACACCGAAACCGGCTAAGATACCAATAATGATCGCAACAAGCATGATCTCAATGAAGGTAAAGGCTTCTTTTTCTTTCAAGTCTTTCATTTTTTCTACCTTTTCCAGTGCGTTGAGTATTTTTCGAAGAAATGCAATTTAATAACCCGAAACATTAAAATTTGCGAAGTTCCCTGTGCCTGTTATTCTCTGCGTTGATTCTGTATAGATGATGTTTCCGATGTTGGACTTTCCTGGAACAGTAATGACGTATTCTGTGGCAGTTAAACCAGAGATCGTGGGTGCGTTAAAGTATTTCGCTCCAGAAAAATTTATGCCAAGCGCGATCGCGCTTGCTGGACAGTTCGTATATTCTCCACCACCCATCATTGCACACGCATCCATCGCAGATCGGACTGAAGGAATAACCCCAAGAGCTTCCTTGGCCTTTGCGTAATGTAGCGCGCCTGATATCTTAGGCATGGCAACGCTTGCCAAGATCGCAATGATAATGATGACGATAATAACTTCGAGCAGTGTGAAACCGAATTTATTAATGGCAGCCTCGCTATGTTCTTGATCAAACACAACAAACCCGCTAAAAACTAAGTCGTTTTTAGCGGGTTTGAGTGGATCTTCGTTTTAATAGTTACCAGTGTTAAAATTAATAAAGTTTCCTGTACCTGTTATTCTCTGCGTTGATTCTGTGTAGATGATGTTTCCGATGCCGCCACTTCCTGGAACATTAATGACGTATTCAGAAGCAGTTAGACCACTGACTGTGGGCGCACCAAAGTATTTTCCGTTAAAGGTAATTCCAAGGCCTGCCATTGTCGTTGGGCAGTTTGCATAGTTATTGTTTTGCATTAATGCGCACGCGTCTAAAGCTGTGCGGATCGAAGGAATAACGCCTAAGGCTTCCTTGGCCTTTGCGTAATGTAGCGCGCCTGATATCTTAGGCATGGCAACGCTTGCCAAGATCGCAATGAT
>JAKQPK010000005.1 GCA_029564765.1 Candidatus Omnitrophota bacterium
CAATCGTGATCGTCTTTCATGGTTAAATATCCGCCGAAGCGATAACGCCTCCAGCATTTGCGCCCGTCAATGAACACCGGATTTTCGCCTGCGTCCGGAATGATGATGGCGTCAATGGACTCGTCGTTGTAATAGCGCCTTGTTTGTTCAATTGCTTTTCGATAATTCTCTTGGGTTTCATATACGTATTCGAAACCCCATTTGGCTTTTTCTCCGTTTGCGTTAAGCGCGCGGCTATCGCACTGCCTGCACACAGGATTCGGATATAGTCTTTTTCCGCCGCTCAACTCAACCCCGCATATTGAGCAAAATGATTTCTCTTTATTTCGCGACATATCAGCCTCCTCGTCCTTTATGATCCCATTCTAAACACCGAGTGTGACAGAATATGATAGAGTGCGATATGTCGAAATTGTATTCACGTCTTTCTTGCCATGCTCCGGCGCTCACGGCTGCAAAGACATCATTAAACCGATGAAGATCAATTTTTGAAGCTGAGCGCTGTCATAAGAAAGATGCGATTGATATGAGTTGAGATAAAAATATTTCTTTGCTTCACAGTTCCCAAAGACGAGGTCATGATATAATAATCGCTGACAGGCAATTCTAACACTTTTTTTAGAGAGATGTTGTTGTTTCTTGGAACACGAAAACTCTGGGCGTATTAGGTGTTATTCTCAATCAGGAGCATGGCGGGGAAAAGTTGTCCGGCGCGAACAATAAAAGAAGATAGCGCTCCCCGCGTCACTTTAGAAATTACTCGGCTTTTGTTTTTGCGGAACGCTTTGATAGTTGCTCCGCGCGGGATGAAAGCCTTTTCGGTTAAACAGCAATGTATCGCAAGACGGCAGATTCTATTTACAGAGTCGGCATTAATGACAGCGCGCAAGCGTATGGTTTTGCATTTGTAGCAAGAGGATGCGCGCATGGCATCCATTCATTCAATTTCGGTATTCAAAAAGTACGTTTAATGCCTTTTATATCAGCGATTAAACCTGTTTTGGTTTTAGCTGCTTTGATTTTAACCGCATCATTATTACTGTTTTCAGAAACAGCTTTCTGTAGCGAGGATGATGAGGGGGCGGCTGAACTTGCTGAGTTAAGAAGCAGGTTGCGGGCTATGGAGCGGCAGTTGGAGTCTAGGTCAAGCGAGGCCAATTCCCCACTTACTGCAAGGGTGCTGAGCAGATCCGGAGCAATCTCGGCCGAGAGAACCGGTTCAGCCTTCCCTGTCGCGGTGGAGCCATTGTCGGCGAGCGGCGGCAAAACTGGCGGCAAGGACGACAAGAAGGAGCCGGGGAGCGTCAGCGTGGGGCTAGGCGGCGGCAAGCTGACGGCATTCAACATGTCCTCTCAGGGCCTTGATTTCTCAGATTCAGGCGATGTTAAATTGAAGTTGATGTTGGATTCCGACTCGGAGGATGTTGAGGAGGTCGAACAGGACGCAGACATGCGCGGTTCCTTTTCCGGTTCGGGGAGCGCTTCGTTCTATGGAACGCAGAACTACGAGCGGTTCAAAGACCTTTTCGGCGAAGAAGAAAAGACCAAGGATTATCAGATCGCGGGGCTTGGGTTTTCGTTTGACGTTGCGGGGCTTGAGTTGAGCGCGCTCAATTACAGCAAGCCGCCGAAGCTCAAAAAGATTGTGTTTTTCGGAAGCGACACGCCGGGGCCGTACAAAATAAAATCGACGAACATTCTGCCGGGCACTGAGAAGGTGCGCGTAGGTGGAAGCGAACTGACACGCGGCGCCGGTTACACGATTCTCTACAGCAAAGGCGAGATTACATTCGATAGATCGCTTGGCGTAAACGAGCGGGTTGT
>JAKQPK010000030.1 GCA_029564765.1 Candidatus Omnitrophota bacterium
TGGGTCGGGGGCAGGTTCTGACTTTGGCCTTTTTCTTGCCTACCCCGCCCTATTAGACTATCTTGTCAATCCTGCAAAATCCCGTTCATCATGTCAAAGTATTCGGTCTATCCTGTCGAAAAATCCTGTGCATCATTTCGAGGGCATAGAATCCGTGTTTTGCGCTTTACAGTGACGCTGGCGGGGCCAAAGTTGATGAGAAGCCCAAGGTCGAAGCCGGTGGCTTTAAGGTAATTGACGAGTTGGACTTCGTGGATTTTGGCGAGGCTTTCGAGCGCTTTAAGTTCAAGGATGATCGTATTTTCAACGATGATATCGGCGCAAAATGAGCCGACAAGATGACCTTCATAATAAACTGAGATTGGTTGCTCAGCGTTTGCGTGCAGCGTTGATTTTTCTAGCTCAATGAGAAGAGCGTTTTTGTACACGCTTTCGAGGAAGCCGCCGCCAAGAGTGTTGTGGACTTTAAAAGCACACGCAATGATTTTTTTTGTCAATGTATCGTTGATCATCTCTGTAATATGATGAACAAAAGAGAGATGGATGATTCAAATTTTTTCGACAGGTTGACAGGATAATGTTTCGACAGGATGACGGGATAAAGACAGGATTGACGGGATTTTTGTTTGGGAGAAGAGAAAAGACGGAATGACGGGATAATTTTCGACAGGATGACAGGATAAGAGAGGGATTGAAAGGATTTTTGGTTTGGGTAATGGTCTTATTCTGGAGGAATTGCAGAAAATCTAAACCGATTAGTCACACAGGATAAGGGTATTCTTCTACTCGAGCGACCCAAGACCAAGCCGCCATACGAGTCCTAGGGAGAAATTCAAGATAGCTGTGTTTTCTATGGTGCCTTCAATCGAAAAACAAGACCAGAGGAGAGTTGAGGGAGAAGCAAGGTATTCTAAGGCGATCTTAGCTTGTGCGTTATATGTGACGGGGCTTTGGGGTCCCATCCAATCTTTGGCATAGGGTTTGGCATATGTCTGCACTTCGGATTCTGCGCCGAGGATCAAGAAGCTTCCGCGCAGCGATGCCGCGACTTTACCTTTTTCATACCTGATACCGCCGGAGAACATCATTCTGTCTGGACCGAGAGGATATGCAAACCAGGGTTCAATAATGCGCGTGCCAAAATACTGAGATTGAAGAAAATACCGCGCAAAATATGCTTGATTTGAGGCACTTGAAATGCGTCGATACAGGTA
>JAKQPK010000025.1 GCA_029564765.1 Candidatus Omnitrophota bacterium
CAGGAATGACGACAGATGGGAGTTCGCGGTTATTTGAATGATTGCTGATGCTGTTAAGTAATGATTCAGTCGCGCGAGAATAAGTTGTTCCTTCAACAATGACCTGCGCGCTGTTATAAAGCGCGATCTCGCCATTAGGCCCGGTACTGACGTTGCCGTAGATCTTTGAGGTGTTGCTTAAGATGACCGCGTCGATCGTAACCGCATCGGATCCAGAAGCGTTTGTCCCTACAGCCCCGTTACCAAGGTTTACGGTTGCGTTTAAGTCGGTTGTTGAGTTGTAGCTGTCGACACGAGCGCTGTTAGCAAGCTGGATCGCGCCTTTTGAGAAGATCGCGTGAGTGAATACCGATCCACTGCTGTTAAGGTTCGCGAAGATCGTTCGGGTTTTTTTGTTGATCGCTGAGCGAGAAGGAAAGGCACCGCTTGCGATGATCGTTCTTGCCGTGAGATTGATAACAACATCATAGTCGCCAGAAGAGGGGATCGTGTCCGATATACATTTATTTGTTTCACAGACTGTTGTTCCAGCCAGGTTGTTAACATTCAGTTCCCAAAGCGCTCTTTGCAAGCCTGCTTCAGCTAGCCAGAACGCTTTTAGCGATTTGGCATAGGTGAGCGCAGCACGGCTTTCTTGAGTGCTTCGGATAACAAAGGCAGCGCCAAGGATCGTCAGGACGGTAATGGAAAGATAGGAAATAATAAGAGCTACAGCTTTTTTGTTCTTAAGGTTCATTGCGTACCCTCACTCTGCCTTTAAGTTGAAAAGTTAGTGTTTTTTGTTGAGCGTTTTTTTGTGTCTGAACGGTCATGATCAATAAGTTTCCTGTTAAGGAGAATTTAAGGCTTGATATGCTGTTAGCTACGACACGCATGGTGCCTGTGGGGTATTGGCGGATCAGTTGGCCATTGGCAGGGTTAACATAGTAGCTCACGCCGCTTTTTGATGGCGTTGAGAATATCAGAACATCGTTGTTGACATCAATGGGGGAGATGGTGATGTTGCTTGCGGAAGCTTCCCGGGATTCTTTTGTGATGATCTCAACGGTTTGACGGGCCTGCTGCTGAAGGTCTAGCAGGACTGTGTCTGTTGGAAAATATGCGCCGGCAATATTTAAAACAGAATAGATCGCAAAAACCATGACCGTCATGATCAGGATCGTAACTAAAAGCTCAAGAAGGGTAAATGCTTTTTTCATTGAAAAAGTGTTGCTATGGGTAGTGTTCGGTTTCGTCCAATGCGATCTTGCCAAGAAACGACCACAGTTACTTGCAGAGGACGCGTTCCTGTTGTCTGCGTATCGATCGCTTCGTTTCGTAACGGCGATAATCCATTGTTGACGATGGTTGCTGTATCCCAATCCCAGTTCCCATTATCGATCAGCGTTTTCATGTTCGCGAATGGAGTGTCTCTGATCTCGGACATGATATATTGCGCGTGACTTACGGCGATGTTGGTGTTTCGGTTCGCTTCATTCAGGTTGCTGCAATTAACAAAAAGGGCAACAAGCCCGCAGAGCGCGTAGGCCAGGATCAAGGCGGCCATCAAAAGCTC
>JAKQPK010000029.1 GCA_029564765.1 Candidatus Omnitrophota bacterium
CGATCACAAAAATGGTCCAGTATTTTGGCGATGTGTACACATTAGCCGTTACTGCTGAAACAACTGCCAGTGCCCAGGCAGGTGACAAGGAATTCGCGGAGCCTACACAGACACAAGCTCCTACTTTCACAGCGCCTGAAACACCTTTTGTACCTACATTTGAAACACCTGTTATGCCTGCTGAACCGGTTATGCCGATGATGCCGGTCATTAACTTTACGATGCCGCTTTCCTTTAATAATACAAGCCCCGGATTAAGCGTGACATCACAAAATTCGAACCCTGAGAGCGGGTGGACTACTCCGTTATACGCCTTCGTTTATCCAAATAATAGTCAACCCAATACTGACAGTGGCAAAGACAGTCATAATAAACCAAATCAAGAGGCCATTCCGCTCTCAGGGCCTCAATTACCAGCTGTTCCTGTGTCTGAGATGCCAACTCCGACAAGTTCTGGCTCTAAACCTAAGGCACCTCAACATTTGGTAGTCGCGTTTGTCAATAATTCTCATGTAGATAAGGCAGCCATACTGCAAACCAGCGCGCCGGTAAGGACATTTGAAGGTGTAGAGTTTAAGGTTGCTGTTGCCAAAGACACCAGTACGCGCGGCTTGACGTCTGGCTTGTCCCCAGGTATCAACATGCCGTCGTCCACTCCCGCAGTGGATCAGACGGTGAGAGGAATAGTTAGAGCGGGAACAATAGCTACGGATGCTGCTTTGAGAGTTAGAGCTCTTTCTCTCTCTGCCGCAATAGAAGAAATAAGAGCAAAGGTTGTACAAAGCGTTAACTTGATCTCTGTAAAATCTGTCAAGTTAGTGGTGCGTGGGGTGCGCGCTCTTCAGATCACCCTCAGCCAGGCCCAATTCGCCTTGTTGTTCGAATTAGGGGAAATTGGGACGTCTCGATTACCTTTGTTTGTAGGTCGAGGAAAATCGAGTCAGGCCAAAGCTGCTCTCGTTAAGAGAGAAACAGGCTTGAATAGCTCTTTGAATTCAAGGTTTGCAGGTGTTTTGCAAAACTTAGCTTCCTTGAAAGGTGTTATTAAGGAAAGCGGAATTCACTTCGATCTCCTTAGCGTTATTCGAGGAAAATCGGAGCTGATTTCTGGATTCAAAGCTTTTGCTCTTTGGATAGTAATGTCGCTACAGGAAGTGCTGACTGCAAATGAAGCTTATGCAAGCGAGTTTGTGTTCGCAGAGTCTAGCGTTTCCGGTGCTTTGGAAGGTGCGTCTGTCGCAAAGACTGCCAAGACAGCTAAGAATGTGTCCAGCAATGTCTATAGACAGGCCAGATCTAGCGTGTCCAGTGCTGTTGTGGGCCGCGAGACTGTCGCATCCTCTGTATTAGAGGCCGGGTTTGCTAGAAACGATGCCAATATGAGCTCTGTTGGCTTAAGTGACAGACGTTCTGTGATTGCAGAAATTGGCGTTTCCGGTGCTTTAGAGAGTGTGTCTGTCGCGAAGACTGTTGAAACAGCCGAAACTGTGGCTGTGAAGACTGTGCCGCAGACCAGATCAAGCGAGACTGCGTTGGTTGCAGACCGTGTGATCGCGAAAGCCTTTGTATTAGAGAATGCCGGTGCCAAGAATGTGTCTACAGAGTCTGGGCTTAATACAACAATTGTTTATGCTCCGTCTGCAGAATTTGGCGTTTCTGGTGTGTCGCAAGGTGTGTCTTCGCTCAAAGCTGCCTCAGCGGTTGTCAACGCCGGTGCTAGCTTTAAGGAAGAGACCGTAGAGAGTGTTTCCGCGGCGCTCGTTAGCCGTAGAGATGCTAACTCTGTATCAAACGACTACTCCAGAGGCGTACGATCTGTAAATGTAGGGTCTGTGAGAGAGCCTGCGTTTGCAGAAATTGGCGTTTCCAGTGCTGTAGAAGGTGTGTCTTCTGAAAACAGATTCAGAGCCCTTGCAGTCAAGGCACAGAATGCCTTAGAGAACGCAAGACGCTACGCTGAGTCTTTAAATAGGAAGACGACTGCATTACTAAACAAAGTTGTCAGAGCGCAAAGAGAATTTGAGCCTCAGGCCGAACAAAGCAATATTGGTGCACGCTTGGTCGGAATCCTCATTCCGACATTTGTCATAGCGCAGATCATCACCCATTTGCTTCCGTCGACAGGTCTGGCCCAAAATACCCTCTATATCGCTGGCGCAACGGTTAGCTTGACCGACTTTATCGCTCTAACTGGCTTAATGTTAGGATTGGTTAGGAATTTACCGTTCACATTTGTGTTCGGATTCTTCCACATATTCCAGAACTATGTGACAGACGACATAGGATTTTTAGGCACATTTGCCACCAATTATGGCAACAACATCCTCTTCGATGTTCCTTATTATACCGCGATGCTGATCATGCCCATCGAGATCACTGCCTGGATCATGAAGATAGCCGAGAAAAAAGATTTTGTTGCGGCCAGCAAGATGACCCGAAAAGCGATCTTAAGGTTTGTTGCCGCTATTTTCGTTCTTCTTTCTATCCAAGAAGCTTTAAGCGATCAGGTCACTCCGCTTTATCAGGCCATTCGCGAAAACATGCAACCCGGCAGTGAATATAATGCCCGCGTTCTGACCCGCGATTGGTGGGATATCGCCGCTTACTTTGCTGGAGCTGTTTGGTTCTACGCCTTCATGGATTGGTTCAAGCGTAAAACATACAACATTTCTCATGTGGAGAAGATTGAAAAGATGTTCGCCTTAGAAGAAGATGACGCCATTAATCCTTCGAAAGGCAGCGAGAATAGAATGAAGAATTCAAGAACAAGCAACAAAGCAAACGGCACTTCCAGCGCGATCAGCAACAAGGCTTCTTCCAACAACGTTCAAGATAAATTAGACGATATTCAGCAGAGAATGGAAAATTTTCAGGACGCTATTGAGGCTACTGGCTTAACGGCGAAAGTCGCTCGCTTGCAATACGCTATCTCTCTGGTTGAAAAAAGAATTAACGCTGCGCTCAAAGAGCACATGTCTTTAGAAACATCTTTTGATGCTTTGTGGGCTCAGAAAAATAATGTTTCAGGTAGAAAAGAACGCATTCGTTTTGTTCAGAAAGCCAGATCGATCCATCAACAAAAGATCGCGGCTGAAAAGAAATTGGCTGATTTGATCTCCAAGAAAGAAGACTTTGAAAATCAAGCGGCTGATCTTCAAGAACAGATCTTCGGCTTCGCCGAACAGCACGAAGATTTCGTCAGCGAAGAAGATCGCTCTTTTGCCTACACCGTTTCTGTCTACAACAACGAAGTTGCCGGCAAGTGGTATTTCACCCGCGTTGCCAAGATCAAGAGATTGGCTGAGATCATCCGCGTGGCTTACAACGAGCTTTTGGCCAAGAGAGCAGGTGAGTGGCAGCAAGCTGGCGTTGCGACAATTTATGCCGATAGATTGTTAGGCGATGTCGTCAGCCGCGAGACCATGAGCGATATTTACGCCGCGACCATTTTAAAGAACGCAGGAGACCTATCTAACCTTAGCGCAGAAGTCGCTCAATTTGAAACCGTTGTCGCCATGACGCTTGCTTCTAAGAATGTTTCCCGCAAGGCCAAAAAGCATTTCTTGAAGAATATTGAAGACGCTCTTAATTCACGACTTGGACAGGAATCTTTCAAGCTTGCCCGCAATGTAGCGATCGTTGTGATCGCGGTCGTTGTTGGCGGTCTTCTCTTATCAACATCAGCCTTCGCGCAAACAGCAACTACCACCAACAATGTCAACCTTGACCAGGCAGACACTCTTCAAGGTCTGTCCTTCAGCCATTCCTTTATCGGCGATACCACAAATGGCTATTATGCTCCGGTTGGTAAGTGGACATCAAGGAATCCTGGCCAGAATACTTTAAGCGGTATCGTGATGGACGCGCAAAGCATTGGATTGATCCCGCAAGGCAATGTCATGAAGTATGTTGAAATTGTTGCCAAAGACAATCACATCAGAAATCCCAATGTTATCCGCGTTGGACAGAAGATCTGGATCCGATACGCCTTAGCAACGCTTACATCCGTGGTCCCGGCGCCAAGCAACAGGGTGCCGGTGAACAACAACGTGCCGGTCGAACAAAAAGTTGAGCAAGTTGTCCCTTCTGTTGTCAACGACACGATCGGCGCGGCAACAACAACATTCGTCGTCACCGCTGACACGCTTGCACGAGCTGCTCAACCCACAACAGAAACAGCCGTTGTTAAGGCTGATGTAACATCTGTTCAGGCCCAGGCACCGCCGGTAGGATATACAGAAACGCGTGTCTCCCTCCAGGGTTATCAGATGTTCGTCAATGATTCCTCTTACTTTATCCGCGGTGTTACAGTTGATGAAAACTTCTCCATTAGCGATATCCACTATGTTCAAGCCTTAGGCGCCAATACTGTTCGTACGTACCAAGCGTATCCTTCTATCTTTAACAAGGCTACCTTAGATAGCTTAGCCAAGAGCGGTATTCGCGTGATCGTTGGCATCCCTGCCGATGCCGGTAGCGGTGCTCGTGTCAATATTAAAGACGGTACCTACAAAGACTTTATCCGTCAATACGGCAGTCATCCAGCTGTTTTAATGATCGAGTTCGGCAACGAGTACAATTATCATCCGGAATGGTTTAACAACAATATTAACAACTGGTACAGCATGCTGGAAAAGGCTGCTTCTGAAACAAAGAAGATCAATTCTAAGATCATTGTCGCTACAGCCCACGGTGAAGTACCGACATTTGATGTTGTTCAAAAAGTTCCTTCTGTGGATGTCTGGGGCTTAAACGTTTACCGCGGCACAAGCTTCGGCACATTGTTCCAGCAATGGGTGAACTTGACAACGCAACTAAACCGCCCGATGCCGATGTATCTCGCTGAATATGGCTTTGATTCCCACAGATATGCTGAAGAAGGTCAGGCCAATGGCATTATGAGCTTGGCTCAAGAGCTTGAGAACAATAAAGATAAGGTCATCGGCGGAACAGCGATGAGCTTTAAGGATAACCGTAACAAGGGAAGCGAAGACGAAAATAGTTATGGTTTCTATACGATTGATTTTAATGATCAGGTCAGCGGCGCTAAACAGGTTGTAGAAATTATTTCCAAGATTTGGGGCGGCAAGGGAGAGGTAGCAGTATTAACACAGCGACAATTATTCCGCCAAGAAACAGAAGCAAAGGCCAAAGCCGCTGAAATGAGTATCGCCCAGTTCGACAGCACTGCCGCTGTTCGTGATTCGCTGCGCATCGATTCGTTACAGCTTGTTAGCAAAAAAGACCTTGTTGATGCTCAGATCAACGCGCTCGCCGGCAATCCTGACAGTGTACTAAACGACCTAAGGCAGGTCTATAGATATACAGGCGCTAGCAAGAACTTTGCTTGGCCGCTGACATTAAGCGCTGGCTACAACTACAACACAGGAAGCTTGATCAGCGTACCGTTTACCAAGAATGGATTAGGGACCGTAAACCTTAGCATTAACAACGCGTTTGGCAATAGTATTAACTTCCTACAGCAAACAACAGGTCTTATGAACACAACGCTAACCGGTACAGCTTTGGAGATCGGAGTCGGTTATGTGGCGTATCTGCATGCTGCCATGGAGCTTCGCAACAGCATCATTTCAGCCGCGCATCAAGGTGATGGCGCCCTCGTCACAGGCCGCCGTATCAATGGCGCTCCTGTCTTAAGACCGGTCTTTTCTAAAACACATTACATGTATGAAAACAAGATCATTACCGATACCAACGATGTCAATTCTTTTGCAGAAAGAAAAGACCGCTCCCACGTTTCCTTTAGGCCAGGACAATTCCTCTTTAATGATGTGATGCGCAAATATGTTCCCGAAGTCATTACCGGCATTACAGATGAAGTTTTCGCGCTGCCATTTGACATGAGTAAAGATTTTAATCTAACCGATTCTGCAAAGACAATGAAGGCAAAAACAGGTGTTCAGACCTTCTTCAGCGGACTCGTCAATAAAACTTTAGGATATGACCCTGCGATCGTTCCTGCTTACGCAAAGCCAAAATACGACGTCTGGGCCGTGATCGGAGATAAGGAGCATGCGTTCGTCTATGACAGCGCCTTAACTTGCATGAACCCGAACCTGTATTACGTTATCGCGCGTGATAGCATCTACGCTGTCGGCTATGTGATCGATCTTCAAGATCCTATGCATCCTGTCGTTAAGGAATACTTCCGCACCCCTCGTTTCATTGACAGCTTGGACCGCACATTCTTTATCGATTACAACCTTTGGTTAGAGCCAAAACAAGCCTACATCGTTCCAACCGGTTGGATGATCCAGAATCTGATCGATGCTTACAGTGTTCGCTCCAGCAAGCAGGCGATCGTTGCCGCTCAAGATCCTCGCAGTGGAAAAATTCTTAACACATATCATTTATCCCAATCCCCGTCTATTGAGCATCGCCCTGTTTATATGAAAAAAGGAACCATTGCTTATCAAGATTCTATTGTGATGGCACCTGTCTTTACGGATACGATCTTAGGTTCTTGGCCGAACGGACAGCCTATTTATCCTAACGCGATCTTTAGCGAAAGCTGTGCCGCGATGAGTTATTTCTTCTATCGTCAGTCCGATGCCGCCACATGGAATGACCTGCAAGGTGATGTGATCGACCTTGCAACAGGCAAAGCCACGCCAGTCATGGCTCATGATACAGTGACCTTTAAAGTGTTGCCTGGCGACCTAACGATCAAGACATTTGCTCAGGACACCATTCTACCTGCTGGATTCAAGGTCGCTTATCTTAACAACGATACGGCCATGAGCATTTTTGTTGCCAAACCTGTTGATATGCCCCAACCGCCGCTGGCACGCTTATTCATCTATCCGGCAGGGCAGCAATACATTTATGATTCCGTTGAATTACGCAATCTTAACACTTATACCTTGAATGGTGTGACATATAAGCAGTTTGAGAATGGCCAGATCGCGCTTGTTGATTACAGCCCTAACGCCCAACGCCTTGACCTGCGTCACGTCAACGCTACGGTTATTTATGAAGATGGCACGATCAAGAACTTCACTAACGACAGCATTCCTGTCAATGTAAGCAAGAAAGAGATCCCTGTGGCTAAAGGGGAAGTGCCTTTAAGCGTTTCCATTCAGAATATTCCTGGCGATCGTTTCGCGCAGCTGTCAGAAGCTTTAAATGTTTTAGGCATTCCAGGCGCTGACAGCATTGTCAATGACTTAAGACAAAAAGCTTTGGCTTTCGAACAAAGCACAGCTGCCTTGAGCCGCGAAAGCAACAATCTTCGCAACGCCGCCTTACAACGCGAGCAAGCCTATCAAATTTCCCGCGGCCTCAACCTCTTTACTCAAGGTCTTTATAAGATTGTCCAGTCCCTGGAAGAGCACAATACTAAGATCGACAACAAAGAGCTCCTTTATAGCTGGTTACGTCAGATATCTTTTGACATGGTTGCCGGATCTTTAGATCCTCAAGCAGATGCCAACGCCTTTTACAATACGATCATTGAAAGAATGAAAGAAAGCACTCCAGAAGATGTCATGTTCAATTCACAAGATTCAGTTTTCTTAAACGGCAAGAGCCTTTTCGCTTATTGGAAAGATATGGTTTTGGGTGCTGGCAACACAAAGATCGCTGACATGGACTCTCTTAATATCAAGTCTTTAATCACAGTCGCTGACGCGAACTCCCAGCTTGCTATTTTGCAAGGTATTGGCCAGCCAGTAACAGATCCTTATGGTATGGCTGTGAACGTCCCTTACGCGATCACACAGCAAGATACCGCTCAAACAGCCGCCAATGATCTTAATGGCATGATTACTTTGAACAATTACGACAGCCTCTTTAATTATGTTCCTGCTGACCTGGCGGCAACGCTGCAGGCATGGAATTATTATTTGAGCCTTTATAATGATTCTATCCCTGTCTGGGACAGTATCTGGAATGCAAGGCTTCAACAGGCAACAGTGGCAGGCGATGCGGCGTGGATCAGCCTTTGCAACAACGCGATCGCGAACATTAATACCTTGAAGACCACCTTAGGCAATCCTAATGCCTCTGTACCGAATACCATGTTCTGGGCTTTATATCAGCTTCAGCTTCATTATAATGGTAATATTGTGCCGTTCTCAACACTCGCCAATATCTTTGCCTCTATTAATCAGCAAATGGCTAACTACTGGACAGCTCAGATCAGCCTTCTCAATCAAGGCGCTGCTTTGATTATCCCTAATTATTTAGGCCTCAACGCTGTAATTATTCCTTATTTTGCGTCTTATCCGATCGTAGACGATCCCAGCACGCCTAACGTTAACGAGGCTAAGTTTGATACAGGGGAAGACGATCCTACAACACCTGTTGATGAATCCAAGATCTTTACAATTTCATTCATCAACCAGTATCTTTATGTTGACGACAATACACCCAATGCCCAATCAGTGATGGGTTACTTAGCCAGAATGGAAGGCTTTGTGGCTTGGTTAGAAGACATCTTGGCAGAACACACAGATCTCTGGCAAACACATCCTCAATATCAGCAGAATATCCAGAATTTGATCACCGCTATCAAGAACGTCTGGGATCCTGATGCCGCAAACTATAGCTATTGGAGAGTTCACGGCATTCCAGAATTAGCCAAAGATTCTATCTTGCAAGCTGTGAATCAGTATGCAGAAAGCGGCGCCCAGATCGTTACTCGTAAAACAGATGCCCGCAACGCTCAAGTGACCGCGTATACAGACCTTGCCAATGCGGCCTTAGGATTTAAAGATTTCTTAGAGTTCTTCTACGATGCTGATAGCGGCAAGACAGCTGAATATGTCAGCTTCGCCGAAAAGCAGATCAAGCGTGCTTTAAAGACCGTTCGCCATTACAACTCATTTGCCAATCATCCTTTACGCAATCTTCTGCAGGCAGGCCAAACCGTAAATAGCAGCAGCAAAGATCACGCAAGACAAAAGGCTCGCCAAAACGCTTCTTATCAGCAGGCGGAAGTTCGATATGATCAGATCTTTGCCGCGTACGACAGCGCCTTCAGTATTTTTGCCAACGCCAAGAACGCTCATGAACAATTTGTTCTAAGTACGATCGACAGCTTGGGCCGCAAGGACAGCATTCAAGCCAAAGCCTTGATCCAGAACTATTTTGCCAACATCAATATTGTTAAACCAGCCTTTATCATTAAAGGTGATCAGCTGATCTTTATCAAAGACGGCGAGCAGATCCCAATGGTTCGCGTCAATGGCCAAGCCCTCAGCAAATCTTCTGCTCAGTGGTCAGGCAACATTTCTGATATCTCAAAGATCAACGATGATAAAAAGTATGGCAACTTTACCGGCTTATCAGTATATGACATCGTCAGGATGTCTAACGGCGCTGTGTCTATTGGCGCGCATGTCATCAACACACAAGCCATGGGCATCGAGAACCCTGCCGCGTTTAATCAGGTCCTCTTGTTCCAGGTCAGCGTTGATCCTAAGGAAGAGAATTGGGTATTTAATTTCGCGGGAGGCTCAAGCCAGAGATCGTTCTTTGAAGAGCAGTCCGGCAGCACAGAAGAAAATCCGATCGGCGAAAATGTTCGCAAACAACACTATCTGATGATCTCTAATATAGGCTTTAGCTCTAAGGATGGGTCTTTCTGCGGCGCTGTCGCGGGTGTGGCTCAATTCTCGCTGGATGAGAAAAACAATGTCATCGGCGTGGTCATGGATCTGGATTATGAGATATCCAGACGTTTTGTTGCCACGTTTAATGGCGGCTTTGCCTACGGCAAGAAAGAAACAGATTATACCATCAACGTGATCGATCCTCTCACGGGCAACAGCTACGGCTCTTATCCTTATGTTCTAAAGTCCGAAGACCAATTTAACTTCCAGAATTTCACAGTTCACTTTAAGCCGCTTCAGGGCGACAACGCCAACAAGCTTGTTTTTGACCTTTCCTTTATCAATGAAATTAAAGGTGTTAATGATGCTTGGGGTCAAGATCAAACAACAGCGCTTGCGGTTGGTGGCGGAACGACCTTAGGCCGTTTCCATTTTGAAGCAAAAACAACCATTACAGGAGAAAATCACCGTTACGGCGCTGTGGCTGGTGTCGCTTTAGATAAGGCCGGCACGTGCCACTTGAACGGCTTCTACAACTATATTGAAGGTGAGCAGGGCGCTGGCATCGGCTTTAACTGGGGTAATCATTTAAATGTCAGTGTTAAGACGAAT
Organism: Candidatus Omnitrophota bacterium; assembly: GCA_029564765.1. Taxonomy (GTDB): domain Bacteria; phylum Omnitrophota; class Gorgyraeia; order Zapsychrales; family Aceulaceae; genus CALGLP01. The sequence continues at coordinate 10,188 of JAKQPK010000029.1, forward strand.
TTCGATAAAGATCATCAACTTTCCGCGAACTTTGGGTACAAATTTGATAACGGCCTTGGCGCAGGCGCTCGCGTGATGCCCAGCAGCCAGAATTGGTTCGGCGCCGGCGTTTCTTATCCGATCCTCAATCTCTTCACCAAGAAAGCTCCTCAGGAGAGCAAGCTTGTCTCCCGGCCGTTCAGCGCGCGCGACGCTCAGATCGTCGGCGGCATCGTCAACGATACGATCAAACCCGCTGAAGGATCCAAGAGCAATATTTTCAATGTTGAACTGCCTCAGTCTGTCGCTGCTGACAACGTTGTCCGCCAAGACGGCGTCAACGGAACTGTTGTTTGGGGTTTGCCGCCATATCAGAGAACGGCTGAAGGATTACGCGGCAACGGCCTTCTTCACACCTTTGACGGTTTGATGCCGCAAGTTTTGAAGGGCAATATTTGGGACGGTAAACAAATCTGGACAATGAAAGGCATTACAGAGACTTTGATCGCGGACAGCCTTGGACATTTTAGACAGATGAACAACTTAGGGATCACCAAAAAAGCTGACGGTTATTATTTCAAGACAGCCAACGGCACTCTTCAAAAAATTAGCGATCCTGACGGCTCAGCCTTGGTCGTCCTTCAGAATGTTGATGAAAAGAACTATCGCGCAGACGTGGTTGGCGTTGTTGAGATCGGCCTTCGTTGGTTAGACTTAGAAGATGCTCTTCTTTCTGATCGTTTATATGTTGATCGCCAGAACAACTACTACATTGTTAATGATGCTGCTCAGGCCCAGGAGGGATGGGAGCTTGTGGTCATGTTCGTTGAAGGCAATGACACTATCAATGGCCTTCCTTGGATCCCTGTTCGCAAAAGTGAATATTCCCCAGCTAATATTCGCGCAACTCAGAAATCCGGTTCTGGTTATTGGTGGCAAGATAAGAACGGGGATAACCGTCAAGACCCTGTCAACGAGCCAACAGTACGCAAACCATGGAAGGTTACAGAGCGCAACAGTGAAGTTGAAGATCTTTTGATCAGAGGCTTTAAGCCGTATTATGAAGTTAAAATGATCGTTTCTGGGGAAAACAGGCGTATTTGGATGTCCGGAAGAGCTGTTGAAGATATTGATCAGACGTTCTACAGATCGCATCTTTTATTTATCGAGTACGATGCTTCCGCAAATGACGGCATCCGTCAGACATGGATCTCTTTGAGCGATCTCAATTCTGGAAGCAACCGTGCTTATTATCAGAAGAAGATCTATGAAGAAGGCGCTATCTTGCAACAGATGGCTAAGAGTGGAGAGCAAGTTGCTCCTATCCGTTATTATTACCCCAACCAAATCTTTTCTAAGAGCAATATTTTAGATCTTAAGACCAACGTGACCCATGCAATGAACGCTCAGCTTGGCCAGGGAAGCTCTCTGTACAAGGTCGCTCGCATTGGCGATTACCGTATTAAAACCGTGGATGGTAAGGTTCAGCGATTCATTCTTTATCGCAATACAAGCTTCAATGGCGCGATCGTTGGCTATACCGCAACTGATGCTTGGGGCAAGGTCGTGGCGGAGTTTATGATGAAGAACGGCAACATGATCAAGGCTATTGTGAGCTTGGGTGAAAAAGCCTCTATCTTGAGCCAGCAGATCCGCAGAGATTACGACCTTAAGGGTTTTGAAAAAGTTTCCCGTCTTTATGATCATTTTGATAACAAAGCCGCTGGAAATTATAATTTAAGCCACCAAGCAGGCTGGGCTGTGAATTGTGGAGAATACAATTTAAGGCTTTTAGATGGGCGGATCATTCCCTTTAATCTTATCAAACAGATTTCCATGAATGGTAGCTTGCAAAGAATGTTCGGTATCCAAAAAAATAATGAAGAGATCACGATCACTTGCGATGGTTCTGTTTTCCGTGTTGATCGCCAGAATGGCTCCGATTCTTATATCGTAAGTTTTGATGGTAATAAGACGTATACCGTAGAATACAAGACGGCTGAAGGCCAAACAGTTTCTTTCGCGAGCCTTCCTAATAATTGGTCTTCAACAATGCGCAATGTTTTTGCTCAAATTGCCAGAATACAACCACAGGCAAAGATTTACAATCCTGCTCAGCTAACTTGGCTAAGAGTAACGCGATTTGATAGCCAGCGTAATGAAGCTTTCCGCTATTATCATGCTTTTGCCGGCAACTTCAGTGAAGCATTAATTGAGCTCAACCATAGCCTTACAAAAGGATATGTGATCGTTAACATCGGACAAGGTTATGATCAGAGAGTCAACGATAGTACGGTGTATCATTGGCAAGGCCGTCAGATCTATTCATTTGAAATGACACCTAATGGATTAAAGGTCCTTTTGGAAAAATATGAAGCAGTTTCCGCACAGCAAAGCATTCTCGTTGACCTAAGAACGATCAACGATGGGAAGAAGGGTGCCATCGTTCGATGGACAAACAAGCCTAGATCAGATGATGCTTTTGGCGATGCTTTTTATCAAAGCATTATTCAAAATTATAAACAGAAAGAAGGATTTTTGCCGATCGACTTCAATCGTGTTTATGATGCCAGAACCCTTGTTGAAAGCCTTTCTAATATCTCGTGGGATGCCTATATCGAAGTCCGTCAGACCGCCGATGGATATGAACAAAGATTAACCTATGAAGCTGATCCTTTGACCGGAGAAAAGGCCAGATCAGGAAATCTTATCGGCCTTCAGATCGTTTTAGATAATGAGCAGTGCGGCGTTATCAACAGCGTTTACCGCGACATCTTGAATATTAACCTTCGCTACCATGAGCGATGGGCTGGCTTTGCTCCTGTTAAGCTTGATCGCTATGATAGGCGCTATGGCCACATTGTTGAATCCAAAGAGGGCATCTTTGTTTTGCCAGCAGATTTCCGCACCAATACAGAATTCTTTAAAAATATCACAGAAAAGAACTACAACTATCGTGTTGTGAATTCCTATGATCAGGATTATCAAATTTTAAAGAGCAGCATTGTTTATATTCGTCCTCAGGTCAATATGGAATGGGTGAAGGCTTGGGATTTAGTTGTTGAAGACGAGATCGCAGCCGGCAATATCCAAAAAGTCAACATTGCCATGTTATTGAAGCAAGGCGAGATCAGAGACGCCTTACAAAAAATCTATGCGCGACAGGGTGCTTATGGCGTTGATCTTTCAACAGTATTTATTCCATCAATCGTGACGACCATCGATGGCGTTGTGACAACTGATTACCGTATCCCTCATGATTATCAGGCAAGAAAGATCATCAGTGTTCGCGAAGAAGGCGGACGTATCTTAGAGATCATTGTTGCCAGTCAGTTTGATCCCAAAACAGGAGAGGTTATCAAATCATTCTCAGTAACGCCGAATTATAAGATCCGCGGTGTTTATGAGTCCTTGGAAGAGAACGCTGAGGATTATCGCCAAGGATTGGCTCAGCATACTGTCCAAGGCCTTATTGACAACGGCATCATGAAAGCATATAGCAAGAAGTCGAAAGAATTTTTGAATGTTCAGAATGCGAACATCTGGAACGATCTTGCCAGGATCGGTGTCGCGCCTAAAACGCGTCCGATCGTTGTTCGGTTCACGCCACGTTTACTTTTAACAGACAAAGACGGAACCACAGACTACACAACAAAAACAGGTCGTCCTACATATCAATATCTGCAGCCCAACGATGCTCGTGGTCGCTCGCTGGCTATCGCCTATCCAGATGGTAATTTAGAGCTTAATTTCTGGTGGATGGAAGCTGAAACAAAACATGTTACAAACGGCAACCAACACGAAGTTTATATGAGGCCTGGGATCCTTCCTGGCCACATGCTTATTGGTGAGGATGGTAAATTTAAAGCTTTTGAGATTTATAAAGGCGTTCGCCCTGAAGTCTCACAGAACAATGACATTAGCTGGCAAGACCAGCAAGAGAATGTCTTTGTTATGTCCCGAAGCGAAGACCAGCGCTTTGTTTTGACTGTTACGACACCTGGTAAAGATACTATTTCAATGAAGGGCAATGAATATCATGTTCTCGGTGAACCTTATCGTCGCGAGATCGTTTTCTCAGCCGCTGGACAGCTCTTAGCTGAAAAATATTCCTTTATGCGCATGCAAGTTATGAAGGAAAACTTTGGCGTTGCCGTCAAGGATGTTGAAACAACCCTTTACGACATCACGTCTAATTATCGTAAACCGGTCGTTTCTTTCTTGGATGACGGAACGATCACAAAAGATTACTTGAAGATCGTATTTAGCATTGAAGAGAAGAACGGCATTTATTATCAGAGGACAATAGTCCTTGTCAATGAAACTGAAGGATTGGATGTGTCTAAGATCAATCTTCAAGAATATTCTTATCTTGATGGCAAGATGGTGAACAAGGAACGCCCGAGCTTATTCATGTCTTGGCTCGAGAAAGCTGCTGCTTGGCGTAATATTGGTCTAGTTTTATTTGGCTATATTTTTGGAACGTTGGCCTTAGGCAAGATACTGGCCTGGATCGGGCAAGCTATGAGAGCCCGCCGTTCACGCCGCCAAGGCTTAGATGAAGTAGTTCTACAGCTTTCAAAAGAAACAATTCAGAAGATCTTAGATGAAGTACAGGCTTATTCAGATTATGGCTTCCAGATCGGTGTTGTTAAGGTTGTGAAAGAGCAGCTAGTTGCCTTATTGAATCGCAGACTAAGCGCTGGCGAGAAATTAAGCGACATCACAACTGAATATTTCTCTCGATTTAAGAATGTTTGGTTTACGCCTGTGATGAAGAAAGTTTTAAGCGCAGAGGAGTTCAAGATTTGGATCGAAAGAATTGATCAGTTCGGTGTCCATGAGATCTATATCTATATGCTCACAAACACAGCTGGCGGCAAGCTGGCGAACGTTACCGCATCTGTTGATTTCTTTAATTTCTATAGAGGGGTTAAGCTTCTTCGAAGCGGGGATGATCATTTTGGCGCCAGCATTGAACAGGATGTTTCAATGTGGGATAAGATCATTCTTCTTCATGGCGCTGGCAGCGATAAGTACCAAAAGATCCATCACGATGATATCGAAGGATACTTCTGGACGCCAGGATTTATTACATTTTATGAGAATGGCGGAAGAGATCAGATCTGGAACTTGCTGACCGATGACGAAAAGAATAGCTATGAGATTGATCCACCGGCTAAGGGGGGTAGAAAAGGAATATTAACGGTCGACAATATTCTACGCAAGGTTTATCCAGATATTAAAACTTCCAAGTGGGGCATTTTAGGCTGGATCCGCGTTAATATCAGTTTCAATAGAATTTTGGCTGTTGTACTTGGCGTTTCAGCTTTGTCTTCCTTGGGATTGATCTTTGCGCCGGCAACAATGAGCTTTACGGCTGTCACAGGTCCTTTTGCTATTATTGCAGGTACCGTAGCCATTATTGGCATCGCTTATGGCGTTATGGTATGGGTTGATAAGAAAAATCAGCAAAAGCTTCAGACAAAGGATGTTTACGGCGAATCCGTTTCCCCAGACACATGGGCTAAGAACAATCCTGTTAAAGGCACAGCTACCCGCAAGGCAAGAGCTACTGTTGTTATGGTCGTTACGCTCTTGATGAAGCTGGGAGCTGACTTTATCACTTGGCATTGGCTTTCTGGAGCCTTAAATATTATTCATGGAAGCACATGGATTACAGCGTATGGCGCTATGTTTGGAGGCCCATACATTCTTTTAGCTGTCGTTGTATCGTTGTTCTTCCTTATTTTCTTCCTTGATATCTTTGCTTGCTACTATATTGTTGAAGGCGCCTTGGGCCACTGGATCGCAAAATTTGAAGGGGTCAATCGCGTTAACGCGTGGAATAATCGCTCCTGGAAGAGTATTTCCGGATTTTTCTTTAGCACAGTAAGTTTTCTTGGTATCGTTTCTTTGATCCCAGGCGTTAACGTGGTCACTGGCATTGCTGTTGCTGTAAGTATTCCAAAGTTTTGGGCTTTCTTGGCAACAGGAGCTGCCATAACTTTATTTGTGTTAGTTATCGATGCTGCGCTAAAGGCCTTTGGCGCTGAAAGGATCATGGGTGAGAGTGTTAGAGGAAGCTTCAAGAGAGCTTCTCAATATTTCGCTGAAAAGATCCTCCCAGCCTCCATTGTAGGCGTTGATGGCCAGCGTCGCCCGATGACAAAGACCGAGAAGCTTATCGCTTGGGCTAAAGCATGGAACATGATCATTGCTCAATACCGCGAAGATGATCTGATCTCGGATGATGAAAAAAGCGCTTTAAGCTATACAATTGCAAACATTCAAGAAAATGATTTCTTAGCCGGAAATATCACTAAGGATCCTGATTTAAGCGTTGTCCCTGAAGATGAGCGTGTTCGCGCAAGGATCCAGTTCTTTGTTTCTACGCTTTTCATGAAAATGGAAAACATGCCAGTCTGGGAAAAAATGTATTTATTCAGCGTTGTCACACCTCTTTATGAAGAGCCGATCATGTATCCGTTTGCCGACAAAACTTTTGGTGAATACGATGCGATCAATCAGAAGTATAAATCCGGACATACGCTTTTAACCTATCTTATTCATCGTCATTTACAGCAATGGATCAATTTTGTTGAGCGCTTAGCACGTTCCGGCAAGTATAGCGAAAAAGATATTAGTAAGCTTTACGATTTAAAGCAGAACGAAAGATTAGAGATCACCAATGAAGATCTGATCACTGAAGTTCGTCTATGGGTATCTTATAGATTGCAGCCTTTAGCTCGCACCGTTCGCGGCGTCATGAATTATCGTCAAGTTTATACCTTCTGGGCTAAGGTCAACTATCCAACACCTCAAAGCCTCCAGCAGCCGACAGCTGAGCAATACAACGAAGAGATCGAGAAGATGGTTGATGATAAGTTTGAATATATTGTTGGCCATCAGCCTTATGGCAACTTAGTCGGTAAAGAGGGCGATAAGGAAACAATGCTAGTCCAAGACATTCACTATATGTTAAAGAAGTATCGCGGCATGAAGGTTGCTTATCTTGGTAATAGCGATGTCAAAACTGGCACGCCTTATCGCGGCGTTCTATTGCAATATCGTAAAGGTCCTAAACAGCAAGGGGAGAAGGTTGTTCAGGAGTTTGAAGGCGGTCGCATTGTTGAGATCCATTGTATTAATCTTTCTTCGCATTTTGCCGCAGGCCAAGGTAAGCCATTTAACCAGAATAACATCTTTAAGTTTGTTCGTGGCGAGATCGTTCAGATGATGGATATGAATCAGGACTTTTATCTTGAAGAGGCGTTCAAAGCCCCGAACCTTATGGAGGAATTCAAGAAAGAATCTCGCTTGGCCATTGCAGGGTTCCCCGAAGACGTTATCACGGACGTGACAACGCCTGCCGGCCAGGTCCATGCTTTCGGTGACCATACGTTTGTCACTTTAGTTCAGAGAACATTGAATTTTATGGGTATTCGTTATCATTATGGCCATCCGGATTTTGTTCGCGCTCAATCCTTCAGGCAGCTTGGTCTTTTGAGCGCTCCTTGGGTCAACGAAGATATTTTCGGGGCTTATAAAGGCACTATGTATGGCGAAAAGATTATCAACAAAGAAATTCTTCAGGCGGCTAAAGCTCGTGAAACGGTCTTTATTGGCTTAGTGGGTATTTCCGATAAATTTGGTGCTGGCGCAGGCGAGCAGGCCGTAAGCCAGATCGTATATCGTCACAATCGCTCTAAAGTAGTTGGTTTTTCCAGATCTTTCATGCATTATGTCGCATCGATCGGTTACTACTTAAGAAAGCCTGCCATTGTCCTTCAGAACAATTTATATCTTTTAACCGTCGTTCTTTTTGGTATGAGCTTGTTCATGACTTTCCCTGACGAACTTATTTTTGGTCTTTTGGGCCTTATTCTTTCGCAAGCGATCACCTTTACAGGTTTCTTCCAGTTGGTGCTTGAGAACAGATTGAGCAAGGCGATCCGCAAATTCTTGATCATTTTCCCCAAGGCCGCTGTTTCTTATATGTCCTTAGTTTATACAGCGTTCTCTGTAGGTATGAAAAAAGCAATGAAGAATAATGGTGATTATGTAAAAACAGGGCGTCGACCTGGCCGAGAACATATGGCGCCGTTTAAGCCTTTGTCAGCAATTGAACTTTTTGATCAGGATGGAAATCCAACAACAGAAACAAAAGAAGAAATCCAAGGACAAAGAATTGGCGATGCAAGTGATCTTTATGCGCAAATTAATTTGCCGGGCTTCCAGTGGGTGATCATCGCTGTCTTTACTATTGCTGGCGGCATCTTCTTGTGGCAAAGCCCTTCAATGATTTGGTCTTTATTCCCGATTGGTATGATCGTTTGCGCTTTGTTTGCTCCGTTCATTTTGAATGCCGGTTCGTTACCGTTTACTACTGGTGTAAGATCCTGGATTCATCAGCATAGCGCTGATTGGAAAGACTTCCTTAAGAAGATTCACGAACAATATCTTGAGGAAGTTAGCATTATGAAGCTTAAGAAGAAAACAAATTTTTACATTGAGAAAAAAATAAAAGACGTTGGTAAGAAAGCAAAAGATGATTTAAAGAAGGGAATCCAAGGAGAAAAAGAAGAAGCCCAGGCAAAGAAAGCATTGCAAGATTATCAAGATGCTCAACAGGCAAGAAAGCAGGCGCTCGGAAAAATTAAAGTTTGGCAAGGAGCTCTTGCTTGGCTTGTCGTCACGACTATTGGCATCTTAACCGTTGTTTTTGCCGGAGGAAAAGTCTTCATCATCTTAGCCGCAACACTTTTGCTCTATACACTTTCTACGTTTGTCACCGGAACCAAAAGCATAGAAACATATTTAGCTGGTAAAAAGAAGTTTCCTTCTGTTGATCAAGATAAAAATCCTTTTTATGCAAAAATTATTAAAGCACGTATTGTCATATATCAATGGGTTATCAAAAACCATATTTTTAAAACTATTTTAAAAACACGAATTTCGATATCTAAATGGATTATCAAGGTCAGAGAACTCTTTAATTTTTATGTTTCTGGAACAGCTATTATGATAACGCTAACCATCGTCGGTTTTATAAGCATCATTTTTGCTGCCCCTTATTGTATGATTGTAGGCTTAAAGAAAACCCGAATTTTAAAGAAAGGCTTTAATCCAAAGAATCGCGGAGCAGCTAACGAGAATTCTTCAAATGATCCCCGTAACAGCCCCCGCAACAACCCGCCGGTCAACGAAAATAAGAAAGCCGTTTATGAAGAAGAAACAGAAAAAGCCGCTACTGAAAAAGCTGAGCAAGATAGAATTGCTGAAGCTGCCCATATCGCCCAAGAGAACCGCAAAGCCCAAGAAGCCGAAGCTGCTCGCCTTGCTCAAGAAAAGGCAGATCAAGAAAAAGCCGCTCAAGCTGAAGCCGCCCGCGTGAACGGCCTTCTCGCTCAGATCAAGAATTTTATTCAATCCAGCGAAGTTACGGATGCCTTAATGAGCGATGCCGATCAGCGCGTTAGCGAGGCTGCTTCGCTTAAGAAGCAAGAGTTAAGAAATGCTGAGGCTCAGGCTGAAAAAGAAGCTGCTGAAGCCGCCCGCCTTGCTGATGAAAAGGCCGCTCAAGAAAAGGCAGATCAAGAAAAAGCCGCTCAAGCCGAAGCCGCCCGCCTTGCTGAAGAAAAAGCTGAAGCTGATCGTATCGCTGGTGAGAAAGCGGGCCAAGAAGACACAGAAACGACTCTTAACGCCCAGCAAGCCGAAGCTGATGACCGCATCGCTGAAAATAAACTTAAAGCCAATAAAGCCATAGATTCTCTTCAAAAATTGATCGATCAATATAACAATCTGATCGAGAAGTTTCGCGCTGGCAATGATCTTGCGACCGCGCAGAAATATGAACAGCTAAGAGATCAAGTTCAGGGAAAGATAGAAAAAATACGCAATGAAAATAACGGCACACTATCTTCCGCCCTTAAAGCAAATAACAGCTCAAGCTCTTCTTCGGTCAGATCGTGGAAAAATATCTTCAACAGAAATAAGATTTCTGCGCAAGATCCCGCAGAGCAGTCGACAGATAGATCAGCCGAAGACTCTATCCAAGTTCCTGAATTTAACGAAAATGGACCTGTCAAGGTAACGCCAGAAGCAGAGGAATTGGAAGACCTGATCAGATCATTAGTTGATCAATATAAGAACTATCTTGCCATTGTCGAAGATGTTAAGGCTCGCCTGCCGCAATTAGAGGCTTTGAGAGTTTTGTTGACCGAAACGACAAAGCAAGTGGAAGAGACCCAAGAACTTGCGATGGGCAATGAAGATCCTGAAACGATATCAGCGATCTCAGAGGCAGTTCTTGAGATGATCAGCACGACCGAGACCTTAAGAGCGGATCTTACAAATTTCGAAAATGAAATTGTTACTTTAAAAGAGCAGGCTGGCCAGCGATTGAACGCAATGGGCGACCTGTACGAAGACATCGCGCAAAAACAAAGATTTTATCAAGAGAAGAAAGAACAAGCTTCTCGCGCGCAGCAAAAAGCCCAAGATGCTCTGCGTAAGGCTCATGATGAATATAACACTGCCAACAACAGCCAGCAGACAGCCATAAGTCTTGTAGGCGAAAAAGAAGCTGCCGCAACAAAAGCCCAGGAAGCGATCAACGTTCTATTGCAGAGCATTCAGACAGCCAAAGAATGGCTCGATCCTTTGAAAGAAGAACTCCGATCCCTTGAGCAAAGAATACGTGACGAAAAAGCATTAGAAGCTGGTCGTCGAAGCCAGAGGGAAACCTTCGAAAATAGGGCTGATCATCTAGAAAATAAAAAGAATGTATTGCAAGCAGAATTAGATGCGATCGACCAGCAGCTTAACGATGTTTTGAGATCTTTATCTGAAGCGCGTGCGAAAGAGGCGGAAGCGTTGCTTCTGATGACCACGAAAGAGGCTGAAGAAAACGACGCCCGTTTAGCCGCAAAGGCCGCGCAAGCATCTTGCAAAAAAGCCAAAGAAGAAGCTTTAGCGCAAAGACGTAGCGAAGAATTAGCCCGCACTCTTGCCCAAGATGCTGAGATCCAGGCTCAAGGATTTGAAGAAAATGAAAATGATGCCAGAAGCATAGCAGAAGCTAATGAACAAAAAGCTGAAAGCACCTCCAGCGACTATCGATCCGTACAAAAACTTGCCTCTGACAAAGAAAGCGCAATGTTGCGCGAACAAGCTGATGAGCAAGAAGCTACGCGAAAAGTTTATGATCTGACAGAGCAAAAGCTTCAGCTGGAAAAACAGGCGCAACAAGCACAAGCAATTATTGCTCAAAAAGAACGCGAAGCTAAGGCCTATCGGACAAAAGAGCAGAACCATAGAATGCTCGCGGAGCAGAAAGAAAAAGATATAGAACAGCAAGAAAAGATCAAGCAAGAAGCTCGCGAGCGGATGATCAAAGAAGGTTTGCAGGCAAGATCTGCCTCTTTATGGGAGCAGCATGAAGAGATCAGGAAGCTTCTTGCTTCTGCTGAAAACGATAAAGGAACGCTGCAAAGAACAATCGACGACAATGTTTTGTCTATCGGTAAGCTTAAAGAAGAGCAAGCAAAGAATAAAGAGAGGCTATCTGATGTTTTGCAAGAGATAGAAGCTGTTCGCTCTAAGATCCAAGAAAGCCGGAAAAAGATCTATGATGCCAACAATGGCTATGGGGCTTCTTTAAAAGAAAGAAATTCACAGGCCGTTGCTTCAGAAAGCGGCATGGACGAGTTGTTGTTCTCGCAAAGAACCCTTTTAACCGAGAAACAACATTTAGAGGAGAGGGACACAGAAATTAGCCGAGCGCTTGGAGGCTTGCAAAATAGTCTAACAAAGCATCGCATTGCTGTTGTCTCGCTTAATAAGAAAATTGTTGAAAATAGCCCGAAATTTAGGCGCATACGAAAAGAAGCAGAAAGCGTAGATCAGCTGATAACAGACCTGCAGAGCGCGATAGAAAGGGCCAATGCCGCCAGCACAGAATATGTTCTTGCTGCTCAGAAAGAACGCAGGCAGGAAGACGAAAATCGTCAGTTGGCAATAGGGATTGAAATAGAAATAAAGAATGCAAAGTCTTCTAAAGACCAGGCAAAAAAGATGATCGAAGACCTGGAACAGCAGATCCTTGGCAAGAAGGCCGCGCAAGAAACAGCAAAGAGCAGATTCTTTGAGCTAAAAAGCTCTTTTGGATCTTTGCAAGCACGTGCTCGCGCCTTGGGCGAAGAGAATAAGGGCGCGTCTGAGAAGGCGAAGGCCGCGCGCGATCAGGAAAAGCTATTTTGTCAGAAAAAAGAAGAATCTTTGCATGTGGCCCGCCTAAAGCGTCAAGAGGAGCAAGAAGCTCGTCAGGAAGCGGAAGAGCAAGAAGCGCTTTCCCACAAGAAAACACAAGAGCACAATCTGTTTTTAGCTAAAGCTCGGGAAGCAAAGGAGATCTCTCAGCAGCAAGCCCAGATCGTGGAGGCGCAGCAAAAGAGGATCCTTGAGCTTGAGATCCTTCAGCAGCAGTTCAGCGAGAGCTCTTCTAAGAAGCGTTCTCAGGTAGGACGGCTAGCGCAGATCCTCAATCTTTTATTCAAGGAGATCAACGAAAAGATCCTCAACGAGGAGAATCTGAGACAATCTTGGCAAGAATATGAGCAACAATACAATACACAGCAGACTGTTTACGCGTCTACGTCAAAAGAGAAATTTGACGCTGAACAAGAAGTCCTTAAGCAACAAAACATCCTTCAGCTATCACAGCAAGAGAAGATAAGGCAGGAAACGATCGCTTATGAGGCTCAGCAAATAGCCGAACGATCACAGACAGAAATAGATCATCTGAGCGCAAAGATCTTGCGCGCCCAACAGGATGAGATCCGCTTTGGGCAGGTCATGATCGACATAGAAAGGCTGCATACGGAAACGACACGCCAATGGCTTGCAAAGATCTCCGATGAGATCAAAAAAGACCGATCACAAGGCCAAGGCGCTTCGCCGATATCTGAGCCTTTCATTCCCGTGCCGTCGATAACACCAGCGTCTTCGATCTTGTTGCCGAGTATTTTAATGCCAACATTTATAGTGATCCCAGGCTTTTTAAGCCGTTCGTACCCATCCAATAGGGGCCAAGGCGTTTTAAGTAATGATGCTATTCGCGCTTGGCTTGCCGAAAAGATTTCTGCACCAACAAAAGCTGTCAAAGAGAACCAGGGGTTGGTGTTCGGAAAGCCGTTGTCGCAATCGACAACGGCTTTCTCTTTGCTTCGCCCCAGGGAAAATTTGGTCAGGGATGAGATTTCTTCACAAACAGGCCGCTGTCAGAATCTTCCTACCGTGGCAGGAAGCAAGATTTCTTCAACAGCGGCCTTTGCTTTGATCGATAAGTCGTCGAAGGCTGACCTTCTTTCCGTGGCTGGAACGGGCACCGATGTGGCGACTTTAAATTTTGCTAACAGGCCGTTATTAGAAACATCTTCTTTCCGTGGTCCCGCTCCTCTCATTCAAAATTTTGTTTATCAAGGAAAAGGAAGCGGTATCCAGATTTCCTCTCGAAATAAATTTAAGGGGAATCTGGTCTGGAACCGGGTTTCGAGCACGGCCTGTTCTTTATTTTTCAGTGGTTTCAATTCGACTTCTAAATTTTTCTCACAAAACAGGCCGGCGCTTAATCCTTACCGTGGCAGGGAAGATTTTAATGCACCGGCTTCTGTTTCTTGTTCATTGATAAATATTTTAAGAACGGTCTCGATCTGTTTCTTGGCCGCCGCTATCTTGACTTTTGCATCTTGCAAGAAAGAGGAAGAAGACCTGATCAGCCAAGGCATTTGGCCGGTCAGCGTGACGACCCAGAATAACCAGATCTATGTTGATGGCACGCAGTTTCGGATCAAGGGCCTCACAGCAGACCAAAAACTCTTGACCATGGATGACCTCGCGCAGATCAAAAAGCTTGGCAATGACATTACCTTGCGCGTTTATCTGCCTGTTGTGAACAAAGAACTTTTAGCAAAAGCTGCCCAAGAGAATATTAAGCTTATTATCGTTATTCCTTATGATATTAAAGCCGGATCTGTTTACGCTCTTAAAGACGGTTTTTATGCGGCTTATATCGAAGACTATAAAAAATACGCTGCTATTTTAATGTACGAACTTGGCAACGAATATAATCTCCACCCTGAATGGTTCAACGGTGACATCAATGTTTGGTACGCAGCCGCGGAAGAGGCTGCTCAAGTGATCAAATCGATCGATCCATCTCGTCCAGTCTCGATGTCTTTTGGCGGTTGGGCTCCAACCCCTGATATTATCGCCCAATGTCCTTCTGTTGACGTCTGGAGCTTAAACGTTTATCAAGGCTTAAGCTTAAGCGGTGTTTATTCCGCTTGGCAATCCTTAGGCGTCAACAAGCCGATGTATGTCGGTGAAACAGGCGCGGATTCTTGGAATGCTACAACAAATCAAGAAGATGAGGCTGCACAGGCGTATGCCGCTAAAACGCTTTGGCAGGAATATGCGCAGTCCTACACAAATGTTTGCGCTGGCATAACCTTCATGACCTTGCAAGACAATCCTACCTTAACTCAAAGCCTTCCGTTGTCTGTTTATCCGGATAACACGGCCAATGAATGGGCATGGGGCTGGCTCAGATCTAACGGAACACCCAAAGCTGTTGTCGATACCATGGCCAATGTGTGGGCGGGGAATGGCGGTAAGAAAAATATAAAAATTAAGCTGGCCCCCAACGAGAAGATTGAAAAAAAGAACAGCAATAAAAAAGTATCGTCCGCTATTATTTTAGATATTTATGATCCAGGCTTGCTGCTTTTGACAGTTGTTTTTTGGGGGGGTGCTATTATTTTTGTCATTTACCACATATTGAAGTTTATTGCGAGCACTATACAAGAAGTCGTAAGAACGCGTCAAAACAAAAGATCGCAAGCAAATCAGCAAGGAAAAGATGAGCTAAAAGAGATCTTTTTGTCAGCTTTAAGGGATGTTGACGAGGGTAAAGGAAGCGGAGAAGTTAAAGAAGCTTTTATTCGTAATCGTCAACAGTTAAACCAATTATTTGCCGAAAACAGCATTATTTATCGTGAGCACACCTGGGGGACGATGATGGTTACCCCAGATGGCGTATACAATAATGAATATGATTTCCCACAAAGATACTCTAACACAAAAGAGCGAGAGGAGCTCGTAGGCAGCAAGAATATTGAAGATTTTGGTTATCAAGATTCCTTTTTAGGGGACGAGAAAGCTGGTATAGAGATCACGTATCGACTATCTCGTAAAATAAACACTGCGAAGCTGAAAGATTTCTTTCTTCAGTTTACTCGGGAAGCGGCGATAATATTTTCCTATATTCCCGGAGAACCTTCTGAAGCCGTTTTTTCTTTTCAGCTTCTTTTAGACGAAGCTCTTGTAAAAGCTGCGGAAATCTACCAGCAAGGTTTTCATTTCAAAATTGATATAGACGAGGCAACAGAGGAGAGAGGAAGATATCATTCTTGTACAGATGCAAATAGTAATCATTGCTGTGGTGAACCTTATGCTTCAGGATGCCCAGGATCAGGATATTGGGTTGTTACGGGGATCTCCACTCGTGTTACTAAAAACGGCGAGATACATAAGACAAAAAAGACCTCTTCTTCAACCCTTAGCCAGCGCAAAGCCCAAGAGATATTATTCTCCTTTTTAGCGCAGGAAGACCAGCTTCCTTCTGATCCGGCTGACTTGTTGTTATTGTTAGGCAACAGCCGCTTGGAAACAGTTGAATTAGCTGCATATATATACAATCAAGGATTAGCTAGAAATATATTTGTTACCGGCGGCATTGGAAGGGAAACACCATTTCTCGTTAACAACATCAAACGATCTGGAAGATATTTAGTCCAGTCGAACCAGCCTGAGGCGTACATATTTAAGGATGTTCTTGTCGCCAATGGGGTCCCAGAAGGCGCTATTTTTGTAGAAGACCTATCAACTAATTCAAAAGAAAATATTATTTATAGCAAAGAGATCATTGAGGATCGAAATATTGCGCATGATGTTGTTATTCTGGTCCAGCATCCTTTGATCCAGAAAAGAGCGGTGGCCACATTCAAACGCTGGATGAGCGATGATGTTGTCATAAGCCGTACGCCTTCCTGGAGAAACATTTGGAATAGACTGACAACAGAAGAGCAACGAGATTTCACAAAGATGGCTTTAGGAGAAATTGATCGACTTCAAAAATATGGTCCCAAGGGCTTTGGCGATATTGCTTATGTCAAGATCCCTTCCCGGGTATCGGAAGCATATTCTATTTTAAAAGGAAAGATTTCTTCATCTATTTCTTCTTTTCGTTTTTATTTTAAGTTATCTCTGCTTGTCTTAAGTCTGGGCCTTTTTACTGCCTGTTCTTCTCGCGATCAGAACGAGAAGAACAATCAGGCGGAACAATCGGTACGCCAGTGCCCACAGATGAAAGTCGAAGACAGGGCAAAGCTTTCCGATATTCTTGAGCGCGCAGGGTATTCTGGCGCGGCTAAGGATCAGCTGATTAATGAGTTTGCAATACTTTTCCAAGAGATCAACTTTGAGCGCTTCCAGAAAGAATTACAAACCGAAGATCCTGAAGATCTGGAAAAAGCCATCAACGAACTTATCAGCGTTCTTAAGGGAAAAGGATATTTAGACACTTCCAATCCCAAGACATTGCTGAAGCTTTTAGTCAACGGTCTTAATCCAAGAGGCGAAGATGTTTTTAAATTGTTGGACGAGTCTAGCTTGAGCAACGAAGTCAAGACTTTAGAAAAAGAAATCCTTGTTGCTTGTTCTGCTCAATCCCAATTAGCATATATTCTTCTGCGCTTAGCTGATATATCTGCAATTGGAATTCTTTCAGATAATCCACATCTTTCAAAAGCCGGGCATGCTTATGTCATTATAGAAACAAGGAGCGGACGGTTTATTTTTGTAGATTTTGTAAATAGATTTGCTCGAATTATAAATCTTTTTAAGTTTTATCAAAAAGAAGGAGAATTTTGGGTAATAAAATTACAATATAGGTTAAATAAAGATGCATTACCTAAAAAGTCGCCAGACCTGAAGAGCTCCATAGACATAGAACTCCTTAATCAGCTTTCTTATTACTTTCTTATTTCATCAAAAGATAAAGGAGATTTTATTACTTCTGGCATCTTAGTTAATATCGCATCTACTTATTCTAAATTAGTTAGATATCATGAAGCAATGCAACTTTGTAAAGAAGCCATTAGACTTAATCCGAACAATGCCGTGGCATTTTATAATTTAGGTGTTTTTTATGCTAAATTAAATCAATCTCATAAAGCAATTCAAGCTTATGAAGAAGCCATTAGGCTTAATCCGAACAATGCCGATGTTTATTATAATCTCGGTGTTACATATGACAATTTAAGCCAATATAGCGAAGCAATTCAAGCATATAAAGAAGCCATTAGGTTTAATCAGAATTATGCTGAGGCTTATTCTAATTTAGGCGTTACGTATTGTGCTTTAATGCGACACTTTGATGCAGTTCGAGCATTGGAAAAAGCGATTAGACTTGATCCAAGCCTTGCCGAGGCTTATCTTAATTTGGGTAGTGCGTATTATCTGGCGGGAAACGAAAACAAAGCATTAGAAAGCTGGGAAAAAGCTGTGCAGTTAGACGGTACGTTTTTGAATCTGCTTCCTGCGAATATTAAAGCTAAAATTCTTCAAAAAGGCAGTTCAAGCGTTCAGGCATGCTTAAAGAAACTCGCGCTTAAAGGCCTCTTTTTAGCTATGGGAATAGGTCTTTTCTTTTCATGCAAGAAAGACAATATTGTGGAGCCTATCGATCCATCTCCGGCACAGGATACAGTTCCTGCTTATCTGCTCAATGAGCGCATAGGTTTTGTTGAGACCGGCTCAATCGATGGGGGTATGTTGTGGCTTAAAGATATGAAGGGCACAAATACAGCTCTATTAAGTGATGGGGTTTGGAGTGATGTCAAGTGGGCGCCTTGCGGCGATAAGGCTGTTTTTTCTATTCGAGAGAACGGGCAATATTTTATGAAAGTTGTTGATACCCTTGGCACGATTAGAATTAAGATGACAGATGGGGCAGCCAATTATGACGCTCAATGGCTAAGTGATACAACAGTGCTTTATACAAATAATTTTGATGGTATTTATAAGCTTAACGTGAATACAGGCATTTCAGAAGTTCTTTTTAAAACAAACGGTTATGTGCTGGACCATAATCCTGCAGTTCACGGAAACAAGCTTGCGTTTATTGAGCATTATTATGAAACATTCTTTTCTTTGAGGCTAAAAGATATAGACGGAACAAATAACTTTGCAACATTATTCAAAGGGAATTCTGCATTTAACGAGCATATGGGCTTAGTCTGGACGCCAGACGGTAGGAAGCTCATATTTTTCTCGCAGGTGAACGGTGGCCTTATTTATGTTTACGATGTTTTTGTTCGGTCAATGGATACTATCAGCCTTCAAGATCTCGGAATACCAATGTATATGAGGATGCTTCTTTCTCCAGACGGCCAGAAGATTGCTATTGGCGGGCATTATGTAGTAAATATTGATGGGACTGGGTTTTCCCAGATGAACGAAAATATATATCAGCCGCTTGCCTATGCGTGGTCATGGGATAGTCAATATATCATTGCTTCTCCATGGAACCAGGATGTTTATATTTATAGCGTTGATGGATCAAAGGGATACACTGTTAAAGACGTTACGCGGAAGCCGTATTTTATTAATGGAATATCATGGCGTCCTCAAGGAGATAAAAAGGGCGTGATTGTTGGCGGCAAGGCCAATTCTCCGATCGGTTCTCGTCAGGACATTCCAAGCCTTCCTTTGATGGACAGATCTATCAGTAGTCCTATGAATTTATTGCCGACCATGCCGGTCTTTGCGCCGATGATGTTCGTCGCCGGCGCTGTGCCGGGTGCAAGGTTTGTGCTGACAGCTTTGGCAGTCTTAACGATTATTACGATCTTAGGAAAGTGGTTTGCTAAGCGAATTAGTGCGTCTAACGCTGATCAGCAAGCATCAACTTTGGTTTTGTTCTTTGAAAAAATGAAGTTGATGTCAGGTCTTTCGGTTGAAATGAAAGAAGAAAAAGACCTGAATAACTTTGCGGCATTTTCCAACAGGCCGCTGCCCAATCTTCCTTCCGTGGCAGGAATTAGATATGTGGCAGCGGCTGCTTTCTTTTCTTACCGCAGTCCCGCTTTCCTAAGTAAGAATAAAGGAAGCGTTACGACTGTCTTCGCCAATCGTCCCGTTTCCCTTAAAGAAAATCAAGGAAACGGTATCCAGATTTCCATTAAAAATCGATTCAAAGTGAATCTAGTCAGGATGAAAGATTTGGCACCGACCTTTGTTCTTTTTCCCCAAGCCTCTTCCTCAGCGTTAAAAAATGATTTTGATATGCATATTTATTCTATGCTTAACGTGATTCCTTCGGTTTCTGCGCAAGGATGGTCTTTCGGGGTAAAAGAATTTTCAAAAATTTTAGCCAACGCAGACATCCGCTATTCAATTGAGGTTGGAAGCTTTGTTAAAGGATTTCCTAAATCTATCGCACGAACACTACACTTAAAGTTTCTCGATTCAAGTATTAAAGGATCGCCATTGTTGAATTTAGCGAGCGCCGAAACTCGACAGAAAGCCGAAGATGGTACGCTTCATCTATATGATGTTGTTAAAAAAGTTAGACCGCAGATCATATCTTTCCATCTCGGATTTTCAGTAGAAGCGGTCGTTGTGAATTCTAAAACAAGAGATTTTGAACCAGCGTCAAATACTTTCAGCGCGATGACGCAAAGCGAGGTTTTTGATAGCATTGCTGCGACAACACGCGCCATTTTCGAAGCCTTGAAAAATTTAGGATATAAGAAAAATGATCTTCTTTTAGAAAATCTTGTTTATTCTGAAAATGGCGCGTTTGAACATGTTTGCAATCCAT
The DNA here is from genome assembly GCA_029564765.1 of Candidatus Omnitrophota bacterium. Taxonomy (GTDB): domain Bacteria; phylum Omnitrophota; class Gorgyraeia; order Zapsychrales; family Aceulaceae; genus CALGLP01. The sequence goes on from JAKQPK010000029.1 coordinate 30,118, forward strand.
ATTTTATCCGTTCTGTTTGGCAGGAAACAGAATATGGAGCGCTGGTCGATTTCGGTCACGCCTTTGTCAGTGCTAAGCTACTCGGTTACGATCCAAAAGATTACATTAAGATTATTATTAATAAAGATAATATTTCCCATCTTCGGGAGGTCCACATCGCTGTTCCAGGTTATGACCAAGGAAAAAAGCAATGGAGAGATCAGCACAATTGTTTCTCCAGCGATACCGGGAGCGAAGCCAACCAAGCGCTAAGATCCATGCTTTATTATATCTTAGACCTTAGAAGAGTAGAGAGCGTGTCCGAGCCTTTGATTGTTAATTTTGAGACAGGAGAGGAAAGCGCGACCAGAGAACTTGATGCTTTAAATAGCTATTTGTGCGAAGTTTCTTCAAGCGTGTTATCTTTTTTTAGAAATTGGCGGGAAATACGTAAGGAAAAAAGAACGATAGAAGCCATTCAATTTATCAACAGTTTTGATGAAAAGGATGACAACAATATATATATAAGTGAAAATTTAATAATGAATGATGTTTATGATAGGTATGTTAAGACAGGCGTAAATTTTTCACAGTTTATGGAATATGCTGCATTTCTTGCGGCGACCAAAGATCATCGAAGATTCAAAATTCTTCCAAAGCTAAGAGAAGTATTTTTAAAGCTACCCTCTAAGGTTACCAGAAGCTCCCTCTACAATGGTGATACCTTTGTAGGCATAACATCCGGTTCTTGTTTTGAGAGTGACGAGCTTTTAAAGATAATAAATGACATAGAAAGCTCCTTAAGAGAAAGAAATTCTTCGGCAACAGCTATTTCCTCCCCAAGCCGATACAATCCTCATAAAAGTTTTGGGTATCGTCCGCAGAGCTGGAATGAGGAAAAAGGTTTTGAGTATCAGCCAAGAAGAAAATATTCTTATCCCATCAGAGAGCGCTCTTCCAAAGGCTCCGAAAACGACCAAGAAAAAGAGAGCGAAGCATCTTCTGAGCAAGAGAATGATCCGCAAACGTCTGAAAACAAAGAGCAGCAAGCAACCAGCGAGAGTTCTTCGAACGTCAAGCTTGTAAAAAGAATAGAAGCGGTCGTTCCGCGGCTGGAAAAGTACGCCTTTACCTATATTAAAAGCTGCTATTTGTATGATCATAACGCTCATAGCAAGCTCTCCAGGGTGCATCCCGCGGCTATTTATCTTCCTTTAGTTTTCTTTTTAGAAGGAGGATGTTCATCCTACCCGCATGTAGAAGAAGCGATCGCATTATTAGCTATCATTTTAGAACCTCAAGATTTCGAAGGCTTTCAGAAGTCTGCCTGCGCTTGTGACGCCAAACCTGTTCATTTGGTCTATCGCGCGATGGCAAGATCAGAAAAATATCACACAAAGAAAGCTTCTATGGCGAGCCCTCTGGCGTCCGTGATATCAAGCAGTCTTCGCCGTTTTGTTCTGACCACCATTGTTTTGATCGCTATGAGCGTGACATCCCTTTTCGCCCAAGCGATACCCCAAGAGAACGCCCAGCTCGATGAATCATGGCGCGTGCGTTTTCTCGCGATCAATGCCAGAGAGATAAAACATTTGGACATGATCTCTATCGGCCAAGACGTGTATGATACTGTTTTACGTGGTCAGCTTGAGCGAGAGATCGTTCAAAAGAGAGTGTTCTTGGAAAAGAGTTCTTGGCAGTATCAGGAAATGGAGCAAGACAAGGAAGTTTTGCGTATTTTAAAACTTGTTGAAAACGCGAAAAATAAGCGAGACCTTGAAAACATTGTCATCGGGTCGCAAGTATTCGATCCCCAAGTTAGGGCGCAAATACAAGAGCATATTGTAAGCGTAAAGACGCAGCTGAAGAATTCCCAGGAATTATCTTATATTGAGGAAATGCTTAAGTTCTCGACTGAAGAAGACTTTTTGAAGAGAGCGGGAGTTTTTCAGTATATGCGTGCTTTCCCTGCAGAGCAAAGACTTTATGTTGAGAATAAAATTGCTCGGCAGCAAAGAGTGTTTGAAAAAGAAAAAGAGTATGCGCTTGCGATCTCACGCTCCCAGGGGTACTTATCTATTCTCAGCGATCTTTCGCAATGCACGAACCAGCAGGAAGTGAATTCTATCCGCATTGATTGGGATTTGTACGATACGTATCTTAAGCAGGCGATTAGACAGGCGATACGCCAACGCTTAGAGGAGATCGATCAAGAGGCTTCTTTACACGGCCTGGAAAAAACGTTTTACGCGCGGGAAGCATTCCTTCAAAGCGCGATGCTTTATTTAACAACAGACGCTCGTCTTTCTCTCAATATTTCCAGTGATAATCCCTGGCTTGAACGATGGATCAAAAAGGAATTAATCGCGAAAGAGCGAGAATTGGTCTCTGGCAAGTTTGATATTGAGCAGGAAAAGGAAGTTTTACGTTTTTATCGAGCCATGATCGATGCCGATCAGGTAGATCTTTTGGATAGTCTGAAATATGGTCCTCAGATAACTTCTTTAGAGGTGCGCGAACAATTGCTGAGAGAAAAGCAAGCAAAGCGAGATCTTTTAAAGAAAATAGAGGATCGTTTTCGAGAAATGGAACAATGGGCTAAGGTCGTCGATCTGCAGAGCGCGATATTTTATGCTAACGCACAGAAAGATCTTGAGGGTTTTTATGTTGATCCACAAGTCTACGATGCAGACATCCGTCAATGGCTCATGTACCAAGCCCAAGCGAAACGCCGCGTACTCGCGCAAGATGAAGAAGTGAAACGTGTAGAAAAGAAGATCGATTCCGCTGCGCGCTCTTATGATCTTGAAAACATTTTTATTGGAAAAGCAGTTGTTGATCTTTCAACATACAAGGAACTTGCGGCCAAGATCTCCGTGCGACAACAAGCCCTTAAAGAACAAGAGCGCTTGCGCATAAGGATCCTTGAGCTTCAGGGATCTTTGAGCGTTCGCCAGGATATCCGGCGGGCTTATCAGACCCAAGACCTTGCTCGTGTTAAGATCGATGGCAATGTGACCGATCAAAAGACGCTTCAGCGCGAGATCTTGGATAAAAAAGCTTATTTTGATCTTCAAAAAAGCTTATCGTTTTTGATGGATCGCGATAAGGAGATCTTAACGATCCGCTCGCTTGTTGATAACGCCAATACAATCAATGATATAAACATTGTCCAGGCCCGGGTCAAGATCCTGGAAGAGGTAAGGTTTTTTGACGGAACCGATTGGGCGCGAAGACTTCAGCAAGAGATCTCGATAAAGAAAGCCGAGATAGAAAAGAAAGACGACACGACACAAAAAGGAAGCGTGAATATTTTCATGATCTTTTTCGCCTTTTTGTCCCAGCCCTGGCAAGCCCTCAAGCGTTATGCCAGCCGCCTTCTAAGCCGTCGATCTATCCGCGAACAGACCTTGCAAGAGGATGACCAAAAAAGATCACAAAATGATAATATTCTGCGATGCGATGGATTTCGCATCGTTGAAAAGAACGTTTTTGTACCTGAGCGATTGTGGAAAGATATCGTCAAAGGGCCTTTGAGCGAGAAGATCAGCTTAGCCTTAAGGTCTATCGATGAGAATCCGTATTGTGGATTTTTAGCACGTGAATATCATTTACGTGTTTTTGTTTCGGATCGGGTCCCTGGCGCAAAGCTTTATGGATACAAGCTTGGCCCGTCACAAAGTTTGTTCTATGTCGTTTTTGATTCTCAGAAAATCCTTGTGGCAGGTGTTATCTATAATGAATTTACGCACTATTTATCTAAGAATAAGCATTGGATCGCAACGACCCAGCATACCATTGATCGCTTTGTCGCGCTGCATAGGCAAGCTCTGCAGGAAAGAACAGAGACTGTAGAGATCCCTGAAAACAAACAGAATGTGCCGTTACGTTATATGCAGGCGTTCGCGGCGCAATATGACAAGGTTGAATTTTTATACACAGAAAAAGACGGCCGAGCCTATTTTGTTATTCCAACGTCGATACAGCGCGTGAAGGACATCGTTGAGAGCAAAGGATTTAGATATCAGATCGTTGAAAAACGTTCAACACCGACATTCTTTATTTTAGGACCTGACGATGAGCGCATAGGTCGTTTTGGCGTGTACGATGAGCGTGTTGTTATTAATCCATGCCATGTGAACAGCTGGGATCAGGTTCAGACGATCATCGCGATCACGCGTCTTGCTCTTGACCTTAAACCCTTAAGCACGACAGGGCGTACGAAGATCTCAAGCGGCATTCTTTTCGATCGAAGATCATGGTTTTCGGCAGATCTATTTTCTGAAAGGCCGCTGTCAATATTGCTATTTTTATCTTTCAGCTCTTTTGTGAGCAACCATGGCGGTGAGGATAAGAATGGAATGACAGCGGCCTTTTTTGCGATAGGAGCACCTATTCTTCCGCCGCAAGAGCTTACCGACAATGTTCATTTAGCCTATCCTGTGGAGCTTGATACGCGCTTGAAGGACACCAGGCCTTCGATGAGGATAGCGACTTTCAAAGCTAAAAAGATCCTTTGGAAGGTAAAAGATTTTTCTTTATTCTTTTACGCGACAGCGCCTTTTATGTTTTTGACAGTTGGCGCTCAACAAGCGAAAGAAGAAAGCAAGGTTCGGGTTTTCGCGCCTTTGTCTTTTTATCCGGAGGCGGTTTTACGCTACAGCAGGCCAAATGTCAGGATCACTGTGTTTAAGGTCAAGAAGATAGAATGGAAAGTAAAAGATTTTTCTTTGATTCCCCAAGCCCTTGCGCGTCAGGATCAGGATCAGCCAAAGCTTCCAAGGGATCCAAAAAGCCTTCCTTTAAAGAGTGCGCCTGCCTTAAGCGCGCAAGAACAAAATATGGACATAAGAGTCTCAAGGCCTAAGGGATCTGTGATTACTGAAAAAGGAGATTTGAGCAGCAAGGCCCCAAAAGCTTTTGAACTTTCTCATAACGATTATGCGCGGGCGGTTGCATCAAGGACGAACGCTATTTCCTGGCATCCTATCAGCAGGGGAAGATCCGTTGCCTGTACCAGCGCTGTCCTTTCTGATCATTTCTTTTTAACAGTCCTTCATAAAATCACCCTTCTTTTAGCCCGTATCCATGATCGTTTCTTTTTTGGCAGTTCGCGACACGCAAATGAGCGGCTTTCCGCCCTGTTTTATCACGCGCTTTCTGAGAAAGGCCTGTGGATATCAAAATATTTAAGGACGCGGTCGCGAGAACAAGGACGAGAGGCTTTGTACCACGAAACTCTTAAGATAATATTTTTCATCCGAAAATTTTCAGAAAGAGCGTTAGGGATCTTGCGCCACGAGCGAAGCGCCGGTCTTTGGATCAAAGATGATGAGGCGATCGAACAGCAGCCAAAAAATTTAATGCGCCAAGAACTCTTTGTTCCCGCTAATCCTCGTCCAATGGCCGCGATGGCTGAAGGCGATCCCAAACCCGAATTTATTTTCTCGAACTTTCCTGTTTTGGAAGAAAGCGCTACCCCCACCAGCGGACAACTGGGTGCCAAGCTTGGCATCGATGCGTACGAGAAGGGGAGTGCGTGGCCACAGGATAATTCTCGTTTATTCGTAGGGTCGCTTGCAAGTACGCGAGCGGCCTCTGTTTTTTTGTCTGTTGAGCAAGCGCTTGCTTCAAGCAATGTGTCGAACTGGAAACCGATCTTTCATGTTTCTGGCCAAGGCGTTCAATGGTATTTACCGGAATATTTTCAGAAGAAAGTTAGGATCACACGGTTTGGCAAGGGAAAAAACTCGTTCGTGGAGATCGTCGACACATCTTTGTCGCCCTGGGACACAGAGAACAAGATGCGTTTATATTTCCCTTCCAAAGGCTGCGCGCGCGTCGTGTTGTTAAGATTCTTCTCTCCTTCAGGATCACAAAAGATCGTTTGGGAAGAGAAAAGCGCGGAATTTCAGACGGATCGACGAGGGTATTCGTTGACACGCCATCCTTTGATCGCGGAATTCTTGTTGCGCATGTTCGCCGTACGCCATGCAGAGGATGAGCTGACCGTTGCTGTGCGTAAAGAGCTAAGAATGTTGTCCTCGTTCATGCCGTCCTTGAAAAGAGAACTTCGCAAACAAGGGGATCTGCGCTTTGAATGGAACCATGTGCGTTTTAGCGGATTGCCTTTCAATCGCAAGAACCGCAGTCAGAATAAAGACGCTGCTGATCAGCAAGACAACCATCCTTTCCTTATGTATTCTTTCCCGGGGAGTCTTGTTGGCAATCCGCTGTTCTTGATCTTTGTTGACCGTAAGGATAGCAGCCGATTTATCGTGTTGGGCCGGGATGAGGAAAAATTTTATGTTCTCAACGACAAAGGTATCAAGAAATATTTAAAAATAAAAGCTTCCGATGGCCATGGCCGCCACGAAGCAACAGCGGATCTAAGACAGGCTAAAGAATTCCGTGATTTTATTGGCCTTTCATCGCGCAACAGGATCCTTAAAGATCAATCCAGGGCCTCAGAGAAAAGGAATCATTTTTATGTCGGGTTCTTGGAAAAAGATTTGAGGGTCTGTTTTACCTCAAAGATCCCCTTGAATGTTGAAGTCGTCAAAGAGCGCGGACGTGTTCGTCGCTTGCTTATTTCTGACCGTCAAGGGCGAGAGATCACCCAGGTTGCTGCTTTGGGAGATCGACAGTTCTTTGTTAAACACCTTGTTGATAAGAACAGCAAGCCCATTATTTTCACCGTTTATGGCAAGGCTGTCTTGATGAATGCCGTGTTAACGCGTATCAAAGATATTATCAATCCTTGCCAAGAAATGGCGATCATGCGCCAGCAGGTTTTTCCTTCGTCAAAGCCAGGCTCTCAATTTTGCCCTATGCGGATCGTTGAGAAGAACGGCAAGACGAAGGTTATTTTCGAGAAAAAAGAAAAAGGTAAGGGCGCGCAAAATAAGAATATTTCTTCAAGCCTTGATTTGTCGCTTGATTCTTTCATAATACATATAAGCCTTTCTCAAAGATCAGACTGCCCTGTTAAAAGTTTAAAAGCTATCTTACCTCGTCCGTGGCTGGTGGGGGGTAGCTCTTTTAACAGGGCAGTTTCTTCTAGTCTTTCGCGCGCGTCATCCAACAACGTAAAGAACAGCAAGCAAGAAAGAACTCTGCCCAAAGATTCCATGAGCCCGCACAATATCGTTGATCTTCTGGGTATGCCAAAATATATCGGAGCTCAAGGAAAAGGGTCTTATGTAGTCTTAGATTACATGAACGCGATCGTTAAGCTGGTCGGCTCTCTTGAGGATGCTCAAAAGCTCATTGGCGAGAAATTATTAGAGAGATTGTCTCAGTCGGAGCAAGGGCTCATTAGCGCCCAAGGCCTGCAATATTTGGAAAAAGTCGCGCTGGATATTTATGTTCCTCTGGCGATCCGGCTCGGACTTGAACCATTGGCGCAGGAACTTCGTGATCGCGTTTTTCGAGCTATTGACCCGGATCAATATCAAGAAACAGCTCGGCAAATGCAGGAAGCGACCGGGATGGATGCTGGTCAACGTAAGGCCTTTTTGGATACTATTAGCGACCGCGTTGTAAGCAAATTGCGCAGTACCGCTGGCATTGTGATCGTCAATGAAGAGCATCGCGTCAAAGGTATTTACGCCTCAAGCCAAAAGATCGGACGCAAGGGCAAGAAAGGCAAGCAATACACTTGCATTAACGATCTCGAAGATCTTCTAGGCATCCATCTGATCGTTGACAGTGAAGAAAGTTTTTGGAATACGGTCGGACAGCTCAGAGGCTGGGCTTATAATTTTAAAGATATTAAAGGCGAGATCTTAGAAGATCAGACAGAACTGAAGAGTATTTATAAAGGAGACAATTATAACGCCCATCATTTTGGGGTCCGTATCCCTGTGGACGCTGGAGCGCAGAAGCGCTTTGTGATCCTTGAGATCAAAGTATTCAGCAAAAGCGAATATGACGCTTTCAAATACGGCAATGCCGCTGTCTGGATCTGGGAAGCTAAGAAAAGAAACCCTAGCCAGCGATTTGACCTTGATGGGCTTGTTTACGTGAGCGAAAATGCGAAAGAAAGTTTTTCTTCTTTGCTTTCGTTTTTAAACAATTGGATATATGTTTTCTTGTATCAAGAACTGCCTTCAGGGGAAACCGTTCTTCAACCTGTGCGCATGAAGCAGGGAGCCATTGTCGCTGATTTTCTAGCTGCGCAGTCAAAGGAAGACAAGCAATGTATCCATAGTGAACAGTACCGACGTTTTTATAAAAAACCTTTTTCTTTGCAGATCGCTCGCAGCTATCGTCCACACGGCAAAGACGAGCGCGACCTTGGAGAGGCATTGTTCAACGCGGATATCGTGCGTATCAGCACGCGCTATGCGGAGATGACCGTGCCTTTGATGCAGCATATAATGGCCCGGGCGCGATATTTTAAGACTATTAGCTTCTTACAATCAGAACCTCGAAAGGCTGACAAGAAAGGCAATGATCTTAGTCCTAATGTTGAAGAATTTTTTAAGGAGATCGGAGGAACAAGCTTTGAAGCATTCTTAAGATATCACACGCTGACGGTTGCTCAGGCCAATGCGCTTCTCTCCAATAGCGTAATGCGTGTCCGTCTTGATCAAAGAGAGTCCGTTGTGCCTGGGGAAGAGACGATCAACATGAAGACCGTTATTTTTCAGTCTCCTTCTGGCCAGGCAAGAGAATCTTTTGTTTCCTTGCGCATCGAGATCGCTCAAGATCGCATAGGGTTCATGCGGGACATCCTTGAGCATATTTCTGCTTTTGGTGCTGTTATTGCTCAAGATCGATCCACACAAAAAGTTGTTCACATCGAATTAGTTCAAGTTGATCCCCAAGACCTTGATCAGCTATTTTCTTCGTTAAGTGATATTCAATTTCAGGATTTTGTCGCTGTGGAGCAAGTTCAATATCGGCCAGGCCATGTTTCTGTTCTCGTTTTGTCGGAGCAAAAAGGCTTTCGTTATAGGGCGCTTAAACTTCTTATTTTGCAACGTTTATCCCGGCTTAGCGTTAACTTTCAAGAAGCCTTGGGCTCTCAAACAACCATGGATCAGACTGGATGGTTGTTCTCGTATTCTGTCGATATTCCGCTGGAATTAGGGAACGCGATCATTAAGGAGAGCTTAGAAAATCTTTTGTTTGAGGATCTTAGCTTTACACCCGCAGAGGTCGCTATCGAGGTCACATCGTCCAGCCTTGATATCAAGCGCGTGTTCGATGAGAAATTAAGCGCGATCTACACGACAACCAAGCCAGTTGTCGTGGATATCTCTCTGGAAGCTTTTTTGCCCGAATTAGATGACCGGGCTTGCCGTGCTTTGGGAGCGGGTGGGCTTGGATTTTTAACCGGAGAAACATGGGGAGCGTATAGCGAACTTAATAATATTTTGGCTTTTGGTGTTATGCCGCTTTACGATCTTGATAAGCAAGATCAGCAGATCGATTGGACGAGCGAGCGCAATATCCATCCTGTTATTCTGGAGAATGGAAATCCGCTTGTTATTAACGTTGTGTTTAATTCTATGATCTATAGCGCGTCGATCTTTTGGGTCAACCGCAGAGGCACTCTTGTTTTTCTCATCCGCTGTCCAGAGATCTTTTCACGGTTATATCGCGGCGGGGATGAGCAAACGAGATATTATGGATTTTTAGCGCGTAGTTTTGTCGAATTAATGAAGCGTTTGAAGATCGCGCCCGCGCTCACTCGACTCAATGAGCCTCAACTAGTGTTTGTGGCAACAGCCATGGAAAATGATCGCGCTTGGTATCGAGATAATGGCAATGGCCACCACAGTCTTTTTGAAAAGACAAAGATCGTTATGACAACGCATACGCCTGAAGCCGCGGCTCTTCCTTACTGGAATCGTGGTCATATTTGCCATGTGGTGGGTGAAGACCTGGTGCGATGGGAGATCGTCTTAGGTGGAAAATATGGAAATGTTGTCAATGCCGCGATCGGTTTAGCTCGTTTAGCGGATGTCATTAATGGTGTTGCGCAAGAGCATGCCGAAGTCACAAAGATCGCTGTATTGCCGGAGTTTAAAGATAAGATCGTTGGCATCGTCAATGGATCTGACCCATGGCTATGGGCTTGCGATGATCTGCGTGCACTGTTGGAACAAAAAGGCAGAGAAGACATTACTGGTGAGGATCTCTTTGCTCTTCGCCATGCGCAAAAAGAACCTTTGAATCAATACTTGGAGAAGAATTTTGGATTCTCTTTTTCTGATCCTTCAAAGCCTCTTATTGGGCTCATTCGCCGTTTAGTGGACTATAAAGAGCAAGGCATTTTGATCCCGAACTGGCAGCAGGAGTGGGATAAATTTTTGCATAAAAAGTATGCTGCCTGGATCACAGGCGATAGGGATCGTTTTTATGAAACTCCTTGGGACGCAGAAGTTCCGCTCAAGAAAGGATTGGCAGCGAATCTTTTGGTCGGCGGAGATACTTATTACGACAACGGTGCTATCTGGGTGTCTTTATTCAAGGAAATGGCACAGGATCCTGAGCTAAAGGGTAAATTTTTATTTGTGGAAAAAAGCGGCATTGAGATCATGAAAAAGGTTATTAACGCCACCGATGTATGGGTCAGCATGCCGCGTTGCACGCGTGAAGCCTGCGGCACCAGCGATCAGCGGGCGGCGCTTACAGGCGGATATAATATCGCGACCGCGACCGGAGGCCCTCTGGAATACATCATTCATGGAGTGAATGGATGGCTTATGGATCCTTTCGCAGGATGGGATCTGGCGCGCGTGGTTCGAGGATTTGATTTTAAGGATCCATGGTTCGTCGGTGAATTTCAGCGGCAAGCCGCTATTCTTCTGGGCCGTTATCTTCAAGAGGCTATGGACCGTTATTATCGATATACAGAGCAAGGTGATCGCGCTTGGGTGCAAGGCCTTAAAGATTCTATGGATATTGCTTATGAAAAAGTTTCTATTCATGTCATGGCGCGCAAATACGAGCTTTTGTTTTTGAGTACTTTAAGCGGCAGAGGGGCTGAAGGCTTTAAGCAGGATATGCTGAACGTAGGTTCTTCGAACATTTCTCTTGCCGTGCGTACGCTCAAGAATTTATTTGGTATAACGATCGACTTGCAAAAACAGACCGTTAACGGTATGACTATCAAAGATTTTCTTTTTAATCATGAGCTTTTCTGTGACTGCGCTGAGGCGGGCGAATACAAAAAGCAAGATGAGCAAAATTGGTACCTTACTTTATTGCATGACTATAACCTCGCGCGCATGTCTGTTGCGAAAGCTAAAAAATATATTTTAGCTACTGCTGAAAAGCTTGACTTAAAGGATGAAACGCAGAAAAAACTTGATGGTTGCACAACGAAAAAGGGACAATTGTGGCATCTTTATAAATGGGCGGCGGCTGAGCAATGTTTCACAAGCCGCAAGCGCCAGCGTCAGATGAAAAAAGAATTGCTCTTTGCCAGGATCGATGTTCGCGATATCAAGCTTGAGCATCTTCCATTGTTTGTTGTTGATCGCAACGGGTATTTTCTTCAGAGTCCCGCGATGTGGCGCTGGATGACACAGCCGCAACAAGCTCCACCGGAAGAATATTTTTATGCCCGCAAGACCTCCCTTTTTCAGTATTCCCCCAAGCAGCCTCAACAACTAACACTTAAATTCCCAAGCTCTTCCGCGATCCTTGTCAAGGTCGAACATATTGCTTCCATTTGGAAATATCTTGTGGAATCGAACGCATTATCCGGCCTGTTGGCACAGTACGGACAAGGCGCGACAACGAAAAACAGCCGGAAGGCGTCTTTTAAAAAAGATCTCATGGCTCTCATCCAAGGCTATGCCACGTTGGAGCCTGAGGCTCAGGAATGCGCGCGAGAGATCACAAGGCTTTATACGGAAGATGGCAAGGTCGTTGTTGTCTACGGTCGTTATCCAAACGCATTTTTAGTGCGTATTGCGCGTATTGATTTTGTGGATTACATGACCGACGTTGCTGCAACGACATCTTTTTTCAGCCGTGATATTTCAGCTCGGGTTGATATTATTCGCGATCAAAGAGAGGTTCAGAGCATTGAGCAGGAGCTTTCGGTATACGGTCAGTATCCTTATTTATATGCTTTCATGCGAAGTTTTGCGGGGTATGATATTTTTGATATCGAAGAAAAGATGCGACAGGCGCGTCGCGTTTATCAGATGCCTGGCACATCGGAAAAATCACGCAAAGAGATCCTTCGTTTGTTCGTTGCTCTTTTAGCTAAAGATAATATGTGGCAGATCCAGCAAAAAGCCCAGGGGATCTTAAACCATATTTTTAGCTTGCGGCCGTCAGAATTTCCATCCGCAGTTGATGTTCAGATCGTTTGCCCAGGGCAGGCAATTGACATTGAGCCTGTCGTGATCAATATTGGCTTTGATCCTTTTCGCGAAAAAAGAAAGCTCAAAGCTTTACGCGCCCAATTAGTCATTTATCAATCCAGCAATGATCGCTATGCGCATGTTGATCTCAAGGTCACAGCGCATGCGGATCATCAGGTCAGGCTCGATGTCGAGGACCGATTCCAGATCGTTGCTGACAAAGGTTATGTTCATGTAAGCGTTCGTTTAGCTCGTGGACGTAGTCAGACGTTACGATATATCGCTTTGCCGCAAGCCAATCGCACGTTCATTGTTCAGCCGGATATCTCGGGGAAGAAAATTTATCAGCTTTGGCCTAACTATGTGAACGTTTATCATAATGAAGATGGAAGCTCTCATCACCAGGGGAGCGTTGAGCGCGGCAGAGACGGCCGACCTGCCTGCGGACATTTTCAAATGGTCGAAGCTCTTTTGCCTCAGCTTAAGGCGAAAGGTTATAGCCATGTGTATGTGATGGGCGCTTATCAGCTGGAGCGTCCGGAGAATATTCAAGGCCAGGCTGGACCTGATGCATCACTGTTCTCGCCTTACAGCTGGCGCGTAAGCCGCGAGGCGGGCGGGGAAGAAGCGTTTCGTTCAATGGTGACAAAAGCTAATGAGCTTGGGTTAGGCATTTTGGTCGATGTGATTCCGCATTTAAATCAAAACTCTCATGAGCTTCCTGAGTGGGCGACTGTCAAGGCTTATGGCCCAAATGGCCAGATCGTGCGCAGACTTGCCACGGATGGCGGTGTTAATCATGAGGACGGCAGCCCGGTGGAGTGGCATGACTCGGTGGCTCTTAATTTCCGGGATAAACGCGTTTTGGATGCCTTTGCGGCGCTGATCCTCAAATTAGCTGGGATGGGAGTTGCTGGTATCCGCGGCGATGTTTTTCATAATTATGGTAACGCGTTACCAGTATCAGAAAATCTTCAAGGGCGAGAAAAAGTTTTTGGCTATGTGACAAGCTGGCAGCGCGCGGATAGCGGCGGATTTAAGATCGTCAATCAATGGCGCAACGACCAGGCCAATCCTTTGCTCACGCATTTGGTTGCTCAGACCACCCAGCAGTACCCGCAGTTCATCTTTATTGGCGAGAACTACAGTCGCTATGAACAGTTGATCAAATCTGGCATTATCCCGATGAATTCTGGGACTCATGACGATTTGGAAAAAGTTATCGTTAAGGACGAACCTGCTAAGCATATCTTGAATGGTCATTTCTATTGGTTGTTCAATATGTTGCCTTTTGGCGCTCAACTGGTTACTGCCTTAGAGACGCATGATTATTATCGCATTATGGATAGGTGGCAAAGTTACGGTCCACATAAGGTCAAAGCGGCTCTGTGGGCATGGCTGGCGACGATCAAGGGCGCTCTTTTGGTGTATAACGGCCAAGAAAAAGGAGAGGTCCACCGCATCCGTATTGATAACTGGAGTGAGCATAATTATGAAGAGGCGGACCGTCAACGTTATTATGCCTTGAAAGAGTTTGAAAGGGTCAATCGCGTCACCTATGAGGATTATTGGCAGCGATTGTTCAGTTTTTACCAAGAGAACAGAGAGCTTTATAGCCGCCAAGCCAAGACCTATCTTTTTAATGTATCCCATGATCGTATTTTAGCCTTTGCGCGCTATACCAACGATCGAAATGCTATTTTCGTTATTAACACCAGCTGGCATTTAGCGCGTGTGACGATCAACTTAGCGGATATCTTTCAGGATCTAGGGATCAAGGATAGCGCCAGCAGGATCTATCGCGTTTCTGATATCGAGAGCGGTGAAGAAGAAACGTCTTCTGGTCACGGCCTTTTTGTTCATGGCATTGATGTGCGCCTGAAAGCTTATGATGTGGCTGTTCTCAGGCTTGAGGATATCAGTGATCAGCCTGGGGCTGAAGAAAGTTTGATCAAGGATTCTTTCGCGCGCTATGAACAACAGCCTTTTTCTTATCGCACTCAGCATAATTATGCTTCGCGCTGGATGCAGCATGCTCTGAACACAAAGAACAGGGAGATGTTCGTGCAACGCTTTGCCTTTTTGGCCAAGCTGGTTGATACGGATGACCGTTATAAAGACCTTTGGCCATGTGATCTGACCATGATGATGCATGAGCTGACCGACGAAAGAACAGATGTCCGAGATTTTTCAAAAACAGTGTTGGCGAGCATTGTCGCCGCCCAACAAGATGAGAAGATCTGCGATGTAGCGGCCAAGGTTTTGCGCTGGATCGATATCGGTATCATTGTCGACATCTCTCCTGAGGTTGCGCCTTTTTCTAAGGGTGGCGGCTTAGCAAACGTTCCAGGGCAAAAGGCTGAAGAGTTCGTCCAGTCCGGCCTTAAGGTTTATATCATAAGCCCATTATATTCTTTTAGGGAAGATGAGGCGACTTTAGAGAGGACCTATGTTAAGGACGAAACGATCAGAAAATTCGATATTCGTTACGTGAACGTTGTTCCACAGGTCTATATGGGTCGCCATGGATCTGTTCCAGCCGCTGTCGCGTATACGCGCAAAGGTGGCGTGAACTATCTTTTCTTGGATAATCCGAACTTTTCAGATTCACTTTATGGCCAGCTACGTGGCAACACGACCGACAGATCTCAGCGCGTCACCAAGGAACATGAACAACTGCGATCGATCTTCCTTTCCCTTGGGGCTTTAGAAGCGATTAAGCAGATCGATGTCCATCCTTCCTTTATTGTGGGTAATGATTGGATGTGCGCTCCATTGATGGCGCATTTGAATTGTGATGCCTCTTTGTACCGTCACGACCCGCATTTTAAGAACACACAAACGATCTTCTTCGTTCATAACAATGGCCAAGATTATCAATTTAAACTTGCCCACGATCAGAATGGCGTAGAACTTTTAGATAATTTAGGATTGCCCAGAACGGATCACGCTTGGTTTCTAGATCCACATCATCCGGAATTAATGAATTTTACCGCAGCAGCCATCCGTCATGCCCGCTTTGTCGGGACCGTGAGCCCGGGCCAAATGGAAGATTTCTTAGGATCTGACAACAAGGGCGGCGGTGAGGGATTGTGCCATTTATTTCATGAGAAAAATGACCAGGGAAGATTGTTCGCCATCACCAACGGACTTCCGTTGGAAGTTCGCCAAAAAGGTTGGCTAGGATTTTCTTTCAAGGATGTTGACCGCAGTGACCGCGTCGCTGTCAAAAGGGCTTTAGATGAAATTAAAGCTCTCCAGAAAGAGGCGCGCCAAAAGATCGCAACTGAACATCCTGATTTCTTTCCATTTTCAAACGGCACTTCGCCTTACTTGACTGATGATGACCATCTTGTCGTCATGATGGTTACGCGCGTCACAGAGCAAAAGGGGGTTCATTATGTAGCGTCTTTCGTACGCAGGGTTATTCATTCAGGAAAAAAAGTTGTCTTTTTATTCGTTGGCGCGGGAGATCAGCGTCTCATGGATACCCTAACAGAGGTCGCGAGGGAATTTCCAGGGCGTGTTGGCTATCCAGCCAAGTTCGTTTCGGATCAGCAACCGATCTATTATCATATGTATCTTGCTGGAGACATTTACTTAGCTTTCTCGACTTGGGAGCCGGGTGGAATTTCCCCGATGGAAGCGCTGGCGTTTATGACCGCGGTCTTAGCTTCTGATAAGCAGGGCCACAAATCAACGATCAGATCCCTTTATATAGAAGCCCTAAAAGATATTTTAGGAGTTTTTGCAGATGAACAAGGTGTGAATGGCGCGCGTTTTCCGATCGATGACGGAAATTTTGACAATACAGTTGATAATGCTTATCAAGCATTTGAGACGCTGTTTGCAGCTTGGGAAGATCGTTTTGTCGATAGCAAGTGGGATGCGATCCTTGAAAACGCCTTTTTCTCTGACAATAGCTGGGAGAGGGTTGTCGGAGACTTTGAAGCGCTATTCAAGAATATCCGTTTTCTGGGGAGGGTATCGTCATCAATTGAAGATCGCACAAGATTGTTCTTTGATCTGCAGATGCTCAAAGACGCTTTTGATACACAGAAGATCATACAATATATCCCAGAATTCAAGGCCCTGAGTAAGAATGATTTTCGGAAAAGAGGTCATTTTAGATTCCTGTCTGTTTATAAGCATATCTATCGGGCTCTTTTTTCAGAACCAGAACGCGTGACTGCAAGATCAAGACACGATTTTCGTCCTGAGGCTGTTATCAGGGCTGCCTTGGTTTTTCACGATATTGGCGTTGGTGAGCCTAGCAATACAGAATATGCCTATCTGGCATCCTGGAGCCCAGAGAGGGAAGAAGCGATCGCAAGACAGATGATGCCTTTCGTGGATCCACGCAGCGAGATCGCGCGCCAGCACGTTCAGTACCTTAAGCATCCTTACATTTCTGTCGCTATCGCTGATAAATATTTAGAAAGTTTTGGGTTTTCACAACCTGAGATCATCGTTATTCGTTTTTTGATCTGGTATCATTCAGCTCTTTCAGAGTTTGTCTTGCATGGCAAACTCAAAGACCTTACTTCTTTAGATCAATTTTTGGAGGAGGCTTACGGACTTTCTGGTTGGATGGACATTGACTTTAATGATTTGATCGACATGCTTTTGATCGTGCAGTTGCGTGATTCCTACGCGGTTGTCTCCCGCAAAGAAGATGGGATGAATGAAGCCACTGAAGAAAAGATCCGACAGCTGGCTTCTTTGATCAAAAAAGGATCTGAGGCAAGAATCCATTTAACGCAATTTTTGGACAATATCTCGCGTGAGCGCCAGAATATTTACGCTCAATATTCTTATCTGATCGACGTCATCAAGCGTAAAGCTGCGCAACAAGGACAAGACCGTATCAGCGATGAACGACTGGCAGAGATCTTTTCCATTCTTTATCGCCTTCACGCTTTTCAGAGAAGGCGCCAACGCAAAGAAGAAGGTATCTGGCTTCCAGAGTTTTCTTACAAGCTTTATATTGAGCATGTTATTGATGTCACTACAAAGCTTGTGTTCCATTATGGTCTGACGGATGAAATATCGATCTTGGAAGCGCTATTTCATGATGTTAAGGAAGACACGCGGTTTTCAGATACGCTGTTGCGGATCATTTTCCATCCTCATGGAAAAGGGATCGTGACCGGATTGAATGTTCTCGACAAGACGAGAAAATTTGATTTTAGCGTACTTAGTTTTTCTTCGCTGAAGAATTCTTTAAAGGAGCAGAGAGATCTCGTTTATATGGCCATGATCTTTGTTGCCGGAGAGCGAAGAGAGCAGTGCATCAAATCATGTGATGTTTTTTCTAATTTTGAGACGCTCGGCGGATTTGAGACCCCGGAAGACAAGCTTAAACAACTGAAGAAGTTTAGAACATTGCTGATGTTTCTTGTCGAAGCCTCATACTTAACTGAACAAGAAAAGATCTTGATGCTCCGCCAACACCATGTTTATATCCAGGCTGCTGAAAAAAAGGAAGTCAGCGAGCTGGTCATAAGCTTTCTGAAGAATTACACAGATGATGTGCGGTCTTATGGCAAGCGCATCCGTAACGCGAAGATTGACCTTAGCGCCCTGCACATTTTAACAGCCCTGTATCAAATAACCACCCCCAAAGAGATACTTGTCTCAGAGACAGTTTCTGACTTGGCCCTGTTGGATCCTAAAATGCGTATTTTAGAATTCCTACCGATCGTTTCGATCAGCATAACGCCTGTGATCAAGAAAATATTTGGCCATAAAGGCTTTGTGGCCATTTTGCGGGAATTCTTGCCACATATTGTTTTAAGTTATTTGCCTGATGAATTCCGTCGCGATATCAAGGCTGATGTTAAGGCGAAGGTCATTGATTCACGTATCCATATTTTTGGCCATCGCATGATGGCACAATATATCTTTAAGTATGCGTGCGATACATATCGTAAACCCCGGCGTTCATCATCGAGTGTGTGTGATCCAAGCCGTCAAAAACTTTCAGCGGATATCGCCCGTTGGCATGAACTGCAGAATATGCGTTCGCGGATCTTTAGTATGCGCATGCCAAGGATCGCTAAGGATATTTTGACAGCGGTTTCCTGGGTGCAAGACGCTAGAAAGCTTTTTACTGATGAGGAGATACAAAAGATCCGCCAGAACCCTATTGTCGCTTTAAAGTGGATAGGCCGAAAAGGTATTCCGTTTTATCGGATCAATGATGCTAGAGCTGATTATTCACAGAGCATTGTGGATAGGCTTAGCGCCGAGAGCCAGATCGATAAGCTTTTTACTTCTTTTCCTGTGCGAACACAAAAATTTCTCAAGAGACGATACATAGCGAAAGGGTTTTATTTTTCTCCTGAAAGAACGGCTTTACGCTCTCAAAAGAAAGGTTCGGGCCGGGCCGACAGGATCTCTTCGAACATCACGCCGATCGTGATCGATGATGTTCTGCCGACACATGGGGACATGTATCGTTTGGCGCATCAAAGATTCGCGCAGATCAAGAAACCCTTATTTATTTTTAATGTGGATGCCCACGACGATCAGCGGGATAACAAGTTTTTAGACGCCAGCTGGGCGTTTCGGCTTGCACAGGAGAATGTCGCGTTCGTGCAACACGTTCCTTCCTATCATGATATGTGCGGTAATCGAACAGCAGAGAACTGGAATACGGATACCCCAAAGATCGTTGAGCATCAAGGCCTCATCTATGAACTCCCTAACCGGAACGCTATTCTCAATGCGTATTTGGCGCTGAAAGAAGACATCGCAGAAACTTGGGTCACGATCGATCTTGACTTTTTTTCTCTGCGGCAAGAACCTCGTCCTGATCTTCACCTTGGAATGATGATCCCCGGAAAACGTCTTTATCATCTCTCCTGGGAAGAGATTGATCGGGAATTACTTGCCTTAACAACATTTTTTGATGAACACCACATGATGATTCACCGTGTTATTCCTTCGATGCCATCTAATACTGAGGAATATTTGAATCTTGATGATATGGAGCTTAGCTTTTTCGAGGAAGAAAATGATATCCGTTCGTATGAAGAGATCTTCGCGGACAAAGTCACACGCCGCATCCATGATCATTTTGGCGAGCTTTCAAGAAGGCAAATGCGCAAGATCGCCGCTCAGGCCGTTTCCTCATCCGTGAATAATATTAGCGAAGCTTTTTTATTTGGCACATGCGAAAGCGCTTCCTCAGCCAGCGCACTGACCAATTTCCAAGACGCGCAGTTCAAACGTAGTCTTGAGATGGTGCGGGCCGCTTTTGAAAAAACGGGCGACGCTAACGCTGTCTTTGATCGTTTTTATCAGTTCGTTGTTAAATTAAGATTTGAAGGTTCTTTGTTCGCGCTTCAGCTTTTCGCGCAAGGATATACCCATCAGCTTTGCCAGGAGCTTATTTCTTTTGATCGTGATAAGTTGACACCTAAAAATCAGATCTTGCAGAAAATGCTGGAAGGGTATCTGTTGAGCGAGACAGAGAATTTTATGTCTTGCTGGGACGCTTTTTTGCAAGCAGCATGGGATGCTGCTGATCAAAAAGATTTTGATCTAGGGCGCTTCTGTTTTTCCACTATGCGCGATCTTTTGCATTCGATGGCAAAAACAAAGGACGCGGTAACGTTTGCTGTCAGGATGCAGGGGATCGTTGCCGCCTTGCAGGATGCGCGTGATAATTCTGAGATCTTTTTAGTAGTGAAGCTTATCGAAAGGCTTCGCCGATCCTTAGCAGCCGACATGGAAAAGGTGAAAAAAGGGTCAAAAAGATCGATTTCAAAGAATGAATATCAGAATTTTGCCTTTGTCGTTGAGCTGGAGGCAGGTTTTTATGACCATAAGGAGTTCCGTGAGCTTGTGTCCTACAGCGACCAGGAAATGGCTAATTTGTATGATACTTTGGGGCAAACGTATCTTGCGATCGATCCTTACGCTTTTGACATGGTTGAAAAATCTGAGCGTGCGATGAATCAAGCGCTTTGGATCATTCCGGATCACCCCCCTTATCTTATGCGCTTAGTGGATATCTATCTATGGAAGATAGGATTTTTTATCAGCGTTTTAGATTTTAATTCAGCTTATGATTACTACTGTAAAGCTTCTAAGCTCGATCGTATCGCGACCACGCATGGGGCTGTAAGCCAGATCCCAACGATAGATTTTTATTTTATGGTTTTAGAGACTTTGGATCCGCAAGGGGACAAAGAGAAGGCGCAAGAGGTCTATCGTACAATGGTGCTGCCTGCGCAAGATGCCTGTGCATTAATCGCACTGTTTCGTAGGGTCTTTCATGAGAACATGGAAACAGCTTTGAAAGAGGAAATGATCAGGCTTTTCATGTTGTCTCTAAAGAATAACTCATTTTCTCAAGAACAGCATATCATCATATCGAAATTGCTTCGAGAGATCGATAGCGAGAGCAACCTTCTTCTCCTCGCTCGTCAGCAGATCACCCGCGCGCAGCAGATGATCGCTAAGGGACAATACGAAAAAGCCGGCCATGCTTTGATGATCGCGGTCACGTTAGGAGCTTCTCGGCGAGAGGTTCAGGAGGCTCAGGCACGCATTGATCAAATCTCGCGCTTATGGAAAAAGATCGAAAAAGCGCAAGAAAACAAGAATGTTGAAGAAGCTTTAAGGAATGTAGAAAAGATCCTCAGTCAAAATCCCGGAGATATTTTGGCCCAGGTGAAGCGGCAAGAACTTAGTGCGCAGCATAAGGTGGCTTTAGAGCGTCGAGCGATCACCTCCCAGATCGAGGAATGCTTACGCAATGCGAACAATCAGGCTCAGCATCCGGATAAGCATGACCGCGCCCAGAAGAATTTAGACAGGGTAGAGGAATTGCTGCGTGGATTCAGCGAGGGCGATGCGCAGGCATACGCAGTTCGGCTTTCGAATGTCCAAAACCTTATGGCGCAAAGCAGAAATCGCACGACAGAAAGAATAGCCAAAACAGAAAAAGAGAATAATCATAACAAGGCACCACCAGCTGTTGAAGGAGATCAAAAGAAAAACGAGCCCTCTGCCGTACAAGACCCTCTTGAAACAAAAACAATCCGTGTTTATATCACTAAAGATCTCTGGGAAGTCCTTTCCCAGTCTTCCTACGCGACGTTAAGAAAACAATTTGTTGATTCAGCCAAGGCTTTGGCTGATCGCATTCTCGCAGGGAAGCATCATTATCAGATCAAGCATATTACCAAAGGCTACCCTGTTAACCGTATCCATGTTGGCAATATCCATCATTTTGCTTATACCGTCTCTGACGAGACGCAGTCTACAGCTCAAGCATGGCTGTTCTTTGATTACCAAAAGAGTCAGGGCAGAAAAGGGTATAAGAAGTTAGCCGATCGTGGCGCTCTTGACAATGTGTTCGCAAATCACGAGAAGATCCTTGGGGAAGCAGTGTTGGTCTATTCGACAGGCTCCAGCGCTGTCATCGCCCAAAGTAGTTCAGGTATCGAAAATATCGTCACTGTTAACGATCTCGTTCTGCAAACCCTTAAGGACTTTAAGGTTGACGAGCTAAGCTCTGATGAGTGGGCTTGTTTATTAGCTTTATCCAACGTCCTGGATGAAAACAGCTTAAAGCTTAACGGAAAAGCGTATCTTAGCCGCTTTCAAGAAAGCTTAGGGCTGTTATCTGATATCAAACCTGCTGTGGATGGAAGGCTGCTTTTTGAAGAAAAAGTGTTTTTATCTCACCCGCGTCACTTAGCGTTCTTTATTGGCGGGCCGGGAGAGATGGTCGTTGATCTTCTCTATGTAATGACCCAGGCCAAGCGCTACCAGCAGTACACAGCAACAAACCGTGAGTGGCAGATCAGTCTCGTTATCGATTTTGCTTTAGGTGCTTTTATTCACCAGAAGATCGCTGAGCAACTTCTTGAGCTGGTCGCTCAGGAACCTCTTTTGGCTGATCTGCACGCCTTTATTCAGCAAGGCAAGGTTGAAGTGATCTGGCAGGATGCTGAAAAAGAAGATCAAGGCACCTTGTCTCGATTTCTGCAGGATCTAAGCCTGAAGAAGGGAACGATCCTGGTCAAAGGATTAAAAGATATCCAATATTTAAAAAGTTTTTCAGCCCGTCGTCTGCATTTTCTGACAACGAAAAGCCGGGAAGACGCCGTTGAGACAGGCACACAGATCAACGATCTGGTTGTCGCTTATAAGCCGCGTTCTTTTCGAGGACGGCTGACTGCAGATCAGGAGACAATGCGCAGCGTGACACTCTATCACGCTTTAAAATATCTTTTTCGGTTCGTTCGCGGATATTCTCGCCGCGGGGATGGACGAGAAAAAAAGATCATCCCTCCTGAGGAAACTTGGCTGTACCTTCTGCCCCTTGTCCTTTATTTAAAAGAAAAGCGGGAAATCGCATACCCCATCTTTTTAGAGCGCGGAAGCTTGTTGCTCATCAAGCCATGGAAAACATTGATCGCTTATCTTAAAAAGCTCGATATTATTGATTTCCATGGGGAGTACGCGACGCAACGTATTAGCAGTTATAAGAAGGCAGGTGATCTATCCAGGATGATCAACACGATCCTCAGTAGCAGTGAAACGCGTCAAGAGATCATTGGAGCGCGATGGCGCGGGGTCTGGAGCGCGTATCAAAGCCTGAGCGCTGATCAGCAAAAGATCATCGAAGAACATTTGCGCAAGGTCACAGGGGATATGCAGATGACATTTAAGGGCCTGGAAGGCAAAAGCGTTGGCGAGATCGTTTCTTTGATCGCTGAAGCAGGTATGGATCAGCGCTATCAAAGGTTTTCTTTTAAGCAAAGTTTATCGAAAAAAAGATGGGACGCGAACGCAGAAGATATCAAACGTATCCAAGAACAGGATCCATCGCTGGCTGAGCAGATCAGCCTTTTGATATCTTATCGTAAAGAAAGCTCGGTGAAGTTTTTGGCGAAGATCAAAGAGGTTTTCACGAAATACGACGCGCAGGTGGCCACCGATATGCGCAGAAATACCCAGCACGTTGCCCGTCCGATCCTGAACATTTTATTGTCAGGAACAAAGTTCTCGCAGCTTTTAAGATCGCGCCAAGTTGTCTTTATCGATGAGGCTTTGGCAGGGGGCGCGACCGTGATCACTTGTGAATTGATTGCCAAAAGCTTTGATGGTAACAATGAATTTCAGTTCGCGGCCATTGACGCTTGGGACGCGACGCGATCTCCGCGCTCGATCGTGGACATTCTTGTGACATCGGACTCCATGATCGAAGAAGATGCGCCAGAAAAACTAGGTGTTTTTGCGTATGTCACAGAAAAGATCTCAAATATTGAGAGATATAAGCAGATCAACATTGAAGGCATGATACAAGATCTGTCTCGCGCGTATACGACTTCCCGCGGCCATTTGGCAGACGAACGCCTAGAAGATGCTTTAGATAAAGATTATTTTAGCCAGAAAAAATTACGTGAAGTTAACGCCAAGATCCAGTCGTTCGTTCATGCACATTTAAAGGATCTTTTTTCTGAAGATTATAACGAAAAAGTTCTTGTAGCCCTTGTTAAGCATTATTTGCGTAAGCATGATGTTTCCAAGGTGTATTTTGAAGAATATATGGCTCCTCGAGGATGGGAATATTTGCTCGCGGAAGAATTTAAGGCAAAAAACGAACAAGCTTATAACATTCTTCGAAGCCTTGATCAACAAGAAGACCTAGGATTAGAGGATGTCCGTCAGCTTGATAGCGAAGTCGCTTCGTATGACATGCTGAAAGTCCTGCTGTCCTGGAAGCTTGAGGAAGAGGCTTATCAAGCGCGTCAGGTCAAAGGGATCGAGCGTCTTGTTCAAGATACGAAGTTAAGGACGCTAACCTCTCTTTATCTGCAAGGGCCAGAGTCCATGGGGGAAGCCGCTCGGCTTCACGAACAAAATCAAAGAATTTCTAAGATATATCCCCAATTTCTGCACTCTCGCTTTAAAACAAAAATAGCCATTTTTGATTGGGATGGAACGTTATCGCGTATTCGAGAAGGATGGGAGTGGATCCTGTCTCCTTTAGTCGCGGCGATCATTTCTGGAGCCCAATGCCCCATGACGTTTTGGGATGAGGTCGTTCGCGCTGTTTTAAATGATGAGCGACGATATGATGCCACGCGCCTGGATGGCGTTGAGGACTTGATCAAGAAAGGTATTCTACGCCAAGAAGATATGGAGTGGGCTTATCAGATAGTCGAACGGACAAAAGGTTTTACGAACCGGGAACAGATCCTTTTAGCCTACGATGAAGCCATGGCCCGCAATATCAAGATCGAGAATTTTCAATGGGTCCTAGATTATTGCCAAGATAAAAGCGGTGCGGCTCCTCCATCGGCAGCTGAAGCCCTGGTCATATTCTTTCTTGATCTAGTTTATCGTTTGCGTAACGACCGCCTTGCCACCCTTAAAGAAACTAACCTTTCGCCCGCCAAATACCTTTTTCCAAAGACAACCGCTTTCTTAAGCCGCTTACAAGATGAAAATGTTGTGTGCTATATCGTGACAGGCTCTGATAAGCGAGGCGTTGAGGAGGAAGTGGCCTTGTTGGGCTTGCGACCTCAGGTCAAGGATATCGTTGGTTTTTCTCTTGAAGGAGGGAAGGGAGAAAGCAAGGAAGAGATCATGCAGGCTTTAGTGAATCAAGCCATCAAGGAGCGCGTGATCGGGCATACCCAAGAAGTTTTGGTCGTTGGTGATGGATGGGCTGAATTGCAGGCGGGTCACAAGATAGGATGCTTAACGGTCGCGATTCGCTCTCGCGAGAATACAGATTCTTTTTCTTTTATAGAGGAGGCCAAGCCTTGTTTTACGATCAATATTCAGACCGATGGTGTACAGCCTTATGATCTGGCTCTTCGTGAAGCTAGAGATATCTTCGAAGCGCTTCAAAAAGGGAAGCCAGAACAATGCGCGTGGCTTCCTGATCCGATCCTTTCTTTATCATTAACCAGCAAGGTAGAAGAAAGTTATGCTAGCTTTTTGACTCCCCAGGCGACCGACGCGGTTTTGCCTCAGGTTTTGCGTCATTTTCCGTTCTCAGAGAACGAGAGTGTTCGCATGGAAACTGTTTATCAGGTATCCGCCCTTAATAACGAAGATGTTAACGCGCACGCGCATGATCTTATTCTTTTTAAGATTGGTCATGAAAAATGGATAAAACATTTCGCGGAAATCCTTTCACATCGCATCCGTCAGATGATCCCAGATCTCAGCGGGTGGATCTTGGCTTTTCGCAAGTCAACTCCGGAGCACGCCACACAACGACTGGGAGACTATATCGCGGCTAGCTTGGGCGCGGAGGTGGTTTATTTAGAGCAGAAAAAATGGCCTGTCGGATATGTCTCTATGTCCGCCCAAGAGCGCTATAAGGCTGTGGAGAACTCGACCGTGGTTTTATCACCTGAAAAGGTCGCAGGAAAGAAAGTGATCATTATTGATGATGTGATCCATAGCGGCGGCGTGTTAAAAGATTTGGCGCAGACGCTTATAATCCTTAAAGCGAAAGAAGTTTTTGCCTTTGTACTTTTTGATTCAGGAGACGTTAGTTTTGAGGTTGGCATCTATCCTTTCTTGCAGGCGCATCCTTCCTTGCTTAAAGAGGCGATCATTGAAAATCAAGGGAGGCTTTCCTTGGGAGGGATCAAGTATTTGATGCAGTTCATCCGCGATTCACGGACAGCTTTTCTACAGGCAACAGAAGGTCTTTCCCGAGATGTTCGCTATGAGCTTGTCAAACGCAGCTTGCAATATCTTGACATTGTTCCTCGTCAATATGAAAAAGATCTGCTGCACGCGCTTCTTTCAATCTGGGCTGCGGACATTTATCAAGGACTTTCACTATCAAATAAATTAGAGGTTCTGACAAGCTTGAAAGATGTTGTGTCTCGTGGGATCTTAGCCAACGGCGAGCGGACATTATTTGTAAGCGCGCAAGAATGGGAGTCTTCTTCAAAAGCGGTCTTCTATGCGTATGTCAAAGGGTATGACTTCCTAGTTTTTAGGGACAGACGCGCAATGAGCTCTGACGCGACCGAAGAAGCCCTAGAGGCAGCCCGCCTTTTCCATGTTTTTTTAGCAAGTCCTTATTATACAACGTTGCCGCGTTCCATTTATGCTAAGCAGGAAAACCAAGGGTTCGCGATCGCGAAAGAACAAAAGGATTTTCTAAGCTTTTTAGCTGAGGCCATGAAAAATATCCGTAATGCGCATAAGGCGAGGATCCTTGAGCTGTCTTTGGGAGCTGCTGAGAACGATGCTCCATCCGCCATACTGAAGGCGTCCAAGGACTATGCGCAGCAGTGCGCCAAGATCTTTCAGGATGTTTGTGAAAGTTTGATCGATTTTTTAAGGAAGAAAAATATCGCTATTTCCAAGAATGATCTTGCGATCGCCTTTGTTGGATCCTTAGCTCGCGGCGAGGTGACTGAAGCTTCTGATATTGATTTTGATATTATCGCTAAAGATGAAGAGACCGCTAAGATCATTGAAGGGTCTGTTGCGTTAGCTCTTACGCATTTTTTAAGGCTGGCCGGATTTGATGTTGGCCCCTCGGATGAATTATATCAGCGCCATATCAAAACCCGTTACGAGCTTAAGACGCATAAATTATTTGATGAGCGCATGCGCGCTGAAGACCGCCCAAGCACGCTCATCCGTTTTTGTGATTACACCTTTGCCTGGGGAAACCCGATGATCTTTCACGCGTTTACCAAACGGGGTAAGTCAGAGATCCTTTGTCAGCAGGGACCTTGCGTGCTTATGATCGAGCAGGCTGCTAATGAATATATTGATATTGCTAAAAACGGGCACGGACGTTTTTCGGGGCGCAATTTTATCGTGGCTTATGACACGTTGCGCCGCATTTCCTTTGACGTTAAATGGATCATTAATCTTGTCGAAATTTCTTTGAAAGAGTTCGTGATCCGTAATCTTCCTTTATTATCGACCGATAAGCATTTTTCTTGGGATAGCTTGCCCAAACAAAAGAGCGCTTTGCTGACATTTTTTAAAGAACATCATTTTCTCAACGGTATTGATGATCAGGAGATAGAGAAAGTTAAGAACTCCTATGCATGGTTCTTGGAGTATCGACAGCAAAGAGCCGCGCGGGGAGAACTGAATACAGCTTGCCCGTTTGAACCAGGATTTATCGATCATTTGAACATCCTCGGGCGATTCATCTTGCGTCACATTATTGCCCAACGGATTAAGCCCGCGATCATTAAAGAGCACAATATTCCTTTTGTGAGCAATGAACTTGGTCAGCAGATCGGAGTGTATATCGGTCATTTTCCCGATGGAGAGATCCATTTGTCCTTAGAAAATCCAGACGATGTTAAGGATAGCCATATAAAGGTCATCCACGCCTTAGAAACGAGCCACGACCTTGTCCAGCTTGTTCTTTTAGCAGGAGCTTTAAAAACCTATCATGCCAAAGAGCTGACCCTTGTGGTTCCTCAAGAGCCTTCGATGTCCCGGCATAACGGCTATCGATATGTTTTATATTATTATTTTGACCATGTTATGTATCAGGACGGCAAGGATATCCCTCGGCTAGAAATTTTTGACCGCGCACCGTATACACAGGCTGTCCGTTTCGAGACTGTTTTGTACCAGCATGGGCGTTTTGGTGAGGACGCGCGGGAAGCCGCGGCACGTATTAACATTGATCATGCCAAGATCGACATCGTGAAGATAGAGGACAATCCTTTATCGTGGCAAGTTTGTCTGCCTTTTGGGCTTAACGGTAAGCACGTCGCGCTGATCCACAGCACAGAAAACACAGAAGATATTGTTGAGCTGTGGTTCATCCTCGTTGCCTTGCATCGCGCCAATGTTGGCAGCATTTCCTTGATCAATACGTGCGAGGGATATTCGCGGCAGGATAAAATATTTGAGCATGGACAGGCTGTAAGCGCGAAAACGATCCTGGACGCAACAGATGGATTTTTAAGCGCTCATGCGGCATTTAATATTCATTATGGTAAACAAGTGGGGTGGGTCGCTCTCAAAGGGCATGACATCCTGAACTTGAACGCCTTTACGGCTATCGCCCAGACCATGATCGATTGGATCATGAAATCTTTCGCTTGCGCGGCAGAGCTTGTTCAAGAAACACAACGACATCCCATTCTATTGCTTGGCCCTGATGACGGCTCTTTTCCTTATGTGCAAGAAGCGGTGACGGCGATCAAGCGACATTTCAGAAAATGGCACGATATAGACCTTGATCTTTATTGCGGTTACCTCGACAAGGTCCGCAAAAGCGGCACAGAGGTTTCTATTCCTGATTATATTTTAGGGCCTGACGGCCAACGCATCGAACAAATAAATGGTCTGGATGTATCAGAGTGTTGGTGTTTGATCTTGGATGATGAAACAGCTTATGGGTCAACATTGTTCGCGGCTACTTATATGTTGGTGCGAAAACTCCGTTTTTCCTGGCAAAGGATCCTCGCGGGCGTTGTGCGTGCTAAGCTTGTGCGCGGGCTTGAGCCGTTTCTGACGGGCCTCAAGGCGACAGAGCTGTCTTCAGCCAAAGAGCCTGTGGCGGTATACGTCAATGAACAGAAAGAGCACATGCCTCCTCGCGCTTTATTTGCAACAGAATCTGTCGCGCTGCCCAAAGAGTTCCCGGAGGATCAAAAGATCCCGATCGGCCCCTTGGTAAGCTATGCGCTGCGGTATTTGCAAGGCGATATTCATGAAGGCGACAGCTCTAACGGTCAGAATTTAATTAGCTCTTCCGTCGATATTGCTGGCGCGTGGGAGCGCGCGCAAAATCAAAGAATAGACGCTGTTCGATCTGCCGTCGCAACCTTAGAACAGGTTCAGGAAAAAATAATCTCGCATTATCCGCAATTTTTGGCGTTCTGGAGCAAGCTTGACACTTTAGATATTTGGTATGACGCATCGGGATTCATCGAGAATACGTTTGATTATATTCCTTCTGAGCTATCTGAAGAGAACATGATCCTTCGCCGTTCGTTTAACGCTATTATTCGGGCAGAACAAGCTTTGACCGTTCTTTTTGAATGCGCGACAGCGGATACCCAGCAACAGCTGTACAACGCCTGCAAGGGAAAAACAATGTTGTACTTTCCTGCCAGACTTGTCCAACAAGTACAGCGATCAGGCAAGAAAAGCTCCAGCATCCTTAGAGCTTGTTATCATCCGAAGTGCTTTTCGCTCAAAAGATATGTGGAGCCTGTTAGCCAGCATGTTTTTTCTTTTGTGTTTTTCTCAGCGACTTTGTGCGTGATCTTTGATCATTGGCTTGTTCTTGCTTTGAGCCTTACCTTGGCGATCAGGAATTACGCTTTTCGTGACACAACAGCGTTCTTTCGCAATCGACATGTTCGGGATCCTTTCCAGGACTTCTACGGGAATGTGGTCGGTGGCTACATCATTCCTGTTCTGAAAAAGCAAGGACGTTCAGCGAGGATCCACTCCGCGGGGGCTTCTGATTTCAAGGAAGCGATCAGCATTGCGATCATGCTCCATGAAGATTATCAAAAGGACCCAGGATCCTGGGGAAAGATCAATCCTCTTGAACATATCAAGATCTACGCGACGGAATTTGACCCTATCGTGTTTAAGCGCGGAAAATCTTTTGTTTATTCTTCTGAACAGATCCGACAAGGATTCTCCTTTAGACAACAAGAGAGAAGCTCTTTTGACCAAAGCAAGATCTTCTGCCAGAACGAATATTTTGACGAGATAAAGCGCAAAGATGGGACGATCGCGTATCGGCTCAAGCCTTATATTCGTTCAATGATCAGGATCCGACAGCGTAATTTAAAGGACGCGCATCCCCGCGATGTCGATGTTGTTTTCTTTTTGCACACCGCTTATCTGATGGGGCCCTGGACGCTGAAGAGAACGATCAAGAATTTCATTGACTCTGTACGTCAAGACAGCATTATTGTGGCTTCGTATGGGCACTGCTTCATCAATCCTTTTAGCTTTTTGATCAAAAAACATTTTATTGGCTATGACCAGCGATATGTTTTCTCTTCTCGTAATAGCGTAAATCATTATATTTTCCGTTTCAAAGATCAGAAGCCAAGAGCAGCTTATCGCTTTGGATCCGCTGTTTATGGTCTAAAAAAAGCATCAAACACCTCCGCAGTTTCTTCCTGTCTTTGGCAGGAATTCAGACAGATCGATCATAAATTAAAGACGGAGGTTGAGGAGCTTTTATGGCTTCGATACGCTCGTCGACAGCTAGGCAAGGTCAGGACGTTTTATGGTCAGTATATTTTTGTTAGGCCGGGAGCTTGCGCAACATCGGAAGAGGCCGTCGGTATCCAAGATATTTTAGAGGATCTTCGAAACCAAGGTGATACTCAGGCCAGCTTAAGCAGTGCCCGCCACCCTCAAAAACGTGTGATCGCGGCAAACCTTGAAAAAGTCATGTCCTATCTTCAGACAAACGACACGCGATCGTTGGTCGAGACCATTGGGAACACCATTGATGTGGTTGACGCCAGAGGAAAAGAGGTTCGAAAGATCATCAAGAATATTTATGAGCGTCAATTGCCGGGGTTACGTGATCGCTTTATTTACATGAACGATCAATACGGATCTCGCATCACGAACATCCTTGCGAAGCTTCATGACGGGGATTATCGGACAGCCTGGCAGTATGTTCAGGGATTTTTGAGCTCTCGAGCGCTCGAAGGGTCTTTTAGTGAACCGGATTTGACAGGCATGCGTCAGCTGTTAGGCTACGTGGGGTCGCTGTTAAAGGATGGAAAAGATGTTGATGCCGCGAAAAGAAAGCTTGAAGATTTTCAGGCAGAGGTACAAATAGCACAAGCCGTTCATGATTTTATGTATAGGCTTAGGACCCTCTATGTTGTCCAGGCCTTAGAGCATAAGGGCCTTGACTGGCAGCAGGCATTTAATTGTGCTTATGATATTTATCTTAAGGAAAAAGGCCTTATTCGTGGATCGCCCAAAGAAGAGATCTTTCGCCTCGCTGTTTTTCGCCCCGCCTTTATTCCGTTTATGATTGATCATCCCCAAAAAAAGAACCAGCGCCTTATCAATCCTTTCTTCTTAGCTGTAACGAGTCTGATCCAGATCCAGCGATCTTTGTCCTTTGATCTTATGTCACGGCATTTCCAGCGCCGCCATCCAGAAACAGCTTCATTATTATCGCAATTTGCCTCTGAGCATAAGCATGTTTTTACGGACCTTAGCTTTAAGGATAGGCGTGCTCTTGTTGGGGCTTTGGCGCGTGATCATCAGTTGATCAAGCAGGATGTCCATATGTTCGTCACGATCGCCATTCCTCGCAAGAGGCATGAGCAGGATCAATATACGCTTATCTCCAAGATCGTTGCGGTAGCTGAAGAGCAGGAAGCGGAGCTGGCAAGGCGGTCTTCTGCGGATTCTCAAAAAAAGGGGCAGGATGCCCAACATGAGCGCGTTGTTCGCATGGCCCAGATCATTGAGAACACCATTTTGGATCACTACATTGACGAATATGACCGCGGTCTTTTGTGCGCCGTTGGATATATCAAGAATGACAAAGCTTTTCATAGCAACAAGAAAAGTTTTCAGGAGTTGCTCCCTGTGATCGCTGAGCTCTGTTGCTTGACGGATCCTCAGAAAGCGATCATCACGATCGCTTTCTTGCCGCAAGACCGCGAGGCGGATGATAGGACGGGGAAGGCAGTTTCCAGCGGGCTTTCTGATCGCTGCAAGGCGTTTCGTGCCCAGCTCGGATTTCTTCTTGTCGATATGATTAGCGTTATCTTTGCTGTCGGCGCTTTGCTTTCTTATGGGATTATGAAAATTTTATTCTTTGGCATGAACACCACTGCAAGAACCATACGCTATGTTAATAGAAAAGGTTTTAAGAATGATTGCCACGTGATCTGGTCTTTTTGGCTGTTAATGGCGTCGATTGTGATCTTGCCCGATATGCTGGTCTCGTTGATCCTGCAGTCCTTAGGTCTTGCTTATTTTTCGATCGCTCTTGTCAGGCTTGAAGCCCGAGAAGACCAGAAAAAAGCTGAAGCCAAGCTTTTTGACAATCGTCTTTCACGTCTATGGAATGAGCGCATGCAGAAGGGTGGAGTGTTTAGATACCGACTTTCATACCCGCAGTATCGGCGAGTTGGAGATTTTATTCTATTCCTGAATCAGGGAAGGGCACGGGCTGAAGAGGAAAAAAAGCGTTCTTTCGTTGATTGGAGCCCTGTGTTTGAACCGTTCGGCCGCACAGATAATTTTAACCGGATCTACAGAGATCATCCCCATCAGCGGTTATTCACTCAGAGGATCGGCTTTCAGCGTTTAGTTGTCAATGTTAACCATACACCTTATTTTTCATGCCATTTCCTTTTGATCCCTTCTCCCAAGAAAAATGTTGAGCAGTTCTTGATCCTGTCGAACTTAAAAACTATTTATCGTGTTTTTCGTCTTAGCTATGCGGATAATCTATATTTTGGATTTAACAGCAGAGGCGCCTGGGCTTCTATTAATCACCTTCATTTCCATGGCATATATTATCCTTTCGGCGTTTTACCCATAGACCAAGCTGTGAGACAAATTGTCGCAAAGGAACAAAGTGTCCGCATATCAAAAGTTTCCGACTATCCCTTGCGAGGGCTTATTTTTGAGAGTGCCAAGACCAGGCGGTTGATCAAGGCCACGTATTCATTTATTAGTTTTTTACAAAATCACAACATTCCTCACGTCGTTCTTTTCGCAAGAGATCGGACGTATGTGTTTCCAGGCAATCGCAAGATGCGAACGCTCTCTCGATGCGGGATCGGATTTCTGGAGGCAGCAGGCGTTATGTACGCGGGGGATCAAGAAACTTTTAACACTTTAGCAGAAGTCGATGTTGCGCAAGAGCTTTCCCTTGGCTCCTTAAGTTCACAGCAATTTGATCAATTGATCAAGTCTTGGAAGGCGTCTTCGCAGGTGCCAGCCTCTCCGCCTTTTATACCTTTTTTTGTTCATGGCGTGTTCAATGATTACAACGCGCGACAACTTATCGCCTTGGGGCAAAAAGCGCGCCAGATCATCGCCTTATCCCGTAAAGACGCTCACCATCTTTTTGTGATCCTTTTTTCTGGGCCAACGGGAACATTAAAGACGACATTACTGAAGGCGATGAAAAGCAAGATCGAGGAAGCTGGATTGAGCGCCACTGTTGTTGATGAAGCGTCTTATTCTGATCCACGCGCGGCTTTCACGATCGATGCGCTTGCCAAGGCTTTTTCATCACATAACATTCTTTTTGTGGAGACGGCAACATTTTTGCCATCTGGCGGCCAGAGCTTAGATCTTTTTATCCGATGTGAAGGAAGCTTGAAGGCGCGTCATGAAAGGATCACGCAGGGCAGCGGGTCATTTGAATACGCGCAACAACGAGTTTCTGTTGATGAGATACCAGCCAGCTCTTATCAGAGGTATCGAGCGGCCGATCTTGTGATCAATACGGATGTCGCTGATCAAGATTTTATCCAGGGTGGATTTTTGCAAGCATTGTTCGATCAGGGTTTTGGTTTATCTTTACCCAAAGAGCTGCCAAGACCAAAGAACGAATGGAGAGAGTATTATTATTGCAGTATCATCGGGCCGATCGCTTTCTGGGCTTTCTTAGGGCGCGCGGCCATACAAGCTTCTAAAAAAGTTTTTCAATATTTTGATCAAAGGCCAAGGCAGGAGAACATCAGCGTCAGCTCTGCGATCCTTTTGCGCGGCGCTGCGGAGGCAGGGCTTTTTGGTTCTAAGAAAGTCGTCGATCGACTCGAGAATGACCCGGGGGCCCAACGCCTTCACGCACCTATCGGACTTGAGATCGAGCTTAACCGCCCAGTTAGTTTTTGTGAACAGAAGGAGCTGGCAAAGATCATTAAGGATCCGCGAAAACTCAAGGCGATGCAGTATATGCATTTTTCTTCAGACAAGTTTTTTCAACTGCCGGAGCTAAGTTTTGGGCCTTCATGGAGCTTTGAAACACAGCTTTATTTGTGGAGCAAGATAAAGGAAGCACTTTCTTTAAGCAACGCAGACGTGAATTCTGTTCAGGTCAATGTTGGCATTG
>JAKQPK010000043.1 GCA_029564765.1 Candidatus Omnitrophota bacterium
GTTTCTAACCTGCTTCAGCCAGCGACCCCAGTCTTTCGGGTTATAAGACTTAAAATTTAAACCCATGATCCCTGACGACTTAGCGTTGTCAGGGATTTTTGTTTTGGAAAAGAATTTTTCCAAAACATCCCGAGGCCTTCATTTCTCGACGAGAGAAATGAGCCGAGGGGTTACCGCTCAATACGACGTAAACGCTTAGGAAAAGTATTATTGTCCGACGGATAACTGAGCTCTGCAGTTTTGCATGTCCTCCAAGGCCAATGCAATATTGAGAGTTTTGAGATCAGAATCTGCCCAATACTCTCGAAAGTCGATCCTAGTTAATGCCTCGTAGTTAATTGACATAATCTGTCTATCGTCACATATACAAATATCAAAAGGTGCGATTAACCAAGAGTCGCAAGAATATCCTCACGGCAGCAGATAAACTCTTTAGTCTGAGAGTAGGGTTTTCCACATTTCCGACTGTTTATTCCGGTCGGGTTCTTTGGTAAGCGGGCGGATCTGGTATTCGGGGATGGAGAACAATCGCGGGTCGTTTGAAAAGAGCAAATATTCTTGAATCTGGGGCGCAAGGGAAAGCAGGTTCATGATCTGATGAATTCGCGGTAGGCTCAAATTAGTCCATTTTGCGATTTGCGCGAAGTCCTTGGCTGTTCCGTTATCAAGAAATTGCTGGATCTGATAAGCCAATAGCAGGTGTCGCAGGATAGGCGGCAGGTCTTCAGCTTCAGCTTTCTTCGTCGATCTGTTGTCGGCCTTAAGGTCAATATTAAAAACATGCTTTGTCCCATCCTTGGGGTGATCTCAATGGTTTGTTTTATAGCATCATACTCGATCAGTTCAACTGCTGAGCGAATAGCATCTATTTTTTCCCTTGCTGTGAGTTGTCCCCAGGCATTTGGCGTAAACTGGTAAGAAGCGGAAATTTTTCTAAGGCAATCAAGGATTGTATTTTCTGTCCGTTGTGCATTGAGGATTTTCGTCGGGCAATTATGATACCCTGTCTTATTCGCTTTAGCGCATAGATAAAAATGGTACTGATATTTAGATTTCCTTGTGTATGTGTAGATGATGGCGCTGTCACAGGCTTTGCAGCGGAAAATTTGGCTTAAAAGGCCTATGACGAGGCGGTTCTTGATCTGGAGGTTGTGGCCGAGACTATTGAGGAACTCAAGCAGAAGCTTGCCGTTGCGATTGAGGCGAACCGGCAGGATGAATCGAAGCGGCTTTTGGATATGCGGGCACGGCTCGACAATGAGCGGGAAAAAGCCATGCGTGAGCTGGCCAAGGCCAAGGGCCGGTTGATGGGACTGGCGTTTGGCATCTACGGACATCCGGCAGTCACGCGCAGGAATCTGGAGGCGCCGAGGAGTTTCACGTTTACAGCATCGGATCCGTTTTATGAAGAGTTTGAGGCCGAATATAAAAAGGCGGTTTCGGAATTAAGACATCCGACCTTCGCGGAAATCGACACAGACTATGACCGGAAATCGAACTGGCTCTCGTCCTTTAATCCGGATGAGGAATTCGCGCGGGTCTTGAAGAGGTATCGGGACAAGTACGCGGTTGAGGCGAGGGAAGCTCAGCCGGTTGAAGCTTAATGCGGACAGGCACCGGCTATCCAATGGGCCGGTGACTGATAATGCGGAGGAATCTTTGTGATACGGTTGGCTGGCTCCAATGATCACAAAGGCTTTGACAAGTAAATGCGCTTGTCAGAAGGACATCCTCCAGAAAACATCCTTCCTCCGCACGCGTTTTTCTTTCTCCGTAATATTTTCTTTTCCCCTGCCCCGTCTTTTTCTTTCTTATTGATTTGTGGTACGAGTTGTAATACACTATGGACTAATACGGATTAAAATGGATTTGGGAAAAACCCGGTGTTTAAGTCAACGAGGGTGATTTTATGGATGACATTAAAAAGTATTTAACTGTTCGTGCTGTAGCCAAGAAATTCGGTCTGACCGAGGAGTGGATCCGCGACCTGATCGCCAAGAAAGAGATCAAGGCCGTCAAGATCGGCCAGTGGCGGATCAAACCGGCGGATTTGCAGGCGTTTGTTGATTCTCGTAAGAACATAAATTAAAAAGTTAAATACGTCCTGATAGGCGTTGTTTTTGCCGACCAGTATGACGTTTGTGGAGAAATATGACAGCAAAAGGTTTTCAGTCCAGAGTGCATCCGTTTCTTAAGTGGGCGGGAGGCAAGACACAGTTATTAGCCGAATTAGAAAAACATGTTCCGGAAAAATACGGGACATATTTTGAGCCTTTCGTTGGAGGAGGGGCATTATTTTTTTATCTTAATCCCAAGAAGGCAATATTGGTTGATTCGAATCCTGAGCTGATCAATTGCTACGTTGTTGTTAGGGATGAGCCGAAAAAACTGATTGCCGCATTGAAAAAGGGGTATGTTAACCGCGAGGATTATTATTATCACGTTCGAGATCAAGAGCCGGAAGTGCTTGACCCGATAGCTAGAGCCGCACGTTTTATATATTTAAATAAGACATGTTTCAACGGATTGTATCGGGTTAATAAAGAGGGGCGTTTTAATGTTCCTTTTGGTAAAAGAGTTAATCCTGCGATTTGTGAAGAAAAGAAATTGTTGTCGGCGCACCAAGCCCTGCAGGGAGTGCGAATAATATGTGACAGTTACGACAAGGTTGTTCGTGCTTCAGCGAAAGAGGGGGATTTTGTTTTCTTTGATCCGCCATATCATCCAGTGGGAGTTAACTCTGATTTTAAGAGATATACCAAAGAGTTCTTTTATGAAGAAGATCACATAGCTTTGCGCGATCTTGTAAAAGACCTTGTTGATCGGGGAGTATATGTTTTATTAACGAATTCAAATACTGATTTTGTGCGAAGGCTTTTTAGCGGGTTTGAATACAAAGTGATTGAAACGCGTAGGAATATTAGCAGTAATGCAGAAACACGCACAGGTCAGGATTTAATAGTAATAGCCACGTCCGCGAAAAAGAAAACCTCTTCATATTTTTCACTTCAGAGTGATGAGGTTCTTAAGAACTTTCCCGGGACGAGGTTCATGGGGAGCAAGTATCGAGTGCTTCCGTTCATTTGGGACTGTGTTAAGGATTTACCATTTAAGTCCGTGATTGATGCTTTTTCTGGTAGCGGATGTGTTTCGTACATGTTTAAACAGGCAGGAAAGCGGGTTATTAGTAATGATTTTATGCATTTTTGCAGTCATCTTACTATGGCTTTAATAGAGAACCCAGACGTTAGGCTTAATAAGAATGACATAAAGTTGCTTTTGTCGTCGAATAACAAGAATAGTGGTTTTATATCTAAGAATTTTAAAGGTCTGTATTTTACTGATGGGGAGAATGCGTTTTTGGATTCTGCTAGGGCTAATGTTGATCTGCTGAAGGATAAGTATAAGAAATCCATGGCACTTGCGGCTTTGGCTAGGGCGTGTTTAAAAAGGCGAGCGCGCGGGATTTTTACTTTTGTTGGAGATCGTTACGATGATGGCAGGAGAGACATGAGGATGACTCTTCGGGAACATTTTGAAGAAAATATCGAGGCGTTTAATAATGCGGTTTTTGACAATGGTCAACAAAACAAGGCATGCAATGGGGACATTTTCGATTTGAATCAAAAAGCCGATCTGGTTTATTTTGACCCGCCCTATTTCACGCCTCAGTCAGATAATGATTATTGTCGGAGATATCATTTTGTTGAAGGCCTCGTGCGGAAATGGGATGGGTTGATTATTCAAGAACACACGAAAACGAAGAAATTCAAGAAATATGAGACGCCGTTTTCTGCCAAAAATACGGTAGATAAGGCTTTTGATGATTTGTTTCGGAAGTTCAAGGATAGTATTTTGGTTGTTTCGTATTCTTCTAACTCTATCCCATCGAAGGCGGGGCTTGTTGAGCTTCTTAGAAAGTACAAGAATGAAGTCATTGTTCATCAGGTTGAGCATTTATATTCCTTCGGTAACCAAGGACACAAGGTCGGCCATAATGCCAATCGAGTGTTGGAGTATATTTTTGTTGCTTATTAATTGAGGTCGTAATGCCAAAAGTCTGGAATTTAGGAAACACAACAGTTAGAAATCCCAACCGCTTGAGGGATGGCCTGATTCTTTTGTCCGAAGAATTTAATGGCAGGCTTTATGGCGCAGAGCAGGAAGGGAACTTCTCTCGTCGACTTAATGAGGTGGGCATTATTGATTCCGCAGGAACCAGTCCGGATTGGTTCGGGAGAAAGTGGCGGTCTGCTTTTGTTAAGTTAGGGTTTATAACCGAGAA
Organism: Candidatus Omnitrophota bacterium; assembly: GCA_029564765.1. Lineage (GTDB taxonomy): Bacteria > Omnitrophota > Gorgyraeia > Zapsychrales > Aceulaceae > CALGLP01. Next base: position 4,286 of record JAKQPK010000043.1, read on the forward strand.
ATTTAGTCAGAGACATAAAGCGATTGTTCAGCGGCTATCAGATGATTTTGGCTTTACTGAGTCGGGTTATGAGGTGACGCCTGCGGGGCGACTTTTAGTTGGCGCAGACTCCTTGGGCGCAATTGAGGACATTTTCACAAGGCAGTTGATTCAGCATGAAATAGCATCTCCCCTTGAAGGTTCCTTTCCAGAAGGGAGCATGAAGCCATTTATTCTATTCTTACAAGTTTTGTATAGGCTTCATCGGGAGGGACAGCCCGGGCTAAATAAACTCGAAATAGCGGCATTTATTCAATTGTTTAGAAATCATACGCCATCGACGGCTGATGAGGTTACAAACGATGTCTTGGAATTTCGCAGGAAGCGAGCGGCTTGTCGGGATAAGAGGGAAAAGGGTCGTTGCGATCAAGAGGCTTTGGAATCGGCTAGTCGTCTTAAGATTGAAGGAAGCGTAGCGGCTGATTCTTTGGGTGATTATGCAGATACGACTGTTAGGTATACCAAGATGACCGGGTTAATTGCTGAGGCTGGTTCACGTGTTATTGTTCGTGAGACCAAAATTGCTTTTATCGAGGCTGTCTTAGCGAGAGAGCCGATTTTTCTTGCGACTGTTAATCCTAGCGAATATTTAAAGAAATTTTATTCCGGTGGTGAGATTCCTACGGATGATCGTGTGTTCGCACATCAGGAGATTAATCGAGTGAGTCGGCGCCTTGAGGAATTGGGGAAGGGTATTCCTCAAGAATTGATTACAAAGGCTGAGCGGGCAGACATTAAAGAGTTGGAGCAGGTTAGATATAAACTGCTTGAGCTAGTGAATCAATCGGAAGAAGAAGTTTATGCATTGAACCAGCAAAAAGACGAGTTTATTAAAGAAATTTTGGAAGGTTTGACTGCTTTTGGTAATAATGGAGCAAAACGCATGTATAACGATCTGCCGACATATTTTGAGTGGATTGTGTGGCGGTCTTTTCTTGCTATTGATCACATCGCAGTGCCTGTTCATACAACAAGACGTTTTCCGGTCGATGAGGATATATTGCCTCGGCATCCTGCGCCGGGAGGCGGGCCGGATATGCAGTTCGAGTTCAAAGATTTTGTCCTTGTTGTAGAGGTCACTTTAAAAACATCATCAAGGCAGGAAGCGGACGAAGGTGAGCCGGTTAGAAGACATGTTGCCGTAGCCTGCCAAGATAACCAGAAAGATGTGTATGGCGTTTTTATTGCGCCAACTATCGATACAAATACGGCGGAAACATTTCGTACGGGCGTTTGGTATCACCGCGAAGAAGTACGTCATTTAAAAATAGTTCCTTTTTCAATAGAGCAATTTAGGCTCATATTTTCAGCATTGCTTAATAAACGGTATACGCCGGGAGATTTAAAGGGTCTTATTGATCAATGTTTATCTGTTCGTCAGGGGATGCATGCTCCTGAATGGAAGAAGCATATCGATGAAGAAACAAAGAGATGGTGTCAGGGGTTGATCGCACAGGATGAGCGGTTTATTGATCAGATTGAGCGCGAGGTGAATGAGAGCCTTAAGTTTGTAGAATATTTACCCGTCTACGCTTTAGCGGCCGCTTGTGGAAAGTTTGGAGAGGGGCAGGAGGCGGATCCTGATGGCTGGATTCATGTTGAGAAAAGGGAATGGGAAAGAGATATTACTTTTGTGGTGCGCGCGGTAGGGCATTCAATGGAGCCCGACATTAAGGATGGCGATTATTGTATTTTTAAAGCGAATCCGGGCGGCCCCTATTCTCATCAGAGAAGAATCTATTTGATTCAGCATCATGGTAAGACGGATCCGGAGACCATGGGTTCTTACACAATTAAGGGCTACCGGAGTCACAAGGGGCCGGATGGGCTAAATATTCGAGTCGAGTTATTGCCGTTCAACAAAGAGTATGAGCCGATGAGTTTTGGTGAAGCTGAGCAGGATATTGCTTCGCGGCTTATTTTTGTGGGTGAATTCGTTGAAGTGGTTAAGGCTATGAAAGAGGCACTATGACAAAAGAAAAACGAAAATATTGTTTAAAGGGCCCATCTGAGAATGGTCAAATAGAAGACTTGTTGGAAGGGAAGGATGATAAAGATAGTCGCCAGCGATTGCAGGCCTTAATTGCTGAGTGGCTTCGCATGGAGAACCTTGTCGTCTTGACAGGGGCGGGATGTTCGGTAAGTTGCGGAGGGAAAAAAATTGAAGACCTTGAAAAGTCGGTTTTAGAGGCCGTCGGTGAGGTCGCGAAGAAGACGAATGATAAGAAGACCATGCTGTCTGCTGGAGCCAAGGCTTTGATTGTTGAACGCCAAAAGGAATTTAGTAAACGGCAGTCTTGGGCGCAGACAAGTTTTGAGGAGTGGTTGTCCTATCTTGTGAATACTGTTCATGTGATGTCGGATAAAAAGTCTCCAATAAAATCGATTGGGTGGAAAGAAGACGGAGCGAGTATTGAAGATGTAGATCAGTTGGTTTCGTATATTTCGAAAGCAATATACGCTGAGTGTGCTTTGACTCTCCCAGATGAGACAGGAGCAAAGGAAGGCGAGAGGCAGATTGCTCCACATTTGGCGTTCTTGTCAAAGCTTGTAACGCGTGATAGCAATTTGGGAAGGACGCATCTCTTCACGTTGAATTACGACACCCTGTTTGAGCAAGCATTGGAAATATTAGGGATCCAATATTTTGATGGATTTACGGGAAAAGCTAATGCGCGCTTTGATCCGGCAGTTTATGGCCTTGATATTTATTATCCCGGGGAAGTTGCTGAAGGGAGGGTTAGGCGTTTTGATAAATTTCTTCATTATTATAAGTTGCACGGTTCGATTCACTGGAAAATTGTGGCAGGAGAATTAAGAGCGAGGCATGATGCCATTTTAGATTTTGAGAAATATCGTATAAAAGAAGCCGTTAAGAAGGCGGAAGATTTAATAACGGCTGGTTTTGCTTGTAGCCACAAAGAGTTTGGAATTCTTCCGACATCGAATAAGTTTGTACAGACATTGGAAATGCCGTATGCGCACCTTTTTAGATCGTTCAGCGCGCGGCTTAGTATTCCTCAGACATTCCTGCTGGTTCTTGGTTACGGTTTTGGAGATGACCATATCACCAAGATTATTGAAACAGCACTCACAAATCCCGCGTTAGTTATGCTCGTTGTCGAGCCTAGGCCGGATAGTCCAACGATCGAGAGAATCAGTAGATATAAAGAACTTGGCAAGAGAGCGTTTGTTCTTACATCGACAGAAGACGCGTTCAAGTCTTCCGAGTATAAATACGCGACATTCGATGATTTTGCAAAGTCGGTCATGCCGGATGTTCAATGGCTAGATGATTTTTTGCGTTTGAGACGTTTCGAGAAACAATTACAAAAAGATAGAGATGAAAAAGATGGAATAGAGGACGCATAATGGAGAATCCTCGAATAATTGGCCATGTTGTTTCTGTGAATGGGTTTCGGGTCAAGGTTGAGCTTTTAACAGAAGCCCGTTCGCCATCACGCGCCACGCTTGACGGTGTTCAGACGGCTGCTGCGATTAATTCTTATTTAACGTTTTCTATTGGTTCGGGATTGTCAATTATTGGTGTAATAAGCGACTTGGAGGCCCGAGAAAGTTATGATCCATCTTCAGGCGATGATCTTTCTTTAGAGCTTTTAAAGGCTCGCAGAGTTGCTAGTGTTCAGCTTTTAGGAACAATTGAACGAGATGGAGAACAGTGGCGGTTCAATCCGGGGATAACGGTGCTTCCCACATTAGATACGCCTGCTGAAATCGGCTCTCCAAAAGTGTTAGCGGCAGTTTTTGAAAATCCTCCCCAAAAGAATAAACCTGATAATTATGAAGGAGAGGGATTTGATTTTGATCTTGTTTTAGGTTGTCCGACGGGTCAGAAAGATAACAGGGTTAAGGCATCGTATAACGATCTTTTTTCACGACCGCTAGCCATTGTTGGTAATACGGGGTCAGGAAAATCGTATACTGTTGCTAGTGTGCTTAAGAAGGCAATGGTGGAAATTGGAGACGATGAAAAAAACGCCCCACATGTTTTCATTCTTGACATTAACGGGGAGTACGCTAGGGCTTTCTTATCCGAAGAGTCGGCAAGGCTTGTACGAGAGCCTGATCGCATTTACCTTAATGGGCAAGAGTTTGGAGTTCCTCTTTGGTTTTTCAATGCTCAGGAGATTTGTGGATGGCTTAGCGCCGCTGAGCAGACACAGGAGCCGGTCTTAAAAGATTGGTGGGCGATTTCGAAGGCAAAGAATGCTCAAAAAGTAGTGACAGCGGCTGAGAATTCTTTGCGTTATGCTCTAACGAAGGTTGAACATCTTATTCAATGTTTGGATGATAAGAACGGTCCTAAGAAATTAAACTTGTGCTCGTATTTTAAAGTATTGAAAGATTATATCGGGGCCTTGAGTATTAATGGTTTGTCGCAATTAGAAGCAGAATTAAGTTCTCACCAGAGGGCGGATAAGAACGACTGGACTCCTCCGTCGAATGAAGTAGCGATTCGAAAGCATGCCGTCGAGGTTCAGGAAGCTCTGCGTAAGGAAGTTGCGAAATCTATTGAAGAGGCTGGCGAAATTATTGGGACAGCAGATACGCCATTGCCGGTGGCAATCATGGATCTTGATGACCCGACGCTACTGAATCGTTCGGTACGACAAGAAGATGTAAGTCGTATAGATGCGCATCTTACGACTTTGAAACTTAGATTAAAGACAAGGCTGGATGATAAGCGTTGGCAGGCATTTCTGAATTATGAGAAAGATAAAACAAGAGTTCTTTCTTTTGATAAATGGTTGGATCGGTTTGGATTTTTGGAACAGAAAGCTCCGCGTGTTTCGATTGTAGATCTTTCCATGTTGGCTCATGAAACATTGCCATATGCTTGTGGTGTAATTGGTAGAATTTTGCTTGAAGTAAGAGAGCGATTGCCTGCCCATGAAAGATTTTGTCATCCGTGGGTTCTAGTTCTTGAGGAAGCTCACAATTATGCAAAACCCGCCCGGCAAGATGAGGATAGGGGGCAAGCGTTATCAAGGATAGCCTTTGAAAGAATTGCCAAAGAAGGACGGAAATTCGGTTTATCTTTGATTGTTGCAAGTCAGAGACCAAGTGAAATTAGTCCGACTATTATTAGTCAGTGTGCTAACTTTGTTAGCCATAGACTTCAGAATCCAGATGATATTGATCACTTTCGTCGGATAATTCCTATGCAAGCGAGACGGCTCTTAGATCAGGTGACCGTCTTGGCTTCCGGAGAGGCTATTGTTTTTGGTAGTGCGTTTCATATTCCTGCTCGTGTACAGATTGATATGCCAGAGCCTCCCCCATGGAGTCAGACCGCCGCTCCTTATCATCAATGGAAAGAGAATAAAACTTGCTTTCCGGTGGATACGATTATTAAGAACTGGGGGCTGGAAGCAAAAACTGAAACGCAAACTAATAACGCCCCTGTTGCCGATGGTGTTGACGATCTATGAGTGAGAGGGGAAAAGGAAAGGCAATTCAGCGCGTTGAGTGGATGTTTGAAAACGCACAGGTCGTGGTTTAACAGGTGAGGCTATTAGGGAAATCTTGAATGTTTTATAAGACAACAACGAGCATTAATCCTGAATTTCAATATTTCACGAAGAATCGGGATACTATTTTCTTTTTAGGGGCAGGATTTTCGGCTGATTTAGGTCTGCCAATTATGAAGGATTTCCGATCTGCGTCGGAGTTAGAACGTAATCTTCTTTCCCAAGAGGATACTTCTATAAAGCCAGCAGTGCGAATATTTCTTGATTCATATCGATTCTATGATGATTTTCGAGAAATCGTGGAGAAGGCAAAGAAGCATATTAAAGTTGATCCTGATAACTTTGAAGATATATTTTGCGTGGCTGAATCGTTCTTGCATTCAGGCATGTTTGCGCAAAAGTTGGATGGCGGGAAGTATCATATGCAAGATGTCTATATGCATATTGGATTTTGGTTGTGGAATATGTATAAACAGTTTCCACCCTTAGATATTCGTAAAGGAAAGACGGAAGAGGGACGAGTATACGAGGATTTCTTTGCCTTTCTTAAGGACAAGACAAGGGATAGGATGTCAATAGTGACAACCAATTATGACTTAACTTGCGAATATTATATGAACAAGAATCGTTTCCAGATTTCTTATCCTATCCCAAAGGCAAAGTATAAGGATGTTTCTATATGCAGGTGTCAGAATTATTATGTTAACGATAGGACTAGTTTTGACAGTGTTCCGCTGTGTAAATTGCATGGAAGCATAAATTATTTTGAGAATAATAAACGTTTCTTTATCAATAGGGAGTTGTCGGAGGCGGGGGCATGTGTCGGAGGGAGTAGTATCCCTAGTGAGCGGCCCGCATTGTTTGCCTTGGATGCATTGTCAGAAATTAGAAGCAAGCTGAAGAATCCATTGGGACAATTGAGAAACTTTGAGATTGGAGTTGTCCCGCCGACATACGCCAAGCTTGATAAAAGAGAATGGTTGAAATACATATGGAATGGGGCATTTGATTTAATAAGAAGAGCCAAAAAAATAGTCTTTATTGGGTACAGTTTTCCGGTCTCCGATGGATTTATGAAATCGATGTTTCAAGCGGCGTTCTCATTGAGAGGCGGTGATGATGATTTGAGGATTATCGTGGTTGATAAAAATAAATCTGTGCTCGAAAAGTTCAAGAGCGACGATTATTTTGGCAATAGAGTTGAAGAGGTGTTTGAAGGTCAGTTTGTAGATGTTTGGAGAAAAGGTGAGTTAAGGGCGCGCCTGCAAAGTTTTTGATTTGGATTCGTGCGCGGGGCGATCAGGCTAAGGATTTAGAAAGGGCGAGTCAACGTTTTAACGTTGGCGGAACAAAGAAACATGATCAATCGACGAGGTGCGTGTTGAATAAGAAGGCATCGTTAAAAGAGTATGCGCAGAAATACCGCTATTTTTCCATTGGCGATATCGCGCGGGATCTTGGTTTTGAGAAAAAGACCTTGAAGGTGTACTTATCTGCCTTCAAGAAGGAAAAAATTGTTTATGATGCTGGTCGCGGCTGGTACTCGAATATTGCTGAGCCGTTTGAGTTGAGTACAGAGTCCCTTCAGGAAATCGTTGCTGTTTTGAGAAAGAAGTATCCGTTATTAAAATTTTCCTGCTGGTCTATGCAACAGATCAATCGGTTTACGCACCATATGTTGGGCAAGTATGTTACTTTTATTTATATGGATTGGGATTCGATGTCGGTGGTTTATGATTTCTTAAAGGATGCCGGATACGATGTTTGGTTGAATCCGCGCGGGAAAGAGGCGGAGCGTTTTTCGGTGCGCGAGCAGACCATTGTTTTGCGTCCGGCTATATCGGGCCAACCTGCAAAGGGCTTCTTTGCTCCGATTGAGAAGATCATGGTGGATCTGTATCTTGAGATCGAGACCTTAAACGTGATGTCAGAATATGAAATCGTGAGGTCGAATATCCTTGCTGATGGCAGGATTGATGTTGCGAGTTTATTAAGCTATGCCAGAAGGCGAAGGGTTCCTAAAGCAGAAGTATGGGGGAATAAATAAACCTTCTACGCTTTTTAAAAAAAGAGTAAAAGGTTAATGTATTGGCGTATATGATTGAAAAACATTGTGTTACAAGAGAGTGGATAGATAAAAAGAGGGCGGAAATCGGTCGGGTTGATCCTATTCTTTTGGAGAAGTGCATTCGAGCTCTTGTTTTGTTGAGCGCTCTGACCAGTTTCAAGATGCCGTTTGTTTTTAAAGGCGGGACCAGCCTGATCCTGCTTATAAAGGGTTTTCGTAGACTTTCTATTGATGTTGATATTGTCACGGATATTCCGCGCGCCGAATATGAATTGGTCTTGAAAGATATCAGCCGGGGGTTTTCTTTTACCGGGTATGAGGAGGATAAGCGGGGTGAGCGCGGTTTGCCCAAGCGGGCACATTTCAAGTTTTTTTATGATTCCGTTGTTACAAATCGGTCTGAATATGTTTTGCTGGATATTCTTGAGGAGAAGAATCTTTATCCGAAGACAAAAGTCGTTCCGGTCAGGGCGTCAATTCTGGAATTATCACAGGAGACGGTTGTTACGGTGCCAACATTGGAATGTTTGCTGGGTGATAAGCTGACAGCTTTTGCGCCGAATACGATTGGGATTTCGTATCATCCGTTATCGAGTATGCAGATCATCAAACAGCTATTCGATGTCGGCGAGATGTTTAATGTGGCGGAAGATATGGGTATGGTTGTGCGGGCTTACGAAGCGATTGCCCGGGCTGAAATCGGGTATCGTGGAAACAAGGTTTCGGCTCAGGAGGCTATAGAGGATACATTTCAATCAGCAGTGTTGGCGTGCGGTCTCGGGCTCAAGGGCGTCAAGCCGGATGAGCGATCAGAGTTGTTTCTGGATGGAATCAAGAGGGTCGGCAGTCATTTGGTGAATTGTTATTTTCGTATGCCGGAAGCCCGGCTGATGGGGTCTCGTGTGGCTTTATTGGCGACTATGATTAAGGCGAGAGCTGAAAAGCGTGATTTACGCGCTTTACGCTGGAAACCGGAGGAGGCTGATCGTCTTGAGTTATTGTCTTTGAGCGGCTCATTGGAAAAGCTCAACAGGATCCGGCAGACTGAGCCTGAAGCGTTTTACAATTTACACACAGCCCAAGGCTTCTTGGGAAGCATAGGATGATTAAATTTCACGCTGTTGTTTGTTAGTATATCTTGTTCTTAAAACGGCATTTCCACGGTCAATGTAAAGGTTCGATTTTCCACCCAGCTTGGGACCCCAGACTTTTCTCACTCCGCCGAGGAAGTGAGATAAAATGAGCCGTGATCATCGCTGGTGATTACGGCCTTTTTATGCGTAAAGGAATTTTTGTATCTGGGAAGTAAAATCTTGAGAGGAATAGGCGCCAATGTATCCTAAGGCGCCATTCTTGCAGCATTTTTGGACGAACATTTTGTTATCGTTTGCCTTATCATAGATGGATCCCGCTTCACTGATCCATATCTTTTCTAAGCTTCTTTCTTCTTCATAGAGAATGATACGCATTTTTCCTGGCGCTTCAGGTGCTGGATGCGGTTGGACATAGATGGCTTTTTTTGGGATGGTCCAATGACTTAAGATATACACCAGAAGATCGATCGGGACCTTTGTGTCAACGTCCAGGCCTAAGAAAAAAAGATCTGGATCGATCTCTTCGACCGCGGCAATGATCTTTTGTTCGTCTGTAATATCTGTGACGGCACAACCAAGATCTACAAGTTTTTGGTGCATGTCTTGTAGCGTAGGGCCGCTTTTGCCAAAGATAATGCTTTTTTTATCATCCAGTCGCGCGCGCTTAACGCGATTGACCAGCTTATCCACCTCGATCAGGAATTGGCTGCCATTAATAGGCTTCGCGATAAAGCTATCCGCGCCTATTTCCATCAGCGCGTCAGCCATTTTTGGTCTGGCTGTGACGATCAAGACGGGGATCTTGGCCATGGATTGGTCATGTCGGATCTCTTTTAAAAAGGCGTAGCCATTCATGTGCGGCATCATGACATCCGAGATCACGACCAAAGGGGCATCCTGCTTGATCTTCTGCAGGCCTTCTCGGCCATCACAGGCGCGTGTTACCTTGTATCCATGCTCCTCCAGCATAGCCTGAAAAAGATCCAGGTCTTCGCGCGCGTCATCAACGATGAGGATAATGTCTTTCATGGCTTTCCCCTCGTATGGCGGGCCCGCTGACCGACGCTCTTTTTAATAAACAAAAAACCTATCCTGCAAAACGGATAGGTTTTTGATCGCGCACAAAAAAGAGTAATAGGTTTGTGTTGATTCGGCAACTGGCTATCCTCCCGTTAGGACCCTATAGTTTTGCGTCCCCGCCTTACGGCGAGTTTGCCCGTTCGTCCATAACCTCCAATATAAGTATATATCATTTTAAAAAGAAAGACAAAGCGCTCAACAATTGTTAGCGTCTGAACTTTTCATTGCTATAAATTACCATTGCCCATATAATACCGCTGTGAAAGGAAAGAAGTTCCGCCGCAAAACGATTATTTCTTCTCACCTTGTCTATCTTTCTCTTGCCAAGTGACGAGAAAATAAGATTTCATCGGCTCCTGAGCCCATTATTGGGAAGGCCATACAAATTTAATCCTTAGCAAGAAAGATCTGCCATGAGATATCATCACGCCTTATTCCTTAATCCATATATCGAGGAGAACGCCACCAGCACCATGATGCTTTTTCCTCCAACAGGATTGGAGTACGTGGCGGCGAGCGCTAAGGGCTTAGTGGACAAGATCACTCTTCTTGACTTGCGCCTGGGGGGAGAATTTGCAGATCCGGAAAAACTTTTAGGGTTTATTGACCAGCACGTTGATATTGTCTGCGTAAGCGTGGGCTGGGATAGGCAGTTTGAAGAGATCTGCCGTTTGCTGAACCGTATCCCTAAGCGGATCCCCGTGATCGTTGGCGGATATAAGGCCACGGAAAAGGTTGAGGAACTTTTTAGTCGATGTCCTCACATCAACATGATCGTGCGCGGTGAAGGCGAAGAAACGATTAAAGATATTTTACGGTTCAAGCCGATGAAAGAGATCTTAGGGATCTCTTATCGTCAGGGAAACCAGGTTGTTCACAATGCCAATCGTCCTTTTTCTCCTGTAGAGAGCATTGTCTGTCCAGACCGCTCGTTAAGGACAGGAAAATACGCGTTCTCGCTTAATGGGATCAAGGTTGCTAATCTTACTTTTGACGCGGTGTTAAGTTCGCGAGGTTGTCCTTTCAACTGTAAGTTCTGCACGTTCAGCCTAAATCCTCTAGGGCAGAAAAGAAATTATGAGGCGCGAAGCGCGAAGTCCGTGGTCGATGAGATCCAGATGCTGGAGGCCCAGGTCATTCTTCTTAGTGATGACAATTTTTTTGCTATCCCGCAAAGGGCTGAAGACATTTGCGACCTGATCATCAAGCGCAAGATTAAAAAACGTTTTGTAGCGCAGACGCGTCTGGATATCGCAAAACATCCACGGCTTTTAGAAAAGGCGGTGCAAGCAGGCTTCAAGGCGCTTTTGATCGGCATCGAATCTCCTCATGACTGGATCTTGGCGCAGCTTGACAAGGGATTTGACCAAAAGACGATCAGAAGATCTTTCGCTGTTCTTAGCCGTTACCCGATCTTCTACAATGGTTATTTTATTTATGGCAACATCGGCGAAACAGAGGAAGAGATGCTGTATATTGCGCAATTCGCTAAGGAGATCGGCGTTGACGTGATCGCCTGTAATAAATTAAGGATCGAAAAGTTTTCTCCCCTCAAAGAGCTTGCTGAAAAAACCCAGGGTTATCATGTAACAGACAAAGGAGAGCTTTATTCGGATATGTATAGCCACGCGGCACTGAAGAAGATCGGGAGAAAAATAAAATTTTCATTCTATACTCCTGGCCGGTATATAAGGATTTTATGGAAGAATATTTTTATCACTAAGTTTTTTACTTTTAAGGAGATCCTGCTTGTCCTGTTGGCTTCTCCGCGTATTATTTGGAGCGTGATCTTAAAAGAGCGACGCAGGGGAAGGCTCAAGGATTCTTTGAGGCGGACATTTATCCGGAATGATTAAAAAGATTTTTTTCCGTTGAGTGTTCTGCCTTCTTTTCGATCACACAAAAGGAGCGCGATGAAAAAAGTCAGTACATCCCATAAAGGGCGAAAATGTCAGCACCCTCGATGCAAGCACATTTTGAGCGTTTATAACCATGAAGCTTATTGTCATGTTCATTCAAGCTTTTCTTCACAAGAACAGCGCGCTCGCAAGGCCGCTGCAAAATAGCTCGATCAGGCCCCTGCCCTAAAAGGTAGTCATGGCTTTTTAGGCCTTGATGTGATAGAATCTCCTTCACTTTTTCCTTGATCTAAAAATTAACAAAAGAAAATGTCTTGTCGCCTATTTTCTTTGGCGTCAGATGATTCGAACAAAAAGATGATCCTATGATTTCTGTCAATAATGTTTCATTACAGTACGGCCAGCGAAAACTTTTTTCCGGCGTGAACATTGTTTTTTCCCCAGGGAATTGTTATGGCCTGATCGGCGCTAATGGTTCTGGAAAATCGACGTTCTTAAAGGTGCTTTCCGGCGAGATCGAAACAACGACCGGGGAAGTTGCTGTCGCTAAGGGCAAAAGGATCTCGATCTTAAAACAAGACCAATTTGCTTTTGATGAGCATACGGCGTTAATGACCGTGATCATGGGGCACAAGCGTTTATATGAGATCATGATGGAAAAAGAAGCGCTATACGCCAAGCCCGACTTTTCAGATGCTGATGGTATGCGTATCGCGGATCTGGACCATGAATTTTCCGAGCTTAACGGTTGGAACGCGGAATCAGAGGCTGCACAGCTATTAAGCCGGCTTGGCATTGGCGAGGATCTGTGCCCGTTGCCGATGAAGCAGCTTAAGGCTGGACACAAGGTCCGCGTTCTTTTAGCACAGGCATTATTTGGCAATCCGGATATTTTACTTTTGGATGAGCCGACGAACCATCTGGACATTGCAACATGCATGTGGCTGGAAGAATTTTTGTGTGATTTTGAGAATACTGCGATCGTTGTTTCGCACGACCGGCATTTTTTGGATAAGGTATGCACGCATATCGCGGATATTGATTTTGGCAAGATCCAGCTTTACCCCGGCAATTATACATTCTGGCAGGAGTCAAGCCAGTTGGCGTTACGCCAGCGCAGTGAAGCCAACAAGAAGATCGAAGAAAAACGCAAAGAATTGCAGGATTTTATCGCGCGTTTCAGCGCGAATGCCTCTAAATCCAAGCAGGCCACTAGCCGCAAGAAGATCCTCGAGAAGCTCACGATCGAGGAGATCCGTCCCTCGTCCCGTAAGTACCCTTATATTGGATTTGAGCAAGAACGAGAAGCTGGCAATGACCTTCTGCATATCAACGGCCTATCAAAGGCTGTAGATGGCCAGGTGATGTTCAAGGATCTTAACATCACGATCGAAAAAGGGGATAAGGTGGCTTTTGTGGGGCCGCACGACCTTGCAAAAACAACTCTTTTTCAAGTCTTGATGAGCGAATTGGCGGCTGATCACGGAAGTTTTAAATGGGGCTTTTCAACGCTACGGGCGTATTATCCCAAGGATCATCTGAAATATTTTGATAATGACCTGAATATGATCGATTGGCTTAGACAGTTCTCGGATAATACTGATGAAAATTTTGTTCGGGGATTTTTGGGCCGCATGCTTTTTTCTGGCGAAGAAACGTTCAAGCCCGTCAGGGTGCTCTCTGGAGGAGAAAAGGTGCGATGCATGTTGGCGCGCATGATGCTGATGCGGGCGAACGTTCTGATCTTGGATGAACCGACAAATCATTTGGATCTGGAGGCCCTTACAGCGCTAAACCGTGGATTAGAGAAGTTTCGCGGCACGATCCTTTTTTCTTCACATGACCATACCTTGGTCCAGACTGTGGCTAACCGTATCGTTGAGATCACGCCTAACGGATATGTTGACCTTGTGGCCACGACCTTTGATGAATACTTGGCTGATGAAAAGACCCAAAAGCGACTGGAGGGTTTTTATCAATAAGACCTCAAGATATTTAACCCTTGACGCTTGCAAGGGATAGCTTATACTGGCAGTGCCAGCATCGACGCGTTACCATGAGGGTAATCGAAGATCGTGCTGTGGTTTGGGAAAGGAAAAGATCATGAGTGAAGAACTAAAGGCTAGCGCTGATACGAATACCACAGAAACACAGACAGATGTTATTGTTTTGATCAAAAACATGCAACAACAGCTGATCTATCTTGAAAAAAAGATCGACGCTTTGATTGGCCAGCTTCAGCAGAGGCCTTCTGAAGATAGGCCATACAGGGAAAAGCGCTTTGAAAGATCTTTTCGGTCTTTTGACCGTTCCCGCTCGCAAGGTCATTACCGCGGCAGAGGGGACCAGGAACGCGATCCTCGAGATAGGAGTTTTCGTCCGGGACGCCATTTTGGAAAGCGCGACAGTGAAGAGCGTCAGGATTTTGGCAGGCCGAGAGAAGATCGTGACCGCGGCTTTGATGGCGTGTCAGGCCAAGAACGTCCTTTCAAGAAAAGTTTTGGCGGCGGGAAGAAAGAATTTAATCCTCGCAAAAAATCTTTTTTCCGTGGGCGAAGGGACCGCTAACCTCTCATCTTAAGCATGAAGAAAATGCGTTCTCATCATTTGAAGAGACTTATTCTCGCGGCTGGTTTCTTTTTGCTGGCAAACCTTGATCTTCAGGTGTTTGCCGGCAATATCGCCATATTAGGGGATAGTCAGTCCTATGAATATGTGCACGATCGTCTGGTCAAGATCATCCTGGAGCATCGTCCGACGGCAGTTTTTAGGGTCGGGGACCTTGTCAATGATGGGCTTGATCCGCAGCAGTGGGAAGATTTTAATCGTATAGAAGCGCCTTTGTTGTCAACGGTCAACTATTATCCCGCGCTTGGCAATCATGAAATGGATTCGCCTCTTTATTTCAAGAATTTTCCGTATCTATACGGCGCCCGCTGGTATTCTGTTCAGGAAGAAGGGATCCATTTTATTGTTCTGGACAGTAACTCCGACCTGCGTCCGGGTTCAGCGCAATATTTTTGGCTTCAAGAGGATCTCAAGAGCATTAGCGAAGATATAACCTATCGCATTGTTATCTTCCATCATCCGCTGTTGAGCAGTGGATATCATAAGGAAGATTCAAAAGGCCTGCGTGATATCTTAATGCCGCTGCTGCAGACGCATGGCATTTGCGCGGTGTTCTCAGGCCACGATCATCATTATGAGCGCCTGGAATATGAAGGCATCGTTTTTATTGTGACCGGTGGTGGCGGATCGGCCTTGCGTGATCGAGCGCGCCATAGCCCTTATTCCAAGAAATTCTTAAAGGAATATCATTTTTGTTTATTATCGAAAGAAAGTGCCGGCATCAACGTTACAGCCATCGACAGCAACCGCAATGTGATCGATCAGTTCGTGGTCGAGGCGAAGATCTTGGCCGGCGAAGGGAAAAAGTAGGGCCTAGCAGAAAAAAGAACCTAGAATATTTTTTCTTGTGAAAACAGCTTTGCACGATTACAATATTTTGAATATTTGATCGTTGCTTTCTAAAAAAGAGGAGAGGATTTATGATCCAGCAGACACTTGTGATCGTTAAGCCTGATGGGCTTAAGAAATCGTTAACGGGCAATATTTTAACACGCTTATCCGAAACAAAATTGCGTATCGTGGCCGCCAAGGTCGTCCATGTCTCTCCAGAGCTCGCAGAGAAACACTATATTCATCTTAAAGATAAACCTTTCTTCCAAGAAGTTGTGAAGTATATCTGCGGAGAGCTCCACGGGGCAGAATATCGCAGGGTCTTGGCCATGGTGTATCGTGGCGATGACGCCATCGTGAAAGTCCGCAAGCTTGCCGGCACGACCAACCCTGAAGAGGCAGAAGCGACCAGTATCCGAGGCCAATACGGACGACTGACAACCAAGGGCTTGTTCGAAAATGTTTTGCACTGCTCTTCTGATGAAAAAGAAGCGGAACGGGAGATCAAGCTGTGGTTTGAGCCGCAAGAGATCGCTGAAGACATTTTTCCTGTTGAAAGTATAGAAACAAAGGTCCAGAGAACAGTTTGGAAGTAATTTATTAGCCTATATTCAGACGGCTACGAACCTACTAAAATATTTGGTTCGCTGGCTTGTTTTTCTTCTTTTCGTATGGCATACTTACCTTAAATCCTTTCTTGCTGTATTATCCAGTTGTAGTTTTTCCAGGCAGGATAACGTGATATGAGAAAACTGATCTTAAATAAAAAGATAATTTTTACATTAATACTTATATTTATAGCAACAACCCATTTCCCATTGGGTGCCAGCCTTGTTTTTGCTCAAGCACAGACACTTGCGCATCCATCTGTAGGGTCTTTGAGCCTCACGCAATCTTTTTCTCCTATCCTTTTAAGCGGTGTTCGCATTGATCCCCAAGAGCCTTTTCAGCTGACATTTGTCCTTGACCGTGGGGATTCTGGCCTGCGAGGAGATGCCTTAAAGCCTGAAGCTGATAAGCTTGTCAGATATTTTATGGCAGCCCTCACGATCCCTGAAAAAGATATCTGGGTAAATCTGTCGCCTTATGAGCCTGACCGGACCATCCCTCATGATTTAGGCCTGACAGACATGGGTAAGGACCTTCTTTCTCAAGACTATGTGCTTAAGCAATTGACCGCTTCCTTAGCACACCCACAGGGTGAGCATGGAAGAAAATTTTGGGATACGGTTTACAAAAAGGCTTATGAGGCGTTCGGGACAACTCAGATCCCTGTCGATACGCTGAACAAGGTATGGATCATCCCGGAAAAAGCGGTTGTTCTGGAAAATGCCCAAGGAGCGTCCGTTGCCGAAGCGAAACTAAAGGTCATGCTGGAAGAGGATTATCTTGCGCTAGAGCGCTCAAGTGAAGCGTTAAACGTGAAACGTGAAACGCAAGACGCTTCACGAACGACGAACGACGTTTCACGGAATGCTTTTTCTTCCCAGATCGTCCGCGAGATCTTGCTTCCGCTTTTGGAAAAAGAGGTCAACGAAGGCAAGCATTTTGCGCCTTTGCGCCAGATCTACAGCGCGATCATCCTTGCGGCATGGTACAAGACGGCGTTAAAGAATTCTGTCTTAAACCATGTTTACAGCGATCAACAAAAGATCAGCGGTATTGACATCGAGGATAAAAAGGCAGCTGAAAAAATATACGCTCAGTATTTAGAAACGTTTCTAAGAGGGGCTAACGCATTCGTTCAAGTCGACCACGACCCGATCACAAATAAAAAGATCGCGCGCAAATATTTTTCTGGAGGGATCACAAAGTTCACCGAGCTGACAGGCCCTTCTTCTATTCTTGAGAGGCGACCAGCTGATCAGCTGCCTAGCGGGCCAAGCATTCGGGTTGAGCTTAATGACACAGAGCAAGTGATCAGCAGCGGCTTGATCGTTAGCGATCTGAACCCTGATACTTTGCTTCAGATCGCTGATATTATTCCAGGGTCTCGCCTTGTCGGCGTAAAAGCTGTTGTTGATCTGGCGACCAAAAAGATCTTCTTTTTTCCAACGACAGTGCGCCATCAGGCGATCGTTGCGGAATATTTTCCCGATGCAAAGACGCCGTATGAAGAAATCTTTGGTTTTGAACTTCAGATCAACCCTTCTACGCGCGCGGTTTTAGGGATACAGCTTAACTGGCGAGGGGCGCAGGAGCAGGTAACCACTTTTGAAAATATCCATCAGGCTACGCAGACCCTTCTCAATCATATTTTCTTGTCTCGAGAGAGTCATTTGATCCGTATCAACAACAGAATTGAGTATGACAGAGAATCTGTTGAGAAATTTAACAAAGATAGAAGTGACCTTGTTTATCGAGAGATGTCCGCGGAGCTTGCAACGGATTATTTTATTAAAAATCCTGAGGCCGCGGATCGTATGGTTCATGAGATCGTGGACTTGCTACCGTATGACCCGGAAAATTTAGATCATCGAGGCAAGATCAGCAGGACGATCACACACTTTGCCGCCTTGGTTATTGCCGATCGCCTGCAAAGACATGGCGTTGAAACGGCTTTGATCCAAAAGATCCTTGATCTGCTCTCCGGCATACAAGATCCTGAGCCAGAAGAGGCAGAGATAATCGAAAAGATATCTGACGAGATCCTTGATTCTTTTTTAGCTTTTTCTTTTGCTAATGATGTTCGTGTGATCATGGATCGAGCGACTATTCTATCGAACCCTGAAAGCAGAGTGGCTGGGCCTCAAGAACTAAAGAACCTTTCTGAGTTGGTCCATGATGCTATTGGGACGATCAGTGCAACCAGGCTAATGTTCTTAACGAATCAACATCATTCGACCGTTCAGCGCCAGATCCTGCCGCGCATTTGCACTGATGCTCTGTCAAGACAGCTGTCTGGAGATTTTGATGGCATGGTGGATTTGACAAGAGGTGAAGCAGTATTCTTTCCTCGCTTAAAAAATGGTATTCCCAGAGAAGAGTTTGCCCGTTTTGTTTTAAGGCGCAAAGGGCCTTTCGTTGTTTTTCAATTAAAAACATCTAATGCGCAAAAGCGTAGTTTTTTGCGATCTATTGAACCCGTGGCCATTCTGCGTCTTGGGCAAAAAGATGCTATTTTGACCCAGCAAGAGAATGTCGATATACGCCAAGAATTGATAAAAGCAGAAAGCCATTTACGCTCCAATTTGTTTCTTGACAGATCTTTGGAAAGCTTCTATTCGGTTCCACCCGCATTCAATAGTCCACAGATACAAATAGTATCTTTTAATGAACAGCTTGATGCTGTGATCCAGTGGGTGACATCAGATCGTTCAGATATTCCAGACGTGGAGCCTTTTCTCAAACAGGCGTTTGAAAACGTCCAGAGTATTATTGCTCAGGAAAAAAAGAGTTCTGTCGCAAGTCCTGTTGGAGCTGGCACCCAAAGCGTTTCGGCGCCTATCGAAGCAATCGCCAATCGTGATGTCGTTGGCGGTATTGATTTTGATAAACAGGGTTTTTTAGAAACCATCTCGCAAGAAGGAACGCGAACAGTCTTTTCTGTCCGTGGATCCTTATCCCGCGATATTAAGGGTCTGAAGCCTGTCATCGTTATGATCCAGGATGAGGCGGTTTTTCCTTAGTTTATTCTACGGTTTTTCTATGTCAGCGTATCGCACGATCACTCCCCAAAGTTTTAAATCCTACGGCAAGATCATCCACTATCCCGGACAGAACTCGAAGGGAACAAGGCGTAATCTTTGGCGGATCGTTCATGCAGAAAAAGCGCGCGTAGGTTGGCGGGTCGCTTATCTGGTTTTGCGGGATAAAACGATCGGCCGGTTGGAATGCCATCCTTTTTCCGATGAGACGTTTGAGCCCGTTAAGGGCCGTGCGTTGTTTTTTGTTTCGCGTACGCGATCCCTGAAACGTGTGAAGTGTTTTCTTCTTGATCGCCCTGTAGTTTTGCACAAAGGCATCTGGCATGGCCTTGTCGCACTTGACTCTGAAGCCGAGATCAAGATCACCGAAAACAACTACGTTACTTGTCGGTATTGGCCTCTTGACTCCCGTGTCCGCACACTTGCCTGCTTTCAAAAATGATCTTTTTTCTTGCCTTGACAGACGAGTAAATTAGGTTATAATCAATCAAAAAAATAAAGCCCATGATTCGAAAATACCACCTCATAGACGGAAAGCTTGTCGAAAACGGCAGCAATGAAAGCCCGATCCAGGTGTATGTTAACCCGGATAAGGATGAAAAGTCCTTTCTTGTTAATACGCTGCAGATCGACGAGCACACGCTGAATTCAGCCCTTGATCCCGACGAGTTAAGTCGTTTGGAGTTCGAGGCAAGCCACGCAGCAGTCATCATCAAAAGCCCCAAGCGCTATACGGCTGAAGATAACTTTTTGTTTAAAATTTCCTCCATTGGCCTTTTTTTATTCACAGATAAGTTGGTCATTGTCCTTAGCGAAGAAGCCGTGCTTTTTGACGGGAGGCCCTTTCAGAAACTGCGCTCCACGCTGGATGTTTTCTTAAAAGTGATCTTTCGTTCGATACAGCATTTTGAGAGCCATCTGAACATCATCCACAAGATCTCCAGCGAACTGGAAGCAGAGATCAATCACGCCTTGAACAATAAAGACCTTGTGAACATGTTCAATCTTGAGAAAAGTTTGGTCTATTATCTAAAGGCTATCAGTTCTAACAGCAAGGTTGTTGAGCGCATGAAAGTAAACGCGCCCAAGCTTGGGCTCTCCCAGGAAGACAGTGAGTTCATCGAAGATATTACGATCGAGACCGCGCAGTGCTTTGAAGAAGCGAATACGTATTTGCAGGTTATTTCCAACCTGATGGATGCCTGGGCTTCTATGGTAAGTAACAATATCAATATTCGCATGAAAACGCTGACGATCCTATCGATCTGTATTATGATGCCGACTTTTATCGTGAGCCTTTTTTCCATGAACGTCGCTTTGCCCTTGCCTCAGCAAGAAAGCATGTGGCCGTTCTGGTTCATTGCTTTTCTTGGGAGTTTATCCGTAATCGTGATCGCTGTCTTATGGCGTGTCCGTAAGTGGTAAAACAATACACCGCTCACCATAAAGGAGAGGAAGAATGCCGACACCGTTAGAAAAATGGGTTGAACAACAAGCACAGCTAACAAAGCCGGATAAGATCTATTGGTGCGATGGCTCCGAGGAAGAGGCGCGTACGCTCATGCAGATCGGCATGCAGGAAGAAAATATTGAAGGAACGCCAGTTTTTCAAGCGCTCAATCCTTCTGCTTGGCCGGATGCGTATTTTCACCGCAGTCATCCTAGTGATGTGGCACGCACAGAACACCTAACCTTTGTTTGTCATAAAGAAAAGGTAACTGCCGGCCATAATAATAACTGGATGGCGCCGGATGAAGCAAAAGCCCTTATGACTAAGCTTTCCGATGGCTGCATGAAGGGAAGGACCATGTACGTTCTTCCTTATATGATGGGCCATCCGGACTCTCCCTATGCGAAGGCTTGCGTTCAGATCACTGATATTTCCTATGTGGCCGTTAGCATGCGGATCATGACGCGCATGAGCAAAAAGGTGGTCGAGAAAATCGGCAATAGCGAGAACTTCGTGCGCGGGCTTCATTCCGTAGGGGATTTCGACGTTAATAAACGCTTTGTAATGCATTTTCCAGAAGAAAATTTTGTCTGGAGCATCGGCTCAGGCTATGGCGGCAACGCTCTCTTAGGGAAGAAATGTTTTTCTTTGCGCATTGCTTCCTGTCAAGGTTATCGCGAAGGATGGCTTGCCGAGCATATGGTTATCTTGGGGATCGAGGATCCTCAAGGAAACATCAGCTATGTGACTGTCGCTTTGCCGTCTGCTTGCGGAAAAACAAATTTGGCCATGTTGCAGCCGACCTTGCCTGGATATAAGGTGTGGACCGTTGGTGATGATATTGCCTGGCTTAACGTTGGAAAAGATGGACGACTATATGCCATCAATCCTGAGGCAGGCTTTTTTGGCGTAGCCCCTGGCACTTCCATGAAAACGAATCCCAACATGATGCGCACGTTACACGCGAATAAGTTTTATCCGACTTTATTCACGAATACGGCTTTAAACGTTGAGACAAATGAGCCTTGGTGGGAAGGATTGGATGGGCCGAGGCCAGAAAAATTGATCGATTGGCAAGGAAAGCCATGGGATCAAAATTCTGGCACAAAAGCGGCGCATCCCAACTCGCGATTTACTGTTTCGCTGTATAACTGTCCAACCCTCTCTAAGGAAGTTGACAATCCTCAGGGTGTTCCGATCTCGGCGATCATTTTGGGTGGGCGCAGGACCCAGCGCGTGCCTCTTGTTGTTGAAGCCTTTGATTGGCAAAACGGTGTTTTCTTAGGCGCGCGTACAGGGTCGGAGATGACAGCTGCCGCAGCAGGGCAAGTTGGCGCTTTGCGACGTGATCCAATGGCCATGCTGCCGTTCTGCGGTTACAATATGGGAGATTATTTGGCTCACTGGCTGAAGATCGGACAACGCTTGACGCATCCGCCAAAGATCTTCGCGGTGAATTGGTTTCGCGTGGATGATCAGGGAGAATTTGTTTGGCCTGGTTTTGGCGAGAATATTCGTGTTTTAAAATGGATGATCGATCGAGCAAGCGGCCGTGTTGGCGCGCGTCAAACACCGATCGGGCTTCTGCCGGAATTAAAAGATCTTGATATGGCTGGTCTACATATCCCTCAGGAAAAGATGGAGAAGCTTTTTGCCGTTGATCCGGATGGCTGGCGAGAGGAAGTCAGGGATATTGAGAAATTCTTCCATGAATTTGGGGATCGCTTACCTAAGGCCATGGCGGAAGAGTGCGCAAAGTTAGCTAAGGCCTTTGCTTAAAGATCAGTGTAAAGGTTTTGAATAAAACCATCTGTTCACCCTCAAATATTTCGGGAGCGAACAGATGGTTTTTTGTTGGACCGCATTCTTTTTTTCTGGTGATAGACAGTAAACTCCAAGCGTGTTAAGATTCGACCATGATGTCAGAATTTTCTTTTCTTCCCATGTTTCCCACTGAGGTCCGCCGTAAGGGCTGGAGTGAAATAGATATTTTGATCGTCAGCGGGGATCCTTATGTCGATCATCCGGCGTATGGCGCGGCTGTGATCGGCCGCGTACTACAGGCGCAAGGCTACAAAGTCGGCATCATCGCGCAACCGGACTGGAAGACAACAAAAGATTTTACGCGCTTAGGCCGTCCGCGCTTGTGCGCGTGCGTGACCGCGGGCAATGTTGATTCGATGATCGCGAATTATACGGCCAACAAGCGCCATCGTTCTTGTTGGCGCGGCGAAAAGGGATTTCAAGGCGCGCGGCCTGATCGCGCGACCATTGTGTATGTTAATCAGCTGCGGGCTGCATTTAAGCAACTGCCTATCATTATTGGCGGCGTAGAAGCGAGTTTGCGGCGTTTAGCGCATTATGATTATTGGGATGATGCTGTCCGCCGATCTTTGTTGTTAGACGCGAAGGCGGATATTCTAGTTTATGGCATGGGCGAGCGGCAGATCGTTGATATCGCGCATCGCCTGCGGCAAGGGGAGACGATCTCAGCGCTCCGCTCGATCCCGGGAACCGTTGTCCGCGCGAACAAGGAAGATGTGCCCAGCAATGCGCTTTGGCTGCCGTCGTTCGAAGAAATAGGCCAAGATCCCAAAATATTTAACCGAGCATTTCGCTTGGCGTATGAGCAGATGAACCCTTTTGCCGCAAGGCCGATCGTTCAAACCCATGGCGGTCAGTGTGTCTTGCAGTTGCCGCCTGCCTTACCATTAACAACACAAGAATTAGATGCAAGTTATGCCTTACCGTATCAGCGTAAACCCCATCCGTTTTATGATGCTTTTGGCGGTGTCGTTGGATTTGAAACCGTGCGCTGGTCGATCATCGCTGTGCGGGGTTGTCCGGGAGAATGCAGCTTTTGCGGATTGACCATGCATCAGGGACGCATTGTTCAAAGCCGAAGTGAAGAGTCGATCTTGGCTGAGGCAAGGGCTTTAGCACGCGACCCTGATTTTAAAGGAACGATCACTGATATTGGCGGTCCAACAGCCAATTTGTATGGCGCACAATGCCAGAAAAAAGGCGCGCACGGTCCCTGCGCTGACAAGCAGTGCCTTATGCCGCAGAAATGTTCCGCGCTTGATATTCCTTATTCGCGAACGATCGCATTGTATGAGGCGATCCGTAGGATCCCGCGCGTAAAGCATGTTTTTGTTAGCAGTGGCTTGCGCTATGATCTATTGCTTGAGCCAGAGGCCAAAGAGTATTTGCGTCAGTTGTGCGCGTACCATATCAGTGGCCAGATGAAGGTGGCCCCTGAGCATACAGAGGATGGGGTTTTGGCGGTTATGAACAAACCGTCTTATAAGAAATATGAAGAGTTTGTTCAGGAATTCGAGAAAGTTAACAGCCGGCTTAAAAAAAGAAGTTATTTGGTAAATTATTTTATTAGCGCGCATCCAGGCAGCTGTCTTGAGAACGCGCTGTCATGCGCGACAAAACTTTTATCGCGGCGTATCCGTCCGGAACAAATTCAAGATTTTTTGCCTTTGCCTATGACGGTTTCAGGCTGTATTTATCACACAGGATATCATCCAATGACGGATAAGCATGTTTTTACGCCTAAAAGCCATGAAGAGCGCGCGCTTCAAAGAGCGCTTTTGCAGTCGCAAAATGTCAGCAATCGCCTATTGATCAAAAAGGCCTTAAAGATGTTGCGCCGTGAGGACCTATCCAAAAGATTTGGCGTACGATAGCCTATGAAAAAGAGAATTTTATCCATTTTCTGCTGTGGCGTTATTATAGGCACTGCGTCCTTATCGTGGGCCGCCTCTCAGTCTCTTTCTGTTGAAGAGATCGTTTCCAAGAACGCTGACGCGATCGTACTTGTGGGAGCGCTGACCGCAAAAGGAACGAGTTTCGGAAGTGGTTTTGTTGTTTCGCGCGACGGTTTGATCGTCACGAATTATCATGTGATCCATAATGCTCTTAGCGTTGGCATCAAATTAAAGAATAACAAGCGATACGAGAACGTTCTCTTGGCCTATACGGATGAACAGAAAGATATCGCGGTCTTAAAAGTACAAAAAGGCAACTTTGCGCCTGTTGCTTTAGGCAACAGTCAGAACGTAAAGACAGGTGAGCGCGTGGTCGCTATCGGGAATCCTTTGGGATTAGAGCGTACTGTTTCTGATGGTTTGATCAGCGCGATCCGGGACGCTGGCAAGGGGCTGAAGGTTTTGCAGATCACAGCGCCTGTCTCTGAGGGCTCTAGCGGGGGACCTTTGTTCAACATGAAAGGCGAGGTGATCGGTATCGCCGTTGGAACGAACAAAGACGGCCAGAATATCAATTTTGCCATCCCGATCAATTATGTTAAACGCTTGCTTGATCCTGACAGGAATTCGCGCAAAGATGAAAGACAAAAAGTAAGTGAACGCTCAAAACATACGCGCATTTATACTGTGCGCAGTAAGGATACGTTGTTTAGCCTGTCGCGGCGCTTTAATACAAGCGTTGAACATTTAATGAAGATCAACGGCTTGGCTGATGCAAATATTTTCGCAGGTCAAGCGCTGAAAGTTCCAAAAGCGCCGTAGGGATCTTTAGGCTGATCCTGTGGCGCAAACGGTTATCCAGGAGGTTTTTGTGAGAAGCAAGAATATTTTTCCTTTCAAGGTTTTAAAGAAGGTCCGCGAAGAAAAACCCATCGTTCATCATGTGACCAATTGGGTCACGATCTATGATTGCGCGAATATTGTTAAAACTTTTGGCGGCTCACCCGTGATGGCTCATGCGAAAGAGGAGGTCGCCGACATGGTGCAGATCGCCAACAGCCTTGTGTTGAACATCGGGACGCTGACCCCGGAGCTTGTTGACGCGATGAAATCGGCCGCCAAGGCCGCGAACAAAAAAGGTATTCCGGTTGTTCTGGATGTTTGCGGGGCGGGAGCGACCCCATTGCGCGATAAAAAATCTTTTGAGCTCTTAAATGAAACGCATGTCGATATCATCAAGGGGAATGCTTCGGAGGTTGCGCGCGTTGCAGGGGAGTCTGTTTCAACTAAGGGTGTAGACGCGGGCGATGTGCAAAAGGATATGGTCAAGGTCGCTGAGGGTTTGGCAAAAGAACGCCATTGTGTCGTTGTTGTCACAGGCAAAGAAGATATCATTACTGACGGTGCAAGAACATTGATCGTCAAAAATGGTGATGCGATGATGGCGCATGTTGTCGGGACTGGATGCATGGCGGCATCTGTCGTTGGCACTTTTGCTGCGGTTGAAAAAGACCTTGTATCTGCCGCCGCGAGCGCTTTAGCCTGCTTTGGGATCGCGGCCCAGCGCGCGGCGAGAATGTCCAAGGGGCCAGGAACATTTAAAGAACGACTGTTTGATTGCGTGTTCCATTTAGACCAAGGCACGGTCATAAAGATGCAGCGTATCACCTCTTATCGTTGAGACATCATCAGGATCGATCTTGCGGGATCGCTTGATCATCAGGGCCAAGAAAATCGTTGTCATGGAACTTTTTTCTTGGCCCTTTTGTCTAATAGTGTAAGGGCGCGATCATGATGGAAAATTTAATTCTTTTGTAAATAGATGATGCGCCTGGACATTGTTTTGATAGAATAAAGACAAAAGTTTTGGGAAGCCGCTCCATGAATACGAAAAGATCATTAATATTCATAAGTATACTATTTATATTGTCTTCTTTCATCCCTACCTTAGGCGCTCAAGAAGTCCTCACATGGCATGACTGCCTTGCGCAAGCGAAAGAAAACAATCCCGACCTTATTTCATCCGCGGAAAAAGTAAATCAACAAAGATCAGGAAAAGATATCGTTGCCAGTAGCCTTTATCCGCAAACTAGCGCTACCTTCGGCGCTTCCACATCAGAAGCAGGATCAGACAGCGGGTCTTCCGCGACAACCAACAGTTATTCTTATGGCATTAACGCGAGCCAGCTGATCTTTGACGGCCGGAAAAGCATCAACAGCGCCAAGGCAGCGGATGAAGAGATCATTGCCGCGCAAGAAAATTATCGCTTCACGTCAGCGCAAACACGCTGGAATTTACGCGCGTCTTTTGTAAAGTTGCTCAAGGCCCAAGAGTTGATCAAGGTCGCTGAAGATATTGAAAAGATCCGCCGGGACAATCTTGTGCTGATCACGTTGCGTTATCAATCCGGTTTGGAGCATAAGGGCGCGCTTTTGACCGCTGAGGCGAATGTCGCTCAGGCGCGCCTTGAACTCGCGCAAGCAAAGCGTGATGTGGAGCTGGCACAGCGTCAACTCGCGAAAGCCATGGGAGCAAAAGAGTTCAAGGTATTCTTTGTTCAAGGAGATTTTATTGTTTCCGATACAGCCGCCCAGAAGCCGGACCTGGAAGCGCTGATCAAAAATAATCCATCTGTGCTGCAGGCGATCGCGAAAAGGAACGCGGCTATGTTGAACATCAGCGCGAGCAAGGGGAATTTTTCTCCGCGGATCTCCGCTAGCGCGGGGGCTGGGCGAAAAAGTTCTGATTGGCCTCCGGAGAACAATCAATGGAGCGCGGGGCTGAACGTTAATTTACCTTTATTTGAAGGCGGGTTAAAGCAAGCGCAGTTAGACCAGTCGCGGGCTTCTTATCGTCAAGCCCAAGCGGACGCGCGGATCGCCGAAGACACTGTTCTGGTCAATCTACAGCAGGCGTGGGGTAATTTGCAGGACGCCTTAGAACGTGTTGGCGTTGAGCAAAAAACATTGGAAGCTTCGCAAGAGCGGTCAAAGATCGCGGAAGCCCAGTATGCCATCGGTTTTATTTCTTTTGATAATTGGATCATTATCGAGAACGATCTGGTGACAGCCAAAAAATCCTATCTGCAGGCGCAAGCCGCGGCTTTGTTGGCCGAAGCGGATTGGGTCTTGGCGAAAGGAGAAACGTTAGAGTATGCGCATTAAAAAGATACTTCTTATTATTTTGTTTGTTGGGTTGGTCTCAGGCGGCCTATGGGCGAAATTTCATTGGAAAGAGACGTCCGCGAAAACGAGCAGTCTGACAGAGGTCATTCCTTTTATAGGCGATATTGAGAATGTGATCTCAACCACGGCGACTGTGCTGCCGCGCAATCGCCTGGAGATCGTTCCGCCGGTCAATGGCCGCATCGACAACATCCTTGTCCGTGAAGGCCAGCGGGTAACAACAGGGCAAACATTGGCTGTCATGAGCTCTACTGAGCGTGCGGCATTATTGGACGCGGCGCGCGGACAGGGAGAGGAGACGCTAAAATATTGGCAAGAAGTCTACAAGGCGATCCCTCTAACTTCGCCTATTGACGCGGACGTGATCGTGTCCAAGACCCAAGCCGGCCAGACGGTCACAACCGCGGACGCGGTCGTTGTCTTATCAGATGAGTTGATCGTGCGCGCGCAAGTGGATGAAACCGATATCGGCAAGGTAAAGCTTGGCCAATTCGCGACCGTCACGCTCGATGCCTATCCTGATGAGAAGATCAACGCGGTCGTACAACATATTTATTATGAGTCCAAAACGATCAATAATGTGACGATGTACGAAGTTGATCTGGCGTGCGAAAAGATCCCCTCATTTTTTCGCTCCGGCATGAACGCGACCGTTGATTTTTTAGAAAATTCTAAAAAAGACATCCTCCTTATCCCCCTAGAAGCGGTCACGACTGAAAACGGCGAAAGCTTTGTCTTTGTAAGATCGTCTCAAGGAGCAGAGCCTGTTAAAAGACAAGTACAGTTGGGACTTTCCGATGAGCGTTATTGGGAAGTGATCTCGGGGATCAGCAAGGACGATATTGTGATCATCAAAAAGCAGACAGCTAATTCTTCCGGCGATCGGTCTGAAAAAAATCCTTTCATGCCAAAAATGCCAACACGAAAGAAAAATAGCGAGATCATCCGATAAATCATTATGATCGAGATCAGGAATCTTAATAAAACCTACCAGATGGGATCCGTCAAGGTCGAGGCACTGCGCAAAACGTCCTTGAAGATCGCCGCGGGTGAGTTTGTCGCCATTATGGGAGCGTCGGGCTCCGGCAAGTCTACTTTGATGCATGTTTTGGGGTTGCTTGACAGGCCGGATTCAGGAGAGTTCCTTTTAGAAGGCGAAGACATGACAAAGCTTTCTGACAAGGAATTGGCGTTGGTGCGCAATCAGCTTGTTGGATTTGTTTTTCAGCAATTTCATTTATTGCCGCGTATGACAGCGCTTGAAAACGCTCAACTTCCCTTGATCTACGCGGGGCGTAAGCATTTAAAAGATCGTGCGATCAAAGAAATAACAGAGGTTGGGCTTAAAGACAGGATGCTGCATAAGCCCAATGAAATGTCCGGAGGCCAGCAGCAAAGGGTGGCGATCGCCCGGTCGCTTGTCAACGACCCTCCGATCATCTTGGCTGATGAGCCGACAGGGAATCTTGATACCAAAAGCAAGGAAGAGATCGTCGCGATCTTAAAGAAGCTCAATCAAAAAGGCAAGACGATCATTATCGTTACCCATGAACCGGAGATCGCCGCGCATTGCCGCCGCATCATTTATATGCGCGACGGACAGATCATTTCCGATCAAGCAAACGCCCAGGCCCTTGGGCCAGGGCAGGGATCTTTTCAGGAAACCCCTGTCAAAGATATCTTGTCCAATGCCAAAAAGTCTTTTAGCGCGCGGATGGAGCTTTTTGATTATTTTCGCCAGGCTTTGTTCGCCATGATGTCACATAAGATGCGTTCTTTTTTGTCTATCCTGGGTGTTCTGATCGGCGTAGCAGCTGTTGTCGCGATGCTCGCGATCGGTCAAGGCGCGAAAGAATCTATCGAAAAGCAGTTGTCTTCCCTTGGCTCCAACCTGCTCATTGTCAGATCTGGGGCGCCTATGTCTGGAGGTGTCGCTCTCGAGGCAGGGGCGGCAACACGGCTTCGGACAAAGGATGTTTCCGCCATTAAAGATCTTAAAGAATATGTTTACAGCGCCAGCCCGTCGGTATCGTCCAGGGCGCAGGCGGTCTTTGGAAACAAGAACTGGAATACCCGGGTTGAGGGAGTTGATGTTGAATATGAACGCATACGCGCCTCTACGCCAACATCAGGGAGGTTTTTTACAGCCCAAGAGGTCAAGCAAAGAGACAAGGTCGCCTTGCTGGGAACAACGGTCTTAAAAGAACTTTTTGGCGATACTGATCCTTTGGGCCAGACCATTAAGATCAACGCGATCAACTTTAAAGTGATCGGTGTCTTACCCGCCAAGGGATCGATGGGCCCATCGGATCAGAACGATATCATCATTATCCCTATTACGACTGCGATGTATCGCGTCCTGGGGAAACAATATTTGGATTCTATTTATGTGGAGGCGAAAGACGCGGATCTCATTGACGAGACCCAGAGAGCTATTGTCAGGCTGATGATCAAAGAGCATCGCTTACGCACCGATGAACAAAAAGATTCTTTTCAGATTCGCAACATGGCAGATATTAAAAACACATTAACGGCTACCACAAAAACAATGTCGCTTTTATTAGGCGCTATTGCCGCTATTTCGTTGTTGGTCGGCGGGATCGGCATCATGAACATCATGCTTGTTTCTGTCACGGAACGTACGCGCGAGATCGGATTGCGCAAAGCGATCGGGGCGAATAACACGGATATCATGATTCAATTTTTGATCGAGGCGGTCTTGATGTCGCTGTTGGGCGGCATCAGCGGCGTTGCTTTGGGTGTGGGAGCATCGATTCTGATCACATCCATTGCCGGTTGGGCTGCCAAGGTCTCAGTTTTCTCGATCGCGTTATCTGTTGTCTTTTCTCTTTTTATCGGCGTTGTCTTTGGGCTTTGGCCGGCCCGTCAAGCTTCCAAGCTAGATCCCATTACGGCCTTGCGTTACGAATAATATTTTTCAGTCAGCTTGTTGACAAATACACTTGCTTGATGTTTAATGATAGCGTTGTTGTATAAGAAAAAAGGGGAGGCCGCTAAAGCGGCCTGAGAGTCTTCGTGGTAACGAAGTGACCCTGATAACCTGATCTGGATAATGCCAGCGGAGGGAAAGGACGGTGAACATATTGGGCCTTTATGCTTTCGCATAAAGGTTTTTTATTTTCCGCTTTCAAAATCTGGCGGTTTTCCAGATTTATTTAAAAGGAGATTTTATGCGTATTGATGAGATCAAAGTTTCAAAGGCTATTCTGACAACTTTTCAAAAGAAATTCTTGGATTTTCTCGATGTGGATGCCGCGATCGTCGGCGGAGGGCCGGCGGGAATGGTCTGCGGGTATTATTTGGCAAAGGCCGGCAAGCGCGTTGCGTTGTTTGAGCGCAAGCTTTCCGTGGGCGGCGGCATGTGGGGCGGCGGCATGATGTTCAATGAGATCGTTGTCCAGCATCAGGCAAAGGCTGTCCTGGATGAATTTGGTATCCGCACAGAGCTTTTTGAAGAAAATTGCTATACGGCGGACGCGGTTGAATGTGTTTCGGGCATTTGTTTTAAGGCTGTTCAGGCGGGGCTCAAGGTCTTTAATCTAATGAGCGTTGAAGATGTGATGGCTCGCAACAAAAAGATCAGGGGTCTTGTCTTGAATTGGACAGCTGTGGAGATGGCCAATCTTCATGTGGACCCGATGACGATGCGCGCTAAGCATGTGGTGGACGCTACAGGCCATGCGGCAGAGGTCGTGCGCATCGTTGAGAGAAAATCAGGTATTCGGCTAAAGACAAAAACCGGCAAGATGATGGGTGAGGGGTCTATGTGCGCCCATGAAGGAGAGCTCGCCACACTGCGTAATTCAAAAGAGGTTTGCGATGGGCTATCCGTTTGCGGGATGTGCGCTAACGCGGTTTTTGGCGGCCCTCGCATGGGGCCGATCTTTGGGGGTATGCTTCTGTCAGGACGCAAGGTCGCCCAGGAGCTGATCAAGAAAATATAGGATGAGTCTGTAAAGGGCTGGGCGCTATTCGCGCCCAGCCCTTTGTCTTTGAAGTTTGCCCATTTTTCTTGGAAGTCTTGAAAAGTAAATAGGATAAGAAGAAACGTTCTGGGGTTTTCGCAAAAAATTTAATCAGATTGGAAACCTGAAAGGCGGGTAACGAGAAGCTGCGTCTTAAAAGTTGTGTTATAATTAACTTCATGAAATGTTCCAAGACTTATAATCTTAAAGTAGTAAATCCCAAATTAGCTTTAGAATGGCACCCTACCAAGAATGGCCAGTTAAGCCCAAATGATGTAGCACCCAAATCTAATAAAAGAGTGTGGTGGAAATGCATCAAAGGTCATGAGTGGGAAGCAAAGATTAATAATCGTTCAGCTTTAGGAAGAGGGTGTCCAGTCTGTGCGAATAAAGTTGCCGTTGAAGGAGTAAATGATTTAGGCACAACTCACCCACAACTTATAGAAGAATGGCATCCAAGCAGAAATAGTAATTTAACTCCAAAGAATGTTACGCATGAAAGTGGCAGAAAAGTTTGGTGGTTATGCCCAATAGGGCACGAATATCAAGCAAGTATACTTCATAGGTCATCGGGAACAAACTGTCCTTTTTGTAACTCTGGCAGGCAGACATCTTTTGCAGAACAAGCTGTTTTTTATTATGTTAAAAAATTATATCCTGATGCCAAAAGTCGATATTCAGCAAGATTTCTAGGCAGAATGGAGTTGGATATTTACATCCCTTCTATAAAATATGCAATCGAATATGATGGTGAAGCGTGGCATAAAAAAGACACGATCAAGCGAGAACAGTTGAAATATAAGAGGTGCCACGAAAATGGTATTAAACTCATAAGATTGAGAGAAAAATTTGCTGAACTTGGTTCAGATGTTGCTGATTATCAGTTTGGGACTAATAAGCT
This sequence comes from Candidatus Omnitrophota bacterium, assembly GCA_029564765.1. Classification (GTDB taxonomy): domain Bacteria; phylum Omnitrophota; class Gorgyraeia; order Zapsychrales; family Aceulaceae; genus CALGLP01. The sequence goes on from JAKQPK010000043.1 coordinate 36,266, forward strand.
ATATGAACCTAAGAATCTCGAATACATAATAAAGGAAGTTTTTAAACGTATAAATTTTTCTGATGGCTGGATGATGAAATGCCCCGTAGATGTAAATATAAAACGTGATAAGTTCGAAATAGAAAATTACAGATTTAATTTAAAGAAAGGTTCTCTCTTGGACAAATTTCCTCAAATTGCAAGAGAATGGCATCCAACAAAAAATGGCAGCTTGAGGCCTAGCATGTTTAAGCCTCGTTCAGATAAAGAAATCTGCTGGAAATGCTTTATTTGTGGTTATGAATATGAATCCACAATTGGTCATAGAACGTATGGGACAGGATGTCCAAAATGTGCAATCGAAAAAGTTACACAAATAAAACGAAAACCAGTGAACATGATTGACCCTAATACAGGTGAAGTTGTTTCAAAATTTATTTCAATTTCAGATGCATCAAGGAAAATGAAAATTAATAGTTCAAATATTTCAATGGTATGTAAAGGGCAAAGACCCAAGGCAGGCGGGTATTATTGGTCGCATGATAAAAAAGATGAATAAAAACAAATAAGTGCCAAGGAAAAAGCTGCCAGATATATTTTAGGTGACAGGCAAAAGCATTAAACAAGCTCTAACCTGCTTCAGCCTGCGACCGCTATTTGACGCTTAAAGCTTGACACAAATCTGGCACGTGAGGATTTTTTTATAGCATAGTTGTTAAGAAAATAAAGATTTTCGGTTTCGTAACCTGAAGGGCTCTGATGAATACAATTCATCAGAGCCCTTTTTGTTGTTTAGACTCACAGATCATCGATTAAAAATAAGCCTTGACAAAGCGCACTCTTCATTATATACTCTACCATGTCTATAGGGATTATAGGGAAACGGAGAGATATGAAAGTCACATACAAAGGGGATTACGCGCTCAAGGCAGTCCTGGATCTAGCAATTCATTACGACAAAAAACTTGTCACCACCCATGAGATCGCCGAACGCATTGACGCTCCCATAAAATTTTTAGAGCAAGTTCTTGTGGAATTAAAAAAGGGAGGTTTTATCGAAAGCCGGCGCGGCAAGGTTGGCGGGTATTCGCTCTCGCGTGACCCCAGCAAGATCACAGTAGGCGAGGTGATCCGTTTTGTTGATGGGCCCATAGAACCTATTTCCTGCGTGAGCGCAGGGTATACGAATTGCGCGGATCTAAGAAAATGTGTGTTTAAGAAAATATGGCATCAGGTCGCGGATGCAACAGCGGATATTATTGACAATGTGACCTTTGAGGACTTGGTTGTTCGGGTCAGCGCGCAGGAACAGGCGCTTGTTTACTCTATATAAGGGAAGATCATTTGGCATATAACAAAAGGAGAAAGAATGAGCAAGATCGATCATAAGCTTAAGACAGAAACGCTCGCGCTTCATGGCGGGCAGGAAGCAGACCCCACGACAGGATCGCGCGCGGTACCCATTTATCAGACAACATCGTATCAATTTAAGAGCAGTGAACATGCCGCGAATCTTTTTGGGCTCAAGGAATTCGGCAATATTTATACACGCCTGATGAACCCTACAACGGATGTCTTTGAAAAACGTATCGCGGCCCTTGACGGCGGTGTGGGTGCCTTGGCGGTTGCTAGCGGCCAGTCGGCGATCACGCTTTCGCTTTTGAACATCGCGCAGGCAGGGGACGAGATCGTCTCCGCGGACAATCTTTACGGAGGAACGTACACGCTTTTTCACTACACGTTCGCGCGTTTAGGCATCAAGGTCAAATTCGTAAAATCTAACGACTTAGACGCGATCCAAAAAGCTATCACGCCTAAAACAAAGGCGATCTATGCTGAATCTATCGGAAACCCTAAGCTTGATGTCGCTGACCTGGAGGGGATCTCCAAGGTGGCGCATAAAAATGGCATCCCGTTTATCTTAGATAATACGTCTTCGCCGTATCTTTTGCGTCCCATTGATCATGGTGTGGATATCGTTGTTTATTCAGCGACGAAATTCATCGGAGGCCATGGGACAAGTATCGGTGGTGTCATTGTTGATTCGGGCAAGTTCGACTGGACCAACGGTAAATTCCCTTTGATCGCTGCTCCGGACCCAAGCTATCATGGGATCAATTTTGTTGAGGCGTTAAAGCCGCTGGGGAATATCGCCTATATCATCAAGGCGCGGGTTACGCTTTTGCGGGATCTGGGACCGTGCGTTTCACCGTTTAATTCGTTCTTGTTGTTGCAGGGGCTTGAAACGCTTCATCTTCGCTTGCCGCGGCATTCGGAAAATGCTCTTGCCGTAGCAAAGTATCTTAAAAAACATCCTAAGGTCAGCTGGGTGAATTATCCGGGACTTGAGGACAGCCCTGAAAAAGAACGCGTGAAGAAATATTTGCCTAAAGGGGCGGGTGCCATCATCGGTTTTGGTATCAAGGGCGGGCTTGAGGCAGGCAAAAAATTCATTAACGCGCTAGAGCTTATATCGCATCTGGCGAATATTGGTGACGCGAAGACCCTCGCGATCCATCCGGCCACAACAACACATCAACAGCTCTCAGCTGAGGAACAGCTGGCGACGGGTGTTACGCCGGATTTTATCCGTTTATCGGTCGGCCTTGAGCATGTTGATGATATTTTAGCTGATATTGAACAAGCATTAGGAAAAACTTAATAATAAGAGGAAGCTCCGCGGTCGCTTGTCTATCAATTGATAGACAAGCTCCCTGGGGTAAATTCGTGCGACTGACTTGACGTCAATCAAAAGGACTCCGCAAGTCAGGCACTCATTTAAGGAAAGGCATAATGGTGCGCCATGGCTAAAATTTATTCTGATATCACAAAAACTGTCGGCAATACGCCTTTAGTGAAGATCAATAAGCTCGCGAAAGGCCTTGGAGCCACGATCCTTGCAAAGCTGGAATTCTTTAATCCGCTTTCAAGTGTCAAGGACCGTATCGGTGTTGCCATGATCGAGACGGCTGAGAAAAAAGGATTGTTAAAAAAAGGCACTACGATCATTGAGCCAACGAGTGGCAACACAGGGATCGCGCTCGCGTTTACGGCGGCCGCTAAAGGTTACAAACTGATTCTGACCATGCCGGAGACAATGAGCGTGGAGCGACGACAGCTTTTGAAGATCCTGGGCGCCGAACTGATATTAACCGAAGGCGCTAAGGGCATGCGGGGTGCGGTTGAAAAAGCAGAAGAGCTCGCGAAGTCAACACCCAATAGTTTTATCCCTCAACAATTCAATAATCCGGCCAATCCGGAGATCCACCGCAAAACGACCGCAGAAGAGATCTGGAAAGATACTGACGGCAAGGTGGATATTTTTATTGCCGGCGTTGGCACTGGGGGAACGATCACTGGGGTCGGAGAAGCATTAAAGAAGAAAAAACCATCGATCAAAGTGATCGGGATCGAGCCTAAGGACTCGCCTGTGTTATCCGGCGGAAAACCCGGACCTCACAAGATCCAAGGGATCGGTGCAGGATTTGTGCCTCAGATCTTTAACCCAAAGATTATCGATGAGATTATTACGGTCGCGCACGAAGATGCCGGGATTTGCGCTAGAACATTGGCCAGAGAAGAAGGGATCCTGATCGGGATCTCAAGCGGTGCGGCGCTTTGGGCCGCGTTGGAAGTTGCCAAACGTCCGGAATCCAAAGGAAAAACGATCGTTGTTGTTTTTCCAAGCTGCGGCGAGCGGTATCTGTCCACCTGGCTTTTCCAGGATATTTAAGAATAGGGAGATGGGCCAAGATCAAGTGTTGTCATCAATGAAGGCTGAGGATATACTTATTATATGAGAATGATATTTAGGCTTATAGCCTGCTTGGCAATGGTTATGTTGTTGTCCGGAATGTTCTCGCGCGTTGTTCATTGCGATCAGGCGCAATGTGCATGCTGCCAAAAGTGTTGTCCGGAAGAAAAAAGCTGCCATCAGGAAGATTACAGCTGTCTTTGCGGGAACGCAACACAGTTGCAGACTATCGTTATCGAGAAAAATAGCTTATTTCAGCCTGTTATTCTTGCAGGCCATCTGCCTAAGAACCTTTTTTCGTATTCTTTTCTTTTGATCAAGGATATTTTCCATCCTCCTAAGGCGTAAAGCCGACTCCAAATTCTTTAACCATTGACATTATAAAAGGAGATTATTATGAAAAATTGTCTTTTGATCTTAGCTGTCGTCATGTTCGCTTTTGTCGCTTGCGGACAGTCGCTGGCTGCCGGAAAGGCATGTTGCTTGAAGTCATCATCCTGCGCCTGCGGGAAAGCAGGGTGCCTTGTCGATGGCAAATGTGCTTGCGCGGAAAATTGTTGCAAGTCATGTGCATGCGGCTGCGCAGAGCAAAAAGCAGAGCAAGGTTGCAACTGTCATAAAAAATAAGCGATAAGCTTATCGACAGATCACCGGGAGCAGAGAGCGTCTCTGCTCCCGGTTTTTATTTAAGGGAGGCGAAAAAATGTTTAAAAATATATTCTTTCCTGTCTTTCTTGCTACAATCGTGAGAAACACGATCAAGGTCAAAGATCATGAAGAGCATGGCACATATCCGGCAGACATTTCGCGCGCTCGCGAACAAAAATTATCGCTTCTTTTTTATCGGACAAAGCATTTCTTTAGTTGGGACATGGATGCAGCAGGTTGCCATGAGCTGGCTTGTGTATCGCCTGACAGGCTCTGCCTTGTGGCTGGGATTGATCGGTTTTTTGGGCCAGGCGCCGGCATTCTTTCTAACACCTTTTGCTGGTGTTTTGGCTGATCGTTATAAGCGGCATCGGATCCTGATGACCACGCAGATCCTGGCTATGAGCCAGGCCATCGTTCTTTTTGTGCTCGTCCTAACCGATATTATTTCGCTATGGCATATCATTGTGCTTAGCATCCTGTTTGGATTGATCAATGCTTTTGATATTCCTGCCCGCCATGCTTTCACGATCGAGATGATCGATAAGAAAGAAGACCTCAGCAACGCGATCGCTCTCAATTCTTCCATGGTGAATTTGGCAAGGCTGATCGGCCCGTCGGTTGCCGGTATTATCATTGCGAGCGCGGGAGAAGATCTTTGTTTTCTTCTTAACGCGCTGAGTTATGTCGCTGTCATCATCGCGCTTTTTATGATGAAAATAAGCGGCCAGCCTCCCGCGTTAAGGCAGGTCTCTATCCTGGCGCATTTGCGCGAAGGCTTTTCGTACGCTTTTGGATTTCCACCGATCCGCTATATCCTTTTTCTTTTAGGGCTTGTGAGCTTGATGGGAGTTCCTTATCAGGTCTTGATGCCTATTTTCGCTAAAGAGATCTTTCAGGGCGGGCCTGCAACATTAGGGTTTCTGATGTCCATGGCCGGTATAGGCGCATTGATAGGGGCGGTTTATCTTGCGGGGCGCAAGACCGTGTTAGGCCTAGGCAAGATCATCGGGATCGCGGCGATCGTTTTTGGATTAGGACTCTTTTTGTTCGCTCGTTCAACGAATTTGTGGTTTTCCTTTGTGATCGTGTGTATCGCTGGCTTCGCGATGATGGTTCAGATGGCGGCAAGCAATACGGTCTTGCAGACCGTTGTCGACGAAGACAAAAGGGGCCGCGTGATGAGCTTTTATACCATGGCGTTCATGGGAACAGCGCCCTTTGGCGCTTTGATCGCCGGATGGCTAGCCAGCAAGATAGGCGCGCCATCGACCTTGATGATCGGCGGTATTTGCTGTGTGGCAGGCGGGATCGCCTTTTTACGCAAGTTGCCTATTGTGCGAGAAACAATTCGCCCGGTTTATCTTAAGAAAGGCATCATCCAGGAAATCATTCGCGACATCCGTGAAGTGTCGTGAGGCTGTCGAGATCAGGCAATATCCTGGAATGCTTTTTTCAGTAATTCTTGCGACGGTGGCCTTGTGAACCAGCTGACGACAGGAACCACGATGAAAGGAACGATCATCGCGATGCTGGACGCCATTGGTGAATTTTGAGGCCCGAACTTGAAGAAAAGAACGATCGCAAGCGTTAGCCCTGTGGCCATTCCTGCCTTGACACCCCAAAGTGTCGCCTTCTTCCAGTAAAGCCCGTACACATAGGGCGCCATAAATGTTCCAGCTACTGCGCCCCAAGACAAGGACATCAGCGTGATGATCAAGGAAAAGTCATTGCGCGCGATAAAATAAGACATAATGATAAAGATGCCGCTTAAGAAGCGGATCATCAATAATGATTTATTTTTTGAGATGTTAGGATTTACATGGCCTTTGTAAAGGTCGATGGCGATCGCTGACGCGGAAACAAGGATCAGTGAAGATAATGTTGACATCGACGCCGAGAGGACAAGCAAGACGATCAGGATCATAAGCCCCTGCGGGATATAGGTCGTAAGAAGATCAGGAATGAGCCGGTCAAAATCTGGTTTTCCTGCAGCCGTCAGAGGAGGCGTTTGATAAAAGACATGGGATAGGGCGCCTACAAAATAAGCTGAGAACGTGATGATCAAGGCAAAGAGGGTCGTAATGACCGCGGCTTTGTAGACAATGTTTTCATTTTTGATAGCGTAGAATTTTTGGACCATTTGCGGCAGGCCCCAGACCCCAAAGGAGGTCATGAAAACAAGCGATGCTAAAAGCCAGAAACTCGGTTGTTTGTCGTAAGGAACATGAGCCGCGTATTGTTGTTGGATCAGGGTGATAATATTTTCTGAGCCTCCGGACTTGCTGACAAGGACAAAGACCATGGCTACGGCCCCAAACAACATCAGGATCCCTTGGATAAAATCAGTGAGCGTGACCGCGAAATATCCACCCAGGATCAAATAAATACCGGTGATACAAATGATCATCAGCAAGACCTGTTCATAAGGCATGTGAAAAGATTTTTCAAAAAGATAGCCCAGGCCTTTGAACACGGACGCGGAATAGGGCAGCAGGAAGATAAATATGATGATCGCGCTGAACATTTTTAAGAAAGTACCTTGATAGCGCTCATGGAGGAACTCCGGCATGGTCATGGCGTTTAGGTTTTGAGTCATTCGCCTTGTTCTTTTGCCTAAGACAAGCCATGCCAGCATGGATCCGATCAGCGCATTTCCAAGAGCGATCCAAAGAACATTAAGGCCGAATCCCCAGCCGAGCTTTCCAGCGAAACCAATGAATATGACGGCTGAAAAGTATGTCGTTCCATAGGCAAGAGCGGAGATCCATGGGCCGATACTGCGATTTCCTAAGAAGAAGTCGCCGACACTCGATGTTCGGCGCATTCCCCAGATACCGATCCCGATCATAGATATAAGGAAAAGCCCCAGGAACAGTGACATCATAACGTTCTCCTTTTTGTTAATGGTTTCGAGGTCTTTTGGCGCAATAAATAATAATATATCTATTAATAAGATATCGGTTCTAGCGCAGGGAAGCAAACAGAATTTAGGGTTTTTCCTTTGAGCCCGCCCATAGCTTTGGTCGTAAAAATATTTGATAAAAAAAGACCACAGAGCTATAATAAACCTTTCACAACTGGTTTTTTGCACTCTATCTTATGAGATCAACCCATACTCAGTCTTTAGTTCTTTTTTCCGGTGATGAAGCTTTGGCTCAAGGAGCATTTGAGGCCGGCTTAGAATTTGCTGCCGGCTATCCAGGCACACCCTCAACAGAGATCATCGAGCATCTCGCTCAATTCCCTGAAGTTAATGTCCAGTGGTCTGTTAATGAAAAAGTCGCTTTTGAGGTCGCTTATGCCGCGGCCATTGGTGGCAAGCGGTCTATGTACGTTAGCAAGCATGTAGGCTTGAACGTCGCGATGGACCCTTTGATGACATCTTCGTATGTGGGCGTCAACGCGGGTTTTGTGATCGTTGTTTGTGATGATCCAGGCATGCATTCTTCTCAAAATGAACAAGATACCCGTCTTTTCGCGCGCGCGGCCAATGTCCCTCTTTTGGAGCCCTCAAGTCCGGCGGAGGCAAAAGAATTCGTGAAAGAAGCTTTTGCGATCAGCGAGCGTTTTGATATCCCTGTTATTGTTCGTTTGACAACACGTATTTGCCATAGCAAAGAAAATGTCGAGCTTGCAGAGCGCCATGTTCAGCCAACAAAGCCTTTTACGATCAATATGGCAAAATATGTCATGGTCCCGCGCAACGCTTTGGCACGGCATCAGGACCTGATGGGACGCATGGCGATGATCAAGATTTTTAGCGAAAGATCCAAACTCAACATCGCCCAGTCAGGGAAAAAGGCGATAGCGTTCATTACCAGCGGCGTTTCTTATCTTTATATTAAGGAAAATTATCCTGATTCCCCGATCTTAAAGCTTGGCATGCCATATCCTTTTCCAGAAAAGAAAGTAAGGGATTTCTGTAAAAAATATAAGAATGTGTACGTGATCGAGGAGTTGGAGCCTTACCTTGAGGAACAGATGCGCATGCTTAGGATGCGTTTTAAAACAAAGCATCCTTCTTTTTCTGTAGGTGAGCTGCGCCCTGAACACATCCCCGTGATCGTCAGCGGCAAACCGAAACCTAAGCGCATTGTTCCTGCTAGGCCGCCGATGCTATGTTTGGGTTGTCCGCATCGCCTTGTTTTTAATCTTTTAAAGGATCTGGATGTTGTGGTGGCTGGAGATATTGGCTGCTACACTTTAGGGTCGCTGCCACCTTTTTCCAGTCTGCACACGTGCCTTTGTATGGGGGCGGGCGTGACCTTTTTTGAAGGGTTAAGCCATGTCTTCAAGGATAAAAAAGTGGTGGGCGTGATCGGTGATTCCACGTTCGTTCATTCGGGTATCACAGGCCTGATCAATGCCGCTTACAATAAGGCTAAAGGTGTTGTGATCATTTTAGATAATGCTATTACGGCGATGACCGGAGGCCAGCCTCATCCAGCGGTTGGGACAACCATTCGCAGCGAGCCAACAAAGAAATTGATCTTGGAAGACCTTTGCCGCGTCGCGGGTGCGGACCATGTGGATGTCATTGACCCAACAGACCTTAAAGGTTTAGAACAGTTGTTGCGCCAGCGCATTGACGAAGACGCGCTTTCGGTCGTGATCGTGCGTAAGCCATGCATTTTACTCGTTCAGAAAATGAAAAAAGGATAGCCATGGCAAAGGCAAAAATAACGAATATTGTTTTTTACGGAATTGGCGGCCAAGGTATCGTTACCATGGCGGAAGTTTGCGGATGGGCCGCGATGTTGGCTGGATTTCATGTGAAAAAAACAGAGGTGCACGGTATGGCCCAGCGAGGCGGATCGGTGGAATCCTATATTCGTTTTGGCAAAAAAGTTTTTTCACCCTTGCCTCAAACCGCAACGGCTGATTATCTTATCTGTCTTCATCCTGAGGAGCATCCAAGGCTTTTGGGCGAGCTGAAAAAAGGCGGGGTAGACCTTTTTCCGTATCTTGAGGTCGCGCAAAAAGTTGTTGGCGATAAGAAAGTATTTGTAAATTCTTTTTTGTTAGGAGTCCTGTCATCTTATCTCGGCCTTGAGCAGTCTTATTGGATGCAGGCGATGGAAAAGATATTTAAAAGAAGCCTCGATGAGAATAAGGCATTTTTTCAGCAAGGATACCAGGCAGGGGGAAGTCTATGATCTACAATGAACGTTATGAATGTATGTCCAGCGAAGAAATGAAAGAGGTTCAATCCCAGCGGCTTGTTAAGACCGTTGCGTATGTCCACAAGAATTCGCCTTTTTATCAAAAGAAGTTCGCGGAATTCGGGATCGCCCCTGCGGATATTAAAACGATCGATGATATTAGAAAGCTGCCTTTTACTGTGAAAGATGATCTGCGGGATGGATATCCTTTTGGTTTGTTCTCTCAGCCTTTAAAGAATATCCGCGAGATCCATGTGTCCAGCGGCACGACCGGAAATCCTACGGTGGTCGGATACTCTAAAGAAGATATCGATCTGTGGTCTGAAGTGGTCGCGCGTTGCTTGGGCTGCGCGGGAGCTGTGCCTGGGGATATGATCCAGATTGCTTATGGATATGGGCTTTTTACCGGAGGGTTGGGGCTTCACTATGGCGCGTTGGCCATGGGGCTAACGGTCATTCCATGTTCTTCGGG
>JAKQPK010000056.1:0-40000 GCA_029564765.1 Candidatus Omnitrophota bacterium
CAAAGAAGAGATCTATGAGCATCTTGCTCAAGTCTACTTAGGCAAGAAAACTCAAGATAAACCGGATATTAAAAAGAAGTTCTCCGTTGCAAAACATGCCAAGGTGATCTTGACGCTGTTAGCTGTTTGCGTGATCTTTTACAGCTTGACCGCGTTCCTTTCAAAACGGCATGATTTTAGGGCGAGCATTATCTTCGCGCTGAATAATTCTCCGATCCGCGTAAAGTACGACCTTAACGATCCATTCCCTCAGGTCAAAGATTTTTCCATCACGATCCCGCCAACGGCTGATATCGCAAGATATAAGAATCTTAATTTTTCCATCCGAGGGCTGGAAGAAGGCTATCCAGATGTCGTGCGGATCGTCCTGAAGAATAAAAAGAATGAAACAGCTTTTCAGTATATCAAGGATGTGAACCTAAAATGGCAGCAGGCGAGTATGCGCCTAGAGGATTTTTCTGGGATCTCAGACTGGTCGACTCTAAGCGAGGTATCCTTTGTCCTGGAAGGCTGGAACGTGAAGAAGAAAAAAGGGATCATCTTAATTGATGACATTTGTTTCTCAAAGTAACCCTGCTTCAGCGCGATGGGGTTATTTTCCAAAAGAATACAAGAGATTTTTAGGCAAAAATGAGCTGCGTAAGCAACCGGAGCTAAAAAGAAGGGGAAAGATCTAATGCGCATTATCAGTATCGCTAATCAAAAGGGTGGGTGCGGCAAAACGACAACCGCGATCAATCTGTCTTCAAGCCTTGCGCTCAATGGCAGAAAGGTCTTGCTCGTAGACCTTGATCCCCAGGCGCATGCCTCATTGGGGCTTAATGTTCAGTCACAGCACAGTATCTATAACGTGATCTCGCGCATTGCTCCCCGCAAGCTATCCTTAGAGCAGATCATTGTTCGTGTTCAAGGTCAGTTCGACTTAGCGCCATCTAATGTCCTCTCCGGCACGCTTGAGCAGGAGTTGGCGGATGAAATTGGCCGAGAGCTGAAGCTAACAACTATTTTGTCAGGATTAAAAGGATATGATTATGTCATCATCGATTGTCCGCCTAATTTGGGATTTTTAACGATCAATGCCTTGCGCGCTAGCAGTGAGGTGATCATTCCGGTGGAGGCAAGCCGGTTTTCCATGCAAGGGGTTGAGCGGCTTATTGATATCATCCAACTGGTCAAGGACAGGTTGAATCACGCCATCGAATACCGTGTACTTGTCACGATGTTCGATTCGCGGCTTCGCCACTCGTTCGATATGCTGGAAAAGATCAGAACGGATTTTGCCAGGAATCTTTTAGGAACGATCATTCACGTGAACGTCAAGCTCAAGGAGTGCGTTGCCAACGGCTCGACTGTGGACGCGTTCGACAAATACTGCCGCGGCGCTAAGGATTATTATAGTTTAGCTAAGGAGCTGATCACTATGGAAAAAAAGCCAGCTGAAGTTTCTTTTAGCCCTCTGTCAACACAGATGAAGCAAGTTGTCAAAGAAAAGGTAAAGGACTTGATCTCAACGACATTTTCTTTTGTCGCTCCTGAAGCCCAATCTGTCTATGTGGCAGGTGATTTTAACAATTGGTATATCGATGAATCCTCGCGATTGCAGAAAAACGGTGACCGCTGGCAAACCAAGTTTGATCTTAAGCCAGGAGTCTATCAATATCGCTTCATTGTTGACGGTCAATGGCAGGAGGATCCGCGCAATCCTCGCTGTATCAAGAATATTTTTGGTGATTCCAATTCCATTATCGAGGTGAAAGCATGACCCATCCAGAACAAGAACAGCAGATCAAGGAAGGCAAGGTTTTCGCGATCTTAGGGTATCTGTGGATCTTGTGCATTATCCCGCTTGTCTTCAAGAAAGAGAACTTTTTTGTCCTTGATCATGCGCGTCAAGGCTTGGTGATCTTCATCGGGGTCGTGGCGATCTTTATCTTCAGCATCGTCTTTCCTTGGCTGTTAAGGCCAGGCCTTTTCTTTTTTGGGGTGTTGTCATTGTGGGGCATCTTAGAATCCTTGCAGGGCAAGGATCTGCGCATCCCGATCATTCGTGATTATGCGGATAAGATCACTCTATAGCGAGGCCTAGAGATCATGCCGGATCTAAAAAGGCTTTTTTCTTTCCCTCCATCGCGAGATTATGTTGATGTGACCCACGCGCGTGTGCCTGGAAAAAAGAAGAAAGCAAGATCTTTGAAGACCAAAAAGAGCAAGCTTATCGTCAAGCCTATTATCCGCAAGATAAAAAGAACCATCAAAGCCGCTTCAGTGCTGCACAGCGCCAAGAATAAAAGACCAGAAAAGATCCCAGCGCCTTCCCAGAAGCCTAAACCGTTAAAAATAAAGAAGCCGATCGTTGTTGCAAAAGTGACCCATTTTTTTGATAAGATCCAGGTCGCGATCCTCAGCGTAAAGCAACCTATCAAGGTAGGTGACAGGGTCCGCTTTAAAGGCGTCAGGACCGATTTTACACAGCGCTTGGATTCTCTGCAGATCGACCATAAGCCCGTTCTCGCAGCGAAGAAAAAAGATGAGATCGGTGTTAAGGTTAGATCCCTTGTCCGTGTTGGGGATATGGTGCTTTCTGAAGGAGACGCGAAGTAGTGGAAGCGTTGACTGACCTTCTTTCTCAGAGTATCGTTTTTATGCTCCCGGTGTGGGCGGCTAATATTGTTTGTAATCTTCTGCACTTTGCAAAAAAGCACTTTAAGGTCTATGATATTGCAGCGGATCTCGGGAGAGTTTTTTATGATAACAACCGGATCGTTGGCGACGGCATTACCTGGATAGGGCTTATTTTGTGTTTTTTATCGGCAGGAAGCATAAGCTGGCTGCAAGGCCGTGGCGCAGAGGGGATCTTGTTGGGGCTTGGCGTCTGGCTTGGGGGAGGGGTGGGAAGCTTTATCAAAAGACGTTTCTCGCTTTCGCAGGGAGATTTTTTCCCCATTCTGGACCATAGCGATTATGTCATTGGCGCTTTTGCGTTTTACGCGCTTGTTCAACCCCTTGATCTTCGCATGGTCGCCGTGAGCCTTTTTATTACTCTCGTTTTTCATCCTGTTTTTTGCGTTATCGGCTATTTTCTTGGGATCAAAGACCATCCATGGTGATAGCTTCTTTTACTCTTTTAAATATGATATACTACAAACAAAAGGAGTTGATATGAGGCGAACAAAAGGTCAAAGCGCTGTCGAATACATCTTGCTGGCGGCTTGTTTTATCGCTTTCTTGATCGTATTTCTTTCGCCCAATGGTCCAATGAAAAACACTATCGAGCTTAATATCAACAGAAGTGTTAATCAGATAGGAGCCATGGTTAATGCCACCGATTTTGCTTCAGGATTGATTCCGGATCCTGCTGGCGGGGGAACACCGCCGCCAGTGAACTGTGCTCAATATAGTAGTAACGAGGCGGCTTGTTGTGGTCAGAGCCAGTGCCTTTGGAGAGAGTATTATCATCTCAATAATGTTACAACATCATGTATTTCCAAGAGTTCCGCATCGTCATCCTGTGATAGCTATAATTTAAATTCTTGTTGTTGTGTTAAAGAGGTTGGCTATAGCGGAGGAGGGCCCATTCCAGTTTGTCCACAGTAGTTATTACCGTTAAAAAGATGAGAAGAAAAAGATCAGAAGATAACCTTATTCGCCGCTATCTTCTCTGGTGCTATAAGATGACCAAAGAAGAGTTAGAGCGCATTGACCGTAAATTTACACAGCTTGAGGTCGATGATTTTGTTTTGCATGACTTTCATGGACAGATAAAGGCTTTGAAAGGAAAAGACAGGGAAGAATTTTCAAAGAAGATCGATGAATTCAAAGTATATATGGCAAAGAAGAAACAAAATGCTGACTTAGAAAAGTTTAGCGATATAGAGACAAAGAAACTTAAACCGCATTATTTTTACCTTGAGAAGCGCCTTAGTGCTATTGAAAAAGCGATCACATTTTTTTTAGGCGCAGGCGATCTGAAAAAGATCCGCAATCTTTACGACCAAGAAATGACCCGCCGCATCTTGGAGTCGAGAGAACATACCTAAAACAAGCACCAAGAACGAATTTTATATTTAAAGTTTGTTCATTCTTTGCATATCCCGTATTTGCCGCTTCTGATCTTCCATGAAGCGTTTTTGCTGTTCTTGCTGGGATTGCTGAGAGGATTGTTGACTTTTGTAATCTTTAAGCTGTTGGCGGTAATCATCCATTGCCTTTTTGCGTTCAGCATCAATTTTTTTTGGAGAGAAATCGCCGTATTTAGGTTTGATGCCTATAAGATCTCGATGTTTTTGTTGTAGATAGCTCATCGACATGCCGAGCCCCCAGACAAAAATGAACGTGCAGATAAAAAGTATGATCAGTCCACGCATACTTAAAGTATAGACAAAAGAATAAGTTATGGCAACTGAAACCTAATTTTCAATTGAATTGACTGGAAATTTATGAAATACTAATATTGTTTTTATACCATCTATCAAAAAATGACACAGGACAAAACCTTTTTAAAACTTAATTTAGGCTGTGGCGCTAAAAAGCTGCCTGGCTTTGTCAATATCGATTCTGTTAAGGAATTCGATCCAGATCTACTGCATGATGTCAGCCAGCCTCTGCCGTATGGGGATGGCGTTGTCGATGAGATCGTTGCTGATGGGCTACTGGAGCATTTTGATAAATATGTCCGCTTTCTTGTTTTTTATGAATGGGCAAGGGTTCTGAAGATAGGCGGAACGGTCAATGTCAGCGTTCCTAATATGAAAAAGTTGTTATTTCGCTATTTTAAGTTTGGGTTTGAGAAATTTGTTGATACGGTCTTTGGAGAGACCATGCTTGGTTCCGAAACTTACATCGGACATTTCGGCAATCATAAATGGGCTTACTCTAAGGGATCGCTGGAAACATTCATGAGGTTTTTTGGTATCGAACCTGTTAAGGTGGAGACGAATTGCCTTGTGTTGCGTGTGATCGGCCGTAAGACAAGGCATATTACCAAAGACCAGATCGATCAGATCAAGATCTATTCTTCCGCTAATGATTGTGGAGTTGGCAAGGCGCACACGTCCGTGGGTGAGGCACGCCAGAAAATAAAGATCTTCAACGGATGCCATGAACAGCCCTCTTAAGTCGTTTCGTAACCTTGACGTCGCCATTCTTTGCACTTTCGCTGCTCTTATTACCTTCCAGCCGTTTTTTCTTCATGGGGAAGTGATCATGATGGAAACCGGTATCCATTTGCCGGCGTTGAGCGCACTATTTCATGGTGCTGTTCCTTATAGGGATTTCTTTTATCTGCGAGGGCCTTTGGAGCTTTATGTTCCGGCAGCCCTGATGATGCTGTTCGGAAAGAATATGGCCTTATTACCGGTTTTTTATTATGCAGGAACGATCCTTACTCTTTTTGTCTGCGTACTCGTCGCAAGAAATCTCTATCGCGTGCGTTTTGTTCTTTACCTGGCTATCGTTGTCCTTATCGCAAGGACATTTCCAAGGGTTTCCTATAATTATTGGGGAGGGATGCGGTATGCACTAGGGCTTTTATCAGTTTTCTTCGCGATTATTTATTTTAAAAAGCCGCGGGCGCGCTGGATATTCCTGGCGGGGGTTCTTTCGGCGTTAAGTTTTCTAACGACAATTGAAGCTGGGCTTTCAGCTAGCCTTGCGATCATTGCGGCTTTTATTTTTGCGATGGCCTTTAAGGTCCTAGAACGAAAAGAATTGATGAGGCCTTTTGGATGTTATGTTTTAGGCGGCCTTACCGTTATTGTGCCCGTTGCTGTCTATTTTTATCTTTCTGGAGCCCTTGTGCCTTTTCTTGAGACATCATGGGCTGTTGCTACGCGTTTAACGAAAACATTCATTGATGCTCCAGGCAATCATCCAGAATCCCCTGGGCAGTTCTTTGCGGCGCTTGTTCCCTCAAGCCCGTATTTTAAGTTCATGACACCTGTTTATTTCTACGCAGCCTTTCTTATTTATCTTTTTTGGCGAATCCGGCGAAAAGCATTCTCCGATGACATTGTGGGATTGGTCTGCTTGGCAGTTTATGGAATCATTTTGTATATTGCTGCTTTTCGTAAGATCGAAGGGCATCATTTTGAGATGGCGCTCCAGCCGGAAAAACTTCTTTTCTTTTATCTAGCGCAAGAGATCGTTCTTCATCTGAAAGCCTGGAAAGACACGACCCAAAGGTCATCTGTGGAGATCTTTGGAATGACGGGCTCGATACGCGCAGCCATTGCCTATTGTTTTATTTTTGTCTTTATCGCGTCTTCTGTTGGCTATTCTGTTGCTCGCTACAATAGTCGATTTCCTGCCTTTCAGCTGATGAGAAATTTTATCTCCGGCAAGCATAAGGACCTTTCACCATTGGCGGGGCAAGAGAAAGCCGTTCTTGATCTTGATAGGGCAAAAGGGTTGGTTGTCCCAAGGTGGCAAGAGGAGGAGATGAGGGGCGTGACAGATTTTCTTCTTCGGCATTCACGGCCGGGTGAGCGTGTTTTTACTTTTCCAGAGCTCGGAGACTATAATTTTCTAGCGGACCGTCCTTTTATTGGAAAATTCCCGATCGCGACATTTTCTTGGATCCAGCCTTCTTGGAGCGAGGAGCTTATCAAGCAGCTGCAAGATAATTCTCCCCGGTATATTGTTATGACCAAGCTCGGGCACCGCACATTCCCGGAAGTTTGGTATTTTAGGAATCCAGAGAACAAGGAATATTTCCAGCGAGTGACGAGCTATATCCTCGCGCATTACAAAGCTGTACAAACGTTTGACTCCGTCGAAATCTATCAACTTAATAAACATAACTAAAAGGTATGAGCATGGTGAAACGATTTTTAGGATTCTGGCATGAGGCGCCCAAGTCGTGGGATACGGCCGTTCTATCACTTTTTACTTTCTTGATCACATTCCAGCCGTATTTCTTGCATGGACGGATCAATATCTTTGAGGTCGGGCTTTATCTTCCCGGGATCAACGCGATATTGCATCATGCGATTCCGTTCCGTGATTTTTTCCACCTGCGAGGGCCTTTTGAGCTTTATATCCCTGCCGCGTGGATGCAGATCTTCGGCGCGCATATTGGCGTATTGTACGTGTATTTTTACGCAGGGACTGTCCTTGGCCTTATCCTCTGTGTTTTGATCGCGAGAGAGCTCTATCAATCAAGGTATGTGTTATATCTTTTTGTTCCTGTTTTGGTGGCACGAACCTTTCCGAGGGTTGTTTATCATTTCTGGGGAGGCTTGCGGTATGCGGCAGGCCTTTTGGCTATTTTCTGCGCGATACGTTTTTTTAAGAAAGAACGGTATTTCTGGATGCTACTTGCAGGCGTGTCCACAAGCATTGGATTCTTTATTAGCGCTGAGATCGGATTTTGTTCAGCGGCAGGGATCATTGCCGCGCTCTTTTTTTCGTTCGTTTTCAAGCTTCAGAAGCGATCAATTGTCCTTAAGGGGTTTGGTTTCTATGTTCTAGGCGTTGGACTTGTGACGGTCCCATTCGTGCATTATCTTTGGTCGCATTAGGCTCTTTCTTTCTATTTTGAGTCTGTATATGCGATCGTGACCAATATGCAAAATGTGATCGATCCTCATCTTGTTTCGGTTTATCCTTGCAATTTGACCGAAGCGATCGCGGCAATGATCAATCCCGCGTCAAAGAATTTCCGGCATATGACCCCAAGCTATCTTTATCTTTTCTTGCTCGGATTGCTTTTTTACCGCGCAAAAACAAAGAAATTAACACAGGTGGACGTGGGCCTTGTTTGCTTGGGGGTTTATGGGATCATCATGTACAATAGTTCGTTTCGCGGGATATGGGCGGCACAGTTTGAAATGGCGCTGCAACCTGAGAAAATATTGTTCTTTTTCATCCTTGAAAAGATCTATTTATTTTTGACCACGCGAAAAGATCATCTGATAGGGCGTATGGCTCAGCCAGTAGCTTCAGAAAAGAGTAAGTTGCGCGCAAAGCTATCGATAGGGGTGATCTATTTTCTGTTTGCTGCATTTTTTATGTCATGCCTTTTTTATTCGATGGAGCGATACTCCAAGCGATTTACGGCATATAAAGTATTGCAAAGGTTTCTTATCGGAAAATCAACAGCAGGCCTTGTGCCATGCGCTAACGAACCTCATCAAGCGCTTACCATTGGCCGCGCGAAAGGCGTTATCGTTCCAAAAGACCAGGCGCAAGAGCTTGAAGAGGCAATTCCTCTTATCGAGCGCTTAACAAAGCCAGGAGAGGTCGTCTTTACTTATCCTGAGGTCGGAACATATAATTTTCTTGCGGACAGGCCTTTTTTAGGGAAATTCCCTCTTGTGACCCTGTCGTGGTTTAGTGACCGTTGGCACCAAGAGATCGTAAACGAGCTTAAGGTCAACCCGCCAAAGATCATCATTATGACAAAATATTTACCGGATGACTGGAAGGCGGTCTATCTTGGCCTTGAGAAGAACCGTCAAAAATACCAGGAGGTTATGACGTTCGTTGAGGTGCATTATCAAAAGGTAGCAACGACAGAGCAATCAGATATCTATCAGCGCAAGGGTAAGCAGTGATCTTAAAAGAAGGAGAGTGGTGTGGGAAATAAAAAGAGCGTGCTCCAAAAGCGGGTCATAAAAATTAAAGGAGCCCTTAAATTTTTTTATTCGGCTGTATGTTTGCGGTTCACTCGCTTGAATCAGCGATGGCTTTTGGATCGATCGCAAAAACTTAAGATCGACAGGCTTCATGTTGGCTGCGGGAACATTTTATTGCGCGGCTGGCTCAATATTACCTTTGAGCCACGTGAAGAATATGGCATTATCCGGAAAAAGGGCGAGGCGCTGTGGCTGAACTACAATCTTCTTAAGAAATGGCCTTTCGTGGACCGGTCCATTCAATTTGTTGCTGGAAGTCATTGTATCGAGCATCTTGACCTCAACGGCGGGATTTTTTTCTTTAAGGAAGCCTACCGCGTGATGAGAGAAGGGGGAGTGCTTCGCATCAGCTGTCCTGACCTTCGGACGTACGCGGAAAATTATATTAAAAATAATCGGGAATTTTTTGACGATCCTTTCATTCGTGAGGCGTGCACATTTAAGAACGCGCTGACGCCTGGAGAGATCTTTGCCGCGAAAGCCTATGATAGCGGAGGAGCTCACAAGTGGTTCTATGATTTTGATTCTTTAAAGCACTTGATGGAGCTTGCTGGGTTTCGTCGGATCGAAAGAACAACGCGCCGCGCAGGCAATATCCCTGATATCGATCAGATCGAGTTCTCCGCGCGGGAGATCGAATCAGTCTACGTCGAAGCGATAAAATAAACAATTCATGAGCAAACGTCACGCACCTTTTCTTTTTGAGCTATTCTGTCTTCTGGCGGATAATCGTCGAGGCGAGGCGGAAGTCCTGCGGGAATTTCTTTCGAGTCTTGGCATTAACCCTTTTGATATCATTATCGTTGAGAAAGCTGGCCTTTTGCGTGTCCTCGTTTATTTTACGGACCGGATTCTTGCTCAGAAAGCGCGTCGAAAAGCCAATACCTTTTTGCACGGGAAGGTACGCTTTAAGGTCCGCAAGATCCGCAACGAGAGCTGGAAGGTCAAGACCGCCAAGAACTTTTCTATCTTTGCTTTAACAAAAAGATTCGATGTTGTTCCTTCCTGGAGGCGCAGGGCGTATCGTAAGACCTCTCGGACGCCGATCATCATCGATTCTATCAATGCCTTCGGGACGGGTTTGCACGAAACAACCAGCTTCATGGCTCAGCTTGTGGAGCGCCAGGCGCAGAGGTTCCAAACTTTTCTGGACATCGGGACAGGGACGGGCCTTTTGGCGATGATCGCGCTTCATTGCGGCGCAAAGAAAGTTGTAGGGATCGATTTTGATCGAGATGCTGTCGTTGCGGCTCGGCGGAATCTTAAAGTGAACGGGTTTGATCCCATGCAAGCCAGACACGGCAATATTGAGACATATCATACTCAAAAGCCTTTTGAGTTCGTTGCGGCCAATTTGATCACGCGTGATCTGATAAAGTATAAGCGACAGATCCTTGCCACAGTTTCTAGGGGTGGTTTTTTAGCGATCTCCGGCATCATGATCGAGAACGCGCCGCTTGTCCGCAAGGCCTTTCATGCGCGTCGGCTGCGGTGCATAAAAATATGCAAAGGCGAACAGTGGGTTGCCTTTCTTTACCAGAAAGCCCTGTAATGTCATTTGCTAACGTGAATTCCTCTAAAGAGCAAGAACTTTATCGGCGCATGCAGCAGCTTCGTGTCCAGGAAAAGGATATTGAGGAAAGCTTTGTGCGTTCTTCAGGCCCTGGAGGACAAAATGTCAACAAGGTTTCTACCTGTGTTGTCCTTGTGCATCGTCCCACAGGGATCATCGTTAAATGTCAAGAGTCACGCCTGCAAGGCCTGAATCGCTTTTTGGCCCGTCGCATTTTATTAGATAGGATTGAGCGAAGGCAAAAAGGATTTGTTCAGGCTGAGCGCGACCGCGCTGAAAAGATCCGCCGCCAGAAACGTCAACGTTCTAGGCGCGCAAAAGAAAAAATGTTAGAGCACAAACATAAGCATTCAGAAAAGAAAGATATGCGCAAGCGTTTGTCTCCCGCTCGGCTTGAGGCCCATTTTTAATCCATGCTATCTATCGATCGGACCCCAAAAAGTATATTCGTTATCACCTTGATCCTTTTTGCGGGAGGGGTTTCTTATTACGGCCACTCTTTTTTCTCCCGGCAAAGGATACATTATCATCAGGAGCAGTTTTTGCTGGGCACGGTCGTTCGCGTTAATATTTGCGGCACGCGTCAAAACAAGCAAAAAGTTCTTGATGCCTTCGACAGGGTATGGCAGCGTGTCCAAACGATCAATGACCGCTTAAGCGTTTACTGTGCACATAGCGATATCACGCGGATCAATGAGTCATACCCTAAGACGGTGAAAGTCCACTCTGAGACAGCTGCTGTTTTGCGCATTGCCAAAGATCACTGTCAGAGAACGGATGGTGTTTTTGATATCACTGTGGCGCCGTTTTTGGAACTGTGGAGAACGGCCCAAGAAAAGAAGCAATATCCTTCACAAGGGTTGGTCAGTGTCATTTCGGCAGCGGTTGGGTGCGACAAGGTCGAGATCCTGTCGGGAGATTATGTGCGCTTGACACATCCACAGACAAGGATCGATCTTAGTGGTATGGGTCAGGGCTATGCTGCGGATGAGGCCGCGCGGATCCTTCAACAGCAGGGATTTCAGGATTTCTTAGTTGATATGGGAGGGGAGATCGTTGCCCGCGGACGCAATGCGCGTGGCCAGCCTTGGCGTGTGGGCGTTAAGGATCCTGTCGATCCTTATAAGCTTATGAGCACCGTGACCATAAGCGATAAAGCCGTATCTACATCCGGCAACTATGAGAAGTATTTTGAGATCGCGGGAACAAATTATTCCCATATTATTGATCCAAGGAGCGGCTATCCTCAACAAGAGATCATGAGCGCGACCGTTGTAACCCAGAACGCGACCCAGGCAGATATTTTTTCAACAGTGATCTGCGCGCTTGGGCGAGAGCAGGGCCTAAAGCTTCTTCAGCGCCTGGATCCGAGCGCTGGTGTTTTGATCGTTGAAAAAAGCGCTGGAGAAAATGTCAAGCTATACCAGAACCGCAGCTATAAAAACCTATCGGCCCATCCTTAAGATCTGTCTGCGTTCTTCTGGCCGCTGATCCTTGGCAGGGGACGCTTGAGGCAAAAAACCAGGATATAACATTCCAACAGATAAGTTTTCTGCTATAATACACTCGCTCGCATACCTTCTGAAATATTATAAAACCCGGGAGATATTATGTCTGGATCGCAGAACGAAAAGAGCTTTTCTTACGAAGATTTTGTTGGTGGTATTGAATCGTTTCAAGAAAAGTATCAGAACGAGATCAACGAAAAGGAATATTTTGGCTTCCCTCTAAAGCCGATCTTGGCGGCGGAAGAACGGCTTTACCGCAAGAGTATCCCTTCTATCGCTTATTTTTCCATGGAGTACGGCCTCGCGCCCAGTATTTATAATTCATTTCAGCTCAAGAAACCTTTGAGCGAGCAAAATAAATTTTATCAGCATGAGGTCTTTTCGAACCATTGGCTTTGTGATTATATCTTCCGCGTTGAGATCAACAAGCTTTTAGATATCCCTATCTATGGCGGAGGCTTGGGTGTCCTAGCGGGCGATACCCTTAAGAGCGTCGCAGATCTTGGATTCTCTTTGGTGGGTATTGGTATTTTGTGGGGAAAAGGATACTTTAAGCAGAACTTTTGGTATAAGCACGGTCAAGTCCCCGAGGAGCTTCAATGGGATCCATGGACGTACCCTGGCCTGATCCCTTTAAAGAATATCGTAACGTTTAACACAAAGGAAGGGCCGATCTATCTGCGCGTATGGAAATATTATGTTTACAGTTTTGATAAAAAACAGGCCATGCCTCTTATATTGCTTGATTCTAACCTGCCGCAGAATAAGGAGTATTTTCGTCAGCTGACCGGACAGCTGTATCGTAGTGATAACGCCTGGTGGAAGATCATCCAGCGTACCATCCTTGGGATCGGTGGCATGAAATCACTGGACAGCCTAGGCTATTCCATCGATCGTTATCATCTCAACGAAGGCCACGCGGCTTTCGCGATCCTTGAAAAATATATGCAGTTATCAGATAAGAACAATTTGGAACCGATCCGTAATAATTTTATCTTTACATGTCATACGCCGGTTGCCGCCGGGCATGACCGATTCGCGATCTCTGACGTTGCCAACGTGCTGGAGCCGCATTACGTGCAGGCGGCGGAGATGTTTGGCAAGGAGAGCTATCAGTCTGGGGAGATTAACTTGACGTACATGGCGCTGAACAATTGCAACAAGGTCAATGCCGTCGCCCAAAAGCATGGGGAGGTCATGCGCATCCAATTCCCGGGTTATGCGCAGAAGATCCAGGCGATCACCAATGGTGTCCACGCGTACACATGGTCTTCCGACAGCTTCCAGAAACTATTCGACAAGTACAAAGCGAGCATCGGTGATTGGGATAAGAATCCTTGCTGTCTTGAGAATGTCCGCAAGCTTTCCAAGGACGCGCAATTCCGTAAGGATCTTTTCGATGCTCACCAAGTGAACAAGCGCAATCTTCTGAGCTTGATCCGCCGATGGCAATTGCGAGATGATGTTTTCACGATCTGTTGGGCGCGTCGTATCGCTAACTATAAACGCCCAGCTCTTGTTTTGCATAAGATAGAGCATCTTATTGAGCTTGCCAGAGAAGTTGGCCCGATCCAGATCATCATGGCTGGCAAGGCTCATCCCAATGACAATATCGGAGGCGTGCGCATTGATGAGATCTTTGATCAGATCGACAAACTCAATCATTATAAGGAGATCATCCGCGTGCTCATTCTGGAAAACTATGATACCTATTTCGGAAAGTTGTTGACGAATTCCGTTGACGTTTGGCTGAACAATCCTTTGCCGCCTTTTGAAGCCTCAGGAACAAGCGGTATGAAGGCGATCATTAATGGTGTGCTACAGATGACGACATCGGATGGCTGGGTCGTGGAAGCGGAGAATGATGATATCGGCTGGATCTTTGGGTATCGTCATCAGGGAACTGATATCGGCAGCGAATCGGATCTTCGCCTCGATGAGGATTCAGACGCCTTGTACGATGTCTTGGAGCAGGCGATGCGGTTATACTACCAGACAATAAAGAACGGGCGTATCAATTGCGAGACCGCATGGATCGATAAAATGATCAACTGCATTGCCAAGAGCGCTTTTTTTAATACGCATCGCATGGTGGAAGAATACAACGCCAAGATGTGGCAAACAGCCCGGGAGCGATGAGAGCAAGATCATGAAGCAATATCTTGAATTGATCCAGCATGTTCTGGACCATGGCGAGCGAAAAGAGGATCGGACAGGAACAGGGACCCTTTCACTGTTTGGTTGCCAGAAAAAATACGATTTGCGTCAAGGGTTCCCGATCTTGACAACAAAAAAAGTTCTCTTCGATGCTGTTGTCCGAGAGCTGTTATGGTTTTTGAAAGGCGCGACCAATATCAATGATGGCCTTAAGGCCTATACGCCTATTTGGAACGCGTGGGCCGATCCTCAAGGGGAGCTGGGACCGGTCTATGGTTATCAGTGGCGTCAATGGGAAAAGTTCGTATTAGATCCTGCGACTGGGCAGTATCGCAAAGAGCATGTTGACCAGATCCAGGAAGCTATTGACCTGATCAAAAACAACCCAGATTCCCGACGGATCATTGTCAACGCTTGGAATGTGGCTGATATTGAGCGCATGGCCTTGCCGCCATGTCATATGATGTTCCAATTTTATGTTGTCAATGGCCGTTTGGATTGTCAGCTTTATCAGCGCTCAGCGGATCTTGCCCTCGGCGTCCCTTTTAACATCGCCAGCTATGCGCTTTTGATGACCATGGTCGCTCAGGAGTGTGGCTTGCAGCCGGGTATCTTTACGCATACCATTGGCGATGCGCATATCTATCTTAACCATGTTGACGGGCTCAAGATACAGTTGGCCAGGGTGCCAAAACCGCTGCCCCAGCTGAAGGTCGCTTTCAAACCGATCTTCGATATCCAATTTGAGGACATTGTCCTTGAGAATTATCAATATGACCCTTTTATTAAATTTCCTATCGCCGTTTAAGTGCTATGTTGAAAACATTTGATATTATCGTAGCGGCAGACCAAAACAACGGTATCGGCAAGAATGGCGTTCTTCCGTGGGATTTGCCGGAAGATATGAAGCATTTTAAAACCATAACACTTGCAGTTGCAGATGCGACGCGGAAGAATGCTGTCATTATGGGGCGAAAAACTTGGGAGTCGATCCCAGAAAGATTCCGCCCCTTATCAGGCCGACTGAATGTCGTTTTGACAACGAGCCGTGATTATCCGTTACCTTCATCGGTTTTTAGGGCTTACAGCCTTGATGTCGCGCTTGATGAGCTTTCAAGCGAGCAGTATGATTGTCTGATCGATCACGTGTTCGTCATTGGCGGGGCAAGTGTTTATGCTCAAGCCATCGAGCACCCACAATGCCGCAAGATCTTTCTTACGCGTATTGGATCAGATTTTGGTTGTGACGCATTTTTCCCTTTGATCGATCAAAGATTTCATCTCATTGATCGCTCCTCCACGCATGGACAAGGAGCTGTCCCGTACCAATTTCTGGTCTATGAACGGCAGTAAATTCTTTGGAACGCCGTAGATTTTTTCGACGTTCTCTTTTATAATAAATTAATAGTAATAATGAAAAAGATAAACTTTGGGATCTTAAATGAAAAAGAAAAAAGTTTTAATTGTCGATGATGAAAAAAATGTAGCTAAGACACTCGTTCTGCTCTTAGAAACGCGTGGCTATGCGATAGATGTCGCCGAGACAGGACAGCAAGCGCTCCAGAAAGCCACGCAGAAACCTGACATTATCTTGCTTGACCTCGTTTTGCCGGATATTTCTGGATTTGAGATCTGCCGTAAGTTGCGCGAACAGAAAGATACAAAACAGATCCCTATCATCATTCTTTCGGTGCGTTATCTTTATGAAGACAAGATCGAGGGATTGTACCTAGGCGCTGATGACTACATCACGAAGCCTTTTGAATATGAAGAGTTGTTCGCGCGGATGGAAGCGGTCATGCGTCGACGGGAGGCGTTCGATTCAGACACCGAGGAACAGAACGCCATGATCGTGGAGTTGCGCACGATCATCGATAAACAGCTTTTGATCCCGTTCTTTCAGCCGATCTTTTATCTTAAGCCATTCCGTCTTTGCGGGCTAGAGGTCCTGAGCCGCCCACCTGCGAAAAGCATCTTAGCGAATCCAGAGGTTCTTTTTGCCGCGGCTTTACGCTTCGGCGTGTATTATGATCTGGAGATCCTAGGTTGGCGCAAGGCCATGCAGGAGATATTGCGCAGTGATTACCAGGATAAGATCTTTCTGAATTCAAATCCGTATTTGGTTGAAAGTACTGAGTTTTCTCGTATCCGTACCCTCATTGAAAGCTTTAACATCGACAAGCATCGCATCGTATTTGAGATCACAGAGAGATCAGCGATCAAAGACTACCGCATCTTTTTTGACCGCTTAAAAGAATATCAGCGGACGGGCTTTGGCGTCGCGATCGATGATATCGGAGGCGGTTACGCGAGCTTAGAATCGATCGTTGAGATCTTACCGCAATTCGTCAAGATTGATATGAGCATCATCCGAGACTTGGACACGAATTCGCTTAAGCGCAGCATGGTTCGTTTTATCGTTGGGCTCTGCAAGGAGAACAATATTACCTGTGTCGCTGAAGGGATCGAGCGCCAAGAAGAGCTCAATGTTCTTCTTGAGCTTGGTATTGACGCTGGCCAAGGTTATTTATTAGGCATGCCATCTCCGGTGATCAATATTCAAGAAATTTCTCGGCGGGATCTTTCGATTTAATAGATTAAATCCTTGATCAAACCCTTAGCAATCAACAACAACCTTTTGTCATGGCAACATTAGCTTTTCTCTCTGTCGGCGTTTTATTGGGTTCTTTTCTCTGCTCGTTGAGCGAAGCCGCGATCTTAAGCCTGCCATTTGTCCGCGCGAGGATCCTGCTAGAGCAAGGCCGGCGTCACGCTAAGGACCTGTTGTATTTAAAAGAGAACATGGATATGGCCTTATCCGCGATCGTGATCGTAAACAATACGATCAATATCGCAGGTTCCATCTTTATCGGGCAGCATGCGGCTATGGTTTTTGGCAATCAATGGCTTGGATTAGTGTCGGCGATCTTGACCTTCACGATCATTGTTGTGGCGGAGATCATCCCTAAGACCATTGGTGAGCGTTATAAAACAACAGTGTCCCTTCTTGTCGCTAAGCCTGTTCGATGGCTTGTCTGGGGCATGCGTCCTGTTGTGCGTATCACTGCTGGCGCGGCAAAGCCGTTCTTAAAAAAAGGCAGCCTTCCAAAGATCACGGAAGAAGAGATCAAGATCATGCTCAAGCTTGGTCGCGACGCGGGTACGGTCGAGCATGATGAAGAGATTTTGTGCAATCGGGTCTTCCGCCTTAATGATCTTCGCGCTTTGCAGATGATGAAACCGATTAGCCAGATCCTTGCTTTGCCTGCGAGTGCTACTTTAAACGAGTCACGGGACGTCGTCATCAACTCACGATTTAGTCGCATCGCGGTTTACGATCAGAACGCTTTTGATATCGTTGGCATTGTCCAACAGCGTGTTTTGCTTCGGGAGATCGCGAAAGATAATGACAGCGCCAGCGTAAGAGATTTCATGACAGAGCCTATTTTTATTAGCCACACGGCGAGAGCTGATACGCTGTTGGAGAAATTTCAGACGTACCATCAGCATCTTTTTATCGTTCAAGATGAAAAAGGTAAGAATATCGGGCTGATCACCATGGAAGACGTCTTAGAGGAGCTTTTTGGTGAGATCTATGACGAGAAAGATATGTAGTTCTTTCGTTTTTCTTCAATGGAATTCTGTTGCGAGAGGGTTTTAGGCATGTTAAGATTTTCTAGCTTTATGAAAATAAAATACATTTTTATCCTTTTTTCCGCTGCTGCCATAGCATCATGCGCTCGCGCATCTGTTCGGGAGCCTAAGCCGGGGATGACCTTAAACTTTAAGGCGCAGATCGTTGAGAACGCGCCTGCGCTGAAGGGAAAGGTGGTCATGCAACCGTTTAGGCCAGGAGAGGGCGTCGCATCAAATGCCGTCACGGATCAAGCGTCGTTAATGCTGGTCAAAGGATTTACAGAGAGGTTAAATCAAGGATCGTCCGATCTTCTGGCGGTAACAGATGACAGCGTCAGCGATGCGCATTTTTTTATTAAGGGCTATGTGACGCAAAGCGAGGTCCCTGAAGGACTGATGAAGCGATTGCGTAAAAAATTAAGCGTTTTCTCAGTTGAAGGAAAAATGATCGATCTTTCAACGGAGCGAGTCATTATTAGCTTTTCAGTATCGGCTCAATCTTTTGAAAGGCCAAGTCCCTCTGATCTCGCGTATCAGGTCGGTACCCGGATCGCTGCCTATTTTATCGGTCAAGATAAGGAGTCTCCGTGATCGTCTTGACAGGTGCCGCCGGATTTATTGGAAGCTGTCTATTGGAAGCGTTAAACGCCTGCGGCCGGACAGATATCTTGATCGTGGATCATTTGGATAGCGATCTGAAACCCAAAAATCTTCATGGTAAGAAATTTATTGAGTACCTCGATAAAAAAGATTTCTTGGGCCTTGTAACCTCGCGCCAACTCTCTTCTAGCGTGGACTGCATTATCCATATGGGCGCGTGCAGTTCGACCATCTTGCAGGATGAGCAATATTATGAAGAGAATAATTTTTTGTATACCCGGATCTTAGCCCAATGGGCGCTAGAGCGCCGTGTACAATTTATTTACGCGAGCTCCGCGGCGACCTATGGAGACGGATCCCGCGGGTATAGTGATGACCACGATCTGATCAAGAAATGCCAGCCGCTTAATCTCTATGGAGCCTCTAAGCAAAAATTTGATATGTGGGCGCTCAATGAGGGCGTCTTGGACCAGATGGTTGGCCTAAAGTTTTTCAATGTCTTTGGGCCCAACGAATACCACAAGGGGCCGATGCGCAGCGTGATCCTAAAAGCATATAAGAAGGTCATTGAAGAAAGCAAGATGCTGCTTTTTAAATCATATAAAAAAGAATACGCTCATGGTGAGCAAAAAAGAGATTTTATTTACGTCAAGGACGCTGTTGATGTTGTCATGTTCTTTCTTGCGCACCCTGAGCTTTCGGGCATTTATAATGTGGGGACAGGCAAGGCGCGCACATGGAACGATGTGGCCCATGCGTTATTCGCAGCCGTTGGCAAACAGCCGAGCATCGAATATATCGAGATGCCTGCTGAGATCAGGGGACAATACCAGTATTTTACTGAAGCGCGCATGGAAAAGCTACGCAGCGTCGGATACGCAAGGCCATTTACGACCCTCGAGAACAGTGTCGCGGACTATGTGTACTATCTTGAGCGAAAGGCGTATATTTAATCAAAGGAGCCTTTTATGATAATTTTTATTTTAAGCGGGATCGCGATCGTATGCTTGTTGGTCGGTGTTTCTCTTTTGTGGAAGGCCTTTAGCGGTCTTCCAAAGCCAGAGCAGTTCGTTTCTCGCCAAGAATTTGAAGAGAAGCAAGAGGCGTTAGAGCAGGCGCTGAAAGCGGAAGAAAAAGCAAAACGTGAGCTGCATTTGCTTAAAAGCGAGCTTGCATCCGCAAAAGATAGCCTTGAGCTGACGCGCAAAGAAGCGGAGGCGATCGCGAATCAGTTGAAAGAGATCAATGCTAAGACCAAGGAATCAGAAGAAAAGTCCAAGCAGCAGATCGCGCAATATGAAAAAGAGATCGCTGATATAAAGAATGAAAGCGAGCAGTACAAGCGCGAAGCCTCCCAGGCTCCTTCCCAGATCAAAACCCTTGAAGATAAGATCGCTGAAGTTGTGCGGCGCGCTAACGAGCAAGCTAATGATAGCATTGAGGTTGTTGGCAATTTGCAAGATCAACTAGCGCAGTTAAAGCAAAAAGAAGATCTTTATCAGCAACAGATACGCTCTTTGGAGGAAAAGACCTCCGATTTACAACAAGCGACCCAGCAGCTTGATCAGTTAAGCCAGGAAAATCAACGCTTGCAAACGGAAAATCAATTATTGCAATCGCGCTGCCAGACAGATATTTCATCACTGCAGGGTATAGAAAGCCATCTCGCTCAGTTGCGCGCAGAGAACGAGGCTCTTGAGCAAAAAGTTAGAGCTGAGGAGGGGAGAACGCAGATCTTTGAGCAAGAAGCGCAGCGTCTAAGGTCCCAGATCGAGAACCAAGAACGCGAAATTTCTCAGAAGATCCAGCATCTTGAAAAAGAACGGACGGTGCTGCAGACGCGCGCGGAACAAGCTGGAAACGTGAGCGCTCACGAAACCGAAGACCTGAAAAAAGTGAACCAACAGTTAGCGGAGCAAAGCAAGCTAGTACAGGCAGAACTTGTTAAGGCAAGGGCCAGAGCCCAAGGCCTTGAAAGGATCTGCGCGGACTATCAAGCGCAACTTGAGGAAATGATCAAGAAACCTCAGAGCGGCATGGTAAATCCTTGATATGGACCTAAGGTCGGCACAAGCGTTGCAGAGCCTGCGGCTTGGTCACCAGTCCATCGCTGATTCTATCGATAGCCTACGGCCTTTTCTTCGCTCCTATCTTCACGCGAAGCCTCACTTGCGGGAATTTCATCAAAGGTTGCTGACATTTTTTTCAAGGCAAGATGATATTTTCTTTGGAGCGCTATATCAATCTTTTCAGGATGATCGCAACGCGACAAAGATCATTGACTTCTTAGCGCACGACCTTAAGGATCTGAAAATACAGTTTTTGATCTTTTTTGAAAAACATTCTGGAGAGGTTTTGGACCAGAACGCAGCTACTTTTCCGAAAGATTTTTCAGATTTCTGCGCGCTTTTGATCGCGCGTATCAAGATAGAAGAAGAACGTCTTTTTCCTCTGCTGGAGAAAATGGAAAGCAGGTAAGTTGCATTCAGGACTTTTTTTGTTATAATACCCGATATGAGAAGATTCTTATTGATCATTATTTCTATCCTCTTTCTGTCCGGTTGTGCCCATATCCAGGAAGTAGCGAAATCTATCTGGGGATCCTCGACTAAGGCGCTTGAGGAAGCCCGCGACACAGCTACTGTTAAGATGTATGAGTGCTTTCCTGGTGCTTGCTTTAACAAGATCCTTGAGATCGCGGCCAAACAAGAATATGAGCCCTTTATTAAGGATCGCAAAAGGAATATTATCGTTGTTGTGAACACGAGGCCTATGGCGGCTATGGTCGGAGGCGAGACCCCTGTTGGGGCAGACACCACCGAGGTAGGCATCTTTATCACGCCATTAAAGCTGAAGGAAGTGAAGGTCGAGATCGTTTCCTTAAGTTCTTCAGCCCAGCAAAGAGTATCCAATGTCATATTCTCCGGACTGGATAGCGCTTTTCCTGAGATAAAAGAAATTCCCTTGTTATGATCGAACATGAACTTCTTTTTTTGGGGCTTTTGATGGAAGGGCCGAAGCATGGCTACGAGATCAAGCGCCAGATCGAAGAAGAGCTTTTTCCTTTTCTTGGCCTTAAGATAAAATCAATTTATTATCCGCTGAAAAAGATGGAAAAACTTGGCCTTATCAGCAAGGACTCAGGCCGGGAAGGGAATTTTCCTGAGAAATTCGTTTATAGTATCACGCCGAAAGGAAAGAAGATCTTTGACCATCTTTTGACAGAGAGCTTTCTTTCTATCGAGCGGCCTTATTTCAATATCGACCTTTCATTATACTTCTTGCCTTATGTAGATAAAAAGATAGCTCAGCGACGCCTGCGTGCACGCGTTATTTTCCTCAAACGCATCCAAAGAGATCTTGATTCGATCGAAAAGAATCTTAAATCTCCCTCAGGGCATTTGAAGATCATTCTTGAGCATGATCTTGATCTGGTCAACGCAGAAATTCGGTCCATCACAAAGCTTATCAACACCCTTTAAGAATATATAATATTATTATATTCTTGACTTTCGGCTGTTTTCTATTAAAATCAGACTATTAAAATTTCACTACTTTATTCCTTTAGTAAGTTTGCTTTTTTGGAAGGAAAGTAGTGCGTCAAGATTTGATTCTAAAGCGATACGCAATTTCTTACATATAGCTTTACTTTTGTTTTCTTTGGAAGGTGAAAGTAGTATGCCGATCCCAGCTGATATGAAGATCGGCTCCCTATCTGCTTGATAGAAATGAACTTATAAGGTCCCAGGCACCATCTACTATATTTAAGGGAGTCATCAAATGGATATCAAACAACTTCTAATTGACAAAGCAAATGTTTATTCTGGCAAAGCCGCTATTATCTTTAAAGACCAAAAGATAAGCTTTTCTAATCTTTCAAAAGAAGTCTTTCGCCTTGCTCACGCCTTGAAAGGCCTGGGTGTCGGCAAAGGGGACAAAGTCGGCATATACTTGCCAAATTGTCCAGAGTACGTTTATAGCTATTTGGCTGTTTTCTGTCTTGGCGCGACAGGCGTCCCTCTTGATTTTATGCTTAAGGAAGACGAAATTGTTTCATGCCTGTCTCATTGTGAGGCAAAGTATTTGATCTATGTCCCTAAAGAAAATTTATTGCCGCAGCAGTTAAAAAGCGTTGTCCCTACCCTCAAAGAGATCATCAGTCTTCAACCGCAAGTTGCGGGAAGCCGTTTTTATCAAGAATTTGTGAGCCAGGCAAAAACCGATGCCATAAGCACTGAGACTTCCCAGAAAGACACCGCGCTTATTATGTATACCTCTGGGACCACGGGAAAGCCAAAAGGCGTTGTTCTCAACTATAAGCATCTTGATGGTTCGCCCGCCGCGATGCACCACTTTGTTGACCTAAGCGATAAAGACACCAAGCTTTGCGCTCTTCCGCTAAGCCATATCGCTGGACTTATTTATATCCAAAACAGCATCCTCTTTGGTATTACACTTGTTTTGATGGAACGATTTAATCCAGTTGATTTCTTGCGTAATGTCCAGGAGTATAAGATCACGTGCTTCCATGTCGTTCCAGCTATGTACATGGCTTTCTTGACACTTAAGAATATCGATAAGTTCGATCTTTCATCCATTCGCTGGATGGTTGTTTTTGGCGCGCCAAGCTCGCCGGATATGATGCGGCTTTTTAAAGCGCATTGTCCTAACGCCCGGCTTTTGAACGGCTGGGGAATGACAGAGACATGTCCTCCTAATACTGTTACACCTTTAGATAGCGACAAGATCGAAAGTGTAGGCAAGGTCGCTCCGCATTGCGAGATACGTATTTTTGATGAGGAAGAAAAAGAGCTCGCGCCTGGCGAGATCGGCGAGATCGTCATCCGCGGCTGGGTCGTGATGGATGGTTATTACAAGGATCCGGAAACCACCAAAAGTCTTATTTGGAATGGATGGTTTCACACCGGGGACTTGGGGCGATTTGACGAAGAAGGATTTTTGTATATCGTTGGGCGCAAGAAAGAAATGATCAAGGTTGCCGGACAAATTGTCTACGCGCCAGAAGTTGAGACGGCGCTTCATAAGCATCCTGCTGTCGCCGAGGTCGCGGTGATCGGTATCGCGGATAAGCTGCGCGGGGAAGCGGTCAAGGCATTTGTCACGCTAAAACCCGGCGTTCCCGCAGACGCTCAAGAGCTAAGATTCTTCGCCAAAGATCATTTGGCGAGCTTTAAAGTCCCGCAGGAGATCTTGATCTTGCAGGAGTTACCAAAGAATAGATTAGGGAAAATCGATAAAGAAGCGTTAAAGAAAGGAAATTAATATGTCGCAGATGAAAAAAGAGATCCATCTTACTGGTCAAGATCTGATCAATATGGTTCAGTTAAGGCCTCAGGATGTCGGCAAGTATGCCGTTGTTCCCGGGCCGCGTGACCGCTGCGAAGCGTTCATAAAGAAGATCGAGGAACCGGTGAAGAACTTTTCCTTTATGGAGTATTCGATGTATACCGGGACTTTCGCGGGAACAAAGGTGACCGCGATCAACGGAGGCCGTTTTTCCGCGGATACGTCGATCACAACAGAGCTGTTATGTAACGCCAAGATCCCTACACTTCTTCGTATTGGGAGTTGTGGTTCGCTTCGCGAAGATATAAAGGTTGGAGATCTGATCATCGCTGAAACAGCCATGCGCGGTGAAGGTGTCACGCCATATTATGTCGACGCAAATTTCAAGACTCAGGCGGACGCGTCTCTGACAAGATCTTTGGAGGAAGTTGCTCAAGGGACAGGCCTTAAGATCCATAAGGGCCGCGTCTGGTCTACAGACGCGATCTTGCGGGAAACACGCGAACATGTTAGCAAGGCCGTCAACGACGGCTGTATCGGCGTTGACATGGTCACATCGGTTTTTTTGACCATTGCCCAGCTTTATAATGTAAAGGCTGCGGTCATCCTGGCCGTGAGCGACAATATCATGACAGGAGAGATGGGCTTTATGGATCCCACATATTATATGGCCGAAGGATCTATGATCGGAATGGCGTTGAATTTGATCAAAAAACTTGAAGGAAAATAATGACAAAACGGTTATTTGTTATTTTAGGGCTGTTTGTGATCGCAAGCGGTATTATTTGCCCTGCAGCTTTTTCCTGCATTGATTTCAGTGTTGGATTCTCGGCAGAAGTTTTACTGACAAAGCCTTCTATCGCTTATGATATGGCAAAGCTCGCTGAGGCGATCGATGTCAAACATCAGAAGGTCCATTTTGATTCTGTGGAAGGCCTGGCATATGTTTCGCATTACAATAGCAAGGTCGTCGTGATCGTTGCCGAAGATGTTTTGCGCGAGCCTGTTCGCAAAGCCCAGGGGATCGGCTATGATTATGTCGAGACAAAGGGCTTGGATGTTATGGTCCAGATCCCTTACGCGTTGACCGATCGTGGAGCCAAGGAAGTCGTTCAGGTGGATCGCAAGACATTTGATTTTGGCGCGGCGATGGCGCAAGAATTGCGCTGGCTTCTTAAGGTAGGCGTTATCCAGTCGCTCTCTGACGAAGATATCACCCAGATCGTTTCGCAGTTGACTGGATTTTCATCAGGAAAAGGCGGCCGCATTGTTTTTCTTAAAGAAAGATGGATGCCGTCGGGTAGCGTGGAAGGGTTGGAACAAGCGCTTGATATCCCTAAGGGCGCCGAAGACATTTTTCGCGGTGGGTCGTGCTCAGGCCGCGGTCTTGACCCTGAACAATTATTGGAGCTTGTAAAATAATGTCTGTTGAATCACCACTTTTTTGGCCGGCGAAATTCGAGGGCGACACTTTGTTTGTCTTGGATGAAACGCTTCTGCCAGAGAAGATTCGTTATGTCAAGGTCAAGAATGTTGCTCAAGCGGTCAAGGTTATTCGAGACATGAAAACACGCGCCTTTGGGCAGTTTCTGGTTGTCTTAAGCGCGTTTTTGCTGGTTTTGGCATCGAATAAAAAAAGTAATGACAAGGTATTGGTCGCGCAGCTCGAGGCCGCAGCGCTTGCCCTTAACAAAAGCCGTCCTACATTTCCTTTTGCCGAAGTGACATCGATGGTGGTGGGCTGGGCGAAAAAATGCTTAGCAGAAGGTGTTGATGTTAAAAGTTCTTTGGAAAAGAATATTCAAGGGTTTTTGATGGCGATCCGCGGCCGACGATTAGAACGTGTGCGCAAACTCGCGGAGGCCTTGAAGAGCCACGCAAGTATTTTGACTCATTGCAATGTCAGCGGTGAGTTGGCGATGGCGGTCGCGATCTGCAAAGCGGAAGGAAAAGAGCTTAAAGTTTTTGCAACAGAAACCCGGCCTTATTTTCAGGGAGCCAAGCTGACGGCCTGGGAACTTCGTGCGGTAGGCGTCCATATAACGCTTGTTGCGGATAACGCGGTCGCAACATTACTAAGCCAGGGCAAGGTCAATGCCGTTGTTATTGGTTCTGACCGCAACTGCGCCAATGGCGATATCGCCAACAAGATCGGCAGTTATCAGATCGCGGTTGTCGCTAAAGAATTTGGTGTTCCGGTCTATGTCCTCACGCAGCCCTCCAAGGGAATCGCGACGGGGCAAGACATCCCGATCGAGATCCGTGACGAAAAGGAGTTGTTGGTCTTTCAGGGAAGGCGCATCGCGCCTAAAGGCGTAAAAGGGTTTTATCCAGGGTTTGACGTTGTCTTTAGTGAACTTATTACACAGGCAATACCGATCAATGTCCAGTAGATCATCGCAACCCACAGTTATGCTGCACGGAAATTTTCATTCATCTTTTTTTGCTCTTTTAAAAGAGCAAAAGATAAAAACTGCTTTTGTGCTCGAAGGCCGTCCGGGATTGGAAGGCGCTAAGATCTTATGCGCGCAATTATTAAAACAGCGCATTCAGCCTGTTTTGATCGCGGATAATATGGCAGGGTTTTGTTTTTTGCAAGGGCACATCAAACAAGCCTGGATCGCGTATCAGGAAGACCAAGGGGAAAGCCTGCTTTGCGTGATCGGTAGTTTGATCGTGAGCATTCTGGCAAAACGTCACAAGGTCGCTGTCAAAGCTTTTCCAGCTGCCAAAAAGAGTGCTGCCACTGCATCCCAGGCCAATATTTTTTATTTCGCTGGAAAGCGAGTGGCCGCTAAGGGTGTGAAAGGGTTCGTCCCTCTGACGGAAAGCGTTTCGAAGAACTATTTAACGGAGATCTACTTATGATGGCATGTGGCATGAAAAAAGACATGATCGAGATAGGCAGCCTTCTCTGGGAAAAGGACCTTGCCTCAGGGCTAAACGGCAACATCAGCTGTCGCGTTGACGCGCAAAAATATTTGATCACAGGCCGCGGCACATGCTTGGGCCGGCTGAGCGGCAATGATCTTGTTATGACTGACATGGAAGAAAAAGTTTATGGCAAAGGGCAGCCATCCTCGGAGAAGACCTTGCACGCGGCGATCTATCAGAATTTTCCTGATGTTAAGGCCGTGATCCACACTCATTTAACCTATGCGAGTGGATATTTCCACGTCAACGACAAGCTGACGCCCAGCACGTTCGAGTCGCGGCTCTACTTAGGTGAAGTCACATGCGTTGAGCAGTTTACGCCAACCGTGACCGATGTGAAGCCTGTTATTGAAGCCTTAAAAAAGAATAATATTATGGTCCTCAAGGATCATGGCGTTTTGGCTATGGGAAAGAATTTGTTCGATTGCTTCTTGTTGATCCAGTGCTTGGAAGAATCAGTCAAGATGGATGTTGTTAGCCGGATCTACGCACAAGACCCAAAAAGCAAAACGCAGGACACAGTATCAAAAGAAAATGGATCTGCGGGAAAGCGATTTAAAT
Organism: Candidatus Omnitrophota bacterium; assembly: GCA_029564765.1. Lineage (GTDB taxonomy): Bacteria > Omnitrophota > Gorgyraeia > Zapsychrales > Aceulaceae > CALGLP01. Next base: position 26,910 of record JAKQPK010000056.1, read on the forward strand.
TATTTTCTCAAGAGCAGATCGATGAGATCGTGCGCCTTGTGAACGCTGATGAACAGCTTAAGAAACTTGGCACGGCGACCAATATGACGATGCAGTTGGCGGTGAAACTTGATGAGACAAATCAGGCTTATTGCTTTAATTTTGAAAAAGGTGTGATCAAAGATGTGAGTAGCAGCGAAACGGCTGAATTTGTTGTTTCGGCCTCAGAAAAGGTTTGGCGCGCGGTTTTTGCTCGGGAAATTGATCCATTTGTCGCCACAACACAAAAGAAAATGGTCCTTAAGGGCGATTTTGCCAAGATCTCAAAATGGTACGCGCCGTGTTCACGTCTTTTTGAACTTTGGCAGCAAGCGCCGGTTGAGTAAATTTATGAACGAATACAAATTATTTATTAATGGTGAGTGGATAGCGCCTCAGTCGGGTGAGTCGATCATTTCCATTGACCCTTCGACAGGGGAATCGATCGCCAAGATCGCCAAGGCAAGCGCTTTGGATGCGCAAAAAGCGATCGCAGCAGCAAGGCGCGCATTTGACGCGGGCGTTTGGAGCGCGCTATCACCTGAGAAACGTGGACAAGCCCTTGAAAAGATCGCTCAAACGATCCGTTCTCACGCCAAAGAGCTTGCCGAGATCGAAAGCCGAGATACCGGAAAAACCATCAAGCAGGCCACTTTTATTGATGTGCCGACATGCGCGGATACGTTCTCGTATTTTTCAAAGATCAAGCATGAGCTCGAGGCTAAAAAATTAAATATCGTAGCACCGGTTGACAGCAAGATTTGCTGTGAGCCTGTTGGCGTTGTCGCAGCGATAGCCGCGTGGAATTATCCTTTGATCTTTTTTGGCTGGAAAGTCGCGCCCGCCTTAATGGCAGGCAACTGTGTTGTCTATAAGCCTTCGAGCGTGGCAAGCCTTTCTATTGTGCGTGTTTTTGAGATCATTGCGGATGTTTTACCTGCGGGGGTTTTGAATCTCGTCACTGGCGGCCGTGAAGTAGGCGAAGAGCTTGCGCGTTCAGTTGATGTTGACATGCTGACTTTTACAGGCGGCACGTCGACGGGCCAAGAGATCATGAAGATGGCTTCTGTGAACGCGAAAAAGCTTTGTCTTGAGTTAGGCGGGAAGTCGCCTAATATTGTTTTTGCTGATTGTGATATGGATGCGGCCTTAGGTGGCGCGATGTCCGCGATATTCATGAATCAGGGACAGATGTGTGTAGCGGGCTCAAGGCTTTTGCTGGAAGACAAAATTTATGACGAATTTATCGCAAGGCTTGCTAAAGAAGCTCAGCGTTTGAAGATCGGCAATGCCCTTGATTACACGACGGAATTTGGGCCGCTAATAAGTCGTGAACATCGGGATGCGGTCCTGAAATTTATCGATCAAGGGAAAAAAGAAGGCGCAAGACTTGTTTGCGGAGGCAAAATCGGCGACGTCGCCGATTTTGATAAAGGTGCTTTTTTAGAGCCAACTATTTTTGTGGACGTTAAAAGTTCCATGGCTATAGCTCAAGAGGAGATCTTCGGGCCAGTTTTATCCGTGATCAAGTTTTCGGGGGTTGATGAGGCTGTAAAGATCGCTAATGATAGCAAATATGGTTTAGCCGCGATGATCTGGACTAAAGACAAAGAAAAGGCGGAAAACGTCTCACGATCTTTACGCTGCGGAACGGTGTGGATCAATACTTACGGCGGATTTTATAACGAAGCTCCGTTCGGTGGCTACAAACAAAGCGGTTTTGGGAGGGAGTTAGGCGTTGAAGGGCTTTTGGAATACACGCAGGCTAAGCATGTCTGTCGCGATACGACGCCGGGCGGAAAGTCGTTAGCCGCAAGCTGGTTCTGACTAAACCACCCAAAGACAGGAATTATTTTTTTAGCAACAAGTTTCATCAAGTTTTTTAAAAGGTTTTTTTGCGTCAGCAGAAGTAATTGAAGTTTTATTGCCAATCTTGATGACCGTTAGCTCTATCGAGTTCTCAAGTTTTGGTCAGCTTTCAACAGGTTAAAAAAAGGAGGGCATATGCAGGGTTTTGGTTTCTTTCTTTTTATTTTAATGGTCATTTTTATTGTCGCCATGAGTAATTGGCGCGAGAATCGACGCGGGTCAAAGATCATTGATGTGGATCCGGATATGACAGCATTCTTGCGCAAAAGCCGTAATTTAGCGATCGTTATTGTTATCGCGGTTATTGGCGTGATCGTCCTAGCTCGCTCCATTCGCATCGTGCCTGCGGGTACGGTTGGCGTGTATGATATTTTTGGGCGAGTTTCTGAAGATGAACGCCAGCCCGGTCTTAATTTTATCAATCCCTTGGCTAATTTGGTTATCATGAACGTTAAGACCGAAGAAGTTGCGGAAAACATGCCGGTACCTTCGCAAGAAGGATTGACGATCAACCTGGACGTCTCTGTGCTCTATCGCCTTGATCCTTCTCGAGCAAGCGATATTTATAAGACAGTGGGTATGAATTACCGCCAAGTGGTCATTTTGCCGCAATTTCGTTCTGCTTGCCGAGACGCCACAGTAGGGTATGAGGCAAAAGCGCTTTACACTCTAAGCCGTGAAGCCATTTCTGGAAAAATATATGGAGAGCTGCAAAAAATGCTGTCCGAACGCGGGATTATCCTTGAAAAAGTATTGCTTCGCGCGATTAAATTGCCGCAGACGGTAGCTCAGGCGATCGAGCAGAAGTTGAAGTTTGAGCAAGAGTCCGAACAGATGAAATTTATTTTACAAAAAGAGAAACAAGAAGCTGAGCGGCGGGTGATCGAAGCGGAAGGTATCGCGAAAGCGCAAGAGATCATTAACGAGACCCTGACCCCGGCCTATTTGCAACTGGAAGCGATCCAGGCGCAGAAGAAAATGGCGGAAAGTCCAAACCACACGACGGTCTATATTCCGTCGGGTGACAATGGTATTCCGCTGATCCGTAATTTAGGCATTAAGTAAAAGAAGTGAGGCAAAGATCCATGCAATGGGAAGAGAAGACACAACAAAAATATGAGGATATGATCAGAAAGATCCCTTTATTTCACCGGGAGATCACAAAAAGGGTTGTACCGCAGAAAGCAGAAGAGAATGCGAAGGCAAGAGGTTCTTCCGTCATCGAAGAGGGGGATGTTGTCCAGGCGTTCTTAACTGAAGTCCCTAAAGCGTTTTACAGTTTGATGATCCGCTTGATGGATGATGTGAAATTCAATTATCGCCCATTTATAGGAAAGTAAGATGAAGGTTTCTGTTATTGGAGCTGGTGCGATTGGGTCTGTTGTCGCCGCGTATTTAGCGAAGGCCGGCGCTGATATAACTTTGATCGGCAAGCCGTCGCAAGTAGAGATGATCCAAAGAGATGGCTTAACGGTCCGCGGCATTCGCGGCGAAGAAGTATTTCGCCTGAAAGCCCTTACGCGTCTTGATCAATACTATGATCTAAATATTTTTACCGTTAAGACCCAAGACTTGGAAGATGCATATCAAGCCAATCATGAATTTTTGGACAAAGGATGGATCCTGACCAGTCAGAATGGCGTGCAGGCGGATAATATCTTGAGCGTTCATTTTGACCGTGAAAAGATGTTGTCCAGTATTGTGATGTTTGGTGCGACTTATGCGCAATCAGGAGAGGTTTTGTTTAACTTTGAAGGGGATTGGATCATCGGAAAGCCGTTCTTTCCCGTTGACCAAAGCACGCATGAGATCGCAGGCCTTTTGGGAAAAGCTTTTAAGACCGTGGTTTCCAATAATATTATCGGCATGAAGTGGCTTAAGGTCTTTGTGAATTTTAACAATTGTATCTGCGCGGTTTTGGGAACATCCATGCAAGAGACTTTTAGCGATATGGATTGTTGTCGTTTGAGCGTCGCACTCTTAAGGGAAGGTGTTGCGGTCATTCAAAAAGCTGGTATTGAATTAGTTTCGTTGCCGCAATTTCCCGTCGACAGGGTGTTTGGGCTGGCAGCCATGCCTGAAGGTCAGGCCGCAGGCATCATCAATAAAACCTTGACGGGATTAAGCAAGGAGCCCGTATACGGGTCGATCTTACAAAGCATCATGCGGGGGCGCTCCAGTGAGATCGACTTTATTAACGGTGAGATCGTGAGTATCGGCAGGCAGATACATGTTGCGGTGCCGCTGAACGAAAAGATCGTCGATCTGGTACACAAGGTTGAGCAGAGCGGGAAGTTTTTAGCTGTTGATCAATTAAAGCAAGAATTAAATTTTGTTTAATTTGGATCATGAAAAGAAGGGAAGTTGACATGAGAAGACGAGTGGTGGTCACAGGCGTAGGCGTTATCGCACCCAACGGCATTGGCAATGAAGCCTGTTTTAATGCTATGGTCAATGGTGTCTCAGGGATCAAGCGTGTCACGGAATTTGATGTGTCGATGTTCATGACCCAGGTCGCGGCCCAGGTCAGGGATTTTGATCCATTAAAGCTAGGGCTTACCAACGATGAAGCGCTTCGCATGGATCGTTATGTCCAGTTTGCCGTTGTCGCCGCCCGCATGGCGCTTGAAGATTCAAAGATGGATCTAAGTAAAGTCAACAAAGAGCGCGCAGGGGTATCGCTTGCTAACGCGATCTGCGGGACCAAATATATGGAGGAAGAGTTTGCTCTCGTAACCGATAGCGGTAAAGAGGCTATTGATCCTGCAAAGGTTCGTCCGGACCTTTACGACGCGGCGATGTTTAATACGCCGTCGAGCGAGATCTCTGCAAAATATGGACTTCAAGGGATCTGCAACACTATTTCGACCGGATGCACCGCCGGAACAGACTCGGTTGGATTCTCATTCGAGACGATCCGTGATGGGGATGCGGATATTATGATCACAGGAGCTTCTGAAGCGCCGATCACGCCCATTACCTTTGGCGCTTTTGATGTGGTGAATGTCTTGGCCGTGCGCAATGATGAACCAGAAAAAGCGTCACGTCCATTTGACAATCAGCGAAACGGATTTGTTATTTCGGAAGGATGCGGTATTTTGATCTTAGAGGAGCTTGAGCACGCCAAAAAGCGTGGCGCCAAGATCTACTGCGAGGTGATCGGTTTTGGAACAACCTGCAATGCTTATCACATGACAGATCTTCCTTCCGACGGGGAACCGATGAAGGATTGCATTGTCCTTGCGATGGAAGATGCTGGGATAAAGCCGCAGGATATTGATTATATTAACGCTCATGGATCCTCCACGAGACAAAACGATGTTTTTGAAACAAATGCTTATAAAATGGCGTTAGGCGAATGGGCATACAAGATTCCGATCAGCTCCTTGAAGTCCATGATCGGACACCCCTTGGCGGGCGCTAATGGTGTTGAGCTTGCGATTGGGGCATTGATCTTTGAGCGTAATATTTTACCTCCGACGATCAACCAGGAATTTCCAGATCCGCAGTGCGATTTGGACTATGTGCCGAATGTGGCACGGGAAAAGAAAGTCAACTGCATGCTTAAGACCAGTAGCGGTTTTTCCGGCGTGCATTCGTCAATGGTTTTAAGACGCTATAATGGATGAAAGGTAGATAGAGAATGAAACGAATTGCTATTACAGGAATGGGGATCGTGTCCCCAAGCGGGATCGATGAAAGAAAATTCTGGGCCAATATCAGCCATGGCCGCTCAGCGGTTAAGAAAATAGAACGGTTTGATGCGTCCAAATATCCATCGCGCATCGCCGGCCAGGTCCATGAATTGGATGCGTACAGTAACGTATCATCGCGTCTTTTAAAGAAGATCGATGTCTTTTCGCATATGGCGCTGGTGGCTTCACAGATCGCTATTCAGGACGCCAAGATCGATATGGAAAAAGAAAATTTGAAACGCGCCGGTATTTTTGCCGGTAATGCGATCGGTGGTTGGCTCTATGCTGAAACAGAGCTTCGCGACATGTATCTGGAGGGGCGTGAAGGCGTGAGCCCTTTTATGGCTTCAGCGTGGTTCCCGGCAGCGCCTCAAGGACAGATTTCCATTAATTACAAGATCAAAGGTTACAGTAAAACGATCGTATCAGACCGCGCGAGCGCCTTGATGGCTATTGCTTATGGCGCAAAGAATCTTAACGATGGAAAGAATGATTTTATTTTGGCTGGCGGTATGGAAGCACCGGTTTCGCCTTATGGGTTACTGTGCTGTAACACATCCGGCGTTCTCACGCAGCGCAATGATACGCCAGAGACAGCGTATCGGCCATTTGATAAAACACGTGATGGGATGGCTGTTGCCGAAGGTGCAGGTATCTTGATCCTTGAAACAGAAGAACGTGCTAAAAAACGAGGCGCACCGATCAACGGCTATATCATTGGCTATGGGACGACAACTGATGGGGTTGATCGTATTGAGCCGGCAGAGGATGGAGCTGAGCTTTCACGCGCCATTACAATGGCGCTTGCGGACGCAGGCCTTGAGCCGAATCAGATCGATTATATTTGCGCAGATGGTGCCGGAACACAGATCGGTGATATCTCGGAAACTCGAGGCATTAAGAAAGCTTTGGGTGCCTACGCAAAGAAAATACCGGTTTCCGCGCCCAAATCCGTTTTTGGGAACATGTTGGGAGCTTGCGGTGCGGTGGATGTGGCGGCGACGATTCTCGCCATGGAGCATAGCATGGTGCCTCCCACGATCAATTTGAATACGCCTGATCCGGACTGCGATCTGGATTATTGTCCGAATAAAGCGCAAAGCAAGGAAATAAAGAACGCCCTTGTTATCAATCGTGGACGCGGCGGGATCAATTCGGTCCTTGCTTTGCAGAGGGGCAGATAGAAATGAATTTTTTTAACTTTAAACGTAAGCATTGGGTGATGGTCGGCATTTTTCTGGCAGCTATGATCGCCATGGTTGTATGGTTTGCGTATTTCATGGAGCGTCAGTCGCAAAATGTCATTGCGGAGGTTCGCGGATATTTGGTCCCAGAGCAATTCCAGCTATCAGTGGATGAAGAAAAAGATCTTGCAAATGATGATATGGATGATAATTTTTTGTCGGTTCAGGCTGGCGGGCCTGCAAGGGTCCCGAAAAAGGATTCTTGCGCGTCGTGCGTTCAGAAGCTAGATTTGACCCCAGAAATATTAGATCCAGCTGCTCAGGATCAGTGAGAGATAAAAAGGTTCGTTAAAAAGGAGTTTTTATGGGATCGAAACCGTTTGTTTTTGTGACCTTTGTTTTTATCCTTTGCTTGATGGTTGTTGGCTGGTATTTCTTTGAGGTTTTTGCGAACAAGGCCCCTGTAGCAGCGACCAAAGGCTTTGAATACGCTTTAGGGGAAGATCCGCGCGCGTCAATACAGCAGAAAGATTTTCTTAGCTGGGTACAAGGTAAGGCTTCAGCGCTGGCAGATCATATTGGTATAAAAGTAAAAAAATAATCCTAAAATCAGGGAGGTTGTTCATGAGCTTGGAAGTAAAGGTCAAAGAAGTTTTTAAGGATGTTCTGGACATTGGCCCAGATGAGATCAAAGAAAATGAAAAGTTGGATGTGTGCCTAGGCATTGACTCGACGGAGATGGTCGAGATCACGGTCGGGCTTAAAAAAGCCTTCAATCTTGATATTCCAAACAATGGATTCAAGAAGACCCAAACATTCAATGAGATCGTGGAATTTATTAGATCTAAAGAGGCGCAATAACGTATCTCGTCGCTCGTGAAGCGTGAAGCGATAAAGTTTTTGCGGAATACGTTTCACGAATGACGCTTCACAGAAAAAAGGATTTTACCATGAAGATCATAGACCTAAGCCTGCCGATCGACGATAGCTTAGTGGAAACACATGCGGCCAAGATCGCACGTATCACACATGCGCAAGGCGTTGAGCATTTCAACGAGATCATGATGAGCAAAAAACCGAACGGCCAGGAACGTTTCGCCAAAGGCGAGCGTGTGGCAACCGCGGATGAGATTCCCGACGGAGAATTACTTTCGTTGGAAATTGTCAATTCATCGGTTCATATGGGAACACATGTGGATGCGCCATTTCATTACGGCAGTAAATGCGCCGGAAAGCCCGCCAAGATGATCGAGGATGTGCCGCTTGAATGGTGTATTGGCCCGGGGGTTGTTTTGGATTTTACACATATGAAATTTCCTGATGTGATCAAAAAAGACGACATCGTTGCCGCGCTCAAAAAGATCAATTATAAAATCAAGTCGATGGACATTGTTCTTATTTATACCGGTGGCGACAAACTTTTAGGAACCGATGATTACGTCAATAAATATGTCGGTATGATGCCGGATGCCGTGGAATATCTTTTGGATCAAGGGGTCAAGATGATGGGTGTTGACACGATTGGCTTGGATAGACCGTGCTTTGGCATGTTCAAAGAATTCCTGGACACAAAAGATAAGAGCAAGATTTGGCCAAGCCATTTTCTCGGACGTCGTCGGGAATTCTGCCACATGGAGCGCATGGGAAATCTTGGCGCAATCCCGAAACCCTTTGGGTTTACGGTGCAATGCTTTCCGGTGCGAGTTAAGAATGCCGGGGCGGGATGGACACGCGCAGTGGCTATCGTAGAGTAAGAGGCAGGATGGCGACCGAGTCCGGTTAAATCAATTAGGAAAAATTTATAGATGAAGAATTATCCCATGCAAAGGATGAAGCGAATTAAATATTGCCAATCTTGGATTGCTTGCTTTGACATTCTTGGTTTTAGTGAATTCATAAAAAGTACACAGCATGCTTTAGTCGTAAAACTGCTATATGATGATGTATTAAGCGAATTATTAGGTTCATGTAATGTGTATAGCCGGATGTGTTTACGGATAGCGTGGTTCTCAGATACTTTTATTATTTACAGCGTTGGCAATCAGAAGCATGGCTATACTTGTCTTCAGGGCGCAGCTAAACTTTTTTTTAAAAAATGTTTATTTGCAAATATTCCCACAAGAGGTGCTATTTCTTTTGGAGATTTTTACGCCAATAGAAAGGAAGGGATTTATTATGGCAAAGCTCTTCTTGATGCCTATGGTACAGCAGAAAATCAGGATCAAATTGGTCTTGTTATGACAAAAGTAGCGGTTGACAAAGCTAACGAATATAACGTACACCCAGAGAATCATGGTTTTTCTTCAAACTATAAGGAGGTTTCTTGGAAAGAAAACAAACCAATTATAATAGATGCGAGGGTATATGATTATTGTTGTTCTCAGAGCGTCTTTAATTCTCTGTTAAGCAGTTTAGATTCTATGAAAAAACAAGCCCCATGTTCTGCAAAGAAGAAATATGATAACACAATCGAATATCTTAGAATTTTAAAGAAAAAACGGCTCTTACATAAGGTTAAATTTAAAAGATAACAGGAGGTTGTTATGGGACACACACGAAATTCAATAGTAATAAATGCTCCTTATGATTTAGTTTTTGATATCTCTAACCACATCGAGCGCTGGACAGAGCTTTTTGGTAAGGAATATGTCAAAGCCGAAGTCCTAGAGCGCAAGGGAAATGAAATTACCTTTCGCCTGACCGACGATGAAAACAAAAGCTGGGTCTCCAAGCGTTGGCTTTTTAAGGATCTTAAGTTCGCTGTGGCCTCGCGCCATGAGCCAATGTTCCCGTTTAAATACATGAAGATCGTTTGGCTTTATACTGAAGTTGAAGGCGGCATCTTGATGACATGGATCCAGGATTTTGAGATGGACCCAGGGTTCACAAAGTTCACCGCAGAACAGATTGAAGGCTTTATTAATCGTCATTCCCAAGACAACCTGAAGATCTTCAAAGATCTCATTGAAAAAGAGGCAGGAAATCAGAAATCGTAAGTTCGTTTTTGGCCTGTTGTGCCTAAACTGTTTTACTATATCGTTCAATGTCGCGGCCATTGAGGCCGCGATCCCGTCGATCGCTCGTGATCTGCAGCTGCCTATTTTTGCGGTCTCACGTATCATACCGGCCTATCTTATCCCTTACGGGTTAGGCGCTCTTATTTACGCGCCTCTGGCCCGCTATATTAATTTTAGGATGCTGATGACCGTTACGATGGCGGTTTTCGCTGTCAGTAATTTTCTTTGCGCCCAAGCGACCGATGTCGGATATTTTTTTCTGCCTCGCCTTCTAACAGGTATCGTGGGATCAGCCGCGATCCCTTTAGGGCTTATCCTCATAGGGAAAATGTTCGAAAAAGATGTCAGGGGAAGGCTCGTAGGATTGTTCTTTGGCTTTAGCTTTGTGGCGTCCATCGTTGGCGTTGCTTTAAGCGGGGTAGCGGACTGGCGGTGGCTTTTTTATCTGCCTTCAGCCCTAGGCCTGATCGCCGCAATCGCTGCCTTTGGGGTGCCCTCAGCAGATCTGGACGCCAAAGAAAAAAATCCTGTCAATTATCTTAATCTTATATATAATAATAAAATCCGAAATATATTTATATTTATATTTATTATTAGTTCCTTATATTATGGTGTCCATAAATGGTTCGGTGTTTATTTAAGCCGTGTATATGAGTTGAATCAGTTGACGATCAGCTCATTCTTTGTTCTAACAGCTGTTATGGGTTTTTCAGGGCAGATCTTAGGGGGCTATGTTTCGGATAAAAAAGGACGCGTGTTGGCCTGTTTGGTCGGGATCATTATTTTGGGGGCTGCATCGGCTCTTTTGGTAGGAAAATATCCTTTGGGTATGCTCGCGGTAATTTTGTCGTTAACAGCTATGGGATGGTCGATAGGGCACAACGGGGCTTCCACCGTTCTGACGGATTTTCCAGAAGAAAACCGCGCGGAAGTGGCAAGCCTTAATTCTGCGGTTCGGTTTCTGGCAGGAGGACTTGGGTTCGTTGTCAGCGCGCCGTTTGTCCAGAAAAGCTTCAGCATGACGTTTTTTGTTTTGGGGATCTTAATATTAGTATTATCTTTTTTTGTTAAAAAAGCAGTTCCTTTAGACACGAAAGGATGAGTTTATGAATGTGAATTTACAAGGGAAAAACGCGATCATTACCGGCGCGAGCAAAGGCATTGGAAAGACCATTGCGCTTCGCTTAGCTGAGCGTGGTGTTAATCTAGCGCTCGCCGCGCGTACCCAGGCAACACTGGATGAGACGATCAGAGAGATCAAGAAGGATCACAAGGTCAAGGTCATTGGTGTTGCGACAGATGTCAGCAAGTTGGAGGATCTGCAGAATTTAGCGAATACAGCTATGAAGGAATTAGGACCTATTGATATCTTGATCAACAATGCCGGCGTTTCCAGTCAGTATCCTTTTGAAAAGCAACCGCTCGAGGATATTGAGCGCTTGGCGCATACAAATTATTTAGGATATGTTCGCTTGATCCGCCTTATCATCCCGCATATGATCGAACGCAAGCAGGGTGCGATCATTAATATGGTTTCGGGCTCGACGCTTTGTGATCCGATCCCAAAAACATTTGTCACATACAGCTCGCTAAAGGTTGGGTTACGCGCATTTTTAAAAGGGTTGTTCTGGGAAATGCGCGATCACAATATCAAGATCACGTCTATTCTGCCTGGCGTTGTGGACACAGGTTTGACGGATAAACTAGACAACATCGCGCAAGAACAGCGTGACCGCCTGATGGCGCCTGAAGCGGTCGCGGACATGGTTTTGTTCGCGCTATCGGTTCCGGCCAATACATGTCCTCTTGAGTTGGCGGTCATTAATCAAAAGACCCCATGGACAAAGCCGGTGATCGATTATACGCAGGCCCAGGCAAAGTAATTTAAAAGAGAAAGGAGGCGAGACGGTATGGATAAGACTGTTAAGACCTTCAAGAAAAATAAATTCCAAGAGATCCGCGTCGGGATCCGCGAATACAAGGGCAACGACCTTATTGATATTCGCACGTGGACAATGACCCAGGGGACAGATGAAATGGTCCCTACTTCCAAAGGTGTTTCAATGAACGTGCATTTGATCACCGAACTTAAGGAAGCTCTTGGCGAAGTAGAAAAGATCCTTAAAGAAAATTTAATGTTATAACCTATGGCTGGGATCATCGATTTTCACAGTCACTATATTCCTCCGGAAATAGCGGCCCATACAGCATTTTTTAAAGTGAACTGGTCCAATGTGGACAAGCATTTGGAGTCCATGGACGCCTTAGGCATTGAAAAAGCTGTTCTCTTTTATCCAACCACAGATGCCCACATGAACCTTGGTGGATGGGATCAGGTTTGCCGGGTTTACAACCAGAAGATCTCCGACTTGGTGAAGAACCATCCTGATCGTTTTATTGGCGCCGGGATCATTTCTATCGAAAATCCTTACACGATCGTTGGGCAGCTTAAGAATGTTCAGAATTTAGGGTTATCGATCATCTCTCTTGCGTCAAGTTATAATGGCCACTATCTGGACGAGGAAGTCTTCTTTCCGCTCTATGAGTTTGTTGGAAAGCACCATATGCCTGTTCACGTTCATCCGCAGATCATCCATCCGATCGGTGAGGAGCGCGTTAAGGACCCATTGTTAACGCCAGTGCTGGAGTACGTCTTTGATGTATCGATGTGTATCGGTAAAATGATGATGGCTGATGTCTTTCATCGATTTTCTGATGTCAGATTTATTTTTGCGCATTATGGCGGTGTGCTGCCATTTGTTAAGGAGCGATTCGATAATACGTATCAGATGCTGCGCGGCCGTGATCTGGTGAAAGATCTTGGTGCGGCTCCAAGCACATTTTTTAAAAATTTATATTTTGATACAAGCGGATCTCAATCTCCGGCGGCCTTGCAGTGCGCCCTAGAGGTCGTGGACGCCGAGCATATTTTATTTGGCAGCGATTTTCCCGCCAATCAAAAGATCCCTGCCGCGATCGAAGTCATTGAAAAATCAGGGCTTTCCGCCCAAGAGCGCGATGCCATTCTTTTTGCGAACGCGCAAAAATTAATACTTGCAAAATAAGAATTATCGTGTATACTAACACTCTATCTTACGATTTGTTTCTATGCGTTCTTTCGTAGTACAAATTTAAAAAATTTTCTTGACAATTCTAAAGTGTTCTGTTAATCTTTGGAATCAAATTTTTAAAGGATCATTCCAAAGCTGTTATAGATTTTTGTTTTTTTCGTTCTTTGAGATATTTGCCAAGTTTATTCTAGAGAGTTTGATCCTGGCTCAGAGTGAACGCTGGCGGCGTGGATTAGG
>JAKQPK010000038.1 GCA_029564765.1 Candidatus Omnitrophota bacterium
GATGTAAACGTCCTTTCTATGGTGGGCATCAATTGGACAGGAATTTACGATCTTTCGGTCAAAGGCATCAACTGGACCAGCATTTATGATCTTTCCTCCAAAGGTATCAACTGGCTTTCCATCTACGACCTCTCAGCTAAAGGTATCAACTGGAATGACATCAACGCCTTAACTCGCCAGGGCATCAACTGGCTGTCGGTTTATGACGCTTCCTCTAAGGGCATCAACTGGAGCGACATCAATGTTCTCTCCAGAACAGGCATCAACTGGCTCTCCATCTACGACCTCTCAGCTAAGGGCATCAACTGGTTAGATGTCAACGTCCTAACCCGCCAGGGTATTAACTGGCTCTCCATCTACGATCTCTCAGCTAAAGGCATTAATTGGGCCAACATCTACGACCTCTCATCCACAGGTATTAACTGGAATGACATTAATGTTCTTACCCGCCAGGGCATCAACTGGCTCTCCATCTACGACCTCTCAGCCACAGGTATTAATTGGTTGTCCATCTACGATCTCTCAGCTAAGGGCATCAACTGGAGCGACATCAATGTTCTTTCCAGAACAGGTATCAACTGGAGCAGCATCTATGACCTCTCATCCACAGGTATTAACTGGAATGACATTAATGTTCTTACCCGCCAGGGCATCAACTGGCTCTCGGTCTACGACCTCTCAGCTAAAGGTATCAACTGGAATGACATCAATATGCTTTCCAGAACAGGCATCAACTGGCTATCCGTTTATGACGTTTCCTCTAAGGGCATCAACTGGAGCGACATCAATGTTCTTTCCAGAACAGGCATCAACTGGCTCTCGGTCTACGACCTCTCAGCTAAAGGTATCAACTGGAATGACATCAATATGCTTTCCAGAACAGGCATCAACTGGCTGTCCATCTACGATCTCTCAGCCAAGGGCATCAACTGGTCAGATGTCAATGTTTTAACTACCCAGGGCATTAACTGGCTCTCCATCTACGACCTCTCAGCTAAGGGCATCAACTGGAGCAGTATCTACGACCTATCTTCTAAGGGCATCAACTGGAATGACATCAACGTTCTTTCTGGGACAGGTATTAATTGGACGGGTATTTACGATCTTTCGGCCAAAGGTATCAATTGGACAGACGTCAACGTCCTGACCCGCCAGGGTATCAACTGGCTCTCCATCTACGATCTCTCAGCTAAGGGCATCAACTGGTCAGACGTCAACGTCCTGACCCGCCAGGGTATCAACTGGCTCTCCATCTACGACCTCTCAGCTAAAGGTATCAACTGGTCAGACGTCAATGTTTTAACTACTCAGGGCATAAACTGGCTCTCGGTCTACGACCTCTCATCCACAGGTATTAACTGGAATGACATTAATGTTCTTACCCGCCAGGGCATCAACTGGTTGTCAGTTTATGACCTCTCAGCTAAAGGTATCAACTGGTCAGACATCAATGTTTTAACTACTCAGGGCATCAACTGGCTGTCTGTCTACGACCTCTCAGCTAAGGGCATTAACTGGAGCAGTATTTACGACTTATCTTCTAAAGGCATTAACTGGTCAGATGTCAATGTCCTCTCTAGGACGGGTATCAATTGGGTTGGAATCTACGATCTCTCAGCCAGAGGTATCAACTGGAGCAGCATCTATGACCTCTCATCCACAGGTATTAACTGGAATGACATTAATGTTCTTACCCGCCAGGGCATCAACTGGTTGTCTGTCTACGACCTCTCAGCTAAGGGCATCAACTGGTCAGACATCAATACTCTTTCTAGAACAGGTATCAACTGGCTCTCCATCTACGACCTCTCAGCAAAAGGTATCAACTGGCTAGATGTAAACGTCCTTTCTATGGTGGGCATCAATTGGACAGGAATTTACGATCTTTCGGTCAAAGGCATCAACTGGACCAGCATTTATGATCTTTCCTCCAAAGGTATCAACTGGCTTTCCATCTACGACCTCTCAGCTAAGGGCATCAACTGGTCAGACATCAATACTCTTTCTAGAACAGGTATTAACTGGCTCTCCATCTACGACCTCTCAGCAAAAGGTATCAACTGGAACGATATCAACGCTCTCTCCAGAGCAGGCATCAATTGGCTGTCTGTCTACGATTTCTCAAGCACAGGCATCAACTGGTCAGACGTCAATGTTTTAACTACTCAGGGCATTAACTGGCTCTCCATCTACGACCTCTCAGCCAAGGGTATCAACTGGTCAGACGTCAACGCTTTAAGTCGCCAGGGCATTAATTGGATGGATATCGATCAATTCTCCAAGACTGGAATTAATTGGCTGAGCATTTATGACCTGTCTTCTCGAGGCATTAACTGGATTGATATCTATGCTTTATCACGACAAGGAACAAATTGGAACAGCATTTATGATCTATCCTCTCGCGGCATCAACTGGTCAGATGTTAATGTCCTTACTGCTCAGGGGGTTAATTGGCTTAATCTCTATGACATGTCAACACAGGGCATTAATTGGCTTGATATCGCAATGTTAAGTGATGGAGGAATTAATTGGGTTGATATTCAGACCTTATCTTCTTCTGGGATCAATTGGATTGATTTGCAAACTTTAAGCGTTACAGGTGTTAATTGGGTTGATATTAATCGCTTGACTCGGCAAGGTATTAATTGGAACGATATTTACAATTTGACAACCAAAGGTATCAACTGGGAGGATCTTAGCATTTTATCTGAAGCTGGCGTGAATTGGAGCGATTTTGCAGCGCTATCACGGTCTGGTGTTAACTGGTTTGATGTTGTCGGGTTGACGCGTGCGGGTATCAATTGGTCAGATGTCGGCAGCTTGAGCAAAACCGGTATTAACTGGATTGATGTTGGCGCGCTGTCTGATGCAGGTATTAATTGGGTTGATATTGGTGCTCTAAGTGAGGCGGGTGTGAACTGGAACGATTTACAAGTGCTTACTGAAACAGGCGTTAATTGGTTTGATTTTGCCCAGATGACCATCGCTGGGGTTAATTGGAATAATTTCCAAGTGATGACAAGAGCAGGCGTAAATTGGGATGATCTCGCAGTTATGACAACGGCAGATGTTAACTGGGATGATATTTCATATATGTCTGGAACCGGTATTAATTGGGTTGATATGGGCATGACAAGCCATGCAGGCATTAATTGGAGCGACTTAGCATCTATGACGAGCGCGAACATTAACTGGAGTGGCATTGCTTATCTTGCGAGTAACGCGCAAACACTTGTCACGAGCGTGAACAGCGTTCTGACCTTGTGCCAAACAATCAACACCGCGGTTGAAAAGATCGGGTTACCGGGCGATTCCGCATCCGCGCAAACATTGTTTGGCAAGATCGCTCAGGTTTATGCAGCTGTTCAATCGATCGAAGGGCTTGATCAACTTGGCGAGGTTGTTGACGAGCTAGCCAGCTTAGATCTATCGAAGATCAACGATATTAATACGATCGTCGAGGCCTTACAAACAAATCTCGGGACGACAACTGATATCGGCTCGGAAACAGTTTTTGGTTTCTTAAACGACATTTCAAGCTATGTTGATACGCTCGAGCTTCTTGTTGGCACTTCAGATGATACTGGTGCAGAAACCCTCTTTAGCGAATTGGCTTTATTAAAAAATATTAAAGAGAATGTTGATAAAGCAAAAAGTAGCGCTGAAGCTGCGCTGGGAGAAGCTCAGGGTATCCGTACAGAGGTCGGCGCTAAAGGCGTAACGCCGACTGTTTATGGTAAGCTGAAGCAACTAGATGCTGCCATGGATGAGCTGAAAATTGCTTCTGAGACGATTTCCGAGAGCCAGCTTGATACAGGAAACATGGCCTCAGAAATGCTTGGAAAATTATCTAACTTCTTAGGTGAATCCGCGAAATCTTTAGGTGTTGATGGTGATGGCATGGCTGTTCAACCGCTATCTCGAGAGGATGCGAACGATCCTAAGAAGATCAGCGAAAAACTTAATGAGATCAATACAAAGCTCGATGTTCTAAAAGAATCTATCGGCAAGCAGGATGTTGTCGTTAAAAGTTGGTTTGAAAGCGGTGAATAGTTGAGAGAATGGAATATGAGGACCACTTTATTTGCTGTGAGCGCCATTATCTTTGTTTTTTTGTTTACTGCAGGAAAAGTGTGTGCTCAAAATCTTTATATTAATTTAGTGGCAGTGAACGGGGCTGAAGATGCAAAAGATACCCCGCTCAAATATTATTTGCCATCCGAGCTTAAACCAGAGGATATTGTAAGCACAGGCGATTTGAAGGTTGATTTCGATCTTGAAAGATCACAATATTATGTTTCTGGCTCTTTTTTGCTTCAACCAAAAGAGTCCAAAGCATTCAAGGTCGAAGTAAGGGATGTGTGGAAGGTCAATCTAGCGGATATTGACATCATTAAGGATCAATTGAGTAAAAATCTTGAGCTTTTAAAAGATTCTCCAACGTATGATTCTGCCGTTATGCTGCAAGGTGTCATGGTCAACAAGCTTGATTACATTTTGAGACGTCAGGATGAATTTGCGACCAATGTTGAACGTCGCATCGAGGAGTATAGGGCGAATCTTGCGACATTGCAAGAGCTTAAGCAGAATGCATTTAATCTCGAGTATCTTCAATCTGCTGTTGCTGAACCGGAAAAAGAAGGAACCGTAAAGATGGTGCTCGAGGTTGAAAATCCAAAGAAGAATGAGAATAATACCATCGTTCATAAGCACTATTTACCAGAAGAAGTGCGATTATCAGATATTGTTGACGCGCAAGGCTTTGATGTGCGCTATGATCCGGAACGAAAGCAATGCTATCTGACAAAAGAGGAAGAATTTCTTCCTTCAGAAAAAAAGCGTTATATCATTATGATTCGCAACACGTGGTACATCCCCAAGCCAATGATTGATTCGCTGGAAGATCGCACCAAAAAAGCCATCGAGGGGATCACAAAGAACGAGGAAGGAAAAAGCTACGAGCGTAGCGCAAGTTTTTTATCTGAAAAGATCTTCAACAATCTTAACCAGATTCGAGACGCTCAGAATGTTAAGCGTGATGTCAAGGATGATATCGGCATCTATCGTGTTAATCGGGGGCGCTATCGTGAAGCTGATCAAACCTTGAAAGAGCTGGAGAGATTGTTGGCAATCGTCACAGCCCAGCGTATGAAGAAACTCGAAGATCTTGATAAAAGCAAGGTCACCAACGTGCTTCAAAAGATCCGCGCACTGCGAGGCATTTCAGCTATTTCAAAGGCTCTTTTTGGGACCCGCCCTACGATCACGGCAACTTGGCGTATTATCTGGGGAACACTTGCGTTTGTCGCGATTTTTACCGCTATCCATTTCTTTACCTGGCGAGCGCGATCCCAGTATATGGGAGAAGAGAACGCTGCGGAAACAAAAGGCCAATTAAAAGAAGTTGGCGCCCCAGAAGACGAAACCACAAAGAAATCCTAGAGCACTTTTTTTACTTTCTTATAGTCTTGCCAGATGACCATGATATAATAAGTTGATTATTTCTGAGGAGAAACTTGTGAACACGTTAAAATATACGGAAGAAGGTATTGTTCGCTGTATCCGCGGTTGCATTGTTATTGTTCGCGGTTTTCAGCGATGCATCAATGGGCAGTTGATCCGTTTTGGTTATGGAACGGAAGGAATTATTCTTGGTTTTGATGAGGAAGAAGCCCAGATTTTGATCGTTCGCGAGGAAGAAAAGATCAAGACAGGGGATAAGGCAGTGGCATCCCTTGAGCCTTTTAACACTCCCGTTGGAGACAAATTTATCGGGCGCATCGTTAATCCTTTGTGTGAGCCGTTGGATGGGTTGGGCCCGCTGAAGAACGATGCAATGTACCCGATCTTCATTGATGCTCCCTCGATTCTGACACGTGATCCCCTCTGCAAGACTCTAGAAACTGGTATCAAGGTTATTGACGCAATGATCCCTGTTGGGTTAGGACAGCGAGAACTGATTCTAGGCGATAAGATGACAGGGAAAACAACCATTATCACTGATACGATCCTTAACCAGAAGCATACGGGGGTTATCTGTATCTTTTGTGCCATTGGCAAAGCTCGCTCAGCGTTGGCAAAAGTTGTTCAGCTTTTTCAGGATCATGAGGTTTTTAATTATTCGCTTATTGTTGCCGCCAACGCGAATGCGCCGCCGGGGCAGCAATATTTAGCACCTTATGTCGCTTGTTCTATTGCAGAATATTTTATGCATAAGGGGCAAAATGTTTTTATTGGCTTCGATGATTTTACCAAACACGCATGGTCTTATCGCGAGATCTCTCTCTTGCTAGGGCGTCCCCCTGGCCGTGATTCCTACCCTGGGGATATTTTTTATCTTCATTCCAAGATGATCGAGCGTGCGGCCTATATGGATAAAGCGCATGGTAATGGATCGATCACATTTTTCCCAATCGTCGAGATCCTCGAGGGTGATTTAACGGGTTATATTTCCTCCAATCTTGTTTCGATGACCGACGGACAGATCTATCTTAGTACTCCGCTCTTTGGTGAAGGCCAAAAGCCAGCGGTCGATCTTGGTCTTTCCGTTTCCCGCGTTGGAAGCAAGGTCCAGTGGAAAGCGATTAAGAAGCTTAGCGGATCTTTGCGTCTTGAATACGTGCAATACAAGGAGTTGATGCGCATTTCCAAGCTAAAGACTTCAGGACAATCAGAGGAGGCCCAACAACAGCTTAAAGGCGGTGAGATCTTAAGCGAGATCCTTAAGCAAGACAAGGACTCGCCGGTCCCTTTGGCCGCCCAGGTTATGATCCTTTATGCGCTTAAGAAGAAGTTGTTGTACGAGCTTATGATCCCTGAAGTTAAGGAATTTCAACTGTCGATCCTTGATTATGCGCAAAAAGTCGATCCAGATTTTGTGGTGATGTTAAAAGAAAAAAGAGATCTGACAGAGGAGATCGAAAGCAGGATGACAGCGATCCTTACTCAGTATGTCAAGGAAGCGCAGGAAAAGCGTCCTAAGGATGAGGAAGAGGAAGAGAGCGGTTTTGTGGGTGTTGATGCTCTAGATCAAGCCACATCTGGTAAGGATGGAGGCAAAAAATAGTCATTTATGGCTCACTATCGCATCACTTTTAAGTTAACGGTCATGACCCCGGATGCGCTTGTTTATGAAAATGAGGTTGAAAGTGTTTTCCTTTCTGGAGATCAAGGTGAATACGAGTTGTTGCCTTATCATTTTCCGGTCTTAGGCATTCTGCAGCCAGGCAACATCATCATTGACTGGAAGGAAAGCATTCCGATCAAATCAGGCATTGTGCGTTTTTTCGCGAATGATTGCATTATCCTGATCGAGCCGCAACCGCGAGAAAGAAAGATCGCTAAGAAAGAAGATGATATTGCTTATAGTGTTGACAAGGAGGAGTAAGGCGTTCAAGCCTTAGGCGCGTATGCAATGGCGTGAAACTTTTCTTATTATTTCCATTATGTTTGTTTGCGTTATGGGGCCATCGGTTGTCATTGCCGTTTTAGGCTATGCGGTCGTTAAGGCATTAGGACGTAATCCGTTGGCCGCATCGAAGATCTTTATGGGCATCATTATTATGCTCATTTTTGTTGAGGCGTTATCGATCATTGCGATCTTAGTTATCTTTCAATTGTTCGGAAGGTGAGGGTTTTATGGGTCCCATGCTCATTCTATTCCTGGTCTTCGCGTTCATCATGGGCGTGCCATGCATCGGAACAGCGATTTTAGGATCGAAGCTGATGAACAGGATCGGTCGTTTTCCGAGCAAGACCCCGGCCATCCAAACAAACATTATCGCAAAGCTTGTTGCTTTAGAGATCATTTCTTTCGGTATGTTGACAATGCTGTACCATGTTTTATCTGATTATGGGCAAGGGGGCGGATAAAGGAGACTTAGTATGAGTTTAATGCTGATCTTTCAATTCATTGTTCTCAATTTTATTATTACAGGCGTTATTATTTTCTTCTTGCATAAGGTCCTGATAGGGACAACGCAAGGGGCTGTCCGACGTTTGAACACGGAAACAGAAGCTGCGCGGGCAAAGCAAGCAGAATTGAACCAAAAGATCAAGGAAGCTAATGAAGAGTTGGAAAAGCGGAAGGCCGAAGCCGAGAAGCTTGTCAAGCAAATGCTAGAAGAGGGGGAAGAGAAGGCCAAGGAAGAACGCCAGAAGGTTTTGAACAAGGCCCGGGCTGAGGCTGAAGATGTTGTCAATAAAGCTCAGCGTACGAAAGATGCTGTTCGTAAAGAGATCGAAAAAGAGTTGCAATTAAAATTAACTGATGAGTGCGCCAAGATCTTCAGCATGATCCTTAGCGAGAAATCGTCAGCAGTTTTTAAGGATCAACTCGTAAGTGAATTTGTTGAGAATTTCAAGGCGATCGACGCCTCACAGATAAGCCCCGATGTAAACACGATCGATATTATAACAGCGGTCGATCTGTCGATAGAGGCGAAGG
>JAKQPK010000019.1 GCA_029564765.1 Candidatus Omnitrophota bacterium
ACTTACCTTTTCTTCTTTCGGTAGCCCTGCCCTCCGCAAGATATCTGCGGAGCGTTGGCTTTGCGTCCCCTGATTACTCAGGGTTTGCCGTTTCGAGAAGCATTTGAAAACCTTTTCAACAAAAAGAACGATTTAAAATCCTTCTAAAGGATATCATATATATATAGTATAAAACAAGGCAAGAGGGCTATTTTTGTGAAAGCGGTTTCTTAGGCCGCCAGTCAATCGTGGCGGCCTAAAGACTTCTGAAGTTAATGAAGCCTGGATAACTTATATTAAATTAGGGTCACTTAATACTTATATTTCCTTGTTTAGACAAGCTAAACATATAGGTTTTACCGTTTTGAAAAATACCGATCGTATCAACCCACTGTCCATTTATCTTCATGATGCTTTTTTCTCCATCTGTGACGACGATCAGGGCATCATTGTTGATCAAATTTTGAACTGTTGCCATGGCTGATTTATTAGCTAAGAACCCGACATAATGGATGCCAGAACCCAAGCTAATGACCCCATTTCCAGAGATTGGATCCCCTTCGACAACCAATGTCTGAGCAGAAGACATCTTGATCTTAACCCCCTTGGAAGGACTCAGAGGTTCAGTAAAATTGTTAACATTCTGAGATGGCCAATAAATCTTACCTGCTGAATTGGTTGCAAAAACAAGATTCCCAGTTGCAGACAATGAAGATAATAGATCTGCAATATTCATACTGGAAGCTTGTACTGTCGGCGCGAAATAATTCCATCCAGCTTTTAATGAAACGATCTGCTGCGTTCCAGCAGGCCCAGAAGGCGTCACTTGAACCACCACCGTATCCGTCGCTGAAGCGCCTGCGTTATCCACAACGGTCAGGACGATCGAATGTGTTCCAGCCTGCAGGTTGACGGTAGGCGTTGGACCTGTGGCAATGGTCGTGCTGTTCTTTTTCCAAGTGTAACTGGCGATCGTGCCGTCTGGATCATAGGATCCTGTTCCGTTTAAGGCCACGGATTTTGTTGTGGCAGGATACACTAGCGTATGCTGTTGGTCAGGCCCTGCGTTGGCTACCGGCGGTTGATTACCAGGAGGAAAAATGACATCAGGGCCTATCGATCCCGTGTTCTTTAGATCGTGCCTGAACATGGTCCATTGATCCAAAGCCGGATTAGCTAAAGACGATAGATCCCAAACATATATTTGTCCGTCATGTGCTGTCAAAATGATCTCACGATCTCCATCATGATCAATATCAGCAATGGTGGGTGTAGGATGCTGCGCATCCATAAGTTGATTTGGATGAGAGCCGAACATTTTTGGCCATCCCGCTTTTACTGTACCGTCGACATTAAACGCATACAGATGAAAAAAAGGCTCCGAAGCTTTTAATGTGCCAGCAACAACAATGTCAATCTGCCCATCATTGTCAATGTCGGCAACGAGAGGGCTGGTCAATGGCTCGGAAGATCCAACGGCCACGTTCGGTAGGCCAGTCTCATAAGGCCATCCAGGCATCATGCTTAAATTGTCATCTAAAACTACAAGCCTGCCTGTCTGAGTTATAAAAACAAATTCTTTTTGATCATCTTGATCCAGATTGGCAGGCGTGATCAAAGAAGCAGGAACGCCGATACCGCTTTTCTGAGCGATAATCGCTCCTTGATTATTGATCACAATAAATCGGCCTTGGCCAGTCATCCCCAAAAGCTCAGGCACTCCGCTTCCGTTAACATCTGCCGCGGTCAATCCTTTTCTTAAAAGATCGTTTCCGTCATAATCCTTTGGAAAGCTTAAGCTGCTGGCTGGGAACCCGTATCCGTTTAAAACATGAATTGTAGAGACGTGTTCGGTCTGGCCTGTTGATTGATTTTTATAGCTTGCATAGAGCATCTGGACCACTTCTGGAATGCCATCAGAATTAAGATCCGCAATGATCGGGCCAGAAGGAATAGTAATCTCTCCTTCTTTGGTGGGATATATTTGCACACGGGAGATCGTACCGTTCTTCAATGAAAGATTGAAAGGCCAATTCGTTTCTCCGTTTGGGCCCTGCACAAAGTTTCCATTTTTCTCCCAAGCATAGATCACAGGGATAGCTTCTTTGATAAATTGCCCCTGAACGGTCTTGCCCTCGACCTTAAGCGCGGTAACAACAATCTCATCCTGTGAATCTCCATCGATATCTGCGACTACAGGAGAAGATACGCTATTGTGACCAGAAGCCATGTTCAAATAGAAATTCTGCGGCCACCCCTGAAGAGGGGTCCCATCATGCTTCCATACATGCATCCCACCTATGAATTCATTAGTGTTTTGATATTTAGCATCATAGTATGTAGAATGTCCTAGATGTATAATTTCTAATGCCCCGTCGCCATCCAGATCCGCTAACGCTGGAGTTGCTGACGTCAGACAACCTTCACGTCGATAATCGTTTGGCAATAGTTTTGGCCAACCTGGCATATCGTTTCCCTGGTGGTCAAAAACAAAGATACCTTGGGCATTAGCGACAACAATCTCTAAAGATCCATCAGGACTATTGTCAATATTTGCCACCTTTGCAGATCCGGTCAACGTCACTCCCATAATAGTTGTATACAAAGGTATTCCACCGTATTCTTCTCCATAAACTTTTTGAGGCCATCCCTGCTGTTGGTCAGCAACAAAGGCAACAAAATCAGAAACATTTGACCAAATAAACCCCTGATTGTCATAGACGTTCAACTTGATATTGATTATATTTCCGTTAATAAGATTTAAATTTAGACTTCCCAGCAGAGGATATTGCATTTGCCCGTTAGGACCAACGACTGCCTTCTTTTCACCTGGAGTTACATTATCTGTAAACTCAACCCAAGGACCTTCTGGACCATTTTCTGAGTAAAAAAGCTTGTAATTAACAAAATGCTGCCCTCCTGAAGCCTCCCCATAAATATCTAAATAACCCTCCTTCTTCATCAATCCTGAAACATTTCTCATTCTGGCGACACACGCATAGTTTAAGTTCAAAGCCTCTTGAGCGTCAACACGTCCATAACCATAGAGATAGTCAAATCCGGGAGTTCCCAGATCATCCGCGGAAGTAGTTAAGACAGCCCTAACTTCTTCGTTGGAAAAATTTGGATGGTGGGCAAGGATAAGGGCCGCGACACCAGAAACATGAGGACACGCCATAGACGTCCCATTGGCCCGATAATAAATGTCATTGACAACTTGTTGACCTATCAAATTTGGGTTGCTTGCCCCATACATATCTGTTCCCTCGGCCCTTAAAGATAAGATGTCGACACCCGGGGCCGCAACGTCTATCTTGGAGCCAAAATTCGAGAAACTTGCTTTTTGATCATTGGGCGTCACGGCAGAGACCGTAATCACTGTGTCGAAACTCGCTGGCTGATGATTTTTTGCATCTGCATTCGCATTTCCTGCCGCAGCCACAGAAACACATCCTAAGCTATGCGCATAAGCAAAGGCATCGACAAGCATTTGAGAAACGCCGCCTCCACCCCAAGAATTGCTAATGACATCTGCGCCATTATTTGCCGCATAGATAACGGCATTCGCCAAGCCGATAATACTCCCGCTGCCGGACTGGCCTAAGGCCTTAAGGATCATGATCTTTGCCTGAGGAGCAACTCCGATAATGCCTAATCCATTTTCCGCCGCGGCAATTGTCCCCGCGCAATGGGTACCATGCCCATGATCATCAATAGGATTATTGTTGTTTCCGATAAAATTCCAGCCTATCCTATCATCGACAAATCCGTTTCCATCATCGTCAATGCCGTTGTTGGGGATCTCTGCTGCGTTGATCCAAATATTTCCCTGAAGCTCGATATGGTTGTAGTCAACACCCGTATCAATCACAGCAACAACCACTCCCGCGCCTTTTGTTTTTGCCCATGCCCCCTGATTCAAAACAGGATCACCGGCGTGCAAGCGATTCGGCTTTAAAGCATACATATCGCTATATGCTTGTCCCCATGTTCCCGTGCTATGATAAAAAGGATCAGAAGGCTGATAAAAAACGCTCATCTGCACATCATGCTCTACGAGCTCAACTGCCGGATCCTTCATATATTCTTCTTTGACCAGCTTTAATGCCTCTGCATCTTTTTCGTTCTCAAACTCAACAATAAAATAACTTGCTAGTTCCAGCGCGTCTTGGTCTAACGTGTCGCCTTGCTCTGCATCAAAAGACCTACGGTTTGACCTGGAAGAAAATTGCTTACGAACTCCATCCATTTCTCGTTTCAGAGCGAGACTTCTTTGTTTTTCAAAATTCTTGGCAGATCCAGAATTGAGAGAAAAAGGGCGAGAGATCTTTTCTTTTGCTCCTAAAACGGGTTTGATCGTTCTGACCTGATGCGTTTGATTGATCACGTCCAATGAGGTTGCAGCAGAAACCTTTGAAAAGATCTCTTGTCCAGGAACATACATCTCTGCAGCTGCTTGATATCCCTCTCCTTTTTTAAGCTTAACGATCAATCGTGACCCATCCTTAAGAGCATGGCCGCCTTCTAGATCTAAAGTATTTTCTCCATCGCCCAAAGGAGATGACAGAGCAGGAAATTCATCCCCCGCACTGTTCTCTCCAGCTAAAGCGAAGCTTGGGACAGGATGAGGATTCACGACCAGAAAAAGAAAGCAGATAGCAACGACTAATCGTTCAGCTAGAATTCTTATACGATATTCCATTGATTTCTCCTTGATAAAGTTTATGCTAAATTCTTACTTGTCCAAATAGCACAATTCAATTCTGCTATTTTTTGACAAATTATCCTTAGACTATGAAATCAAATTGAAAAAATAATGATGATTTGCTTTTATAAATACAATGTCGGATTCCTTAATGAGAGTGTTGTATGCTGAAAGGATAGCACATGATACCTAAAAAACAAGACAACCTCGTATCTTCCATGCAAACGCTTTCTAGCCGACTTTTTGGGTCATCGACAGGAAAAGTCTTTGAATACACGTTGACAGTGTTTTGGGGCAATGTTAAAGTAAAATAAAATATATAACTTTATACTATTATTAACCAATATGCGACCTTTATCCTCTATTGTCTTTCTTAGAATATCTTTCTGGCTTATCCTTATCTCGGCTTGCAATATCCTGCTTGGATGTGCTGATAAAAAAGCGTCTTCGCCCCTCCCGGCTCCAACGGTTGAGGTCATTTCTGTCACACAAAAAGACACTCCGATCTTCCGCGAATGGATCGCCTCTACCGATGGGTTTGTCAACGCGACCATTCGCCCTCAGGTTACGGGCTATCTCGTTAACCAGCTTTACAATGAAGGAAGTCTTGTAAAAAAAGGCCAACTATTGTTTAAGATCGACCCTCGCACTTTTGAGGCAAATGTCGCTCAAGCAAGGGCAGATCTCGCCCGCTTTGAAGCAAGCTGGAGAACGGCCAGATCGAACCTCGATCGCATCAAACCCCTGGCGGAAAAGAATGCCGTCAGCCAAAAAGACCTCGATGATGCTACTGGCGCTGAACAAACAGCCAAAGCCGCGGTCGCGGCGGCCACTGCATCTTTAAAGAAAGCACAGCTCGACCTCGGATTTACCAATATCCGCTCGCCGATCGACGGCATTGCTGGAACAGCAAAGGCCCAGATCGGCGATCTCGTAGGGCCTAATCAAAACGAGATCTTGACAACCGTTTCCAATCTCAACCCGATCAAGGTTTATATCCCGATCAGCGAACAAGAATATTTACAATCTGCCGGCAAAAAGATCTCCTGGGAAAATATTCCCTTAAACCTCATCCTGTCGGATGGGACGGTCTATCCAGAGACCGGCAAGATCGTTTCTGCCGATCGACAGATCGATGCCAAAACTGGAACCATCCTTGCTATCGCGCATTTTCCAAATCCAAACAATTTATTGCGCCCGGGACAATTCGCGAAAGTACGGGCGATGATCCGTGTTCAGAAAAACGCTATTCTCGTTCCACAGCGCGCCGTAACAGAAATGCAGGGACTTTTTCAAGTTGCTGTTATCCGTAGCGACAAGACGGTCGATATTCGCACGGTGAAGGCTGGTGAGCGGATAGACTCTTTTTGGATCATTGATCAGGGATTGGCACCTGATGAGGTGATCGTTGCCGAAGGCACACAAAAGGTAAGGCCTGGAATGACCGTCAAGACACAACCTTTTAGCGCAACGGATCCAGCGAAAACCAACACAGCGCAATAATTTAACATCCTAAAAAAAAGAATTGATCCTGCATGTCTGAATTCTTTATTAACCGGCCTATCGTCGCGATCGTTATTGCGATCTTAATTGTCTTGATCGGAATTGTCGCCCTGACAGGCCTTCCCATTGCGCAATACCCGGATATCATCCCTCCTGAGATCATGATCCGCGCTACCTACCCGGGGGCTGACGCTGTTACTTTAGAACAATCTGTCGCGACGCCCATCGAACAGCAGATGTCCGGCGTTGACAACATGCAGTACATGTATTCCATTAACGCTAACAACGGCCAAGCTCTCTTGCGCGTCAATTTTGATGTAAAAATGGATCCCAATACAGCCCAGATCCTCGCGCAAATGCGTGAATCCCAAGCAGAGTCACAGCTTCCCGCGGATGTGCGCGCAGCGGGTATCACTGTGCAAAAGTCGAATGCCTCTCCCCTTGTAATGTTCGCCCTATATTCGCCAAATGGAACGTATGATAATATTTTCTTGGCGAACTACGCCTACATCAACCTTAGCGATCAGCTAAACCGCATCCCGGGGATCGGCAGCATCACGATCTTTGGCGCTGGACAATACGCCATGCGCATCTGGGTCAAACCTGACCAATTAGCAAAATTGAACATCACGATCCCTGAGATCGTGACTGCCATTAACGCGCAGAACACTGTTAATCCTGCCGGGAAAATAGGCGGAGAGCCTGCGCCCTCTGGTCAAGAATTCACTTACGCTGTACGCGCGCAAGGACGCCTGGAAACTCCGGAGCAATTTGGCGATATCGTCTTACGCGCGGAACCGAACGGATCGATCGTACGCCTCAAAGATGTCAGCCGTATCGAGCTTGGCGCGCAGGCTTATGATGTTGTCAGCCGCCTGAATGGAAAAACAGCGGCCCTTGTGGCGCTCTATCAGCTGCCTGGAAGTAACGCTGTAAAAGCGGCGACCGCGGCAAAAGATCTCATGGAAAAACTTAAACAACAATTTCCTAATGACTTAGATTACGTGGTCGCCCTTGACACGACCCTCGCCGTTACGGAAGGCATGAAAGAGATCTTAATCACCTTATTGTTAGCACTATTCCTTGTCCTCATTGTTGTTTTTATTTTTCTGCAGGGTTGGCGGGCGACGCTGATCCCTCTGATGGCCGTTCCTGTTTCCCTGGTCGGCACGTTCGCCTTCTTTCCCTTATTTGGATTTTCTTTGAACACAATCTCTCTTTTTGGCATTATCTTGGCGATAGGCCTTGTTGTTGATGACGCGATCGTCGT
Source organism: Candidatus Omnitrophota bacterium (assembly GCA_029564765.1). Classification (GTDB taxonomy): domain Bacteria; phylum Omnitrophota; class Gorgyraeia; order Zapsychrales; family Aceulaceae; genus CALGLP01. Next base: position 7,458 of record JAKQPK010000019.1, read on the forward strand.
TGTGGAAGCTGTGGAGCGCCATATTGAGAACGGGCTTTGCGCTAAAGATGCGACACTCAAAGCCATGAAAGAAGTATCCGGGCCAGTTGTGGCTATCGCGATCATCCTTGCCGCGGTCTTTATTCCTACAGCCTTCATTCCAGGGATCACAGGGCGTCTTTACCAACAATTTGCCGTAACGATCGCGATCTCTGTTCTGCTTTCCGCATTCAACGCTCTGTCACTAAGCCCTGCGCTTGCGAGCCTTCTATTGAGGCCTAAAAAAGAAGCATATGGTTTCTTGCAGAAATTTTATAATATGTTCAATCGTGTCTTTGCCAATGCTACAAACGGTTACGTGCATTTTTGCCGTATCTTGATCCGTAAAAGCTTTATCACGGTCATCTTTCTTGCTTTTGCCTTTCTGGCAACAATGGGTCTTGGAAAAATATTACCCTCAGGATTTCTCCCCGAAGAAGACCAAGGATATCTGTTTGCCGGAGTTCAGCTTCCCAACGCGGCATCCCTACAGCGTACTGGCGAGATGGTCAAAAAGATCGAGAATATCCTAGAGCAAACACCCGGGGTTCAATACTATTCTTCTGTGATCGGCTACAGCATGCTAAGCCAAGTGAACAACACCTATAGTGCTTTCTTTTTTATCTCTCTTGAAGAGTGGGCTAAGCGCAAGACACCGCAAACACAACTCGGCGCTATCACAGCACATCTAAATAAAGAAATGTCAAAGGTCGCTGAAGGTATTGGCTTCGCGTTCTCACCTCCAGCGATCCCCGGGATTGGAACCTCTGGAGGCGTAACATTCATTCTTGAGGACCGCGCTGGTAAAGACATGGATTTTCTGTCGAAGAACGTCAACACATTCCTGGAGGCAGCGCGTAAACGTCCAGAATTTGCAACTATCAGCACAACGTTCCTGCCAACCATCCCCCAGGTCTTCGTTGATGTCAACCGAGAAAAGGTCTTAAAGCAAGGCGTGCGTCTTGAAGATGTTTATAAAACCTTACAATCGTTCATGGGCGGGATCCTCGTGAACTATTTCAATCGTTTTGGAAGACAGTGGCAGCTTTACGTTCAGTCCGAAGGCGCCTACCGCACAAAAGCAGAAAGCCTAAGCCAATTCTTCGTTCGCAACGACGACGGGAACATGGTCCCGCTATCAGCTCTGACATCTGTTCGTTCAATGAATGGCCCAGAGTTCACGATGCGCTACAACCTTTATCGCTGCGCCCAGATCAACGCTATCGCCGCGAAAGGCGTCAGTTCCGGACAAGCCATGAAAGCGCTGGAGGAAGTTTTTCATCAGACCATGCCACAAGAAATGGGTTTTGACTACATGGGGATGAGCTATCAGGAGCAAAAAGCCCAACAAGGCGTTTCACCTGCGGCGATCTTCGCGTTCTCCCTGCTATGTGTTTTTCTTATCCTTGCTGCGCAATATGAAAGCTGGTCGCTTCCCTTCAGCGTTTTATTAGGAACACCCATCGCGATCATGGGAGCTTTTTTAGGGCTTTGGATTCGCGGACAGGAAAACAACATTTACGCGCAAATAGGCCTTATCATGTTGATCGGACTTGCGGCTAAAAATGCTATTCTCATCGTTGAATTCGCAAAAATGCGCTACGAGCAAGGCCTGTCCTTAGTCGACGCCGCCCTTGAAGGCGCTCAACTGCGCTTAAGACCTATCTTGATGACAAGCTTTGCCTTTATCCTTGGATCTTTGCCCTTAGCTACGGCGCAAGGAGCAGGAGCTATTTCTCGCCAGATCATGGGAACAGCCGTTGTGGCAGGAATGGCGGCGGCGACAGCGATAGCCGTCTTTCTTATTCCTGTTCTTTTTTACATCATCGAAAGAAAAGGACAAAAGACATCCTCGTTACCGGATCGCTATCCGATAAAAAATGCCAAACCGTAATATCGATAAAAAAATAACCCTATACAGACTTTTCTTGGGCCTTCTGCTTGTTGTCGCCCTCAACGGCTGTATTATCGGAAAGAATTACCAACGGCCTCAGGTCACTGTTCCGGGATCGTGGAGGATCGATGAAGCCGATGCCCGCCAGGTAGCAAATGCCCACTGGTGGGAACATTTTGAGGATCCCGTCCTCAATACGCTCATTCAAACTGCCCTTCATCAAAACCTTGATCTTCTGCGAGCAGCATCTCGCGTGGATGAATATCTAGCCCGCTATCAAGAAGGACGGTCGGATCTTTTTCCGCAGATCTCGGGACAGGCAGCAGGCGGGCGTCAGCGCGCCACCAAAATCGGCCCTGTTCCTTTAAGCCCTTCTATCGATCCAACCTCCAACAACTTCCTAGCGAATATCAACCTTTCTTGGGAAATTGATCTCTGGGGAAAGATACGCCGTCTGACAGAAGCTGCTCGAGCAGAATTTCTGGGCATGCAAGAAGCAAGAAACGCGGTTATCTTAAGTTTAGTTTCCGGCGTGGCCAGTTCCTACGTTCATCTTTTAAGCCTGGATCGACAACTGGAGATCAGCAAGGCAACACTGCAAACGCGCAAAGATTCTGTTGAGCTCTTTCGATCACGCTTTGAGGGCGGCCTAGTTTCTCAGGTAGAGTTATTACAAGTGAAATCGGAATACTATGCAACACTTGCCCTGATCCCAGGCATTGAAGCAAGCATCGCACAACAAGAAAATGCTCTCAGCGTTCTTCTAGGACAAAATCCGGGGCCGATCACGCGCGGGAAAAGATTTGATGAACTAGCATTGCCGAGCATTCCCGCAGGCCTCCCCTCTCGCGTCCTTGAGCAACGCCCAGATATTTTGCAAGCGGAGCAGCAACTTGTGGCTGCCAACGCACGCATTGGTGCCGCTCAGGCCCATTTCTTTCCAGCTATAAGCCTAACAGGAGTCCTAGGGACATCGAGTGCTGAGCTAAAAAACCTTTTTACAGGTCCTGCGCAAACATGGAACTATATCGGCTCGGTCGCTGGGCCAATATTTAACGCAGGAAAGATCCAGAATCAAGTCCGGATCGCCAAAGCACAACGTCAAGAGATGTTATTCAATTATTTTATCGCCATCCAAAATGCCTTTCGTGAGGTCAATGATGCCTTGATGGCGCAGCATCAAACTCGAGATCAGCTGCGATCGCAAGAAAAACAGCTAGAAAGCCTGAAAGAATATGATGCTTTGGCCTGGTTGCGGTACGATAACGGCTACACTGATTACTTAGAAGTATTGGACGCTCAACGCAATCTCTTTGCCGTACAGCTAGCCTGTACCCAGACAAAAGAAAACCTTCTGCACGCCATGATCAGCCTTTACAAGGCGATGGGCGGAGGATGGAAAAACAATTGACTTTTCCATGAAATGATATAATTTATTAAATTATATGCGCAATCCATTTATGATATTTTTTCAAGATAAACTTCGTCTTTACAAGACGCTCTCGCTCGTGCTCACTCTTATCAGCCTGCTAGCGATCGCAACAACTTTCTTTTTCGCATTTAAGCCTCATCAGAAAGAGCATGAAGAAACAGCAGCTGAAGATCTCTCGCTGCCAACACAAGAAATCCCATTCTATAACGAAATCACATCCTTGATAGAGCCACTGCAATACTCAGGGTTGCAAGCTCTTTTAAGAAATGATGTCAGTCTTCATATTGACTTTGTCACACATCAATGGCATCTAAAGAATATTCATCGTTTCGATAAAAATGGCCATATCATCTTAGATGAAAATCGTTATGGCCTTTGCGGAGAACTCGCTTCCTTTGTGTACCCAAAAATAAAACCTTTTTTTGGCTCGCAATTTAATATTGAATTCGTTCAAGTAGCTGAATCAGGATTCTTCTTGCAGCCTCAATCTAGCCATATAGCGTTAGCTATTCACGACCAGAAAACTGGCGCGACATTCCTGCTGGACCCCTCATTTCATCGCTATGGCCCAATCCAAGATTTTGATAACTATCTTTTTTATGGCCATCAAGAAAAACTAGACTTCATGGTCCACCAAACAGCTGATGTTAGGTTCGAGATCATGAGCGGAACGCCTATTTTGATCCGTAACAATCGGATCGTTTTCTTGACGGTGGAAGAAGTAGATGGAAAATTTAATGAAAAGAATTTCGCGATCGCATTAACAGCAACAAAGCGCTATCACTATGCTGGGCGATATGTCTTTCTTGTCCGCAAGAAAGATGGGGAGATGGAAGTGCTTGAAAACTTAAGTCTCGCGGAAAAGATCTTTTCACTTGATGACTACAAAAAACTCTCTGATAAGATCATCTCTTGGGTTGCTAGCCAAAACTAAAACGGCAGGATCTTCTCACCTTTAAGGATTTCCGGAATATCAGACACATCAATGCGGATCCCCCCGTCGTGCTCAATACGAAGCGTATAAAGAATGCCCGGAACGAATTTTTTTCCGGGCGCTTCAATTTGGGCATTCTTGATCCGCTGATGAGTAGCCGCCCGAGAATACAAAGCATAATCCCAAAACTCCTCCCAAAGGCGCTTCTCGAACGCGCTCGCGGCTCCCTCAAGCTTATACCCTCGAGGGATCTCTTCTATCGGCGTGATAACATATTCCTGAGTATTCTTCCCTTCCAGGACAAAAACCTTCCAGAATAAATAGACGCTTTTACCTTTTAAGTTATCACCAGAGGCGACCAAGGCGTCATCAAAACGTACAACAAGGGATTGAAACTGTATGAGATTTCCTGAAAAAGTAAAATATTTTGGCGCAAGAGGCTTGCCCAAACTATCAAATTCCAAAAATTTAATGGTAGTAATCGGCTTTTTTAGAACCGGGTCATAGCCAACATCAGTCACAACAACTTCTGCGATGCGCGAATCTGCCTGAAGGCGGTCGATGATCTGCTGAAGGATCTTCTTTTCCTGAACGAACCTCTGATAGGATTGATATCCAGCGTAAAAGACACCAATAGCTAAGGCCAGGACAATGAAAACGGTGATCATATTAAAAGGAAGCTTCTTAAGTTTCATGCGCTCATTCTATCAGTTCACAAAAATCCTGTCCATGATTTCATACAAATAAGCAACAAGGGCGGATAGGAATTTTCCTATCCGCCCTTGTTTTGTAGCGCTTATAAAACGTAATTTTAAGATTACGCTTTATATCTTTACAACGCTCTTGGCTTGTTCGCCTTTAGGACCTTGCGTGATCTCAAACTCAACTGCTTGGCCCTCATCTAAAGATTTATAACCTTCACCCTGAATTTCGCTATGATGCACGAAGACATCTTTGCCAGATTCTGGAGAAATAAAGCCATAACCTTTTTGACTGTTAAACCATTTTACTGTACCTTTAACCATATACCTAACCTCCTTTCCATCATACTTGAGCCCGGGCAATAGCAAGAAAACAAAAAACCGAAAGGCAAAACCTTCCGCCTTCCGGCCAAGTCTTCTTTTCCCTTGTGAACTCAGAGCCAAGTATGGCTGATGAAAGCTATTTTGTCAATAAAATATTTTATGCGCCTACGGCTTTGCCCTCTAGCCGATCATCTTCTAGAAGCTACGCTCCTTGCGATATCCAGCGTTTATTAAGCCATCCACCCCATTGGGTTGGATATTGACGGATATAAGACTCCGTGATCTGTGTTAATTGCACGATGTGGTTTCGCGTGGTTTCTTGCGCGTCAGATCCTCCCTCGATCTTAAGGGCAGGCTCAATGAAGATCTGAAAATATTTTTCTGAATCTTGAGCGATGAACATCGGAACGATATCTGATCCTGTGCGCTGATGAAAAAGCATCGGCCCCGTGCCGCGGGTAACTTCGGTCCCTAAAAAAGACACCTGGACGCCTTCTTGGGGCGGCACTACTTCGTCAAGCAAGATCACAAGCAGTTCGTTTCGATGCAAAGCGGTAAGCGCTTCCTTAAGAAAGGTTCTTTGCGGCAAAGTCTCCAGCATACGGATCCCCCACAACGCACAAAGATCATACATAAACCTACTAAATTCCTTATCCCGCATTGAACGAATGACGACATTGACCTTATACCCCAGGGAGACCAAAGAAAGGAACATGAGAGGAAAGTTGCCTAAATGCGCCGTCACGACAACAGCGCCTCGCTGCTTATCCAAAGCGTCCCTTAGATGATCTTCACCGTGAATGCGCGTGATGTCTTTGAGGGCCTTGGGACGACGAACAAAATAAAGCATATCCAGCATCGCGTGTCCCATTTCCTTAAAGCATGATCTTGTCATAGTATTATAGTCCTTGGGCGTTTTTGATCCGCCATAAACGCGATATAAATTCTTACGGCAAATACCGACAAGCTGACGGATACCAAAGTACGCCATGGGAAAAAGAACCGCGAATATCGCATGCGTACACCATCTCGGCAGGCACTGGAACATCTGAAGAAAAACTTTTAAGCTGATGATCGTTGCGGTACTCTGAATCTTTTTTAAGGTAATGGACGCCAAGAGAACACTTTCGTTAAATAAAGCACAAAATTATGGTTGAAGTATTTCTTCTAACTTGCCCTGAGCCTCTTGAAGGGATTTTCTGATAGCAAAACGATCTTCCTGAAAGATCTCACGATTACACCTTTCAAAAAGATCAATATACGCTCTATCCCTAGATAAAACCTCAAGATCTTGGGTGGGAAGGTTTTTCTTCAAAAAAAGGACAAGCTGCTGAAAAGAAGGGGCAGAGCTTACATAAGAATAGATCTTTTCGATATCCTGCGGACCCCTAAAGACCTCAGGATCCCCAAGAACAACAGCAAAAGCGGTTGACCGCGCATCCAGAATGATTGATTTCTCCCTCTGCGAAAAAACAAGAGCGAGGGCACGTATCTTCTCCTGACGGTCACGCACAGAGATCTTTTGAGGACGACTGTGAGATAAGACATTTACGGAAAAATTTCCTTGGGCATCCACAAAAGACTTCCTCTCCCCGTTCCAAACAGAAAAAACATACAGATCCCTGCCTCCGATCTCAGAGGTGTTAACCTTTCCTGAAAAAGCAACCAAGCCAAAGGATGACTCACCAGCCGCGTTCGTTAACAACAGGCAAAGAATTAAAATAACTGATGTAAAAAAAATTCTTTTCATATTCTTGAGTTGAGAAAAATGTTAACCTAGTCCTTTGTAACCATAAGCGTTGCGACATCATTCCCAAAAGAAATGAACTTTATCTTATAATCAGCAACGGCAGATCCTGAAGCAATGCTTAAATGAGGAAAATCCTCGTCGGCAATCTCGATCGCTCCAAGAAAATCATCACTCTTAAAAATTTCTAATTGAATTTTAACAACACCTCGCCACATACATCGTGCATTCTCAGGACACCTAGAGTCTTCTAGAATACGAACAAAAATAATTTTTAGCTGTCCTTCTTCGATAAAAACAGCCTCTCCTAGCTTAAGGTCAAAAGCCTTTCCTAGGATCGCGCGAGCAAATCTTTCTTCTAAAGCCAGTTCGGACTCACTGCGGCATCCTTGCTCACACATGAAAGGATCCTGTTTTTGCGCATTAGTTGCGCAGGCCTGCACGCAAGCAACACATATATCGAACTTTTCTTCCTTAACAAGCTGGCAATGACCGTTGACCATCTTACACCCGGCATACTGACGACAAAAATCTCCAAGCTGATAAATGGCCGTGCACGCTCTAGGAAATTCTACCATCGCGCATGACATGTCCAGCCCATGACATTTTTCAACATCGCACCTGCGATTACCACAGGCTGAAAAAGATGTGATCGCAAGAAAAAATATCAATAATGGGATTCTCATATGCCTCATGTGAAATAGATCAGATCTGTTAAAATCAACATCATTTTATCATCAGACATCAAAAATCATAAATCTTTCTTTAGATGACCTTGCTGACAACCGATAATAGATCGCTGTTAGTTGGATATGCTCTTAATTTCTCGATCAACATCTGAGCTGCCTCCACAGATCCTAAGCCCGCAAGAGCGCAACGAAGTTTCTTGATCTGGACTGCTTCATCTTTAGCGAACAGCAATTCTTCCTTGCGTGTTCCGCTCCTTGAAATATCAATAGCCGGAAAGATGCGACGATTAGAAATATCCCGCGATAGGACTATCTCCATATTGCCAGTTCCCTTGAACTCTTCAAAGATCACCTGGTCCATACGACTCCCTGTTTCCACTAAGATCGTCGCAAGGATCGTCAAGGATCCTCCGTTCTCAATCTTGCGCGCTGACCCAAAGATCCGCCTCGGGACTTCAAGGGCCCTTGCGTCCACGCCCCCGGAAAGAGTCCGCCCACCTGAGGGTCTTTCCGCATTATGCACGCGCGCAAGGCGCGTCAATGAATCAATAAGAACGATAACATTCTCACCGGCCCCAGCTTCTCGATAGGCCTGCTGCATAAGCTCATTAGCTGTCGCGACGTGATGGTCATACGGTTGATCCGAGGAAGACCAGCGAACTTCCGCCAAAGCGTTACGCCGAAAATCCGTCACTTCTTCAGGACGCTCATCGATCAACAAGCAATACCTTTTCATGTTAGGGCAACTCTTGGAAACGGCCTGGCAAATATGTTTCAATAATGTTGTCTTGCCTGATCCTGGAGGGGCCACAATAAGCCCTCTCTGACCCATGCCGATAGGACAGATCAGGTCCATCACCCGCATGGTAAGCTCCGAAAAACCATCTTCGAGTCTGATGCGCGGAGATGGGTCAATGGCTGTTCCGGCAAAAAAACGTTTTTCAGCCTCATCGATCACGCGAGGAACGTAGGGGCGAGGCGACGAGTATCGCGAGGAATGGGCAGAATGGCGCAGGTGATAATTACCTTTGGGGTGCTGAGGGAATCTTTTCATTGGATATCTAGAGGTTAAGTGTCGCTAAGCGATATGTAACAATTACATTTTATAATCTACCACCTGATCTCGGAAAGGCAAAGCTTCGCGGGACATCAATACAAACAAGAATTTTTATTATGATAACATTTATATGATCTAATGTTTAACAATTTAAAATATTTTTATATCAACCAGGAGTGAAAACGTTTTCCTGTTTTGGAACTTTTGGCCTTTTTTTCACAAAAATACAATATATACTTTAAGAGATCTCAATAAAGCCACGGAGAAAAGGAGAAATGCATGAATCGAATTATTTTATTTCTTATGTGTGCGACCCTGTGCCTTGTACCTTCTGAGGGCTTTGCGCAGAAAAATTTAGCCAAAGACATTCTTTTGGAGCCAGTATCCCTCGATAACCCTGAAAAGATAATGGAAGCATTATCAGGAGAAAGATCGAAAGATTGGATACTGAAAAAAGCGAATATTTATCTGAAGGTAGTCTCAGGAGGGACCAATGTGACGCGCACAGGCGATGAAATATCCCTGCATGCAAACCCCCTAGAGATCCAAACCCGTACACCTAAAATGGTCTCTTTCTTTGTTGACCATAGCAGCGCTCCAGATCCCGCGCAATACTGCCTTAGCGCTCGATTTAGCATTGGAAGCAAGGGCTCTCAAAAAGCATATATATGGCTTTTTGAAAATTTCCTCAGTCAACACCATGGCTACAAATTAACGATGGATATCAAAAACAACCTTCTTACAGTCGTAGAATATGATACCAACGGCAACATCATCAAAACCTATGAGCAATCCTTCTATGAACTAGTGCCCGACCGAACATATTTCTTTGGTGCTTTTTATAATTACGACACGGGATTCTTTAACTTTGAAATATTCCAAACAAAAGAAATTCATTATGGCTACGGTAAATCTTTTGACTTGCCGATTTTTCTTAGCGCTTTTCAAAACTTTGGTCCGCCTATTTCCCCCGGAAGCCTTTGCTTTGGTTTTGGCGCAGAGAACGATTCTGAGATGAAAGTCTGGGATTGGGCTGCATATATCACGCACGCCTCAAAATAAAACGATCCTTTCAAGAAATAAAAAGCCCACCAAAAGGTGGGCTTTTTATTCTTCCAACAAGCTACAGACACAAACAATGAAGCGTCCCTAAAAACTTGATCCGTGAAAAATGCCTTACAGATCTTCTTAAAACAAGCTATGTAGAAGTTTGGTGGAGGTGGCGGGAATTGAACCCGCGTCCTTGGGTTACACAATAGAAGCCTCTACATGCTTAGTTTGTCTTCTTGCATCTCGCTTTTTGCCCTTCCGACAAACAGGACCAGTAAAAAGCTATCCTTTTAAACTTCACCGTTACCCCAAAGGCAAAAATAACGGCTAGCCTGCTAATGGCCTTTTGCAAATCCGCAGGCGAAAACCTGCAAAAGGGCCTCACCTAATTAGGCGAGGACTGGTTCGCCAGCGAAGATCGGTTCAACGATCTCGTTAGCTTGCGCAATGAGTTTATCTGCGTTTAGTTGTGCCCAGATGTTTAACGAGGCCCACCGGGCGTCCTCGGCATGCCACGACTATCCTGTCAAACTCAAGTCGAAGCCTGTCACCCCCATGTCAAAGATCTTGCGGCAGAGATTATAGCGTAAAAAAGTAAAAAATAAAAGGCTGCTGTATTTAGCGCTGCTTTTGGTGAGAACGGATCAGGCGGTCTATATGTTTTTGCGCTTCGCGCTTCTTGATATCATCGCGCTTATCGTAAAGCTTCTTGCCTTTGCCAAGCGCAAGCTCGACCTTGAGGAATCCCCGTTTATTAAAATAGATCTTGGTCGGAACAAGTGTAAGGCCTTTTTGGGTTGTCAGGCCAAAGATCTTTTTGATCTCTTTTTTGTGCAGCAAAAGTTTCCGCGGTCTATCGGGGTCTTCGTTTAAGAAAGAGGCTTGCGCGTATGGTGGGATGTGCAGGTTGTACAAGAACACCTCTTCTCCCTCAACGCGGGCAAAGCTGTCTTTAAAATTCACGCTGCCCTGGCGCATGGACTTAACCTCACCGCCTTTAAGCTCAATACCGCATTCCCAACGGTCCGCGAAATGAAAATCTCGAAAAGCCTTTCGATTTGTTGAAATATTTCCTGTTGCCATATGATCACCCTAAAAATTTCTTATAAAGGATCAAAAAGATCGGAAAGCTCAAAAGCCCGACAATGTGTGTGTAGAAGATCGCTTGATTAATAAAGCGTTCATCCTTCTTGTAATACTTGGCGATGACCGTTAGAGTTACCGCGCTTGGAACAGCTGCCTGGATCATGACCAGAAGCCCCCAAAGTGACCGCACCTGCCATGCCCATAATAACATAAGGGTTAAAAGCGGGAACAAAAAAAGTTTGAACAAAATAGTTATCCCTATCTCCTGCTTAAAAGTGTTGTCACGGATCTTGATCGTTGCCAGACTTCCCCCGACAACGAACATCGCGACCGGCATCGTGCACGCGCCGAATGACTGCACAACATCCATGGCAAAATCAGGGACAAAACGGTTCAATCCAAAGAAAACAGCTATTAATGATAAAAGGGTCGCTAAGATCGGAGGATTATAGAGATCCTCCCAGCGCATCGCAAATCGATCTTTCCCGCAGATCAAATTGGCACCCAAAGACCAGACAAGAAAATTAAATCCCACAAGAAGAAGAAAAATATACATGAACATCTCAGCGGCTTGAGCCGGTGGCAAGATAACTTCAGCGATCAACAATGGAATATAGCCAGAATTCTGAAAAGCGCATAATGATAAAAATTCGTTCTTCACTTCTTTTTTACGTAAAGCAAAAACAAAGATCTCTGACAAAAAAAGCCCTGCCAGTGATATGCCTATTCCCATCAAAGGAAATACCCACCAATGGCCGTACGCGGCAAAGGTGAATTTCGTTAGAAACTCATAAGCAATCATGCATGGCAGAAAAAGACACACCAAAATACTGTTTAACGCGTCTAGGACCTCTTCGGGTATAATTTTTGCTTTCACAAAAATATATCCCGCTGCCCCCATCAAAAAAATGCGCAACGGTGCCAACAAAATGGATTGAAAATCAGCTTCAAACATGGCGCTATTATAACATAAATCAAGAATTCTCTAAGGCTTCAAGATTCGAATATTTGATTTTGTGGGAATAATTGACACAGCGCTCTTTTGTCGATATACTCTGAAAGAATAAGATTTTGCCGAAGTGGCGGAACTGGCATACGCGCTACGTTCAGAGCGTAGTTCCCTTTGGGATTGAGAGTTCAAATCTCTCCTTCGGCACTTTAAAAACTCATGAATACGCCTCCAACAAAACAACTGGTTATCATAGGCGCCGGCCCGGCTGGATTTACAACTGCTTTCTTGGCCGCGGATCAAAGCCTTTCGGTCACGCTCATCGACCAAGACCCTGTCCTGGGAGGGACATGCCTGCATCGAGGCTGCATTCCTTCAAAAACCCTTCTGTCTCTCGTCCAGACAATTAACAAGGCCAAAAAAGCGAAAGACTGCGGAATCCATTTTCAGGACCCTGAGATCGATCTTGATGAAATCCGCTCCTTTAAAAAAGGCGTCATAACAAAACTCAGCGCAGGCCTCATGCAGCTATGCGGACAAAAAAAGATTACTTTTTTGCAAGGTTCAGCCAGCTTTATAAATTCCACGACCATTTCTGTTAAAAAACCTGATGAGTCAAAAGAAACCCTTGAATTTGAACGATGTGTCATAGCGACAGGGTCGCTTCCAGCACCCCTTGCTGTCGACTTCCAGCCTTCATTAAGGATCATGTCCTCAAACGAAGCGCTCGACTTAATCGAAATCCCTAAAACCCTACTTGTTATTGGAGGCGGATATATCGGAATGGAAATGGCAAGTATCTACGCAGGGTTTGGGAGTCAAGTGACGATCTGTGAGGCAATGGACAACGTCCTCACTGGAATCGACCAAGACCTTGTAGCAGTACTTTTACGCACCTTCAAGAGGAAAATTAACGATATCAAAACGTCAACGATCATCAAGTCCATGACCGCAAATAGCGCTGGCGTTGACGTCATTTTCACCAATAGCAAGGGAGAGGTCCGACAGACCTTTGACCGAGTACTTGTTGCCACAGGCCGCAAACCGAATACCGCCGCTCTAGGCCTTGGGAACACACAAATCCAGCTAACAGAAAAAGGTTTTATCCAAACAAACGCTTTTGGCCAAACCCATGACAAGGCTATCTATGCCATCGGCGATATCACAGAAGGCCCAATGCTGGCCCATAAAGCCTCCTACCAGGCGACTCTCGTTGTAGATTCTTTATTTGGAACAGAACAGCCCAAAACAAAAACTGCGATCCCGGCTGTTGTCTTTACCGACCCCGAGATCGCTTATTGCGGCCTTACAGAAAAAGAGGCACAACAAAAGAACATCCAGACCAAGGTCATCAAATTCCCCTGGGCGGCTAATGGCCGATCTGTCAGCATGAATCGAGTTGACGGCCTGACAAAGCTTATCTTAGATGGTCAAGGACAAAATCTCTTAGGGGCTGGGATCGTTGGCCCCGAGGCTGGAGAGCTGATCGCCCAGGCACAGCTTCTGCTCAACGCCAATATCCCTCTGGAAAGAATTTCCACAAGCATGTTCGCGCATCCTACGCTTTCTGAAACTTTTAAAGAATGTCTTGACCTATCATTGGGCAGGAGTTTTTACAGCTCTAAAGGTGGACAGGCGGCAAGGTGATCACAAAACGTACACCGCTACATTCTTCTTCATTGACATTTTCAACAATAATATCGCCTCCATGATCGTACAACAGATCCTTACATAAGGCTAGCCCTAAGCCCGCGCCATCACTTCCAGAAATAAAAGGTTCAAAAATAGCGATCTTTTCATCTTCCGATAAGCCAGGCCCTGTGTTCTCGATCGTAACGCGCACGGATCGCTGGCCGGCCGAGCACATCGTAGCGATCTTGATGTAGCGACGCTCCCCTTTGGGCATAGAGCCTAGCGCGTGAACCGCATTCACCAAAATATTCATGAAAACCTGTTGCAGCTGTATCGCATCACCAAAAATCTTCGGAAGGTCCTTTCCTGGATTAAAATCCCATTCAATACGCTTAATGCGAAACTCATCCTTAAGCAGCCGAACAGCCCTGTCCATGCACGGATTAATATCAATGACCTCCTTCTTGCTCTCCTTATGGCGCATAAGGTCCATAAGATCATTGAGCATTTCCTTGATGTATGTTGACTGCTCATAAATAAGATCTATGGATTTATAATGAGGATCTTCTTCTTTCATATCTTTCTTAATGAACTTCACCAGACCATGAACAGCTGTTATAGGCTGACAGATCTGGTGTAAAATACCAGCGCTAATACTCGCAAAAATGGAAGCCTTGCCTGCATCGACAAGTCTCAGCTTAGCATTTTCGATGCGCTTATTCGCCAAATACACTTCCTGCTCCTTATCCCTGACGTCTCCTCCTATCTTGCGCAGCTTTTCCAAGAAAGCGATGTTGTGATACTTGACCAAAGCGTATCCCATCGCGATGACCGCCGCAAATAATGTCAAAGGACCAAAAGGATAAATGCCGATACCATAATTATTTAATATCGTCGAATTGCTAAGGATTGCCAAAACGAGCGCTGCCATGATCAGCTCCAGTTTTCGCCTATACTGAAAATCGCTCTTTCGACGCTGCGGAAGCTTTAAGAACGTTAAATAGTGGCGGACGATGACCAGGATCGCATAGGTGAAGCAGGCAAAACTATATACTAAAAATATTAGGTGGGCATCTTTTGCCCTTGGAGAGAATCCCCAGGGATATTCCTCTATGCCGATGAAGAATGGATCTGCCCATGTCTTAAAAAACAGCACCAAGACCCCAAGATAAGCAATCCAAACAAAGAATCGTTTCTGATAGAAAAATCTTTTTTGGTAATAATGACCTGAAACAACCAACGCCAAATGAAGCAATGTGACCGGAACAAGAACGATCGCCAAATACGTAACGCGACCCCAAAAGAAAGTGATTGGGTCAACCCAAGCATTCAGGGTCAAGGCGAATCCTAAAAACCATAAAGCCGCGCTTAAAAAGAAATAAAAGATCGCTCTGTGAAAACTTTCGCGCATGCCAATACCGATAATGAAAAGAGCGAAAAATAGTGTAATGTTAAAAAAAACGAATGGCATCAAAGAACAAACATTAAAATAATAATAGGAGGGCTGAAAAATAGTATGGAAATTCATGTTGGTTTTTATTATATCAGGCTTTATTCTGTCTTTTAAGGGGAACTTTTATTTTATCTCCACCAAAGAAAATGTCGCCGTATCCCCGATATTGATATTATAAGCATCCGCGAAGCCCGCGTTCGCTTCCAAAACGTACCGCGCTACTTCTCGAGGACCATAAGTTGGGCAATGCTCTTGCAAGCACGGAGCGGCGTTCTTCTCGATGTAAATAACCTTTTTGTCTTGATCGAGCCAGAACATGTCCAGCGGGATCAAGGTGTTTTTCATCCAGAAAGCCGCTTCGACATTCTGAGGAAAGATAAAAAGCATGCCCATATCCTTCGCCAAAGACTGACGATATTGAAGCCCTCGCTCTAATTCTAAAGGCGACTGGGCGACCTCGACTTTTAAGCAAGAAGACTGGAAACATACCCTTGGCTGCTTATCACAACTAACCGAAAAACCGATAAAAAGAATACCCAAAACTACAAAAACTATGGCTCTCATCGCCTTACTCCTTCTTGTTCGGTTAAACGAATATAATCACGAAACGTCATGCGCCCATGGATCTCTTTGCTAACAGCAGCGATACGCTGCGATGTGAAAGGATGGGTCCGCCAATAACTAAAACGTTGAATGGGACGCTTCGCATTGATCTCTTGAAGCTTTTCCAGAAAAACGATCATCTCGTGAGGATCATAGCCAGCCTTTTGCATGTACTTCAACGAAAGCCGATCAGCCTGGAATTCATCTTCTCGGGAATACCCTGTAATAATGGACGCGAAGGCCAGGTCGATACCCTGCAACATTTGAGCATTACCGCTTGTCGCGGAAAGAATCTGAAGCAAGGTATAGGCGTAAGAAGCCTCCATTCTTTTAAGGGCATGCTTAGCCGTAATATGTCCAAACTCATGAGCGATAACTCCCGCAAGCTGGTCGTCACTTGTGACTTCGTCAATAAGGCCTTTATAGATATAAATATAACCACCGGGTAAAGCAAAGGCGTTGACTTCGTCTTTGTTTATCACGCGAACAGTATAGACAAGTTCTTTCCGGTCACAAGCCTCGGCAATACGCCTCGCGATACGTTCCACACGCTCGTTAATATCTATGTCCGTGTTGATCTCCATTTCTTTTTCAATATACTGAGCGATCGCACTACCAACAGCAACCTCTCTTTCTGTTCCCAGCAGCATGGTTTCCTGCTGGTTGGTCGCAAGATTGTATTCTGTGGTTGCGCATCCCAGCAACCCAACACATAAAATGACAGACAACAGATGAACACCAAAAGATCTCAGCATTTGCCGCAGCTTAGCTAATGGAAGCCCTACAACATTGTAGTAACATCCTTCAATACGCTTGATAAAAAATGCACCCCTTCCTTCGATGTCAAACCCGCCGGCTTTATCGTCCGCCCTTGTGATCTGGTAATAGCGATCGATCTCTTTGCTTGACAAGGGTGTCATAAAAACTTTCGTTTTCTCAAAATCAACCAATGTTTGTCCAGTTTCAGCGTTCACGACCGCGACGCCTGAATAAAGCCACTGAGGTTTCCGGGAGATCCTTTTAAGCCGAAACTTGGCTTCCATAATGTTCTTAGGTTTTCCCATGATCTTCTTGTCGTCCGTGTAAACAAGGGTATCAGCGCCGATAATGATCCCCGCTTTAACCCGCCTTGCGACATCTTGGGCTTTGCGCAAAGCATTGATCTTGACTAAAAATGCGCATCCGCGGCTTAGATCATGGGACTCAGAGGCCTTGCTGGACATGGCCTTAAAGCGGACACCAACTTGTTTTAAAAGTTTACGGCGATGCGGCGAACGCGAAGCGAGTATCAGAAGAGGTGCTCGGCTCATTTGTTCAAGAATTCCGAAATATTGAAAACGCTGACAAGTTCACAACCGCGTTGGGCCAAGGCTTCCTTAGCGCCTTCATCGCGATCAACAAGACAGATCGCCTTGTTCACCACAAATCCTTCTTTCTTCATCACAGCCAACGCTTCAATAAAAGCCTTGCCAGTCGTAGCAACATCATCGATCAGGATCACATGGGCCTCTTTTTCTAGCAAAGGCCCTTCGATTTGTTGCTGTTTACCATGGGGCTTGGGAGCTTTACGCACAATGAAGGTGCGAACAGGTTTTTTCTGCTGAAAGCTTAGGCTCGCGATAGCCCCAACGAGAGGATCTGCCCCCAAGGTCGGGCCTCCGATCGCGTCAAAGACATCGTTGCAAACAAGCCCTAGGATAACTTTCGCGCTTAGATACGCTCCTTGCGCGGAAAGCGTTACTCGACGAGCATCAATATAATAATCGCTTGTTTTTCCAGAAGAAAGAATAATCTTCTCACGAAAGAAAGCATTGCGATATAGCAATTCAAAAAGGTCTTTTCTAGCTAAATCAAGATCGGACATGAATATCTCCTCAGTTATCAATGTTTTAATATTGTGCCGCTATTATACGATGATTCACAAACCCTGACAAGATATTGTGAAAAAAAGAGAGCGCCTAGATGGTCATTTGACACACGTCTATATGGATGTTAACATGCTTTCCGGTCGTCAACGAAATAACGCTCATGTATTTTTTAGAAGCTTTCCTCAACCTTATCTATCCTCCTCAGTGCTGGCTATGCCACGCAACCCTTGCTGAACGCCGCCAAACATTATGCGTTTCTTGTCGGGAGAAAATTAGGCACAACATCCCTCCATTTTGCGCTCGCTGCTCCAGGCCTTTAGAGAAATTATCACGGAGTATTTGCCATCAATGCCAAAAAAGGCTTCCTGACTTTGACCAATCCTGGGCTGCGACGATCTACAATGATGCTATGAAAGAACTCTTGCATCAATTCAAATACAAAGGAAAGACAGGGCTCCGGCACTTTTTTGCAGATCTTTTGTTTGTTTTTATCGAGCGTTACAAGGTCCCTGTACAACAATTCGACCTACTTGTGCCTATGCCTATCCATTCGGCCAAATATCGTGAACGGGAATTTAATCAGACGGTTCTTCTTGCGGAATTGCTATCCAAACATTTTTCTCTCACGTGCTGCGACCATAACCTTGCGCGCGTGGCACATGGCCCTGCCCAAGCCCTTCTATCCGAAAAAGAGCGCTGGACAAACGTGCAAGGCGCCTTTAGAATAAGACAGCCTCAAAAGATAAAAAATAAATCTATTTTAATTATTGATGATCTGATAACAACGGGCGCTACAGCGTCTTCCGCAGCCATTACCTGTCGCAAGGCCGGCGCGCGCACTGTTGGGATCCTAGCGCTATCCATCGGCCAATGAAAACACTTCGCAACTACATCTTAAGAGAAAGCGTCATGCCTTTCTTCCTGTCCCTTACGGTCATGACCAGTGTTTTCCTTTTGGGCAATCTGATCCGGCTGACGGACATGGTCATCAACAAAGGGGTTGGCCTTGGATCTGTTGGAAAAGTTTTTCTTTACTATATACCCTTTTTTCTTACATATACCCTACCCATCTCCTCATTAGTAGCTGTCATTTTAACATTCAGCCGCTTTTCAGCTGACAATGAGATCCTCGCGATCCGTGCTAACGGGATCCACCTACGCCGGCTCTTAGGGCCGGCGTTGATCGTCGGAATGATCCTAAGCCTTTTTGCCATTATTTTGAATATTCAAGTCATCCCTTATGCCTATCAAAAGCAACGAGAACTCTTAAAAGAGATGGGCACCAAAAATCCAACAGCCCTTCTGGAGGCTGGAACATTCATCAACGATTTTAAAGATCAAGTCCTCTTTATTTACCGTATCGAAGGCAACCGCATGTACAATGTCCGCATCTATCAACCTCAACCTGACGGAAAGATGACGCGGACGATCACAGCCAAAGAAGGTGAGTTCACCCAGGTCCCAGGTGAAGATAAGATCAAGCTCAAGTTGATCAATGGCACAAGCGATGAGCCGGACCTAGAAAATCCCAGCAATTTCTATAAACTAAGATTCAATACATTCTTCAAGACGCTAGATCTAACGGCTGGCGGAGATAAAAAAGTTGAAAAAAAACCTAAAGGCATGACCTTAAAGGAAGTACGGGAAAAGATCAAAGAACTTGAAACGGTCGGTATTGACGCGACACCGCTTACCATTGAATTTCACCGCAAGCTTGCCTGGTCGCTTTCTGTGCTTGTGTTCATCATGATCGGCATGCCCATCGCTGTCGTAACGCATCGCAGGGAAAAGACAGCCAATATCGCTTTAGCGCTTTTATGCGCAGCGACATATTACTTATTAACTCTCGGATGTGAAGCTTTGTGCGTCCAAAAGGTCACGCCGATCGAATTAACCATGTGGGCGCCGAACATTATCGGATTGATCATCGCCGGCATCCTAAACTATCGCTTATGCGTATCGTAGACCGCTATCTTCTAGATCTGATCATCAAGATCTTTCTTTCAACGATCCTGATTTTCTGCTTTCTGTATATCCTCATTGATATGGCGGCGAACCTAGATGAATTCATCAAGCAAAAAGTTGTCTTCACCACCCTATTAGAGTATTATCGCTCATTCTTGCCTATCATTATTTCCCAAACCGCATCCATCGCTTGTCTGATCGCTTGCCTGTTGGCGTTCAGTCATGCGAACAGCAACAATGAGATCATTATCCTGCGCTCAGGAGGATTGAACTTCTGGCAGATGACCAAACCAGCTTTATGTTTTGGCTTGCTGGTCTCAGCCCTGATCTTTTGGGTCAACGAGCGCTTTGTCCCCCAGGCGACAAGCGTTTCTCAGAGCATTCGAGAAGAATCCATGATCTTAGAAACTAATTCAAGCCGCAAAAAAGAAGAGATCAAAAACCTAACATTTTATGGATTAAGGAACCGTCTCTTTTTTATAGACGCGTACGACCCCAACGACCTTACCCTAAAAGGGATCACGATCATTGGCCACGATGAGAACCAACAGATCAAAGAGAAGATCGTTGCTCTATCAGGAAAATGGACAGGAATTGCGTGGAAATTTTACAAATGCCAGAGCACAGCTTTTGACATTCCTGGAGATGAAGCAACTGAAAGCGTAAAATATCACGACGAAAGGCTGATGGACATCAAAGAAACACCTCAAGATTTCCTGCGCCAAAGATTAAATGTCAATTCCATGAATATCCGCCAGCTCCATGAATATATCAATCGTTTTTCAAAAAGTGGGGCGCAGAAAGCTTTGAACAATCTTCGGGTTGACCTCCACGAAAAGATCGCTTATCCTTTTGGCAATTTTATTATCCTTTTGGTGGGGCTTCCGCTGGCGCTCATGACACAACGTCGAAAAGCGCTGACCTTTACATCGCTGGGCCTAGCTGTCGCGATCGGCTTTATGTTCTATGTGACAAATGCAGTAGGGCTGGCTTTGGGAAAAGGAGGCTTGCTGACCCCCATAGCTTCCGCATGGCTTGCGCCATTGACCTTTCTTCTGCTGGCATCTTATCTGATCAAATCACGCTTCTAATACCGGTCATAAATCGGCCAAATAGGGTCAGGGGCCCACTTTGCAGCAGCCGCGCCAGGATCAATAGATCCTTCTTTCTTCTTCAAGGCATCCACAGAGCTAGTGATATCAAAGATCAAGTCTTTTTTCTCACCCGTCGCGATGACCGTAATATCTAAATTATCGAAATAGCGGCTATTGGCTGAATAATACGCCTCAACTTCTTGATGGCCCCTGAATATCCAATCTATTTCCGGACGCCCAAATCTTTGCGCAAGGTACAGCATTTCACCTTCAAAAACCGCTTTCTCAAAGATATCTTCCGCGCATTCCCATGTATCACAAGAAGAATAATCACCAATATCGTGCAGCAAGATCGCTTGATCAAAATTCTTACCGTCTCCATCGTCATGTAAATATCTCTGAAAAGCTTGGCTTTGCCCGCAGACGACATCTGCGCACAACAAAGTAACCACGCAACATAGAACACCAGCGGATACCCCAACTTTTTTAATAATCACATCCTTAGAAGATATTCTGAAAATTTTCTTGGGCGCAGTCATAAAACTCCGCAAAAAGTTAAAGCGCAAACAGTTTTTCCATCAACGATCTTCCCTTCGCGAAACATCCTTTGCACTTGCGCGCGCGAAAGAACAACAGGCTCAAGCAACTCATCATCATCTTTCTGAGCAGATGCGCAGGCAAGATCATAAGCAGCATATATATGGATCACTTCCGTTGAATACCCCGGGACGGGATATATGAACCCTTTGTACATAAAGCGCCTTGCCTGGTAGCTGGTTTCTTCAGCGAGTTCGCGTTTCGCGCATGCAAGGCGCGATTCACCCGACTCAAGGGTTCCTGCCGGAAGCTCATAAATATATTTTTTAAGAGTTGCTCGATACTGACGGATAAAAACGATCAAGGAAGGTTTCAAAAAAGGAACGAGCACGACAGCTCCAGGGTGAATGACCTTCTCCAGCCTCACGCGCATACCGCTGGGAAGGCGAACAAACTCTTGAACATAGGTAAATTTCTTTCCCTTAACCCTCATGTCCGTTTCCTTTTCTCCAGCAAAAAAAGTGTTGGTCTTTTATCAACAGACGGCATATTCTCACGCCAGCGCTCAATGGTCATCGTTTTAATAAACTGATTTGCTCCGCACAGATCACAGGCAATGCATAGCCACGTATCCTTGTCACAAAAGGAGAAGACATCGTTCAACAAACTTTCATTGCGATAAGGGGCTTCCATGAAGATCTGTGTTTCTCTGTCCTGCCAGGAGCGTTGTTCAAGGCCCTGCAAGGCGCGGATGCGCTCGTTCTTATCCTTAGGCAAATATCCATGAAAACAAAAGCGCTGTCCGTTGAGCCCTGAGGACATCAAGGCCAACAGGATCGCGGAAGGGCCGACCAACGGAACAACTTCTGCTCCGCGGCGATGAGCCTCCAGAACGATCTGATTGCCAGGGTCGGCAACGCATGGGGCACCCGCTTCCGATAACAGTCCGCAATCCCGAGCTCCGATCTCATCGAGGATCTTCAATGCCTCACCTGCAAGATGATGCTCGTTATAAACAAAAAAGATCGCCTCGCGCAATGGAAAATCCTTAAAAAGACTTTTGAGATAGCGTCGAGCAGTTTTCTCCTCTTCAACGATGAAAATGCGCAATCCCTGGACGATCCTAGAAACGCTCTCAGGGATATCCTGCGACTGACCTTCATCATGGATAGAGGTTGGAATAAGATATAATTTAGCCATTTTGCTAGAGTTCATTTCTTCATATCGAAAACTGACTTACAAAGATAATCCTTGGTACAGATCCGCCTTGCGCAATAAGAATATCATGACAGGCAGAAAAATATATACCAAAACAATGGTCCAGGCAAAAATGGAAATTGTGATCGACAAAAAATCTGTCAAAATATGCAAGAATCGCCATCTTGGTTGCAGATCATCAAAAGCATTACGCACGCCCTTCTTCTTATCTTCGATAGCCTTCAACTCGTAGATCTTTTTTGTATGAACGATCTCACCGCTCAACGCATCCTTGAGGATATTTAAAAACATCTGATTGTATTGGCATTTTTCTGGCGTATGTGTTCCGGCCACGTACTTGCAATCACACTCAGAGCAATACGAGTCGTATCGCATATGAAAAAAATTAGAATCTAGCAAATTATAGATAAGCCACGGAAGGTTAAAAATATCAGAAAGGTTGAACGGCCTTATCAGAAAACGATCATACTCGCGACCATACTGAAGAAGGTGCTTGTTGATCCGGTGTATCATGGTTATGGATTTATCGCCAAAATAGCTGGCGAAGATATACTGCATATGACGGTCAACATGACCGATATTCTTTCCCTGAACATAGCGCCTGATAAAACGCTTGCGCGTGTGCATCAGCGCTTCTTCCATGGATATATCGACCAAGTCCGCCCCGCAATGACTACAGCACATTCCCGTGCTGATAAAGATATAACACTTCGGACAAACACGCATAAACGGCTACGCTCCTAAAACATCTTCTGGACGGCTTATTTTCTCCCACATTTTAAAGATCATTAAGAAAGGAGTGATGGTCAAGGTTAAAAGGCTTGCCACAGGAAAGAAATCCGCAAGGCAAATAGCTAATAATGAAAAAATGATGCAGAAGACCAGCAACCTGCGCTGTTTGACGATGACCGCGGCAGGAAGGTTTTCATGCACCAGGCGATGCTTGTGTGTCGCGTAAGCCCAATGGGCATAAAAAAGAACATTGATAATAAGAATGTTGACCTCAAAGGCAAGGATGGGGAACAAAAAGTGTCCATGATTGCCAAGCATTAAAGATGACAGCGGGATAAAAGAAACGAACATCAAAAGGGCGAGGTTTAAGAATATGAACATCGGATCAACTGATCGGATAAAATGTGATTGCCGATGATGCTCCAACCATAAAACCCCCAGCAAAAAGAAGCTAAGGCCATAAGCAAAGAAATTAGTATCAAGCTGGATAAAAAATAAAAAAAAGTCCCTCTCGCTTTGAGGCGCTCTTTGAACAAAAACTTCACTAAAATTCAAGACCAAAACGGTCATGACAATCGCAAAAATCCCATCAACTAAAGTTTCCAATCGGTTTGTTTTTAAACGCATATACTACCTTCTCTTGCAAGATTTTAACAACTTCGCCGCTCTGCTTCCTAAAAGACACGTGATCTCATAACTGATCGTACCCGCGATACGCGCGAGCTCATCAGCGCAGATCTCATTCTTTCCTTGCCGCCCCAAAACACAGACCTCATCACCGATCTTGACACGCGCAACATGGCTTATGTCTGCCATGATCTGGTCCATCGTGACGGTCCCTAAGACAGGACATCTTTGGCCATGAATCAGAACGTCTGTTTTATTAGAGAATGTCCGTAAATATCCGTCATTATAGCCGATCGCGATCGTAGCGATCCTCATCCCTTGAGACGCTATGAAGCGATGTCCATAGCTAATACCTTGGCCCTTTGCAACTTTCTTCACAAAGGTAACGCGGGATTTCACGCTCATAACAGGCCTTAATGAGATCCTTGCCCTAACATTAGAGGCTGGATATAGGCCATATAAGATAAGGCCTGCCCTTGCCATCGTAAAACCCTTAAGAGGGTAAACTGCGATCCCCATGCTGTTAGCTGCGTGGATGTGCTCAAAATGAATAGAAGTATTCTTTTGGATATCTCGCACAATAGATAAAAATTCTTTTTGCTGGCGCAAGGTAAAGGGGCGGTCTTTATCGGACAACGGAAAATGCGTGCAAATGCCTTCGATCTTAAGCCAAGGGAGATCTGATATGCTGCGCGTAAAAAATAAGGCGTCTTGAGCAGCAACGCCCAAACGCCCCATACCCGTATCGACCTTGATATGAACAGGAATCTTTCGATGTTGTTTCGCCCCTAAAGCATTAAGCGCTTGAGCAAGCTCGTCCGTACAGATAATGGGAGTGATCTTATTTTCAGCTAAATATTTTGCGTGCTCAACAAGAGTGTTCTCGACCATTAAGATCGGGACTTTTATGCCTGCCTTGCGCAACGCGATCCCTTCATGCAGGTCAGAGATCCCCAGCATATCAACGCCTCTTCGTTCCAGCAATTTCGCGATCGGGATATTTCCATGACCATACGCATCAGCCTTGATGACGCACAACACCTTAACTTGTTGGCCCGCGGCTTTCTTGATCACTGAAAAATTATGCTCAACAGCCTTCAAGTCGATCTCTGCCCATGCCATGGCAGGCGCGAATCTTTCTTGCGTGCTAGGGCTATTCATCGTTTCACCTGGCAATCTTGAGGATAAAGATACAATGGAACGATCGTCCGGCTATCGTCATATTTTCTTTGCTCGAATCTTGTCAATGATAGTACGGCTAGCTGCTCAGCCTGAGGCAGCCAATGATTTTCATTCTCAAAGGAAACCTTGGACAAGCCGCGCGCAAAATGATGCTCGATGAGCGGTTGATATACGGCTATTCCATCACCAACAAAGATCGTTTCTTTCTTGATCAATGGAAAAAGATCCTTGATCCCGGCAAGAAAATAGCGCGATCTTCTTCTAAGCCCTTTAGATGACTTTGTATAAAATGCTGCGTAAACCATCTGTCGCTTGGCATCCGTAATAACGCAAATGTCTTGCGCCGCGGCCGTATTCACATTCATGGCGATCGCATCCAAGCTTGAAATACCCACAACAGGTTTTTTGGTCGCAAGGCAGAACCCCTTGATCGTTGATAACCCAACCCGCAAACTTGTAAAAGAACCAGGCCCAAGCCCTACCGCGAACCCATCCAGCTTGGATAACGGCATTTTGGCTTTCTTTAATATCGAGTCAATAGCCGGGATAATGGAATCCGAAAGGATCTTATCCAAGACAACATTATGGCTTGCTGCCGGCTCATTGTTCTTAAAGACCGCTAAACTAAAATTTTTCGTTGAAGTATCCAAAGCTAAAATATTCATATTACACCTTGATCATTTCAAGAATGGCACATCCCCTGTCGCCATGGCCATAAAAAGTCATGTGCCTTTTCTCGCCTGCCTTATGAGTAATAACGATCTTTAAGCACTCTTTGGGCATGAACGCGCCTAGTTTATCCGCCCACTCGACCACGCAGATCCCTTGGCCGTATAAAAAGTCCTCAACGCCTATACCGGCGAGTTCGCGATCGCTCTCGATACGGTATAGATCAAAATGGTAAAGATCTTTTTTGCCCTCATAGACGTTTAGGAATGTAAATGTCGGGCTGCTAACCGCATTCTTGCCGAACCCTAACCCCTGGGCAATGCCTTTGGTCAAAACCGTCTTGCCACATCCTAGATCGCCCAGAAGACAAATAATATCTTTTGGCTTCAGCAAGCGTGCCAGTTGCTTGCCAAATTTAAGAGTTGCATAAGTTGATGGCGATAGAAATTCTTTGTGCATACTAGAAATGCGTATATCCTTTTGGCTTCAAGGCTTTCAGATATCCCCTGTTATCCCGAAGAAAAAGCTTCCTCGGCCCGCGAACGATCTCTCCGATGCAAAAAACCTTTAATGCGTTCTGCCCAAAAAGCTTTTTGGCCACTCCTGCAGAGGTCGTAAATAAAAGTTCAAAATCCTCTCCATCAAATAATGCATTATCAAGCGTAGCATCTTTACTGAGAGGGATCGATGTGACATCGAGAATAGCGCTTTTCTCACTTTCCTGTAAAATATGACCCAGGTCCGCGGCCAATCCATCAGAAATATCGATCATCGCGCTCGGTTTAAAGGACTGGACCAATTTTCTGGCCTCAGAAAGCCTTGGCGTGAACGAAAGATGTTTTTTGGTCGGAAAAGACCTCCCTAGCGGACCTGTAACAAATATCTTATCACCGGCCTTTGCGCCGGAACGCAACACCAGATGCGATCTTTCTACTTCCCCCAGCAAGGCGACATTAACGATCAAACAAGGGCTTTGTATCGTATCCCCGCCTACAATGCTCACGCAGAACTCCTTGGCCAATCCATTCATGCCGCGATAAATATCCTCAACATAGCGCAAACGGCATGTTTTTGGAAGGCCGATCGAAACAACGGCCGATGTGGCCACTCCTCCCATAGCCGCGATATCACTTAAAGAACAAGCTAAGGCTTTACGTCCCACAAGACGTCCATTCTCTTTTGCGGAAAAATGAACGCCAGCGCACAAAAGATCTGTCGTGAAAAGAAGATGTTTTTCTTTTGTGAACGGCAAAACCGCAGCATCATCACCAATTCCTTTGATGATATTTTTCTGCAAATGGATACCTTTCGCTAAACGCGCGATAAGTCCAAACTCCCCTATTTCAGAAAGCGTCCTAGCGGTCATGGCCTATAAAATGCTTATAAATATTTTTCTTAAACGAAGGACGAATGATCCCCTTCTCTGTCACGATACCCGTGATCAATCTATGCGGCGTAACATCAAAAGATGGGTTGTATGTCTTGACGCCCAAGGGCGCAATGCGTTTCCCGGCAAGAAAAGTGATCTCCTTTCCATCGCGCTGCTCAATGACGATCTGTTTTCCGGATTGAATATTCTTATCAAAGGTCATCTCTGGAGCAACAATATAGAATGGAATACGATGATAATGCGCCAAAACTGCCAAACTGTACGTGCCGATCTTGTTAGCTGTATCACCGTTCGATGCGATGCGATCCGCTCCTGCAAAAATAATATCGATCTGGCCCTGAGCCATAAGACTTGCGGCCATACTGTCGCAGACGAGTGTCGTATCGACCTTCTCGCGCGTCAACTCCCAAGCAGTAAGCCTTGCCCCTTGCAAAAGCGGCCTCGTTTCACAAGCAAAGACCTTAAACTTCTTTCCTGCTTTCTTGGCTGAATACATGACACCTAACGCTGTTCCAAAATCCACGGTCGCAAGAGAGCCGGCATTACAGATCGTCAGGATACGCGAACCATTTTTGATCAGCTTGGCCCCGTGGATACCCATTTGGCGACATACCCATCGATCTTCTTCAAAGATCGCCATGGCCTCTTGAAACAAAAGTTTTCTTGCTTTAAGAACAGATGCGTCAGGATGGTCTCTTAAGATGCACTGCATACGGTCCAACGCGTTAAAGAGATTGACGGCGGTTGGACGTGACGAACCGATATAATGACAAAGCTTTTTTATCTGCGCGTCAAAACTTTTACGCTCTTTTGTCTTGATCTGCTTGAGCCCTAACAAAACCCCAAATGCGGCTGCGGCTCCCAAGGCTGGAGCTCCCCGGACAGCAAGGGTTCTAATCGCACGCCAAAGCTGGCTAACATTTTTGCAAGTAACAAATTTTAGCTGGAGAGGAAGTTTACGCTGATCAATAATGCGAATATGGTTTTGCGACCAGACAATCGTTGGGATAGCCATAATGTCCTTTATGCAGCCTCTTGCTCGATACGAGGAAAGAGGGCGTCATGACTCTTAAGCGTCACGCCTGATATCAGCTTGCCCCACACAGGCTCTGCGCCTTTCGCGCTTAAAATATCTAGAATGGTATCGGTCCTGGATGGCATAACAGGCGATAAAAGAACGGCGCTGATGCGCAAGCTTTCGGTCGCGACATAAAGAATAGTCCCCGCGCGAGGCAGGTCCGCCTTAGCGACCTTCCAGGGAGCCTGTTTTTCAAGATATGCATTCACAAAACGCACGAGTTTCATGACCTCCTCGATAGCGTCATGCACCGCAAAACACGCGACAAGCTCTTTGACCTTTTCCGGTAACGCTTTAGCGATCTGCGTGACAGCCTCATCATCAGCGCTCAAGGTCTCACATCCGGGAATATTCTTATCAAAATATTTACCGATCAGGCCGCTCACGCGATTCAAGAGATTACCAAAATCATTTGCCAGGTCGCTGTTATAGCGCTTCACGAAAGCTTCCAGATTAAAATTCGCATCCTGCCCCAAGACCATTTCGCGCATGAGAAAGTAGCGTACCGCATCAACGCCATACTGATCGATCAGGTCCAGCGGGTTAACAACATTCCCTAAAGACTTGCTCATTTTGGTCTCACCGATAAGCCACCAACCGTGCGCAAAGATCCGCTCCGGTAAGGGCAAGCCTAAAGAGAACAACATCGTCGTCCAATAAACCGAATGCGTTGTCAGGATATCCTTAGCCATTAAATGGACCGTCGCGGGCCACCACATCTTAAACTTCTCTTCATCAGCGCCATACCCAATACCCGTCACGTAATTTAAAAGCGCGTCAAACCAGACATACGTGACATACTCTTTATCGAATGGCAGCTCAATACCCCAGCTCATGCGTGCCTTAGGCCTGGAGATGCACAGATCTGCCAATGGTTTTTTAAGAAATCCCAGGATCTCATTCTTGCGATGGTCTGGCTGAATAAATCCAGGATGCGCGTTGATGTGATCGATCAGGGCTTGCTGATATTTGCTCATACGAAAGAACCAGTTGCGCTCTTTGAGCATCTTAACATCACGGAACGCGCCTGATTCCTTTTCAGCTTCCGTTATAAATCTTTCCTCCGCGACAGAATACCATCCTTCGTATTCATCGGCATAAATATCCCCTTTGTCATAGACTTTCTGCAAAGCATCCTGCACAACCTTCACGTGACGGTCTTGGGTCGTGCGGATAAAGTCGCTGTATTCGATCCCTAATTTTTTCCACAGGTCCAGAAAGCGTGGTGCCAGATCATCGCAATGCGCCTGCTCTGACATGCCGCGCTTCTGCGCAGCTTGCTGAACCTTCTGGCCATGCTCATCGAGTCCTGTTAAGAAAAAGACCTCGTCACCCGCGCGTCGATGAAAACGCGTCAGAACATCCGCCAGGATCGTCGTGTACGCATGGCCGATATGCGGCTTATCGTTAACATAATAAATAGGGGTTGTGATATAAAATTTACTCATCGCTGCCTTGACCAAAAATAACCTTTGTTGTTTTTCCTTCCCCTAGATCAACTTTAACGCTACGCTCAAGATAATTAACATCAACGACCTCTCCTTTGCCTTGGGGAGTGTTGATCTTAGCGCCGCGTTTAGGCATGCCCTTGGCATATTGTTTATATAGGGGGAATTCATATCCCATGCAGCATTTAATACGTCCACAAACTCCTGAAATGCGCGATGGGTTGATCGGCAGGTCCTGCTCTTTGGCCATTTTGATCGTAAGCGGAATGAATTCACGCATATACGATGTGCAGCACAAAACCCGGCCGCAACATCCTACGCCCCCGACAGATTTAGCTTGATCGCGAACCCCTATTTGTTTTAACTCAATACGCGCGTGAAAGAGGCCCGCCAGCTCTTTGACAAGATTGCGAAAATCTACACGCTCCTCAGAGATAAAAAAGAAAACGACCTTACTGTTATCGAAGCTGTATTCCCCATGAACGATCTTCATCGACAATTTCTGCTCTGCAACTTTCTTTTCGCAGGCCGCGACTGCTTCCTTGGCCTTCTCTTTATTGCGAGCGATACGATTAAGGTCTTCCACAGAGGCGAGCCGAATGACCTTTCCTGGCAGGTTTTCGATGCGCCCGTCAGGAGAAGCTTCCAGCTCACAAACAACCTTGCCATACTCAGTTGAGCGCTCAACAGATAAGATCACCATGTCTCCGCGCTTACATTCCACATCCTTAAGATTATATAATCCTAACCCTCGATACTCTCCTAGATGTATTTGAACTACCTTTTCCATGTTCTCTCCTTCAACAACGCCAAAGGAACTTTCACATTAAAGTTCTCTTCTAAGGCTTTACGGGTTTTAACGATATCGCTTATGATCTCCTCGATCTCTTCAAAAGTATATCGCTCCTTCATTACTTTTAGATCCGTCAGGCGATCAATATTCATTACATGAACGCTTTCAACGTCAATCTTAAGCAAAGAAATGTCTTTAAACCAACAAAAAAGAAAATGTAGCATCTCCTTAACCTGCGCCGGATCCTTTAGGATATCTTTAACATACATATCATCATCGCGGGTTAAAAGAAATTGGTCGATCACAAGGTTTCTACGCTGCACAATAGCCTTTGCCTCTGCGCTAGGGATGCGCCCCGGACAACCTTCGGCCAAACATGACAAAAAATGGGCCTCGGCTTGTGTGACCTGGCCGGCCGCGGCTAAGCGGTCCCTGAGAGACGTCCGGCCTAAAGGAAACAAATACAAGGTCTGGCATCGTGACTTTATTGTGCCTAAAACGCTGTCTGGGATGGACGTTGTAAGCAAGATAAGCGTATTTTTTGCCGGCTCCTCCAATGTTTTCAAAAGCGCATTAGCTGCCTCCAGGGTAAGCCGCTCAACGTTTGGGATAATAAAGACTTTCGTTCTTGCCTCAAAAGCGCGTAATTGAACCTGCGACAAAAGATCCCTGACATCCTCGATCTTGATCGACTCATCATCCTCTTGTCCAAGGACATGGACATCCGGATGCATGCCGCTAGTGATCTTAACGCATGCTGGGCAAGCATCGCAAAAGGTCGCGTGAGCAGCTCGTTCGCAATTCACAAGCTTGGCAACCGCGAGAGCTGTCTGCTTCTTGCCGATATGCTTAGGGCCTATCAAAAGATACGCATGTGCCAAGCGTCCAACCTTTAAAGCTTGGGCAAAACGCTCAAGGATCATCTCTGATGCAAATTTTTCTGTAGCTATCATGGCAAAAGCTTTCGAATATCGTTTTCGATGATCCGGCGGATCGCTTCACGGCTTTGATGACCAGCGATCACCTTGATACGCTTCGGCTCTTGACGAGCGATCTTCAAATATCCTTGACGGACACGATTATGGTATTGCAACGATCGCTGCTCAATACGGTCTCTAGGTTTCTGAATGCGCGACAACCCCTTATGAGTGGGAAGATCAAGCAAAAATGTAATGTCTGGAAGGATATCTTGTGTCACATAAGAACCGATCGATCTAATGAAACGGATATCCTCACCGCAACCATATCCCTGATAGGCGATCGTTGAGTCCAGAAATCTATCACAAACCACGATCGATCCTTTCCTAAGCGCAGGAAGGATCTTTTCATGAACAAGCTGAGCCCTGGCCGCCATGTACAACAAAACTTCACAAGGCCTAGCCATCTCCTTGTTCTTATCATCAAGCAAAATGGTGCGGATCTTCTCGCTGATCTTAATGCCCCCTGGTTCACGAATATGCAAAACATCCCTTTTTTCACGCTTAAGAAAGTCACACAGCAGTTTTACTTGCGTGCTCTTTCCGCATCCTTCCGAGCCCTCAAACGTGATGAACAGTCCCTTTAACCTCTTCGCCATTTTTGCCCTTCCTTGCCGTCTTCGACGATAATACCGCGAGCTTTCAGCGCGTCCCGCAGCTCATCCGAACGTTTAAAATCTTTTTGATGACGGGCGATCTCTCTTTCTTTGATCAAGGATCCCTCTTCTTCCGTCAGATCAACTTCTTTCGTGATAAAAACAATTCCAAAAATATCCCTTAAGATCCCCTGAAGCTCCTGTGCGACTTTTTTAACGATCGATGGATATTCTTTCTGGGATTTTAACTTGTATGTTTCGCTGACCATTTCAAATAAAGCGGCTAAAGCGCGAGGTGTGTTAAAATCATCATCCATCGCTTTAATAAATTCTTGATAATGCTGGTCAAAAGCCTTTATCGCAGGGTCTATCAGCGCACCCGAGGGCTGAACGGTACGGGCTTCTGCGAAGAAGATAGAAAAACGCTCAAGATTTTTACGCATATCGATCATTTTTTCTTCGGTAAAATCTAACGGACTTGCGTAATGAGAAGACAAAAAGAAAAGCTTGAGCGCGTCTACTCCGTATCTCGACAAGGCATCAGAAACAGTAATAAAATTCTTTAACGACTTCGACATCTTCTGGCCATTGATCGTCAGAAGCCCGTGATGGATCCAACACCTCGCAAAAGGTTTTCCGGTCAAAGCCTCGCTCTGGGCGACTTCATTCTCATGATGAGGAAAGACCAGGTCCCGTCCGCCAGCATGAATATCCAAGGTTTCTGCTTGGGCGTATTTCATGCTCATCGCAGAGCATTCGATATGCCAACCCGGACGCCCTTTTCCCCATGGGCTTTCCCAAAAAGGCTCGCCCTCTTTAGACCTTTTCCAAAGGGCGAAATCAAGAGGATCCTTTTTCTTGTCGTCTTTTTCAATACGTACCGCTTCCTGCATCTTCTCGATGCTTTGCCCTGAAAGCTTGCCATAATCTTTAAATTGCCGTACGCTAAAATACACATCGCCATCTTGAGGATACGCGAAACCCTTCTCGATCAACCCCTCGATATGCTTGATCATCTCAGGGATGTTCTCTGTCGCTCGCGGCTCTGCATCGGCATCCAGGATGCCTAAAGCACGCAAATCTTCTCGATACGCTTGTATGTTGTCATCAACAACGATCCTCCAATCTTTCTTCAGTTCTTGCGCGCGGTTGATGATCTTATCGTCAATATCCGTGATATTACGGATAAAACGAACATTATATCCGCGGAACATCAAATAGCGGCGGATAACATCAAAGATATAGAGACTGCGGGCATGGCCAATATGACATCTATCATACACTGTCACGCCGCACGCATACATGCTCACCCGCTTGTCTTGAATTGGAACAAGGATCTCTTTTTTATTAGAAAGCGAATTATGAATTTGGATATGCATACATTATTTTTTCTTTTCTTCCAAGCTGGCTAAACGTTGCTTGAGTTCTTCTAACTCCTGGACAATAGGATCCAAGATCTGCGCGTGATCCATCATCCGATCCATGCGCTTTCCATCTTGCTTGGTCACATGGCCAGGAACCCCCACCACCGTCGTGTTGGGAGGAACGTCCTTGATGACGACAGCGTTCGCGCCAATATATGAATTGCTGCCAATCGTTATGTTTCCCAGCACTTTCGCGCCCGCTCCAACAACAATGTTGTCGCCTAAGGTCGGATGTCGTTTGCCAACCTCTTTGCCGGTTCCTCCGAGCGTGACTCCCTGGAACAGCGTCACATTCTTTCCGATAATCGCTGTTTCTCCAATGACGACACCCATACCATGATCAATGAAAAGACCACGGTCGATCTTTGCTCCAGGATGGATCTCTATCCCTGTAAAAAAACGAGCTGTCTGAGAGATCAAGCGCGGAAAAAATGGCATCTTGTGTTTCCATAAAAAATGCGCTAAACGATACGCAATGATCGCGTGCAACCCTGCGTACAAGAAAATGATCTGAAAATTCTCCTTAGCAGCAGGGTCCTTATCGCGCGCGGACCTGATCTCCTGGACGAACATCGTAGAAACAAAGAAATACCACAATAAAACAAGTAGGATAAAATTAAGCAATAATAATGTCATGATCTTTCCCTCCATTAATCATACATATGATCAAACGACCTATATTGAAAGCAGAACAACAGCATACACAGCGATAGCCTCTTCGGCATTAGGCCCAAAACCCAACCCTTCTTGTGTTTTTGCCTTCACGCTGATCACATCCTCTGATAAAGACAAAGCTTGTGCCAGACATGAACGAATTTTAGGCTTAAAAGGTTTTAGGTTCGGCTCTTCCGCGA
This sequence comes from Candidatus Omnitrophota bacterium, assembly GCA_029564765.1. Taxonomy (GTDB): domain Bacteria; phylum Omnitrophota; class Gorgyraeia; order Zapsychrales; family Aceulaceae; genus CALGLP01. The sequence continues at coordinate 41,479 of JAKQPK010000019.1, forward strand.
TGATCACTGTATCAATATTAACGATCTTGTACCCTTTTTGACGAATAAGTCCGTGAACTTTCTGAAGCAAAAAGATGCTGTTCGCGTCCTTGTAGGCAGGGTCTGTATCTGGAAAATGCTCACCGATGTCACCCTGACCCGCAGCGCCTAACAAAGCGTCGCAGATCGCGTGCGTTAGAACATCCGCATCCGAATGACCCAAGAGGCCTTTCTTAAACGGGATCTCTAATCCGCCTAAAACAAGTCTTCGCCCATCCACCAGGCGATGCAGGTCATATCCTAAGCCGATCCGCTGCATACTTTTCTCCTTGATAAAAGATACTCCGCAAAAGCTACGTCTTCTGGCGCAGTGATCTTGATATTGTCATAGCTTGAGAGAACGATCTTCACCTGAGAGCCTGCCTGTTCGACTAGCTGAGCGTCATCGGTTGGAGTAATGGACGAAAGCGCGCTGTAAGCCCGATCAATGATCTTGCGGTCAAAAACTTGGGGCGTCTGGATCTCCCAAAGATCTTCACGATTAAGCGTAGCCCAAACGACGCCGGTTTTAGTGCATACTCGCTTGATCGTAGACGTGACAGGAACAGCGGCCACAACAGCCTTGTCTTTTCTTCCAGCACGAATACAACGCCTTAACAGATCATGCGTAATAAAAGGCCGAGCTCCATCATGAACAACAACAAGTTTTGTGTCGGCATCTAATCGTCGCAATCCATTACGGATAGAGTCACAGCGCCTTGCTCCGCCTGCCACACACATCACTTTCTTGTGTATGCCAGACTTCTTTATGGCCTTCTCAAAGACCGTGCGGCCTGCAGAAGGGACAACAACGATGACGCTGTCGATCAAAGAACATTGAGCAAAAACTTTTAAGCTATAAAATAATATCGGCTGCCCCTTGATCGCCAACAACGGCTTAGGAACCTTGCTTTTTAATCTTGTGCCTGCCCCCGCGGCGGCAATGATAGCTTGGACCTTCATGTGCGCACTTTTCCAAAGATCATGCGGCCTGCCTGTGTCTGGATCGCCGATGTGATCTCGACTGATACATCATGGCCGATCAAATGCCGCGCATCAGCCACAACGATCATCGTCCCATCATCCAAATAACCAACGGCTTGCTGATGCTCCGTACCTTCTTTGACCAACTTTACCGTGATACGATCACCTGGAAAAACAACAGGCTTAACCGCGTTAACAAGCTCATTGATATTCAAGATCTTTATCCCCTGGATACCGGCATTGCGGTTGAGGTTAAAGTCTGTCGTGCAGATCTTTGCTTCAATGCGTTTGGCCAGATGCAACAACTTATCATCAACATCCTGAATATCTGGAAAATCGTCTTCATGGACCTTGATGTCGATCGCGGAATCTTTTTGCATGTTGCGCAGGATCTCCATCCCCCGACGGCCACGCTCACGTTTTATGGCATCCTTGGAATCCGCCAGAGTTTGAAGTTCTTTAAGAACAAAGCGCGGGACAACGAGCCTCGCCTGAAAAAAATCCGTCTTGCAAATATCAGAAATACGTCCATCAACGATCGCGCTCGTATCTAAAATAACGACGTTTTCAAAAAAATTCTCCTTTCGAAACCTTACATAAGGAATAATGAGATTGAAATCATCCTTGCCACGCAAGGCCATCGTGACCCCCAGATAACAGAAGATGATCATTAAAATAACACGGAACAAAGAGATATGGTAATCTCCCAAAGGTAACAAAGCCAAGATATCCGTGATCAACTTAGCGATGACCATGCCCAGCAATAAACCAAAAACCATGCTGGACAAACCCCTCAAAGAAACACGGTACATCTTTGTTTCAAGGAAGATCAGCAAGAGGCCAAAGATCCCTCCGCCGGCTAGGCCTATAGTGCCAAAACCTGAGATATCACCTATCTGATGACCAACGGTCATGCTGACAATAAGAAAGAAAACGCGAATGATGAATAATGTCATAACTTCTCCTTTATGATTTTATAAAATATCCAAAGCCTGCTTAACGGTCTCAACACCGACACACTCGATCTTTTCTTTCCTGATCTCCTTCGCCTTTAAATTATTCTTAGGCAGGATGCAGCGCTGAAAACCTAATTTTTGAGCTTCGTTGATACGCGTTAAAACATGACTGATGCTACGCACTTCCGATGATAATCCGACTTCCCCTAAGACAACAACATCATGAGGCATCTTTCTGTCAAGAAGGGCTGTAGCAATGGCTAATGTCACCGCCAGGTCTGCGGCTGGATCCACAACCTTCACGCCGCCGACAACGTTCAGAAAAATATCTTTATCCTGCAATGACAGCCCTATTTTCTTCTCAAGCACAGCGGCTAAGAGAGAAAGGCGATTCGCGTCAAAACCTTGAGCCTTTTGCCGCGTTACGCCGAAACTCGCCCGGCTTACCAACCCTTGGATCTCAACCAAAAATGGCCGCGTCCCTTCCAGTATGGGAACAATGACTGACCCTGAAGCATCATGAAGACGCTCTGACAAAAAGATCTCAGAAGGATTCTTGACCTGTCGCAATCCTTCAGCTGTCATCTCAAACACACCGATCTCGTTCGTTGATCCAAAACGATTCTTTGTGGCTCTCAATACGCGATACATCGAATAGCGCTCGCCCTCAAAATATAGCACCGTATCCACCAAATGTTCTAAAACGCGAGGCCCAGCCAGCATTCCTTCCTTTGTCACATGACCAATCATAATAACGGCAACACCTCTTGTTTTGGCGAACTGTGTCAATAACGAAGCACATTCCCGGACCTGGCTCACGCTACCGGGAGAAGAAGAAATATTTTTCTGAAAGACAACCTGGATCGAATCCAAAATAACAACATCCGGTTTTAGCTTCTCAATATGCTGAAAGATCACATCCAGATCGATCTGATTAACGATATAAAGCTTACTGCTGTCTTTTTCTAAAAGACGATCCGCGCGCATTTTCGCCTGCTTCACGGATTCTTCCCCGCTAATATAGAAAATTTTATGTCCTTTATGCGATAACAGGCATCCTGCCTGCAAAGCCAAGGTAGACTTGCCGATCCCTGGATCCCCGCCAAGCAAAATGACAGAGGCAGGAACGATCCCACCGCCTAAAACACGATCAAGCTCATCATTTCCTGTACAGAACCGATTTTCACCATGGCTGACAACATCATTAAGAAGCATCGGCTCCTCTTTGCAAGTAAGGGAAGGTCGCGCTGTGCCTTCCATCGGTTGCAAGCTTTCTTCAACGAACGTATTCCAGTTCTGACATCCTGGGCAACGACCAAGCCATCCGGAGGATTGCGTCCCACACTCTTGACATATAAAGACTGTTTTTATTTTCATAAATGAGCACGTGATTTATGGAACACAGTGATCATAAATCACTGTGCGAATTTATCCCAGGAAGCGTTAGCGACCGTGGGGTTTCCTTTGGAAGAATCAAAACTTAATACTACGCTGGATCGTTAACATCCCCGTTTCTTCAGCGCCCGCATTTTCCCGTTCACGCCGTAATCGATACTTGAACTCTGTCTCGCCCGCGTCCTTGCCTCCAGATCCTTTACGGATCGTCCATTCACGATCGACATTCGTCTGTCGGATCAAAGGCAACATCTTCATTTTGGCTAGCTGCTGAGCAAAATCCTTAAAATCCTTGGAAAGATCAATTTGTCCTTCTAAAAAGAAACTAACACCGTTGGTTTCAGTAACGCTTGCGTCGATCAAGCGCACCATAGGATAAACACCTTCTATCCCGGTGGTGATCTCGTCATAACGAAAATTTCCTATCTGACCTGAAGAGGCAAGCCGCCCCTTAATAAGCAATCTTTCAATAAATCCTGTAACGCGTATTTGACCGCTTACGTCTCCCATCACGCTTTCCTGGGCCTGGTTGAGCCAAGCGAACAGATCGCTTAATAACATGTCTTTGGCTAAAAAAGTCAGGTCCATATCATAAGGCGGCAAAAAAGAAACCTGGCCCTGGCACTGGATCCCAGCGCCACGTAGCTGCCGTACAAAGATCTTGTCATCCACGATGTCGAGTTTACCCTGAATACCCTTATGGGATAACGCCGGAACCTGATCTTCTTCTTGAGATAACATTACCTCGACAAAAGATACACCGTCCGAAGGCTCAACAACCCTTATTGATCCTGACGCCTCAGCTGCAATGTGAAAGATCAGCGCCTGCAAACTTTTTGCAGAAAGCCGAAACTGAATAGACTGATCATCGCGCACCTCTGCTGAAAAGCTTATTTTCCCGTTATTAGAAAAAGAGCAGTCCGCCTGCACGCTTCGCCTTGAAACATCCCACAATCCTTGAAATGTGCAGATATTTTGAGCAAGGACGGCAGAAACTGTTATAAAGCTAAAAACCACCGCTAAGAATAACGATCGAAGGGCTGTCATTATTCAAAAAACAAGATATCCTTGTTTTTATCGCGCTTCACAATGATACTGCTTCCTTCGACGAACCTGCCTCCAATAATTTCCTCCGCCAAGGGATCCTCTAAGAATCGCTGGATGGTTCTCTTAAGTGGCCTGGCCCCAAACGTAGGGTCAAACCCTCTTTCGATAAAGAACTCTACAGCCTCTGGCGTAAGATTGATGGTAATATTTTTATCTTTGAGACGTTCTGTTACCTCTCGGATCTCCAAGTTCACGATATGCTCTAAGTTTTCTTTCGTCAAAGATTGAAAAACGATGATATCATCCAAACGATTCAAGAACTCAGGCTTAAAGGTCTTTTTGATCTCATCCAACAACCGCTGCTTCATATCCTGATACGTAACTTCTTTATCTTGAGATGCAAACCCTAAAGAGCCTTTCTGGCGCAAGATCTCCGCTCCTACGTTGGATGTCATGATCACGATCGTATTGCGAAAATCCACGCGACGGCCTAAGCTATCCGTTAATCGTCCATCCTCTAAGACCTGTAGCAGAAGATTAAAAACATCCTGATGGGCCTTCTCGATCTCATCTAGCAAAACAACCGCATAAGGTCGCCGACGTACTTTTTCTGTCAGCTGGCCTCCCTCTTCGTAGCCTACGTATCCTGGAGGAGCGCCCACTAAGCGCGAAACATTAAATTTATCCATATACTCAGACATATCGATCTGAATGATGGCATTCTCATCGCCGAACATGAACTCAGACAAAACCCTAGCTAACAGGGTCTTGCCAACACCCGTTGGCCCCAAAAACATAAAAGAACCGATAGGCCGTAATGGATTTTTGATCCCGGCGCGAGAACGACGTACCGCGCGGGCGATCGCACTGATCGCCTCTGCCTGGCCAATGACCGACTGAGATAAATTTTCTTCAAGCTTAAGAAGCTTTTCGCTTTCCTTCTGCTCAAGACGAATTAAGGGGATCTTGGTCCACTGCGAGATAACGCGCGCGACATCTTCGTCGGTGATCGTTGGAATAAGCGAATCGCGCTTTTGCAACCATTCGCGTCTTTTGGCCTCTAACTGTTCGCGTGCTTCACGCTCTTTATCGCGCATTTGAGCTGCTTTTTCAAAATCCTGGCTCTTTATATACGTTTCTTTTTCTTCTCGAAGCTCCTCGATCTTTTCTTCCATTTCTTTGATCTCTGGAGGAACAACCATAACGCTTAAACTTGCGCGCGCACCCGCTTCATCAAGAATATCAACAGCTTTATCTGGCAAAAAGCGGCCCGTCACGTAACGATCCGTTAGTTTCGCTGAAGCCTCTAGGGCTTCGTCCGAATATTTTACGCGATGATGAGCCTCGTATTTATCGCGCAAGCCTTGCAGGATCTGGATCGTTTCTTCCACTGATGGAGGCTCGACCATGATCGTTTGAAAACGCCGTTCAAGAGCGGCATCTTTTTCAATATTCTTACGATATTCATCGATCGTTGTCGCGCCAATGCATTGGATCTCTCCGCGCGCCAAAGCTGGCTTGAGAATATTCGCCGCATCGATCGCCCCTTCGGCGGCCCCCGCACCGACTAACGTATGGATCTCATCAATGAACAAAACGATCTTCTTGGAACGCTTGATCTCATCCATGATCGCCTTGATACGCTCCTCGAATTGGCCGCGATACTTTGTCCCAGCGATCATCATAGCCAGATCTAAAATAATGATGTTCTTATCGCGAAGGTTCTCTGGCACCTCCCCATTAACAACTAACTGTGCCAATCCCTCGACGATAGCCGTTTTTCCGACACCTGCTTCACCAATAAGGACAGGATTATTCTTTGTGCGGCGGGTCAATATCTGCACAATACGTTCGATCTCACCCTTGCGTCCGATCACAGGGTCAAGCTTTCCTTCCCGCGCCAACTTATTCAAATTACGGCCATAAGCATCGATTGCTGGAGTTTTTCCTTTCTTAGCAGTTTCCTGAGTACCAAATCCGGGGATCCCCGAACCCAAAAGCTCCATGACCTCGTTGCGCACACGCTCTAGGTCAACACCCATATTCAAAAATACGCGATAAGCAACCCCCTCACCTTCACGAATAAGCCCAAGCAAAAGATGTTCCGTGCCGATATAATTATGACCTAAGGCGCGAGCTTCCTCCGCAGCTAATTCCAGCGCTTTCTTGCTGCGTGGCGTGAACGGAATATCTCCCATGACCTGCGTCTGCGGACCGGGCTGGACAACCTTTTCGATCTCGATGCGGATGGATTCCAGATCAAGTCCAAGTTTTTGCAAAACAGCCGCGGCAACACCCTCTCCCTCGCGAATGAGCCCAAGCAAAAGATGTTCCGTGCCGATATAATCATGATTAAATCGCTTAGCCTCTTCTTTGGCTAGAACGATCACTTTACGGGCCCGCTCTGTAAACCGGTTAAACATACAACCTCCTAAAATTAATTGTTACGTATCTCTTATGCTTTTAGTTTCTCACGAATAACGCTTGCGCGCTTAACATCCCTCTCCAGCGGGTCAAGCTTCTTGCCTTCGATCTTCTGCAGATGAGCCGGCTGGATCATAATGAACAACTCGTTCACCGTCTGCTTACTAACATGCTTGATCACGCCGACATCAATCCCTAGACGCACCATCGAAAGCAGATCAACTGTTTCTTGACTAGAAATGATATGAGCGCTCTTTAAAATGCCGTACGAACGGCTGATCTTATCCTCCAGAACAGAACGGTTTTGGACAAGCAAGGCCTGCCGTGCCTGCTCTTCCTGCTCAACGATCTGGCGCACCAGACCGTTAATATTCTGCAAAATATCTTCTTCGCTGTGGCCTAAAGAGACCTGATTGGAGATCTGAAAGAAATTCCCTGTCGCTTGCGTTCCTTCCCCATAAAAACCGCGGGATGTGAAGCTTAATTTCGCAATGGCCTCCAGAACTTTGTTGATCTGCTTAGTCATCACCAATGCCGGCAAATGCAGCATGACAGAGCCTCGAATACCTGTTCCGGTGTTCGTCGGACATGCCGTTAAATATCCCCAATTCGCATCATAAGCGTAAGGGATCTTCGCAGACAAGATATCATCGATCATGTTGATGATCTTCCATGTCTCCCGAAGGTCAAACCCTGACTGCATGACCTGGATCCTCAGGTGATCTTCTTCGTTGATCATGATGGAAAGGATCTCTTCTTTGGAGATGAGGATCGCTCTTCCTTCGCTGGTCGCGGCATGATCGTGGCTCATCAAATGCCTCTCGATAAAGAACTGCTGGTCCAAGGCATCAAGCTCATTGATCTTCAAGAGCATCGCATTTTTGAAATATTCCGAAGAATCAAAGGCAGCCTTTGCGATCCTTACGATCTCTGCTAGATCTTTTTTATTAGCGCGGGCTGGAAAAGGTATCTTTTCAACGTTTCGAGCCAGGCGGATCCTTGATGACATGACAATATGTGATTGAGGACCCGCTCCTTTTAGCCACTCTCCGGTATGCGTGATCAGATCATCGATCTTCATAGTTGTTTTTCCTTTTCTTTTTTCTCAAGAATGCGGATCTTGTCCCTAAGGATAGCTGCCTGCTCAAAATTCTCAGATAAAACAGCGTGTTGTAGTTTCGTTTTTAGCTCTTGAAGTCCTTCTTCCTTCACAACAGTGGTCTTGACAGCCGCTGCTTTTAAGGATGGCGCTGCAGGCAAAGGAGCCGGACGACCAATAGGTTTTTTGCCTAAATGCTGGCCGGACCCGTGGATCTTTTTTAGCAGTGATGATAAATGCGCACGAAAAGCGTTATAGCACTCACTGCAACCCAAACGTCCGAATTTACGAAAATCCTCATAGCCCAACGCGCAATTCGGGCACTGCAGCTTGCTTTTTTCTTCTGTCTTGATTTGCTTGCCAAAATCAGAGAGCCCTGCCAAAAGGTCCGCAAGGCCAAACTGCTGCTCCATCTGAACGCTACGCTCTTTAGCGCAATCCTCGCAGATATGCATCTCTGCCATTTTGCCATCCACGATCTCGGTCAAATGCACAGTGGCTTTCTTTTTTTTACAAACATCACAGATCATAAAATACTCCTTGCGATGATGATCGCTTCGTTAATATTTCACACCGTCTTTGGACGTGATCGTATGAAAAGCTTTGATAAGCTTTAATGTAATGGGTCCTGGAACACCATCGCCAATCACACGCCCGTCAACCTTGACGATCGGAATGATCTCAGCGGCTGTCCCTGTCAAAAAACATTCTTCCGCGACAAAGATCTCATGACGTGTCATCAACTTCTCGCTGACCATTATTTTTTGTTTTTTCGCTAATTCCATGACCGCATCGCGCGTGATCCCCCGCAGACGAGCATTGGGAGGCGTCAAGAGCTCACCTCGACGAACAATGAAAACATTGTCCCCGGTACACTCCGCGACAAATCCCTGCGCGTCCATCATCAAGGCTTCCATGCAGCCAGAATTCGTGGCTTCAATCTTTGCCAAAATGTTGTTCAAATAATTCAAGGACTTCAGCTGAGGATTAACGGCCTCATTAAGGTTGCGCACGGTCGGAACCGTGATAATCGCCATCCCTTTTTGATAAAGTTCTTGAGGATAAAGCGTGATCTTATCCGTGATCACGATAACGGTCGCTGTGCCCTGGCATTTGCGAGGATCTAAGCCTAAATCCCCTTCTCCGCGGCTGACAATAACCCTGATGTAGGCATCTGACAAATGATTGCTCTTCAATGTCCTCACGACCGCATCGATCATTTGGGCTTGAGTTAAAGGTATTTTTAGCATCAATGTGTGCGCTGATTCATAAAGCCTTTGAATATGTTCTTGCAGCTTAAAAACATTACGCTTATAAGACCTGATCCCCTCAAAGACTCCATCCCCATAAAGAAATCCGTGATCAAAAACGGAAACCTTGGCATCTTTCTTCTCCACAAATTTTCCATTAAGATAGATCTTCATAAGCCGCCCCTTTGTTAGTTTGAGTTGGTAATTTTTCCATCTTGAATATGGACACATCTCTGTGCTTGTTGCGCGATCGCAAGGTCGTGCGTCACGATCACGACGGCCTGGCCTTGCTCCTGATTCAACTTACGCAACAGCGCGATGATACTCTCTCCTGACTGCGAATCTAGATTGCCTGTTGGTTCATCACACAAAATGATCTTTGGGCTGTTCATGAGGGCACGCGCGATAGCGACCCGCTGCTGCTCCCCGCCCGAAAGCTGTTTGGGTTTATGCGAAAGCCTGTGTTGCATACCCATTTGCCTTAGTAAAGACGCGGCCTTTTGTTCGATCATAGGCCGCTGCGACATCCCATCCCTGATAAAAGCGGGCAGCATCACATTCTCGATCGCGTTGAACTCAGGCAATAAATGATAAAATTGAAAAACAAACCCGATCTTTGTGTTGCGCAACGCAGAACGTTTACGATCATTCAAGCGCTGTACTTCTTCACCGTCGATAAAAACTTTTCCTTGAGTTGGAAAATCCAATCCTCCAAGAATATGCAACAGCGTCGATTTTCCAGCTCCAGATGGGCCAGTTAAGCTCACGAATTCTCCCGGTTGCATAGAGAAATCGACACCTTTTAAGACCGCTAAAGGAGCTCCGGTCTCAATATAAACTTTATGGATATTCTCAGCTCTTAACATCATTCGTACCGAAGCGCTTCCACAGGCTCAAGTCGTCCTGCCATCTTCGCCGGATAGATCGTCGCAAGATACGTGATCATCATGGCCGCTCCCGCGATCATCAGAAGATCGTTTAATTCTAGGACAACCGGAAGCTTATCTAGATAATAAATATCCGGAGGCAATTTAATAAATTGATATTCTTTCAGCGCTAGGCTTAAGCTGATGCCGCCTACGCAACCCCAAAACGTTCCCATAAAGCCAATGGATAACCCTTTAAAAACAAAAATGCGCTCGATCGCCTTGCGTGGAACGCCAACGGCCTTCAATGTGCCGATATCCTTGATCTTTGTTGTGACCGTGACGATCAGCGTGCTGACGATATTGAACGACGCCACAAGAACGATCAAGGTCAGGATAACGAACATCGCGAACTTCTCAAGTTTTAGTGCCGCAAAAAAGTTCTTATTCATATCGATCCACGTTTTGACCAGAAAACTATATCCCAGCGTCTTATAGATCATTTTCTTTACATGCGGCGCTTGATACACGTCATCAAGCTTAACAGCGATACCGGATACGGTTCCAGCAGGCATCCGATAGATCTCTTGGGCCTTGGTAAGGCTGATCAAAACAAGGTTCATATCATAATCGTACATGCCTGAACTAAAAACACCGACAATGGTAAGTTCATGTCGCCATCCACCACCAGCCAGTCCTAAAGCCGGAGCGATCAAGGTGATCTGATCCCCCACCTCTTTCCCGAGATAAATCGCCAGTTCTCGGCCAATGATAGCGCCGCGCTCATTCAATGCCTCCAGCCGACCCTCCCGCAGATACTCCCTGGCTTTTGTGACCGTTGCTTCTGTGGCTGGGTCAATACCACGGCCCATAACGCTCATTGATTGACCGGCATACTCCAAGAAAAGAGGGCCTTGCACATACGGCGTCGTTGCTTTCACGCCTGGTATGCTAAGAAGCTCTTTCTGGGTTTGGGCAATATTCCCAACGCCTACTTCTTTTTCAACAACGATATGCGCGTTGGTGCCTATGATCTTATCCCGCAGATCACTGTCAAATCCTGTCATGACCGCAATGACGATAATAAGCGCCGCGACACCGATCGCGACACCCGCGACAGCGATAAAATTGATCACGGCTAAAAAAGGTTCTTTTTTGGCAAAAAGATACCGGATCCCGATCCATCCCTCGTAGGTCATGTCAATTCTTCTTCTTTTTTTGTATGCGGCTTGAGCAAAGGAAATAAAATAACATCACGGATCGAAGGGGCATCTGTCAAGATCATGACAAGGCGGTCGATCCCGATGCCTAATCCGCCCGCTGGGGGCATGCCATATTCCAGCGCGTGGACAAAATCTTCGTCAATAGTTCGCAATCCTGTTTCCGTGTCATCCTTAAGGTCTTCTGTTAAACGCGCGCGCTGCTCGACAGGATCATTAAGCTCTGAATACGCGTTACCAACTTCCATGCCGGCGATAAAACACTCAAATCGTTGCGCTAAAAGCGGGTTATCCGGCTTGGCCTTGGCCAAGGGTGAAAGAAAAGTAAAATAATCGATAAGGAATAAAGGGTTGTTTGTCGCGTCTTCATCCAAAAAGTCTTCAACGAGCTTCATGATGCCAGAGCGCGTCAATGTCTCATCGGCGGCAACCTTTTTTCTCGCCTTCACCTTAGCCAGCATTGTTTTAGCATCGTCGCCAGGATCAATATCAAATTTATCTTTAACAAGCTCCGCGAATGACCTTCTTTTCCAAGGGGGCGTAAAATCGATCTCCTTGCCTTGATAAATGATCTTGTATCCTCCGGTCATCGTTTGGACCGCGGAGCTGACCATGTCCTCGGTCAATTTCATCATATCGTTAAAATCCGCGTAAGCCTGATAGACTTCCAGCATGGTAAATTCTGGGTTGTGACGTGTCGATATACCTTCATTACGGAAATTACGATTAAGCTCGTACACTCTCTCTAATCCGCCGACCAAAAGACGCTTGAGATACAGCTCAGGAGCGATACGTAAAAAGACTTCCATATCATAAGCATTGTGAAGACTTTTAAATGGCCGTCCTCTCGCCCCGCCAGCCATAGGCTGCAGCATGGGAGTTTCAACTTCCAGAAAGCCGCGCGCGTCCAGGAAAGAGCGAATAAAACTAACGATCTTACTGCGCTTAACGAACACGTCTCGAACATCTTTGTTCGCCAAAAGATCGACATAGCGCTGACGATAGCGGATCTCAACATCCTTGAGTCCATGCCATTTCTCAGGAAGACACATCAAAGATTTTGAAAGAATGGAGAACTCAAGCACGCGGACACTTTCTTGCCCTGTCTTTGTCCTAAACAGTTTGCCTTTAACTCCAGCGATATCGCCAATATCCACTTGATGCTGGACTAGATGAAAAAGGTCCTCGCCAACATTGTCCAATTTGACAAAAAGCTGGATCTTGGCATTTTGGTCCATCAGGTCTAGAAAGATCACCTTGCCATGAGCGCGATTGGCCATAATACGGCCAGCCAAGACAACATCTTTTTCCTCTTCAAAAGCTTCCAGGGACTGCGCGATGGTCGCTGTTGTAACAAACTTCCCTCCATAGGGATTAAAACCTTTGGATGCCAAAAGACGTGCTTTTTCTTCTCGGATCTTCTTAATTTCTTCGATTTCCACGATTAACTCCTATTTATATTAATATTAAGTAGCTTATTATATAGAAAAAGAATAGGGGTGTCAATTAAAGGGATGCGAAATGAAGGTCGGTTCCTAACAAAAAGATCAGGAATATCTACGGATGCTCGTTATAACCTTGCCGATCAGGCTGACATCTTCATTGACGGGAATGGGCTGATAAGCGCTATTGGCAGGATGAAGATAAAAATTCTTCCCTTCTCTGACAAGATGCTTGACCGTGGCTTCATCACCGATCAAGGCCACGACCACATCACCGATCTCGGCAGCTTGCTGACGGCGGACGAGGACCAGGTCATCTGGCATGATCCCGGCTTCGATCATGCTGTCACCTTTGACGCGCAAGGCAAAAATATCCGCATCAGAAAAGAAAAGATCGTTGAGGTCAACATATCCTTCAATATCTTCCACGGCCAATGTCGGACTTCCGGCAGCAACAGCTCCTAAGACAGGGATCCGAAAAGCATCCTTAACAAGCTCAATGGCGCGTGCCTTGCCCTCATTGATCTTGATGTAGCCTTTATCCACAAGCGCTCTGAGATAATCACGGACAGTTCCGGTGGATGAAAAGCCAAACTCCTCCGCGATCTCACGAATCGTTGGAGGAAGCTTATCATTTTTGATCTTATTAAAAATGAATTGAAGAACGTTCTTTTGTTTTTCTGTAAGTTCTTTGATCATAAAAATAATTTACCACACAGATGTATGGTATGTCAAGAAGCGTTTTATTATTGTTAAAAATGGGCGCATCCTTTTTAAAAGGATGCGCCCCAAAACCCCTATCCTCTCTTTTTCTAGCTCAATGACGACAAATGCTTAATACGTTTCAACATGTTCGGATGCGTGCTTAAAAGTTCCATCATTTTCTCGGAAGAACTAAGACGGGGATGCGCGTTACGCAAAAGCGCTAACTCCCCAGCATCAATTGATCCATTGCGATCATAATCTATCTGGCTTAATTCTTTGATCTCGTTTCGCGCATTTGAAGGGTCATTGACAAAAAATGCCTTCATCCCTTCAGCTTCCTGCACAGCTTCACGAGGCATACGCGCAGAACCATAGACAAGCTTATAGAGCGCGGAAGCCAAGCTCTCCGGACGGTTCCCAAGCTCTACAGACCCTTTGTCAGCAAAATACTCGCGGATCCTTGAGGCGTACAGAACGAGAAGATTGGTCAAGAAATAAAAAAGGAACGCTGCCAATCCGATCAATGCTGTATTTGCGCCATCACGGGAACTTCGGCGATTGCCGAAAAAAAGAAATTGCCAAGCGATCCGATAAAGGATCATCGGAATAATGGAAAGAAGGGTGATGGTCAGAACATCCCGATTGCGTAAATGAGAGATTTCATGCCCAATAACAGCTCTAAGTTCCTGATCGTTGAGGAGGCTCACGATCCCTTTCGTTACACATACCCTGCCATCGGAGATCCCGCGGCCAAAGGCAAATGCGTTAGGAATAGCCATCTGGGAGATCCCAACTTTGGGCATAGGGATACCGGCACGAGAGGCTTGATCCTCGACCATTTGATACAACTTAGGATTTTGTTCACGGGTAACATATTTGACGCCCATGGACCATTCAACGATCTTAGGCCCGATCAGATACTGAAAGAACATTAGGGCGATCGATATGCCAAGATAAAAATAAAAATTGCTGAGGCCCATGAACTGACCTACCACAACAACAGCCGCATAGATAATGCCGAACAAGATCGTCATCATCAACCACAAGCGAAACTGTAACGAGAACATAAAACCTCCTTTTCAGAAAAGCCATATAAAAACCAGCGATTTTCAAATGACAATTATAACCAAAAGCCTGCCAAAGTAAATATTTTTTGGCAGGCTCCTTGATGTTTCTAAACTGTTTCTACAACAGTCTCAGATCTTGATCGCTCTATAATCGTAAGTCGCGTGATGAAAAACACGCACATTCTTAGGCTTCATACGCAAAACAACCAGCATGGGATCACTAGGAGTCTCATAAAACTTATGCAAGGACAGGACATTGCTCCATAGTCTTGCTTTATCCTTAAGCGATGTGCTTAACATACACGGCCCCGCGATTCGCACATGCGCTCCGTCGGGTGCTGCAAAACAATACTCCGCGTACGGGACTTTTTTAAGGTGGTCGATCTTTTCTTGTCCTTCTTCAATACCGCACCAAAGCTCTTTGCCAGCCCAATAAAGAGCGCGCACAGGACGGACACCGACGCGCTTGCCATCAGACGTCGCCAGCATTCCAAAAGGAACGCTTTTCATAAATTCCTGTAATTGATAGAATGTCATATGACTACTTGCAACAGCAGCTTCCGCCAGCTGCGGTCCTTTTAACCATGCTGGAAACAATAAAGAAAGCTAGCGCAATAAAAATGACTTGATTGTCCGATGCTGGCAAGACATCAAAAGCTGCTGCCAGTAAAAGCATAATTCCACAGCCCTGCAGAAGGACTGTGATCGTCTCAACAGGTTTTGCCTTCATAATACCCTCCTTTGTATGAGATTCCCCTTAACGCTATTTTTTTAAGATAAAAGATCAAGCTGATCATGCCATCACTTTCTTTTTGCTGAAGCCTGTAAATTTACAAAAAATTTCTGAAAACATAGCACGTGAAAATGCAAATGCTTTCTCTGGTCCTGTCTTCTGAAAAGAAATCCCTGATCATAAAGTTCAGCTAAAGAAAGTTTGTTGTCTTCTTTTTTAGTCAAGATCCCCTGGGCAGCTCTATGCATCTGTTGAGCTACCGCTTCTCTGCCTAAGGAAAGAAAGATGTTGGCAAGCTCTTCATACGCGAGATATTCATCTTCCCTGGTGCGGGTTAAAAAGGACATAAAGTCCTCAAGAACGATCTGCGGACCCATGGCCTCCCGGAAATCATCATTCCGAAGAAAACCTGCATACATGCCCACTGTCTTTGGTAAAACATCTATGGCTTTCTGTAATAAAAAAATCGCTTTTTCAAATTCCTTTTTCTGACTATAGATCATGCCCTGATCCCAATAATAAGAATACTGATTCGGATTAATAGTAATTGCTTTATCATACATAGCGATCGCTCGATCAAGATCACCTAAATAATAGTAACAAAATCCTTGGTTAGCATACGCATGATCGAATGGGCCTAAGGTATCTATAAGCTCTTGATAATACTGAATGCACCACCTTAATTCATATGCAGTAAAATCTTGGTTCTCGTTAATTTTATGAACGATTTCTGCTTCTAAGCGCTTTTTATATGCAATGGAAGAAAGCTTGGCCACCACTGGCTCTTCTCTGAAGAAAACAAAGAAAATCATTAAAACCAGCAAATACATAACAATCCACCGATGGCAGAAATGTTTCACGGTGCTGTCTCCTTGTTTCGGTGGACTAAAAGAAATATAAGATAGCATAGGAAACCCACATGCATACTAAGAATGAAAAAATAGAAAGCTTGCCCTCCAAAAGGCTTGTAATCGAAAATCACCACATTTTCACCAGCAGGCAGAAAGATCCCTTTAAAAGCTAAATTAGCCCTATAAAGAGCGACTGCCTTGCCGTTAACGCTTGCCCTCCATCCAGGCTGAAAACTATCTGTATAGACCAAAAACTTATGTTGAAGAAAATGTGTCCGTATTTTGATCGTATTAACACTAAAAGAAAGTATGTCAAATTGCTCTGAAGGCCCTGTGATGGCAGCTGTGAGGTCCCTCTTTAATGATGTGTCCGAGCTCAAGGATAGTTTTCGTAAGCCTTCTTCGCTATTATTGCTTTCTGCGGAAATAAAAGCAAGATTGGTCAGGCTGGGAAATTTGCTTGCCTGTTGAAAATAAAATGAATCATCGCTCACAAAACGAATATGATCATAAAGATGAAACTTATATTTTGTATATTGACTTACGGTATGCAAAGGAAAATGCTTCTTAAGATCATAAGACCATTTCGGAGGGTATCCTGCCGCTGTCAGAGGAAATCCGGACGCGTCTTTCATTTGGATATATGCGCGATGCGCATCATAAACATCAAAATCCTCCACAAGCTCAGGACGAGTAAATGAAAACATGGGACTTGTCGACGGATAAGAACAATTTTGAATGATCCTATCCTTGTTAACATCCATATGCTCTAAAGCCTCATGGAGCTTCCAAAAGACCTCTACAGGCTGGACAACAACACCTGCGATCAGCAGCAAGAACCATATCGGCTTGTAGGAAAGTTTTCCAAGGACAACAAGGCTAAAAAATAAAGCGCTCAGCAATATCGCGACATGCGTTGTTGCGATCATTGGCTGTCTTCTTAAAAGAAGCCAAATGCCAAGATGAACAAAAAATACCACAGCTAAACCCCTATAGCGTGGCATGTCCATCTTTTGTTTTAAAATAAATTTCAGTTGCATTGCCATGAAGAGGATCAGCAGCGGACCTATGATCCCATAAAACGATCCTACGCCATGGATCATCTTAAAGAATGGAAAATAATAAAAGAAAGATTTGCACAGCGGAGTCTGATCCCCTAAGGCAACAAAAAACAGTACCGTGGTCAGCAAGAACAAGATAAAGGATTTACGTGTGATACATACCCAAGAGCCGAGAGCCAAAACACAAAAAACAAAGATGGAAAGATAGCGAGGGCCAAAACAGACCGAGAGATCATCAAGACGAAAGAACATCTGACGAAAAGTTGTTTGGGCCGTCACGCATAAGGCCGCGATCTTTTCATATGCAACATTAATACCGCCCTGGTAAACATCGTCCCCGGCTATCTTGCGGTCCAAAGCCAGAACATCCCCCGCGCGCATGATGCTATAACCTTTCAGAGAAACTGCCGCGGCTAACCCCAAAGCTAAACAACAAACGATAACCAAGCGCCAACGATGCTTAAGGAAAAGCCTGATCGCCCGCGCGTTACTAGCCAATTTTTCACGATAAAATACGCAATAAAGAAAACACACCAGAAAGAAGACAGTCCACCAATAAAAAGGCAAATAGCATCCTACAATGATCATCATCGTAAAAACAAGGCCGACAAAAAAACGCTTTTCAAAGGATTGCCAGAACCGGACAAGAAAATAAAAGAACCACGCCATGGGCACGCCGATAAAAACGCTGTTGGGACTATTAAAAATGATCATGCTGGTAAAAGAAAAAAGAGAAACCAGAAATGCTATGTAAGCGACCAGGTTGTCTTTGAGAATAGCTTTAGCAAGGTAATAGAACCCGATCTGGCCAATAAAAAAATACCCTAAATAAGTCCACAAAAATGCGAAATAAAAACTAATTCCTATCTTCTGAAAAATAAGGATCAGAAGCCACATCGGGTTAAATGGCCCGAAATATTGGAATTCTGCAAGCGTTGGAAATCCCCAGAACAAAAAAGGGGTCCAAAGCGCGAAAACACCCTGTGCCAAATTATCTGTAAAAAATTTAACCGTCGCATAAAAACTACAAGTATCGCCAACGATGGTGATCCTGCCAAGAACGATCGGATAAAAAAGGATGAGCCAAAGGCCAAAAGGAAGAATAAATTTAAGAAAAGAGACTCTTAAAAAAAAGAAATGAATGATATGGCGGAGAAAAGAAGACATGCTTGACGCCTCTGAGATTTCTGTGTTGCTATTTTTGCTCTACAAAATCCATCGTGGCAGCCGCGATCTTATTGGCAGAAAGCCCGTAACAATCTTTTAGGGATTCATAATCCGCGTAGGCAACACAAAACTGATCGTTGATCCCTAACCGTTTTAAGATCGCCTCATCGTGGCTTTGTGCCAACACTTCCGCGACGGCGCTTCCCAGCCCTCCAATAACACTATGATTCTCGATGGTAATAATTTTCTTTGTTTCACGCGCAGCTTTTAAGATCTGCTTATCGTCAAGGGGCTTAATCGTGTGGAAATTAAGCAAGCGAACAGAGAGGCCTTCCGCGCTTAATTTTTTTACCGCCATCAAAGCATCCCAAACCAGATCGCCTGTAGCCATAAGTGTCACATCATAGCCTTCCTGCAAGACAACTGCCTTACCGAGCTCGAAAGAATGATCGCCCTCATAAACAACATGCTCTTTATTTGTTCCTAGCCTTAGATACACCGGCCCTTGAAGGTGGGCGGCAAGTTCCGTTGCCTTACGTGTTTCTTTGGCATCTGCTGGCGAAAGGATCGTGATATTTGGTAAGACGCGCATAAGCGCTAAGTCTTCGATCGCATGGTGCGTTGGGCCTAGCGTAGAATATTTAAGGCCTGCGCCAATGCCGACGATCTTGACATTCATCTGCTGCAAGCAAATATCGTTGCGGATCTGTTCATAAGCCCGCATGACAAGAAATGGGATGATCGTATAAATAAATGGAATGGCCCCGCACGAAGCCATTCCGGCCGCGACACTTGTCATCGTAGCTTCCGCAATGCCAAAATTCACAAAATTACGCGCAAAATCTCGACGATAATCGTCAAAAACAATAGCGCCATTATCCCCTACCATGGAATAGATTTTGGGGTTTTCTTTTGTGAGCTTTGTAATAGTTTCAATATAGGCGGTTCTCATAAACTTTTGAGGTCTTCTTCGGATAATTGCAGGTCTTTTAGCGCGATCTTCAGCTCTTCGGTATTCGGCATGCGATAATGCCAGATCGGCGCATTTTCCATAAAAGAAATCCCCTTGCCTTTTACAGTATGCGCGATGACCATGCTGGGCTTGCCTTTTTTAAATGGAACTTTCTTAAGCGCGCAAGAAATATCTTCTGTATCATGTCCGTTCACCTCGACAACCTCCCAGCCAAATGCTTTCCATTTGTCCGCCAAAGGTGACAGGCTGCCGACATTATCTAGAAAATCAATGGCCTGCAATTTATTATAATCAGTAATCGCGACCAAATTATCTAACTTATGTTGAGCCGCGAAAATAGCTGCCTCCCAAACACTTCCCTCTTGGCACTCCCCATCCCCTAAAAGGCAATAGACCTTATAATCTTTTTGATCTTGCTTACCGGCAAAAGCAATGCCCGCGCCATAAGGAAACCCATGCCCTAAAGACCCTGTCGAAGCATCAACGCCAGGCACCTTGACCATGTCCGGATGCCCGCCGAGGGGGCTTCCTAAATGACACGCAGAGGCCAACAGTTTGCGGTCAAAAAAACCTTTCATAGCTAACACAGAAAAAAGCGCAACGCCTGCGTGGCCCTTGCTGAGGATGAACCTGTCGCGGTCTTGCGCATGAGGATCTTGCGGATCAACACGAAGAAATCGAAAATAAAGGACAACAAGGATCTCCGCGATAGAAAGGCTTGAGGGTATATGCCCTCCTCCTGCCCAATAAATGGTCTTGAAAATAAGTTGGCGCAATTCCTGCGCACGTTGAGCTAGCTCGTTGGTCATTTCTTTATGAATTTTTCGCGATCATAAAACCAACGCCGCCGAACAGCGAGCGTTTTGTCCAATCCCACACAAGATACAACGGCATCAAATACCGTAAAACCGGAAAAATCCTTTCATACGGGGGCTTGCCGTACAACAAGAAACCTTGCGCGACAAGTTTATTGTTTTCCTCTAAAGAATTCTTCAAAAGATGCTTCACGCGAGCAGTAAATAAAGGGCGCACAAGCTCTTGCAAAAGCGATGTTTTGATCAACTGAATTTCTTTAAAGTCAGAAAATAAATCTACAAGCTCTTGGGTCGAATAGCGACGGTAATGTCCCATCGCGCGGTCCCAATCATTATACAATGCCTTACCTAAAACTGTTGTGCAAATTATTATCCCATCTTTCTTTAAAAGTGCACGCATATTACGCAGCAATATTTTATCATCTGGCACATGCTCAAGAAGGCCGTTGCAAACGATCATGTCCCACTTGCGATCGACAATCGCTACCTGCTTTTCATCTAAAATATCCAAAGATAGAACCTCTATCTTGCGGTTATCTGCAAAATATTCCTTGGAAAAATCAAGAGCCGCTGGCAAGTTATCCAGCAGCGTTCCTTTTGGATAATCATCTTCTTTTAAATATTTAAAAATAGATTCCAGGCCAGGACCGACCTCAAGGACGCCTTGAGGTTGATACTTTCGCACTAAGGTTATTTCGACAAGATATTCAATATACCGATATAAACTGCAGGGTTTCTTAGGAACCAGAAAATCGCGCCCCAAGATCATAATATCTTTTAATGAAACAAAAGGTGATCGGCAAGAATTCATAATGTTCATGCTGCTATTAGCGATGCGTTTAACTGGAAAATGGTCATACTGCCTGCGGTTCTTGATCTCAACATCCCAAAAAAGACGCATCAAGGTCGCGCACACTTTAATGATGTTCTTGATTTTAAACGCCTTTGTCTTTCGTTCCCCTGGACTTTTGATACAGATCGGTACCTCGATGAAACTGTGCCCCAAACGGATCAATCTTACAAGCAGAGTCGACATAAAAGCAAAATCCTTGCATGTCAGATCAACGCCTTTCAAGAGTTCTCGTCGATGGATGGCGGGTCCCGTGTAATAACGCAAACCGCAACGAAAGGCCATGTTCAAAACAAAAACGTAGAGCTTAGAAATGATCTGGCGCGAAAACGGGCGCACGTTGACATTGGTCGTAAAAGGAACAACGATATCTGCTTTTCCGACGTAGCGGAATATTTCCGTGATACTCTTTTCTTCGTGCTCGTTATCTCCGGGGAGGATACACACGTAACCCATGCGCGCCATAGGAACGCCACAGCTAAACGCATATCCAAAGCCTTGATTCCTTTCGTTGTGGACGGCAATGATCTTTGGATTCTCTTGGGATAACTGATCGATCAACTGTGGCGTGGCATCCGTACTCTTATCATCAAAAATAATGATCTCATAATCATCGAACTGATTGCTCTGAATAGCCGACAAAGCAACTTGAACTGTGCCTGCGATATTCTTTTCTTCATTATAGGCCGCGATGATAACAGAAATCGTTTTAGACATATTTACCCTAACAATCGTCGAAAATTCTTAAGGCTGAACCAGATCATTTTTAAAAAGTCCTTACGCTCAGCCCGCACATAGACCAGAAAATACATAAAACCGAACCATAGTTTAAATAAAATATTAGGCTTCATGTGGATCAACTTCTTAATAAACGGAAAAGTCCAGGGCAACAAAACAGCCGTCTGAAAAAATTTCTGCAAATTTTCCAGTTCGCGGATATGCGGATGCCGTGTCAGATTGGATGCGGCAAAAAAAGAACTCGCAAGACAATCAATGTTGTAATCTGCCGGCAAAAGCCCGCTTTCGATCGCCTGCTGTGTAAGTTTTGTTCCAGGAAACGGCATGAACACCGCACACCATGGAAAATCTGTTTTAATATCAATGTTAAACTGTACCGTTGTCAATGCCTGAGAAAGGGTCTCTCCCGGCAGACCTAAGATATTGAACGTCCGAAACGGAATACCCGCTTTATGCAGGGACTCAGCAGCCAAAAGGATATGATTGTTACTCACATTCTTTTTTAAGACTTCATTCCTTAAAGATTCGTCACCGGATTCAATGCCGAAAGAGACCATCTTGCATCCGCTTTGCGCGAGAAGCGCGGCATACTCTGCGTTCTTGGCTAAAACATCCGCGCGCACTAAACAAAAAAATGGCAATCCCACCTTGCTGCTGTATTCGCTTAAGAATTCTTTCTGCCAAGACATATTAAGGCCAAAGACATCGTCGGAAAAGAAAATGATCTTTGTTCTGTATTTATCACGTAGCTCTTGGCATTCTTCGATAACGCTTGCGACATTCCGGAATCGCACATATTTTCCTTTGTCGCGATAGATCTCGCGCATTGCCTCATTAAAACAAAATGTACATTGATAAGGACAACCGCGAGACGTGATCACATGCCGCACGCTAAAATCGATCTTTTTTTCTAGTATCTGATACAGTTCTCTATCCGGCGCTGGGTATCGATCAAGATCTTCTGATAGAGCGCGGACATCGTTACGGTAGATCTGCCCATTTTCTTTGACCCAAAGATTTCTGATCGAGCAAGGATCTGTCTTTTTATCAAAACAGTTCAATAGTTCCAGGATCGCGTCTTCGCCTTCACCTCGAATGACAATATCGACGCCATCTTTTTCAATGAGATCGGGAAAATGTGTCGGATGAGGCCCTCCAAAGATACTTTTGATGCTATATTCGGCCTTGATCGCCCGCGCCATTTCCAAAGCCCAAAGATGACTTCCACTCATGACGGAAAACGCGATAAAATCAGGCTGGAAATCTTTTATGGATGCTTGAAAATCCGTCAACGTTGCGCCTATGGATAAACGAACTTCATGTCCATTCTTTTTCAGATAGGACGAAATACACGCGGGCCCTAAAAACTCAAATTCCAGGTCTTGTAAGAAAAGAAGTCGTGCCATAAGGGTATTAAATAAAGTTGACGTGGGCCGAAGGATTCTTCAATTCCCACAAATATCGATTCACTTCATCCATGCGGCAATTGACACGGCAACGGCAGGGATGAAGATTTTTTTTAGCCCAAAGGAGAGATCTTTTTCGTCGGCTCCCCTCCCAGATCTGCTGGAATGTTTTTTGATAAAGATTACCGTAATAAAATTTTGGGTTTCCTAAGAAAACGCTGCATCCCCACACATCGCCTCCGGCATCAACATAAGACCAAAACGGAAGACCCAGGCATCGTTCATAGGCAGGCCTGGATTCATCCCATTTTTGCATGGTGTTCAGTCGAAAGATGGTAGAAAAAGAAGATGAGTTCAATCCCTGCAGGTCTTTCTTAAGTTTTTCGTAAGGCTGATACTTGATCGCCTGATAACGCTTCGTAATACTCTGCGGATGCTGTGAATAAGGTTTGATAACAAGATAGTCCATGCCAATTTTTCTTGCTTTTTTAGCAAGCAACAACACTTCTCTGGCGTTGTCCGGGAGCAAAACCATCTGCATGCCTAGCGTACAGGAAAATCCTTTATCTTTACGCAAAGCTGCTGCATAACTCATATTCTGGATCACCATATCAAAGTCTTTTTCCGGGCATCGATGGATCTTGGCATACGTTTCTTTCGCGCCTGCGTTGATGCTGACCTTGATCCACGTGCACGAGCGCAGAAGGTCAGATGCAACTTCTTTTTTTAACAGAACACCATTTGTTGTTAGCGCTGCATCGATACCACAGGCTCTTGTCTTCTGGACAATGCTCACAATATCCTTGTGCAACAAAGGCTCCCCTTCTCCTGCGTACATAATGCTTTTGAGGCCTAAGCGTCCGAACTCTGTTAAACGTTTTAAGAAAATACTTGTATCTAAATATCGTGGTTGATACTTCATAAAATCCAACCCGCAATAAACACATCGATGATTGCAAGCGCCTGACGGACTAGCTTCCATATAGAGAGGATAAATATTCTTTCCTTTTACCCAATCCGAAACTCTCTGCGGATGATATAAAAGCTTATGACTATCGATACGGTACTTATCCATAAAGCTCCTTGTACAGCCGACGGCAATATTGTTCAACAGTTTTAGGCAATATCTCTTCCATGCAGGGTTTTTTATATTGGCAAACCGGCAAGAAACAAGGTCTGCATGGACATGTCGAAGGTGACAAAATAATATGCGTTCCTGGAACCCCCGCCATACGCCTGTGGTTCGTTGGGCCAAAAAGTGTAACCGCAGGCTTGCCGAGAGCCTGAGCGATGATCTGGCCCAATGAATCAGATGTAGCGATCATCCGACAGCTGTCGATCCAGCGGATATACTGATGCAAATTCTTATGCCCTTGCTGCCAGCTGATCTTAAAATCTTTTTTAAGCCGACACTCAAGATCTTTCCAGTTTTTCATAGGCCAACCTTTTGTTGGCCACTTGGAGCCGACCGCATAATTAAGTCCAATATCATATATTTCCTTACTGCGCTTCCTTGGCCTTAAAATAGGCCCTCGTCCTGTCCAGCTTCTTCCTACCGCCCTGCAAAGAATTTGAGCTGTGTTACCCGTCATCTTGTGATGATTTTCTTGACCGGCAAGCAAAAGGCGCGTAGGTGAACGATAAACCGCAATATCTTGCGATTGGTCGTTAAAATAAAATCCGTATTTCTTTTTTGCCTTCACATCTTGAAGAAAGGCGCAGATCCCAATATCTTTTTCAAGGTTGATAAAGATATCATAATGTTTGCGCATGATGGGACCGAGTGCCTTACTCCCAAAGACAACAAGGCGCTTGATACAGGGATTATTCTCAAGAAGCTCCTTGGCTGCGGCTGATACGACCCATGTCACTTCATCATCTTTATAAAGATGTAAAAGGGTCGTACAAAAGAGAACATCACCGAGGCTGACAACGGTCGAAACACCTCTATCGAGGAATTCTGAAAACCCTGTCTTAATAATAAGTATTTTCTTGTGTTTTTTCATAAAAAACGAATATCCACAGAACAATAACCATCTTCCTGAAGATGGTTTGTCTTGATCTTAATATCGCAGGGGCTACATAAACCATACGACGCGCAGTCGCGATAATCGTGCTCGATTCTCAAGTCTGGGTCAAGCAAATTGCCGATCGCCAGATCATCCCGCTTGGCATAGAGGTCCGCGTGACAACGATAGATCGTTCCTTCTGGTGAGATTGGCAGAACAGTATTCTTGCACTGCACACTTTTGCCAACATTCTTTCCACAGCAGGCATCAGAATATCTATACTGACCATAAAGCTTCCCTTGCCATGAACCTAAAAAGGCTTTTGTGCGAAACTCCACGCCTTGGCTTTTAGCATACGCGCCGATTTCTTGTGTGAGCTCAGGATAACCAGGATGTTCAATGTGAAAAAGTCCGATCGACAAGATCTTCTGCAGGTCTTTAATGCGATCGATCAAGTTTTTGTAGTCGTTCTGCCCATTATGAAAACTTACGCGGATCGTTGGATAAGGCGCTGGTCGCTTGTTCCACTCAAGAGTTCTTAATTTCAAAAATCGTTCCGGGGTCACATGAGCTGGTAAGGCCGTCAAGATATCGATCTTCTGGTGAACATTTTCTAGAATTTCCCATATTCCTTGATGTAAAAAAGGCTCTCCGCCCTGCAAGGTAACAGGAACCCCGCTCGGGAGGTTGAGACGATCTAAAGCCTGGATCCACTGGGCAGCGCTTAACTCATCAGAAATTTTAAGGTTATGATTAATATAATTATTTATATAATTTGTAATGCAATAAGGACAGGCAAGAAAACAACGACGGGTTAAATAAACGCCCACATAATCTGTTTCTGAAGGGACTTCGACCTTAGGTAAATCTTTGTGAGTGAATGGTTTAGATAATGCCATAAAAACCTTGAGTGTGATTATTATACATTATCTAAAAAAGTTCTCCAATAAATATTCTAAAGAGCTGACCATCGCTAATCGAGATCTATAAAAAGATCAGAAACAGAAAAATCAAGACTTTGCTGTAGCCGTTGCCGGGCTGCTCTCAATGATCTCAATTGACCTGGCCAAAGCTAACGGCACATCAGCTAAGATATTTTCCATGCCGATACGACTGACAACATCGGATTTGTGCAAGATCTTGAAAACGCGCTTACTAACACCCGCAAAAACAACAAGGATCTTGCCGCGCTGGCAGCTCTCCACAAAGCGGACCAACGCGCTAACGGCCGTTGCGTCCACCGTTGGAACAGCGCTCATGCGCAAGATGATGACCTTCGGGTTCTTTTTAAATGAGGCGATCGCGTCTCGAAATTTATCCGCAGCTCCAAAAAAGAATGGCCCATTGATCTCAAAGATCTCAATTCCCTCTGGAACTCCGGTGTATTCACGCAGGCGGTCATCTCCCGCGGCATCGTCAACCAAATGGACGTTTGTCATTTCAGCCATGCGATGCATGAACAAGAACGCTGCCAATACAACACCGACCTCGATCGCTACGGTCAGATCCACTAAAACGGTAAGAAAGAACGTCAATAGTAAAACAAGGATATCTCCTCGTGAACTTTTCAATAAGCTGCGAAAATGACGCCACTCGCTCATGTTATAAGCAACAACTATCAAGATCCCCGATAAAGTAGCCAGAGGGATCAAGCCAGCCCATTTCGCGCAAAAAAGGAAGAGAATAAGAATGACAAGCGCGTGGACCATACCCGCAATGGGCGTACGTCCACCATTCTTAATATTCGTCGCCGTACGCGCAATAGCACCGGTCGCAGGAATCCCGCCGAACAAAGGCGAGATGATGTTCGCGACTCCCTGACTGATCAACTCCATGTTCGAACGATGCCGTGTCCCCAACATACCATCAGCGACGACAGCGGAAAGCAAGGATTCAATACCTGCCAATAGCGCGATCGTCAAGGCGCAAGATCCCAGCTTAGCCATGGTCGCCAGATCCAGATGAGGGAGGCGCGGGAAAGGAATATGATGTGGCATGTGGCCAAAACGCGTGAAGATCGTCTCGACTGGGAGTTGCAGCCATTGAACAAGGATAGTCGTCACAATGATCGCGATCATTGTCCCGGGAATGCGTTTTGTCACGCGCGGCCAAAAATAAATAACGCAGATCGTAAAAATGCTCAAGCCCAAAGCCCAAAAATTGATGCTTGGCATGCTCTGGAAATATGCGAACCATTTATCGATAAAATGACTCGGAACATTGGACATGCTGAGGCCTAGAAAATCGCGTATTTGGGTCGCGAAGATAACAAGGGCGATCCCGCTTGTAAACCCAACGGTCACAGGATATGGGATATATTTGATCACATCTCCCAGGCGCAAGGCACCCATAAGGACCAGCAAAATGCCCGCCATAAATGTCGCGACCGCAAGACCCTCATAACCATGCTGCTGAACAATCCCGAAAACAATAACAATAAAGGCCCCTGTCGGCCCTCCGATCTGCACACGGCTTCCTGATAAAAGCGATATCAGAAACCCTGCAACGAACGCCGTTATCAATCCTTGTTCCGGCTTGACGCCAGAAGCGATCGCTAAAGCGATCGAAAGCGGAAGCGCCACGATCCCGACAACGATCCCAGCTAGAATATCATTACATAGCTGATGAAAGCTATACCCTTCCCGAAAAACTGTAATGATCTTAGGTTCAAATGTTTTCATGCGCATCAAACACTCCTACAGCTTATCAAATTTTTAAATAAAATATTTCTGGCTTAGATTATTCTCTATAGATATCCGAAAGAGTTCGGGAAGGAAAGCATTGTCATCACCTGCTCTACAAAAAACAGGCATCCATTTCTTTGACTAACTCTCACCTGATTGAGCCATCATAGCTCTTTTCCTCTGAGTCGTCCATTAAACATTCAAGATTTCTTGCGCCAAAGATGCTTCTGGGTCTCGCTGACAAGAATATCATTCAACGCCCATAACGCAATGAGATTTGGGATCGCCATCAAAGCATTAGCGACATCCGCAAAAGACCATACAACTGGCAGTGTCGCAACAGACCCCACCATCACCGCCCCAACCCATAGATAGCGATAGAACACAATAACTCTGTGCCCCCAAAGATATTCAACAGCTTTTTCTCCGTAATATGACCAACCCAGGATCGTTGATAGAACAAACGTAAAAAGACCAATGGTAAGGATCACAGGCCCAACTATGTCAAGGCGGGCAAAAGCTGCTTTTGTGAGCGCCGCGCCGTTTAACCCATTCATCCACTGGCCAGAATTAACAAGAACAAGACCTGTTAAAGCGCACACAACTACTGTGTCCCAAAAGGTTCCTGTTGAAGAAACAAGGGCTTGGCGAACAGGATTGCTTGTTTTTGCCGCAGCCGCAACAATAGGAGCGCTTCCCATGCCTGATTCATTAGAAAAAAGTCCTCGCGCAATGCCGAATCGCATGGCTTCTCTTAAGCCTGCACCCAAAAAGCCCCCAACGGCTGCCTGACCTGTAAAAGCGCTAGAAATGATAAGCCCAATGGTTCTGGGTATCGTTTCCCATCCGATGACAAGAAGAGCACAGCATCCGGCAATATAAAAGATCATCATCACGGGAACTAATCGCTCACATATACGCGTGATCGAGTGGATCCCTCCTAAAATAACAAAACCTGTAAATAATGTGATAATGCTGCCTGTGGCCCATGGTGACAGGCCAAAAGTTTCTTTAGCAAGAGAAGCGATCGAGTTCGCCTGGACAGTGTTGCCGATGCCAAAAGCGGCCACAGCGGTCAAAAACGAGAACGTAATAGCCAAACCCTTATTTTTCATGCCACGCTCCAGAACGTACATCGGCCCTCCAGACATATGTCCTTTTCGGTTGGTCACACGAAATTTTACGGATAATAAGGCTTCCGCATACTTGGTTGCAATGCCAAAAAATCCTGTCAGCCACATCCACAAGACCGCCCCTGGCCCCCCAGACGCGACAGCAGTGGCAACGCCAACGATATTTCCCGTACCGACCGTTGCTGCCAACGCTGTTGTCAGCGCGCCAAAATGGCTAACGTCCCCCTCGTCCTCATGACTCTTCTGGAACGAAAGCTTAATCGCGTAAAAAGTATACCGCTGGATGAACTTAAGGCGAAAGGTCAAGAAAACATGCGTTCCAAAAAGAAAAAACAACATGGCCGGACCCCAAACCATGCTGCTTAAATTGCTTAAAAAATTCTCAAAAAGATCCATAAATACTCCCGCGCTCCTGCGACGATCCGTGTACGATACAGTATTCCAAGTTCCTTATATTATAGATTGACCCCTTAGAATATCAAGAAGTGCAGAATGATTTTTTATTGACCATCCAATAAGCAGGCGCTATGATATCTTCGCTATGGATATGCTGCAGTCAATCGGTGTCCTATTAGGAAGCTCTTGGTCGTCTGGGATCAATCTATACATGACAACTGCGACCCTGGGCATCGCTGAAAAAATGCATTGGTTGACCCTGCCGGAAAACATGAAGGTCCTATCCCATCCTTTCGTGATCCTTGTGGCGATTTTGTTGTATGCGATCGAATTCGTTGCGGATAAAATCCCTTTTGTGGACAATGTCTGGGATTCTATCCATACGATCATTCGACCGGCTGGAGGAGCCGCGCTAGGATATCTGGCCGCGACCCCTATGGGCCCAAGCGGACAAATTCCGATCGCTGTTCTGACCGGAGCCATTGCCGCAAGCGCGCATCTGACAAAAGCAACATCCCGCGTTGCGATCAACAGCACTTCTGTGCCCGGGACAAATATTGTTGCCAGCGTCGGTGAGGATGCATCTGTAGGGATGATGTTCTTTTTTATTATCAAGCACCCTATCATCGCTGGGCTGATCGTCGTCTTATTCCTTATCTTCGCGGTGTGGTTCTTAAAAAAAATGTTTCGTTTTTTGAGAAAGATCTTTGGTTTCATGTTGCGCAAAGACCAGGCTGCTTCCAGTCTCTCGCAGAGCAATTAATCCTTTCGCAACCCGCATAGATGAACAGAGGGCAAAACAGCAATGAGCTCATTATTCTTTTTTATCAAAAACACCGCTTTCAAGATCACAAACTTTCTGATCGGACATACGCCCTTTTTTATCTTTATATTCGGATGGTTTCTGATCATTACCGGTCTTTTGTTCTTAACACAGCCTGAAAAAGCCCGTAAAAAATTGCTTCGCCAGGGATCCTACATGGCCTTTGGGGCCATGCGCATCCTCATTATCTATATCGCGATCCTTCTCCTCGGGCTAGGATGGAGACTCTCAACTACGGCTTCGATCATGATCAGCCTGCTAGTTGTTATCCTGCTTATCAAACTATTTTTTTCACTTAAAAGAATAATTTTTAAGAAATTCGAAGAGCGATTCGCCCTGATACCGATCTCTGCCTTGAAAATTTACGCCTGGGGCCAGGTCATCGTTGGTACGCTCATGGTCATGCTGGGAAGACGCATTTGGTAGGAGAAAACAAAAAGGCCCAGATCGCTTTAAGGCGATCCGGGCCTTTTTTAAAAATTCTTACGCTTTTTTATCAGTCAAAACTAACCATAAAGCGTGAATCATGCCTGGAAAACCAAGGCAAAGGGTCGCGACGATATTGATCCAGAAATGCGTCGTGACGCCCACCTGCATGTAAGCTGCGACAGGGGGAAGTATGATACAAAGTACGATTTTCACTATCTGCATATTCACCTTCCTTTCTATTGTTATATTTTATTCTATGGTATGCTAACTTAAAAAGCAATGCTTTTTACCTTTTAAGCCGCGACTATGCAGATCTTGCGTTTGTTAGCGATCGCCAGACATTGATCCAAGTCAATAATAAGCGTTTTTCCGGCCTCAACCGCTAAGCAGGATGCTTTAACTATGGACATATTCTTAAGCGTGCGCGGACCAATAACGGGAATATCGAAACGAAGATCCTGCTGCGGCTTGCTCATCTTGACAACGACCGCATGACCTCGCGCAATAGCTCCGCCTCGCAAAATAGCCTTATCTGTGCCCTCCATGGCTTCGATCGCAACAATCGCTTTGTCCTTAACAACGACGGTCTGCCCAACATCAATGCCACCCATCAGCTTAGCGATGGTCCGCCCAAATTCAATATCTGCCAATTCTTTCTCGCTTGGCCCGCGCCTCGTCAACGTTCCTTTGGGGGCCATGTGATCAGACAGCAAGAATGTCGAGCTTAAAAGCTCCATGCCGTTTTCTTTCAGCTTATCAGCAACAGCGGAAAAGATCGTATCCGCCTTGCGGTCTTGCAAAGCGTTAAACAAATGACGAAATTCTTCATCAATGGGAAGACGATCATTGAACAGATTCGCCGGGTTCACCTGGCCTGCCATGACAACCTGCTTGATATTTTGCGATCTTAAGAACGAAAAAAGTCGATTCAGCTCCCCGGGGCCAACCCACAACATTTGATCAACAAAAGAAGAAAGAAAAAATGAAGTGTCCCCTTTTATGGCGACAGCGATAACTTTGTAATTCTGACGACGGGCTTGTTGAGCAAAGAGAAATGGAAATTTGCCGTTTCCGGCGATAAGGCCTAGAATTCTTTTATCTTGCGGCATCAGCTGCATA
This sequence comes from Candidatus Omnitrophota bacterium, assembly GCA_029564765.1. Lineage (GTDB taxonomy): Bacteria > Omnitrophota > Gorgyraeia > Zapsychrales > Aceulaceae > CALGLP01. The sequence continues at coordinate 73,139 of JAKQPK010000019.1, forward strand.
GTCCTCGCTGTGAGGTTTGCACAAAATGTAAAAGATGCTCGATCTCAGGAGTGGAGGAAATTTGACTCTTGATCTCTTCGACAGCTTTTGTCTTGGTCAATTGCGAGAAAAACAATATCTTGAACGCCTGTTTTAGCAAACGTACTGTGTCTGGTTTGAATCCGGAACGTTTAAGGCCAACCAGGTTCAGCCCGTAAACGCGCGCCGGATGCCCATCGCAAGTCGAAAAAGGCGGAATGTCCTGAACGACCTTGGAGCAGCCTCCAACGATCGAAAATCGGCCAAGCCGAACGAACTGGTGGATAGCCGTCAGTCCACCGATCACAACATAGTCCTCTAAGGTAACGTGTCCTGCCAAGGTCCCCACATTAGCCAGCGTGCAGTGATCGCCAACAACACAATCATGGGCCACGTGAGAATATGCCATAAAAAGATTATGATCACCGATCTTTGTCTTTCCACCGTCCCCTGTGCCAGGATTCATCGTAACATACTCGCGAATGATGTTGTACTCCCCGATCTCAAGATACGTTTTTTCATCTTTTTTAAATTTTTTGTCCTGCGGAATGCTTCCGATAACAGCACCAGTAAACACTTCACAGCCCTTGCCGATCGATGTGCGTCCTTCGATGACGCAATGAGACCCGATCTTGACCTCAGAAGCCAAGATGACATCCTCTCCGATAACAGTATATGGACCGATAACGACATCTTTGGCAATATCTGTCTTAGGATGGACTACAGCTGTCGAATGGATACTCATGATGACCCCTGCAAATAAGCAACATCCGTGAACGAAAACATCAGGTCAGCTTCTACGACGACCTTGTCATCGACCTTAGCGACACCTTTTACTTGGGCGATGCGCGATTTACACTTTAAGACGTCAACCTCAAAGACCAACTGATCCCCCGGCTCAACAACTTTACGGAACTTGACATTATCGATCGCCATGAACAAGGCAAGTTTATCTTTATTCTCAATATCCGTCAAAACAGCGATCCCGCCGACCTGCGCCATGGCCTCAACCATAAGCACGCCAGGCATGACAGGCTTGTCTGGAAAATGCCCTTGAAAAAAAGATTCATTAGCCGTGACATTCTTGATCGCAACGGCACGCTTTCCAGGCTGAAGATCAATGACCCGATCGACCAACAAGAAAGGATAACGATGAGGCAATATCTTGCGGATCCCTGTAATATCAATAGCGGTCTTTGTCGCGTAGTCATGTCCTCGCGGCGTGAACTTCTTTTCATATTTCTCGTGCTGCGCGACGATCTTCTGCAATAGCTTACGATTAAGACGATGGCCGCTCTTTACACCCAACACATGTCCGCGAACAGGCCTGCCCAGAAGGTACAGGTCACCAATAAAATCTAAAACCTTATGCCGGGCAAACTCATCTGAAAAACGTACCTTATTGTCCTTGACACCCTTATCCGTAATGACGAGCGTGTTTGTCAGGTCAGCTCCCTTTCCTAAACCCTGACTTTTCAAGGCTTGGGCTTCTGATTCCAAGCAGAATGTGCGTGAGGGCGCGATCTCCTTGCGAAAACTTTCCAGTGTGATCGCTTGGCTAAAAAATTGCGCGCCAAGACCAGGGTGAGGATAGCTCAAAAGATAGGACACCTTAAAATCTGATGCGGGTGTTATCAAAAGCGAAGAATCATTTTCTTCAAGATAGATCGGTTCGTGAATGTCGATGAATTGCCGTTGGGCATCTTGCGGGGCTAAGCCACCCTTGGAAAGAATATCATAATAATCTTGCCCGCTGCCATCAAGGCCTGGAAGCTCTGGTCCGTTGATCTCAATGACCAGGTTATCTATCTCCAGTCCGCATAATACGGCCATCACGTGCTCAACGGTATGGACAACCGCATCCCCTTTGGCCAAGGACGTGCACCGCGACAAGGCCTGGTCCTGGACGACATTTTGATACTCCGCTTTCACGCACGGATGATTCGGCAGGTCAACGCGAACAAAACAAATACCGCTATTCACCGCGGCAGGCTTAAAAACGACCTTGGTTTCCTGACCAAGATGAAGCCCTTTTCCCTGAGCGCAAACTTCTTTATGAATGGTCTTTTGCTGAATGTTCATCGTCTTAGGAACTGACCTTCTTCTCTAATAGAATGATTTTTTGTTTTAATTCTTGAATGGTTTTAACATATTCCGGTAGCCGTTGCAATGCCGCATTGACTTTTTTTGCTTTCTCGTGGGGCTTCGCCGGATAACCTGAAACAAATGTTTTCGCTGGAACGGATTTTGTAACCCCAGCCTGCGCCGCGACCACAGCACCCTCACCAATGGTCAAATGTCCCGCAATGCCAGATTGGCCAGCAAGGATAGCGCCATCTTTGATCTCAACGCTACCGGAGATCCCTGCCTGAGCGACAATGATGCAGTGGCGGCCGATGATAACATTATGCGCGATCTGAACAAGATTATCGATCTTTGTTCCCTGGCCAATAAATGTTTTATCAAATCGGGCTCTATCCACGGTCACGTTCGCGCCGATCTCAACATCATCCTCAACAACGACTGTCCCAACTTGAGGGATCTTGTAATGAACACCTTCCACATTGGCAAATCCGAATCCATCAGCGCCAATAACTGTTCCTGAGTGGATAATAACCTTACATCCTATGCTGACACGTTCTCGAATAACAACGTTTGGGTAAAGAAGGCACTTCTGTCCAATAACGGTTTCATGCCCGATAAAACAACCGCTGTAAATGATAGTTTCATCACCGATCACAGCCTTATTTTCGATCACGGCATAAGCGCCAATATGAACATTCTTGCCGATCTTGGCATCCGGAGCGATGACCGCTGTTGGATGGATCCCTTTGACGCAATGCTCCTGTTCCCCTAAAACGTACGAAACGATCTTCGCAAATGCGAGCGATGGATTGTCAACGATGATCAAATTTTTGCCGACAGCACTTAAGACTGAAGGGGCAATGATCGCTGAGGCTTTGGTCACTTCAATAAGAGGAAAATACTTCGCATTAGCGACAAACGTAATGTCCCCCTCGCAAGCTTCTTTAATACCGGAAATGCCGCGAATGACAACATGTTCATCGCCTTGGACCTTGCCTGAAAGATATTGCGCGATTTCCCTAATGGTCTTTTGCATGAATACAAGCTTATTTCTTTGGCGCTGCTGCGTTCAAAGAATCCAAGATTCTCTGTGTAAGATCAAATGATTCCGCCCCATAGATCAAGACGCGATCGTTAAGAATGATATCGTATTTCTCTCTCTGCGCATAAGCTTTCACAACGGATTCGATCTCCAGCAAGATCTCCCGTATCTTATCATCCCTGTCCTTGCGCAACTCTGTTTGTTTCTTTTGATCAAAATCCATTAATGCCTGCTTATCTTTCTCGATCTGCTGGGCGACCTTCATGCGCTCTTCCTCTTTCAACAAAGTGATCCTTCTTTCAGCTTCTTGAATCTTAGCAACAAGGTCATTGCGCTGCTTTTTATAATCCGTACTTCTCTGCTCTAAAACTTTATCGTAATCGACTGTCTTCTGATATTTATCAAAAATAACCGTTAGATTAACATACCCAATTTTCAAAGCACTGCTCTGAGCAAAGCTCGTTTGAACAAAGCAAAGCATAAGAAAAATCATTAACCAAAATGTGCTCATACGTCGTTTCATGCGTCCTCCTTATAAAGTTTTAAAATGATCGGCTAATGCTGAAATAAAATTTACCTGACCGCTCGTCTTCTCCGGGCTCATCATTCAACGGATACCCATAATCTAGATTGATCGGACCGATAGGCGTTTTGACGCGCAAGCCAAGACCGGTACCGGATTTGAATCCTCCATTGCCAAAATCTCCGATCTTTGGCCACACATTTCCTGAGTCAAAAAAGATCGCGACCTTAATAAAATCAATAACAGGAATGATATACTCAATATTATTAACAAGCATGCTGTCGCCACCGATCGGATCTTTAGATGCCGGATCTAAGGGCCCAACCTTGCGCTCGTTATATCCGCGGATAGTGTAGGCGCCGCCAGCGAAGAATCTTTCGTAGATCGGAACATAGCTAGAGTCTCCATAGGAATCAACCACGCCTGCTCTTAAGCGATACTCCAAAACAGACCCACCAGCCAGAGGAATGTCATAACTGCCCTTTATCTTCAGGCGGTAAAAATCTTTATCTCCGCCTAAGGCCCCTCCCGCGAGATCAAAGGTACCACCCAACAGAAGGCCCTTGGTGGGGTTAAAAACATCATCGCGTGAATCATGGGTCAAACCAAAACCCAAACTGCTGATCTTATTTTTCCCTCCCTCGCGTGTCAATTCGCTGCTCACGCCATCAGCAAAATTATCGATCTTGATCTCTTCTAGGCGATATATTGTATTCGCCGAAAGATACTCGCTCAATTCTTTACCGAACCTCAGATCAAACCCTGTGCGCGCTTCATCATAAGCATAGCCAACATCTGATTCACGGCTAATACGGCTACGATAAAGATCAAAACCGCCTGAGATCGGCATATCAAAGATCCATGGTTCTGTAAAGCTTAGGATCGCATTATTACGGATAGAGCCGACCTCGCCCCGAACTGTCAAGCTCTGGCCACCGCCAGTAAAGGAAGGCCAGTTAGTAAAATCAAAATTTTTTTGCTGGACCTCAATAAACCCGACTAGCTGATCGACGGTACTGTATCCACCGCCAAAGCTTAAGCTTCCGGTCTTAGATTCCTTGACCTGAACAACAAGGTCTTTCTGATTAGGATATTGCGTATCCTGGATATCATAATTGATCTCTTCAAAATATCCTAGATTCTTCAAGCGTTCTTTCGTGCGGCGCAACTTCGTCCCATCAAAGGTATCGCCAGGGTTCAAGCGAACTTCGCGACGGATGACAATATCTCTCGTGCGGCTATTTCCTTCTACCTTAACCTTGTTGACATAGGCGATCTCGCCTTCTTTGATATCAATGCGGACATCAACCTTACCTGTCTGAGAATTGATCGACGTTGATTCCCTTGCATCAGCAAAAATATATCCTTTATCAAAATAAGCGGAGCTAATATCCGCGATATCTTTTTCAAGCTTCTCCTGAGTGAAAACTCCGCCCTCTTTTAATTCTTTAAATATCTTAAAAATCTCTTCTTTGGTCAGGATCTTCAGGTCCCCCTCAACCATTAAATTCCCAACGTAATAACGTTTCCCCTCGCTGATCTGAACATTCACGAGCAACCGCGAACGAGGAGCATTCTCAAGATCATAACGTGCTGTTGCGTCCAGGAATCCTTCGCTAGCGTAAAACGCTTTTAAACGCAGCATATCTTCCTCAAGAATGTCTTCTTTAAGATATCCCGAGTTAAAAATGCCATCTGGACGGGTTTTAATGACCTTCATTAATCGTTTATACTTAAATGTTGTATTGCCAGCAAAATTGATCTTCTTGATCTTAACGCGCTCCCCTTCCTTGACGATATAGTGAAGCGTAGCCCCGTTATTCGCAGCATCTATCTCTGTATCGATTTCAACGGTCGCGTTCGTTAAGCCTTTCTTTGAATACAACTCTTTGATGATCCTCTCATCTTCTTTCAAATTGCGGCGATCAAAAAAGCGCCCCTTCTTGCTTTTGATCTTCAGCTCCAGGCTGCGCGCGCTATAATAACGCGTCTTGGAGAAAGTGATCTTTTTAATGACAGGCTTTTCAGCCAAGTTGATCTTCACCCTTAGCCCACCTGTCACATTCTCTGCTTCGACGGTAATATCGGAAAAATATCCTGTATTATAAAGACGCTTGATATCATCGCTGATAATGTTGGAAGAATAGGCGTCCCCAACACGCGTCTTGATCCTAGATAGGATCGTTGTCATGCCGATCGTTTTATTGCCTTGAATGTCGACCGCCTTCACGATCTTGCCTGACTCAGAATGAAAGGCTTCAGGCCTGAAGGCAGGGTCTTGGATCTCAGGAGCTTGCCCTTGGACTTGCGAACTCTCTTCTTGGGCGATGCCAAATGAAACAAGACTCATCACAAATAAAGCTGCTAATACTATTCTTTTCATCATTCTCTCCCTTAGTTGATTATCCTTGAGATTGGGCAAGGTTCTCGAACTTCATATATTCTTTAATAAACGTCGTCTTAATGGTTCCTGTCGGCCCATTACGTTGCTTGGCGATAATAAGCTCAGCGATACCTTTATTTTCTTCTGTCTGAAAATAATACTCTTCACGCATCAACAGAACAACCAAGTCTGCATCTTGTTCTATAGCCCCAGATTCACGTAGGTCAGACAGCTGCGGACGATGGTCCTGACGGCTCTCAACAGCTCGAGATAACTGGCTAATGCCGATTACAGGAACGCGTAACTCTCGGGCAAGCGCTTTTAATGATCGTGAAATATCTGAGATCTCCTGCTGACGGCTTTCCACGCGCTGTGTGCCACGCATCAGCTGCAGGTAATCCACGATCAATAATTGAACATCGTGGGCTGCTTTTAAGCGACGCGCCTTTGTGCGCAACTCTAGAACAGAGATCGCTGGTGTATCATCGATGAAGATCGGGGCTGCGGAAAGTTTGCCAGCGGCCGCTGTTAATTTGGGCCAATCAGAAGGGAGTAGATACCCTGTGCGCACATTGTGCGCATCGACGCGCGCGTGAGAGCATAACATGCGCTGAACGAGTTGTTCCTTAGACATTTCAAGACTGAAAACAGCAACGCCGATACGGTTCTGGACGGCGGCATGTTCAGCAACATTCATGACCCAAGCGCTTTTTCCCATCGACGGGCGTCCTGCGACGATCACGAGATCAGATCGCTGCAAACCAGATGTCATTTTGTCAAACTCAAAAAATCCTGTTGGAACGCCGGTGACATATTCTTTCTTTTGGTAAAGATTGTCTATCGTTTGGATCGTTTCCTTGATCAGCTCCTTGATGTGGACAGCTTTTTGACGTTCACGCGCTGTCGCGATCTGAAAGATCAACTGCTCCGCACCATCAACAAGCTCATCGATGTCAACGCCTGGCTGATAACTTTCGCTAAGGATCTGTGTTGCATTGCGGATTAGCTGACGTTGAATACTTTTTTCTTTCACGATCCCCGCGTAATATTCAACATTCGCGGCGGATGGGACGAGATCGATCAAAAGGGTTAGATAGCTAACGCCCCCGATGCTTTCCAAAAGCCCTTGCGACTTTAGCTCATCGGAAAGCGTGATGAGATCAACATTCTTCTGATCATTATACAGCTTTAAGATCGTCGCAAAGATCTTCTGATGGGCTGGAAAATAGAAAAAAGTTTCGTCCAAGATCTCAACAGCCATCCCGATCGCATCTTGATCAATGATCATGGATCCAAGGACAGATTTTTCAGCTTCCAGGTTCTGCGGAGCTACCTTGCCTTCATAGTTCGATAGCGCAGGATCCTTAGGCTTAAGCGCAACTTTTATTTCTTGGTCACCCATACTTTGATCTTCGCGATAACGTCCGAATGCAGTTTAATACCAACCTCGAAAATACCAAGCTCTTCCAGCGGTTTCTCAACAACGATCATCTTTTTATCGATATCAAATCCTTCATCTTTAAGCGCCTTGACGATCTCCGCGTCGCTTACAGCGCCATAAAGCTTTTCTAGATCGTTGACCTCGACACTGATCGTACAAGAAACATTTGATAATTTCTTAGCAAACTCTTGTGCTTGCGCCTTCAGATTCTCTTGCTCGGCTTTTTGCTTCGCCTGGACCTTTTCAATGCGCTTTAAATTCTCAGGAGTTGCCGCATAAGCTTTCTTTTGAGGGATCAGGAAATTACGCGCAAATCCTTCCTTGACCGTGATCACATCGCCAACCTTGCCAACATTAGGGACATCTTGAGAGAGAATAACTTTCATGGATCAAAACCTCTTTCCTGAGTTGCCTACAGAAAGCAATGATAAATACTTTGCCCTCTTGACTGCCTGGGTTAATTCGCGCTGTTGCCGTGAAGTTGCTCCTGTGAAGCGCTGAGAGAGAATGCGCCCGCTGGGTGTTGTTAACTTATGTAATAGCTCTAGATTCTTATAATCGATCCTTATGTCCGCGGAAGTCAATACCTTAGCACGCGGCCTTCTAATTCTTTCTTTCTTATCCCTGCCCTTGCGATCTTTCTTTTCTGATTTTCTCATGACATTATCCTTTATGTTAAGCAACGTTTTCTTCTTCATCCCAAGAAATATTCTCAGGCTTTACTTGATCATCGACGGCAACTCCATCAACCTCTGCCAATTTTGCGCCCGAATCTTTTGCTGAACCTAAAAATTGAACACGCTCGGCGCGCACTTCGATCGTGCTGCGCTTTTGGCCATTAGCTTCCCAAGACCTTGATTGAAGGGTTCCTTCAACAAAAATAGGGCTTCCTTTCTTAAGGTATTGGTTGCAGGCCTCCGCTTGTTTATCCCAAGCTGTAACCGTTAAAAAACACGTTTCTTCTTTAAGCTCCCCAGAAGCGCGGTCACGAAAACGACGATTCACAGCAATGCGTAAATTCACGACCCCAATACCGTTGGGAGTGTAACGCAGCTCTGGGTCCTTTGTAAGATTTCCTATTAAAAAAACTTTATTCAAGCTCGCCATAAATCCTCTCCTTCGCCGTTATTCAGTAACCGTGATCAAAGAACGTAAGACATCCTCGTTCAAAGCTAATGCTTGTCTGATCTTCGCGATCGCGTCTGCTGCCGCTTCCATATTCAACAGATAATAAGTCCCTTCCGTGCGCCGCTTGATCTTGAATATAAACTTTTGTTTCACTAGCCAGACTTGGTTGTTGATCACTTTTCCACCAGCTTTCGCGATAGCGTCTGTGACCTTCTTGATGATGGCGTCTTTTTCATCCTTGCTCAGCTGCCCATCAACAATGATCGCAATTTCATACTTTTTCATTGTATTGTTTCCTCTTTCTTGGTCTTTTTGTTAAACTCGGCCATGGTGTGGCTTATTCCCGATACTAAAAATGATCGACAGCCGTTGGCTGCGCGATCAATAATTTTAATGAGTTGTTTTTTTTCCGATGCTTTAAATTCTGATAATACAAAATCTGTAACCTGATCTTTGCTTTTTGGGCTGCCTATGCCGAGTCGCAACCGTGAAATCTCTGAAGTCCCAAGCTGCTCGACAACAGAGGATAGTCCGTTATGTCCTCCGGCACTACCTTTGGCGCGAAAGCGTAATTCCCCAAAAGCAAGCTGAAAGTCATCGCACACGATCAATATATTTTCATGCGCGATCTTCTTTTCAGTAACAAAAGCTTTGACGGCTACCCCTGAAACATTCATATAGGTCGTTGGCAAAAGAAGATAGACTTTTTTTTCATCGACCACGCCTTGTGCTAAGAGGCCATGATATTTACTGCTGCGCACAAAATCCATATGAAAAAGATCAGCAAAATGTCGCGCGATCAAAAAACCCGCATTGTGCCTTGTCCATGTATATTCTTTGCCGGGATTGCCCAGCCCTACTAGAAGATAATCGCGCAACAATGAACAAACCTTTGATATTATCCTTTAGTTTCTTTGGCTTTCGCAGCTGCTTGACCTTCAGCAGCAGGCTCTTCCTTCTTCTTCTCTTTAGTGACCTCAGGCTCTTTTGCCGTTTGCTCTTCCGCTGCCGTCGCTTCTACTTCTTTCATCGGCGGCACAACGGTCACGACAACAGCGTCAGGGTCATGGTGCGCAACGACACCTTCTGGCAACTTCAGATCCCTGACAAAGACCGCTTGATTGATCTCCAAATGTGAAACGTCAACATCAATATGTTGCGGAATCTGTGTCGGCAAGCAAACGATCTTTAATTCCCACAGTTGATGATCAACAGACCCACCATCCTTCTTGACGCCGACAGGCTCACCCTGAACAGCAATAGGAACCTTGACCTCGATCTTTTCCGTTAAAGAAATACGCGCAAAGTCAATATGCGCGATCGCGCTGCTCACGGGGTTATGCTGCGTCTCTTTGATGACCGCAGGAAAATCTTGGAGCTTCTTTTCTTGATCAAGCACAGTGATGTGGAAAATAATGCTTTCCCCGCGATGCCCACGGGTCACGCGCTCAAAACTTCTTCGATCAACAGACACTGTTACCGGCTTCTGCTTTCCGCCATAAACAATGGCCGGGATCCCATCGGATCTGCGTACTTTTTTTGAGCCTGATTTCCCTAGCTCGGCTCGAAGCTGAACATCCAATTTAATTTCTTCCATTTTACCTTATAACCTGCTTTCTTGTTATGATTGTTTCATCTTTTTAATATCTTAAAAAAACAAACAGCTAATCGACTTCTCATCATGAATACGCTTGATCGCTTCCGCCAGCAAAGGAGCGATGCTTAAAGTTTGAACTTTGGGATTTTTTTCAGGATCTGGCAAGGGAATACTGTTCGTGATAACAACTTCTTTGAGGGATTTGGAATTTTGGATCTTGACAAGCGCGTCCCCTGAAAGCACGCCATGGCTGACCGCCGCGTAAACATCACGGGCTCCACGACGTTTTAGCTCTTCGATCGCTTCCATCAAGGAACTGCCGGTCGCAATAATATCGTCCACAAGAACGACATTTTTATCTTTGACTTCACCTAAAATATGCATGACCTCTGTTTTTTCTGGGCTATCGCGTCTTTTATCAACGATCGCGAGGCCTGCGGAAAGTTTTCTGGCGTAAGCTCTCGCCATGCGGATACCGCCCACGTCTGGAGAAACGATCACTAAATCTTTAAATTGTTTATCAAGAAAATATTCGCAGATCGTGTTGATCGCGTACAAATGGTCAACAGGAATATCGAAAAAACCCTGGATCTGGCTCGCGTGCAAGTCCATAGTCAAAACACGGCTCGCCCCAGCAGAAGTAATAAGATTCGCAACAAGCTTTGCCGTGATCGGAACACGTGGCTGATCTTTGCGATCTTGACGGGCATATCCATAATATGGGATAACGGCTGTTACACGCCTTGCGGATGCCCGCTTCACAGCATCGATCAAGATCAGAAGTTCCATGAAATTATCATTAACTGGACGACATGTTGACTGAACAATAAAAACATCCTTACCGCGGACATTGCCCTCAACCTTAACACGGATCTCTCCCTCGCTAAAACGGCTTACAAGAGCTTCGGTCAGATTAATACCTAGCTGATCACAAATTTCTGTAGCTAACTTTGGATTTGCATTACCGGTAATGATAGATATTTCGCTCATAATGCTTTCTTTCTTTTGATAATTTTTCCAGGAACGCCGACAACGACCTGACCCTTAAGGATCCTTTGGCCCTTGGTAACAACGCACCCAGCCCCTGTCAAAGCGCTAGCCCCGATGCTGACTGGGGCCACCAAGATCGAGTCCGACCCAATAAATGCTCCATTGGCAATTGTGGTCTTATTTTTGTTTTTGCCATCATAGTTGGCTGTCACGACACCAGCGCCAATATTCACATTTTTTCCAATAGTCGCATCCCCAATAAAGCTAAAATGCTTCATCAAACTTTTTTCTCCAAGAGTTGACCGAGAGATCTCAGCAAAATTGCCGACCTGTGCATCATCTTTGATGCGCGTTCTTGGGCGCACATGGCAAAACGGCCCTATGAAACATCGCTTTCCAATGACAACATCTTTCTCAATGACCGTGCACGGACGGATCACGCTATCGCGTCCGATCTTCGCTCCTGCGTCAATATACGTCGTAGACGGATCAACAATGCTGACCCCATCCGCCATAAATTTCTCCAGAATACGTTGGCGCATGATCGCATCAGCCGCAGATAGATCTTTTCGCGTGTTAATTCCCAACCCCTCGCGTGCATCGGACAATCTACTGGCAGCAACTATTTTCCCATCTCTTTTCAAAATAGCGATAATGTCCGTAAGATAATACTCTTTTTTCTTTTTATTCAACGCTATTCGGCTCAGTCCCAACGACAAGTCTTTAGCGCGAAAACAATAAACACCTGTATTGATCTCCTGGATATCCTTTTCTTGAGGGCTTGCGTCTTTTTCCTCGCGGATCGCGACCACCTGCCCCTTATCATCGCGAACGATACGGCCATACTGCGCCGCGTCAGGAACAATAGCTGTCAAAATAGTGCAGGCAGCCCTCTGTTTACGATGCATCGTCAATAGACGCTTGACGCTTTCTTTCTTTAAAAGCGGTGTGTCCGCGCATACGATGACCACATCGCCTGAATACTTCTTGAGCTCAGGGACAACGGCACGGATCGCGTCAGCAGTACCCAAAAGTTTCTTTTGATGAACAATCTTAACGCGATGGTCAAGATGACAGCAAAGCTTCTGTGCTTGATGCCCAACGACAACATAGATCAAAGAACTGATCTCTCTGGCCATGCCTAAAACATGATCTACCATTGGCTGGCCGCAGACAGGATGCAAAACCTTTGGCAAGTCGGATCGCATCCGCGTGCCTTTTCCCGCTGCTAAAACGATCGTTCGCACTTGCTCCATAACTTACTTTCTTATGCTGCCTTTAAAACAAGTCTTGCTGTATAAAATCCAAAAAAAACTGCCATCAGTCCTAAAAAATTTGTCGCTACGATATTCACTGCTGCGGCCCTCAATTCGCCATCGCGCAAAAGACCAAGGTTCTCCAAAGCAAAACTTGAGAATGTCGTATAGCCACCTAACAGGCCAATAAAAATGAACAGTCGAGCACCTGTGGCGATATTGATCTTCTCGCAAAGTCCCCACAAAAAACCAATGGCCAAAGATCCCGTTATGTTCACCATCAAAGTGCCAATGGGAAAGATCCCTTGAGAAAAACGGTGATCTATATTGGAAACCATATAACGTAATATGGTTCCTATCCCCCCGCCAAATCCGATCCAAAGAATTTTCGCCATCATAATTAACCCTCCTCTTGCTGTAGGAGTCATCAGCCCTTCAAGGACGGTTAACGGCGAACTCCATCACCAGATCAAGCTGCCCAGCCAGGACTCGAACCTGGAAAAGCAGATCCAAATTCTGCTGTGTTACCATTACACCACCGGGCAATATTCTTATAAAACGTCATCATCAGCCAAGTCGCCAGGCTCATGAGGCGATGATTCGCCTTTGGCTACTTGTTGCTCGTACGCTTCTAAAACTTTATTTTGCAGATATTCCCTGAATTCTTTTGTGACAGGATGCGCGATATCACGGTGGTCCGCCTTAGCATCTCGAGGCTGCTTGAGGGCGTCCTGAGCTGGAAGCTTTGCCCCGCAATGACTACAAAATTTCGATCCTGCGTCGTTCTTGAAATTACATTTCGGACAACTAAACTTCATTTTCCTCGACGGCATCGCCATGAAAGAACCGTTGGCGGAATTGATCACCTTAATGTTACGCACAACAAAGCAATGATCGAACGTGACCGTCGCATAGGCTTTAAGCTTCTTATCCTGACCGTCTTTTAGAAATACTCGGATCTCTGTGATTTCCATAAGCTGCGCTCCTTGTTGATTGTCCCCTACAGCGTTCGCACCACAACAACATACGCATAGTGCCGGCCTAATTTTTCAGCAATGACCTGGGCCTTCTTTCGCGTTGGGACCAAGCCAAAAATGGATGGCCCACTCCCCGAGAAACAGACATCAAGCCCTGAAATACGCTGAATATTGTTCTTTATGGTACGAAGTTGCGGATGGACGCGCACAATAGCTGCCTCCAAATCATTCGACAGGAACTGACTCACCTTTCGGAGATCTTTTTTCCTCAATTCGTGAGTTAGGATATTAGCATTATCATTTCTTTTTGTCAACTTTCTTTTGACCGCTCTAAACACCTCTCCTGAATAAACTTTCAGGCGTGGCGTAATGATCACGTGCCACAATTTTTTGTTGATCCTGACCTTCCGGATCCTGTCCCCGCGCCCTGTTCCTATACAAAAATTATATTTATATATAAATAAAGGGACATCGCTGCCCAAGCGCTTAGCATACGCGATCAACGTTTTAGGGGGTAAATGCAGGTGCCAAAGCTTATTAAGCCCCAAAAGCGTGCTTGCGGCATTACTTGAGCCTCCCGCTAAGCCCGCGGCTACGGGGATACGCTTTGTAAGGTGGATATCAACACCCTGAGAAATGCCAAAATCCATCTGAAGCATCCTGGCAGCTTTGTAGATCAAATTCTTGGGCCCACAAGGAATGGACGGGTGGTCGCAGAAGATGCGGATCTTTCCGGAAGACGTCAAAACAAAACGCAAATCATCATACAAAGATATTTTTTCAAACAGCGTAGAAAGATCGTGGTATCCATCAGGGCGCTTGTTGAGGACTTTTAAACAAAGATTGATCTTGGCTGGAGAGCGAAGAAAGATGCTTTTCATAAAACACAAACGCTAAGGTTGGTTCAAAAGAGGCAATTTTCCGCTATGTTCAACGGCTTTTATTTTATTAAGAATATCTTCTTGGCCAGGCAGCATCTCCAAGGACTTCTCCCAATGTTTTAGTGCCGCTGCCGCATCATTCATCCGAAGGTACGTATCCCCCAAATGATCATAAATAATAGGATCCTGCATGAACTTTAAAGCGCGTTCTAGGAAAAGACGCGCTTTTTCATAATCACCTTTTTTATAATACGCCCATCCCAAACTATCCAGATAAGCCCCATTCTCAGGGTCGATATCTAAAGCGCGCTGGACCAACGCCACGGCTTCATCCAAATTAATTCCATCTTCCGCATACATGTACCCTAAAGAATTCAAACTGCCGTCATTATTGGGATCCAGATCAATGGACTTCTGAAAACAAGCAGCAGCTTTATCCCGGTCAGGAAGCTCAATATAGAGTGAGCCCAATATAGAATACAGCTCCGGGCTGGGGCCATTCATTAAAAGCGCTTTTTCAAATTCGTCGATCGCCTGCTTGATCTTTCCCTGAGAAAAATATAGCTGACCAAGAAAAGCTGGAATATCCCCGCTATCCGGATTTTGTTCAGCGATCCGCCTTAAAACAAACTCATACTCCTTGTCCGCCTTATCATCATTGGATTGAGAAGAGTAAATGATCGCAAGCAGATAGTGAGCTTCGACATCTTTAGGGTTAAGCTCCGCAGCTTTTTTAAGTTCATCGACTGCTTTATCTAACTGGCCTAGCTTGCCATAGCCGATGCCAAGCCGCAAACGGATCGTATAGTTATCCGGCTCAAGGGCGGCGGCTTTCTGATATTCCTCCAGCCCCTGATCTTCTGTTTCATTCCACTCGTTCAAAAGACCCATCGTATAATGGGCTAGGGCTTCCGCCTTGATGTTCCTTTCAGCGGAAAAGCAGGGCGAAGATAAGAAAAAAACCCCTCCAAGCCAAAAGGCGCACGCCTTTAAGAGTGTTGTTCGAAAATGACTATTCATGAGAGATGATTGTTTTCGCAAAGAAAGCTCGATCACTTTTCGTATGCTTGCTACCAAGCAAACTGACGATCTCAGCGCATGACGCCCTTAGGCGTCATGCGCTAAAACACTGTCCTAGTGATCTCTTTTCTTCAAGTGACGCATTGCCTTTCGTCGTTTCTTGCGCTTATGCGTCGAGATCTTCCTGCGTTTTCTTTTTTTACCACAAGGCATAATGTTAACCCTTTCGTTATAAGATCGCTTAATAAATAAGTTTATTTAACGCGTACTCAATGATTCCTTGGGCGCCAGCATCCTTAAGCTGCGGAATAAGCATCCGCACGGTACCCTCGCTGATCACTGTTTCAATAGCAACCCATCCGTCTTTAGCCAGCGGAGCAATCGTTGGATTTTGCAAAGCCGGCAGAACTTTAAGGATCTTACCAAGATCTTTTTCTTTGGCGTTCATTTTAAGGCCAACCATATTTTCCGCCTCAAGCGCCCCTCGAAGTAACATAATGATCTGGTCCATTTTCTTACACTTCCAAGGATCTTTACAAGCCTTATTATTAGCGATGAACTGGGTAGTGGATTCACAGACCGTTGAGACAATACGAAGCTTGTTCGCACGTAAGCTACTACCGGTCTCCGTCAATTCAACGACCGCGTCCACTAAGCCGGAAGCAACCTTGGCCTCTGTTGCCCCCCAGCTAAACTCGACCTCCGCCTTGACTTTATTTTTCTTGAGATATTTCTCAGTGGCTTTGACCAACTCTGTTGCGATACGCTTGCCCTTCAGATCTTTGACGGTCTTCATTGACGACTCTTCCGGAACAGCCAAAACCCAGCGCACTTTAGAAGCGCTTTGTTTTGCATACAATAGGTCCGCTAGATGCGCAACGCGAGAACCATTCTCTTCGATCCAATCTGCGCCAGTGATGCCACAGTCCAAAGCCTCATCTTCAACATAGCGCGACATTTCTTGAGCACGCAAGAGCACGACCTCAATCTCGTCATCGTCGATCATGGGAAAATACGAACGGCTTGAAACACGGATCTTAAACCCGGCTTTCTCGAACAAGCTGAACGTTGCCTCTTGAAGGCTTCCTTTGGGCAGGCCTAATTTAAGCTTCTTCATATATGTTTCCTTTTAAAATATTAATAATGGTATTCATTATAACAGAAAAACAAGAAACCGCATTATACATTTGTCAAAATTGATTGTAAAGAGAAGAATAAAACGAGCTCTTAAGCTCTAGGTCCTAAACCCTAAATCCTAGACAGATCTAAATGTTCAAATGTCAAATTTCCGAAACAAAACGTTTTGGCGTTTATCCTTAGGATTTTAAATTTGTTTAGAGTTTCGGATTTCGTGCTTCGAATTTCTTAATTAAGGCTTACTTTTTCCGTCTCGCGGGCAGGATCGAGACTGCGGGCAGCCCTTAACTGCTTTTCTTCTTCAGGGGACAATCCTAAAAGCGGAAAAATATTAATGATGGGCGTGATGCTGATGATGACCGGTGCCAGGCCATCGATGTGGCTCCAATCGATGTTTTGGAATGTTGGAGCCGTATCTAGTATCTGGTCGTTAGTATTTAGCGGTTTGCCATCACTAAATACTAAATACCCTTCACTATTCACTGGTCTCTTTATTTTCACATTCATATTATCAGCGTTAAAATCGATCCCGCCTTTTGTTTTTTCCACCCCACCTTGTGGTAAGCTTACCGAACCATCCCCGGCTTGCGCTTCTTTAAGCTTCCGATAAATATCCGGATAATAAAGATAGAGATACCTTGGGCTTCCGGCGAATAACTCTGCTTCATTATCGATAAGTTCTTCAAACCGCTCAAAATCCATGCTCCAAAATTCATCAATTTCATGAAGATTGTAATGCTTTTGAACTTGATCCATTTCTTCTTCGGAAAGTTGATAAGCATACGCTGTTGTAAATTCTTTAATTTCCTCGCGCTTAATCCCGTTGGCTCCTGAAATCTCTAACAATCTTTCCTTGTTGATATGGATCCCGGCCTCTTCGTGGGCTTCCCTCAAGGCAGCCTCCATTGGGGATTCTCCCTCGTCAAGGTGCCCGCTCACTGAAACCTGTAATTTGCCGGGAGAGGTTCTCTTCTTTGCGCTTCTTTTTTGAAGCAACAGACGGCCTTGGGGGTCAATAAAATAAATGTGCGCGGTCGCGTGCCACAAGCCTTGACGATGAGCCTCCTCATAGCTAGCAACCTCATCTTTAAAACTTCCATTTTCATTTACAAGTCTTACCGGAGCGCTTTCTTGATCGTTTGTAGTTATTCCTTCTTTGCCGCCTTTTATGATTCTGATACCTTGCAACATAGCCTTAGAAGAAAATTTTTCTCCTTCCGTCTGTCCAAAGCCCCACGCCCCATCGGAAATTGGACTGGACATCATTGGCGAAAGAGCTTGATCATCAAGCGATTGGTTCGTAAAAACATAGATCGCTTTGTCTTTGTCCGTGTTCCAGATAAAATCTGTCGCTGGATAATCTTCGGGTGGATTTTCAAAAAGATCAAGATAGTGAAATCCTACATTTTCAAGACCGGCTCTAAATCTTTCAAACGTTCCTGTATCAAAACGCGCTAAGCGCAGAAAAAGGATCGCGTTTTGCGCTGACAATAATCTGATCTCCGCGAAATAATTTTCCATGTCTCCATCTGGGTCAGGGGCGTTCATAAAGATCCAATCAAATTTCTTGTCCGCATGCCGGGCCACAATATCAGGAGCGTCTCCCTGATCGACTTCCTCCATCACAAAAACATCTGTGCCGTCTATTTTTTCTGTCGCAGAAAAATTCATCTTGCGAAGTTTTTCCACATCAAGAGCATAAACAGATTCTTCATCAAGGATCGGTCGGTACCTCTCACTAAAAAGATCCTGCATAAACTGACCATCGCTACCAAAATCCAAAACCCTCACTTTGTCTTTCGGATTACGCATATAGGATGTAGAAAGGAAACTAAACGTATCTGTCGTTGGGATCTTGCCGAACATAAACGCGTTTAGATCTACACGACCGCGCGACGCGTTGACCGCTGAGCTGACGGGCACAATCTTTAGAGCCTCTTGCCGAATGGCTTCTTCCGATGAAAGTTCTTTATCCATAACAGCTTTCACTTGCGGCGAAAGATCATAAAGCGTGGCTAGAGGTCTGCTCGTATGAAAAATAACCGGGACCTCAGGGAATCGCCTTGCCATTTCTTGCGCAAGCCAATCCCCGCCCTTGCTTGGCATTTCAAAGTCGGTCATGACCAGATGGACATTTTGGTCAGCGAGCTTGCGCAAAGCTTCTTCAGGCCCGCTTGCTTCAATGACCTCATAATCTTTAATTAACGCCTTTTTTAGAAATGCTCTCCAGCGCTCTCGATTATCAACGACAAGAACCTTGGGGCGAGACTCCGCGACAGGATCCTTGCCTGGCTTGGCGAATCGCGCGATAAATGTGGGATGATAAAATTTGTTTTCAAATCGTCCCGGCAGGCCAAAATCCTTAAAAACACGGATCTCCTCAACATCGAAAGCTTTATTGTCCCGTAACATCTTCTTTACATCTTCTTCAATATACCAATAACTTCCGTTGTATGAACCACCGGAAACAAAAGCTAAGAACGGGTCAGGAACAAGTTTTAACGCAGAAAGCAAAATATTGCTGTTATCGGTGCCGAACATTCCATGATTAACGCAAAAAACAACAGGGCCTTTCGCAGCGACTGTCTGGACAGTCTCAATGTCCTGCTCATAAAGAGAGTAACCAGTAATATTATTTTGCTTAAAATTGCGATTCAGGCTTTCAATATTTCCCTTATTATTTTCGATCACGATCACTTCCCCTGCGCCAAGACGGGAAGCCACGATAGCAACTAAGCCGACACCAGCCCCAAAGTCAATAAAACTCTTGCCGCGGATAGATCCTTCTTCTGCGATCATAGATGCGATAACACCAACGGTCGAATTCCCCCAATTCCGTACGCTGTCATAATCAAAGACCTTATGAAAATCATTAAAGTCAACGGAGATCAATCCCGGGAATTTCAGAACCTCTGAGCTCAAGCGCTGCCTGATAGAATTCAAGACGATGATAAGATCCCCAACGCGAATAAAACCAACCTCAGCGCCACGCTTATTCATATGCTGGGTCACAGGAATACGACTGTCTCCGATCACAACATCAGAACGAAAAACTTTTGTTTCTGAAATATTAAGATCGCGCAGCAGGGCTTTTTCTACTTCATCTATTTTTGTGATGTCTTGCTCTTCACTTTCACCAATACTGCTGGAAATCCCTTTTGTCTCAGAAAAGAGGCCGTCCCTAAACTTTGCGTCAACAAGAAGCCCCCTCACATCCTCGCCGTCTTTACTCGTTTCAAAGAAAAGTGATTCCTTGGAAGAATTGGCAACATCAAAGATGATCTGTTTTTTTAACTCCCAGGAACGGCTTGTTGTATATTCTAACGGGATGAGCCTTTCATACAATTTTGCACGCCTAGTGTCGACGTTAGGAACGAACATAAGTGTTTTCATGTCATATTTTCGCGCAGCAGAAAACATGATCTCAAAGAGGATCCGGCTCAGTTGATGAGGGTTCTCATTTTTTGAATCACGATAAAAAGGATCTAAATAAAGCCCCATAGGACGCACAGGAAATCCGTTATCAAAAACAACGTTTCGAAGCGCGTCTATCTGCCCAAGGCCAACTTTATAACCTGCCTTATGAACATGATCTAAAGAACTCTTGTAGTTTTTCGCGACAAAACAATCAAAGAAAGCTGTATCCGCCTTAGCGCGTCGAGTTCTCAGGTCAAAAGAAAAATCAAGATATCCAACAACCGTTTGGCCCTTCTTGTCATAAATATCGATCAAAAAAACTTTCTCTGGGTGGCGCAAAAAATCAGTTCTTTGATCAAAGGTGCGCAATATAAAAAGAAATTCCTTATCATAAGAACGATAGATCGTAAACCCTTTGTCAAAAAAGTCCTGAAGGTCAAAATAAAAATCTTCAAAATGTTCACTACCCCTCCCTGCCGCAGAAGAAAGATCAGATGCGATGATGTGAACTTGAGCGGACCTTTCTTTTTCAGGCGTGATGCCGCTTAAGATCTCTTCTTCTGTTAAGGATAGAGATGCTAAAAATCCTTCAAGCCGTCCTCGCTGATCTGTCAACAATCTTGGCAAAGGCGCTGGGCCATTGATCGCAAAATCGCTTGATCGCGCCAGATCATCGCGCACCTTCGCAAGTTCTTTGACCTTATGATTCAGACGTTCTCGGATTGACGGATCGCTTAGATCAACCAAGCGATAATTAAAGACCCCGCTGCTTTCCTGAGATAGAGCAGAAAGGTTCGTTAAATTCTCGGGCAATATTCTTATGATCTCGTTACGACTAATACGGGCATTGATCAAGACAGCCTTTGAAAAGAATGTCGGCTTCCCAAAGCCAGGGTCGGGAACAGGCGCAGGACTTTGCGACGGATAATGTTGACGAAAACCACGGTCAAGATGAGCCAGCTCTCGCGGGGCCATCATCACGCTGATCACATCTTCATCAGCCAACTTGGTCCTGTCCCAGACGCCCGCATACGTAAGATAACGTACACGATCAGCATCGAGACTTCTCTCTTGGAATAGATCCCCAAGCGCAGCAACAACGCTAGCCTCCGTTGTAGAATGTGCTCCATAATCAGAAAATCCTTCACCATTGGAAATAACAAGATCTGGCTTTTTATCCCTCAGGATCTTCTTGATCTTTTCGATATCCTGGGCCCGCGCGGTCCCTCGGCCTTCTTGACCGTACCATGTTGAGTCCATGGGGGCGTGTATTCTCTCAAATTCAAAACCAAGGCTCATCAACGCTGTCCTGTTCTCGAATACGCGAATAACCTCCTTGATCGTTGTCAAAATATCGATATCCCTTGCTCCCCACGCAGGCTTACTACTGATGACAGCCTGCAGAAAATCAACAAAATTATTCAGCTCACCTACATCATCTTCTTTCTCCATGAAATCATGAACAACATCAACAAAAAGCGCTTGCGCGCGCAGATCTTTTTCTTGCGCGCTCATCTGCTCCCAAACATTATGATTAGAAGGGTCCGTACGCAGGTCTTGCCTTTCAAGGATTGGGATGAGCTCTTGGGCGATCTCTTTATCGGATTTTACAAGAACAGACATAAGCTGATCCTGTGTCCATGAACCCATGTGTTCAAGCATCTGCAAAACGTAACGATCGCTGACAGCTGTAGTTCCTTTGGCCGTATAATAAATGTCGACGCTTCCGATCAAAGAACTGTTTTCCTTTAAAAGATGCCCTATGCCAGCTAAATAATCATCATCCAAGTGTGGATTAATAATAACGACATTTTTCTGATCTCCTTCACGCCAACCAAGTTTTCGCCCCAGCTCGGAAGGCGAAAGAATCCTTGATGCAATATTCTTAATTGCCTGATCTTTAAGTTCATCAAAAGTTCCCTGCTCTTTCAACTTTTCTAAATTCACTCGACGGACCTGGTCAATGATCGGATGATGAGCTGGGATCGCAAAGAAATCTTCTTCTTTAAGGCTGTCCATTGACTTGCCAAGATCACTTGCCAAGCGCACGAACATTTGTTTGATCATCTCAGGAGTCCAAGCATCAACAAGTTCATAATGCCAAAAATGTCTTTTAAAGCGTAAGTTGGCATCAGCGCCACCTGCGGTAATGATCGCTCCACGTCGACCCTGTAATGCTGTAATAGGAAACAAAGGAAAATCTTTATCAAAATTCCCTTCTACAGCCTTATGGATAGCGTTTCGCTTGCTATTAGATGTTGCCAAAAGAATGTGCTTCGCGTCGGCGCGATGCATCAGTTCCGCAAAGCCAAGTGTCACATACCCAACATTTCTCATGTTATCAAAGCCACCATTCTCTTTGGCATGATCCGCCTGGACGAAGAAACCTGCCTCATCCATGAATACTTTCTGATCTAAAGGCGTTCCTTCTTCCATAAAAGCAAGATGTCCTTTGCCCTCGTAGGAAGGGCCAACACCCCAAATGACAAAATGGCCACCACCTTGACGAAGAAGGCCATTGGATATTTCCTGAGCGTGCTGATCTATAGCTTTTAAAAATTTATACTGATATGATTCTACGGCAAGCTTACCGGTTTTATATTGCGCAAGTTGCAGCCCATCCTTCTGGATCTCCGCTGTGAGCCTGTCAAACTCCTCATCAGTCATCTGCCGTGCCCGCGCTCCATCCATGATCAAGTCGCCATAAAGAAAATGGCGCCGGCTGGAAGGGATATTCAACAAATCCCACATGTTGCTCAGCTTGTTCGCGAACGCGTGATAATCAGTCCTTTTCTGAGGCAAGATCGCGTCAAGACAGTACGCCTCGATACGGGACATGTCAGGTTTGTCCATAGGATCAATGCCTGCCCTGCTTAAGAATTCTTGCGTTTCAGGATCCTCCCATTCTGACAAAACATTCGCGAGCTTGCGATAAGAGATCCACGGCGTTGCACCTGTCGCAAAATGAACAATGAATTTTTCATCTTTTTCCGCACTCCTTTGCCAATCCTGGAATTCTTTAATAAATTCCACGACAAAAATATCCGCCACTTGCAAAATATCTTCTACGGCATGCACATCCATTTTGGTTTGGCTTGTGACCGCGTTATAAAGCGCCTGCGCGGCTGATAAAAATGGCTGAACTTTATCGAGCCGCTCATAAACTTCCTTTAGTTCTTGAAGAGAAGATCCAGGAGTGATCGTATCGATCAAATCCTTTGTAATTTTCTTTGCATCCACCGCAGAACTGCTGCGCGCTATCGCTTTTTCTAAAGAAAAACTCGATAAGCTCATCGACAAAAACCCTTTTGTGGCGAACTCTTCTTCTTTATCTAGGAAACCTTGGGCAGTTCTCTGAAATCCCGTATCTTTTAAAATGTCCTCTATCTTTTCTCCCGCGATCTCATAATTCTTAAGATCCTGAGGATCGATGATCATGACCCCCGCCAACCCTTCTACAAGGCTTCGACCAGCAAGATGCAAAATAATATCCTGAAATTCTCCAACGGTAGAATGATTTTGGTCCATCTCCAGAAGATCAACCACATAAACGTTTTGTTGATTGCGCAGGTCTAAAGCACGGAAAGATACCTGTCCTTTATCATTCAGAGGATACCTTTCTATATGAAAAAGGGCCAGCCCAACATTCCCATCCTTATCTCTAACAGATAATGCTTTCATGTTCTCATTATTGCGCAAACCGCGATCGATCTTACGAAACCACTTCTCAAGGTCGAAAAAAGCACCTTGCTGGCTAGCAAAAAAGGATCGGACAATATCCTTCATTTCTTGTGCATCACTAATGACGGCATACGCAACAGCGTCAGGATGATTACCGTAAATTTCCTTAAAAAAAGGCCTGTCTTCTTCCGGGATATTAAGCGCCTGTCCCAGTTTGTCCAAATCAATAACGAAAGATCGAGTAGCGCCTCCGCTAAATTCAAAATTGCTATATGTTCTATGACTAATGCCGATCTTTTGTTCAACATCTTCCTGCCTCAGGCCTTGTAACAAGCGCAGCGTCATGAGGCCATGGCGACGGCTTGCTGCATCAAAACGATCCACATGGCGCAAAATCTGAGGATCATAGGCGAACGCGAACTTCTTTCTGACGAGTCCGATAAAATCTTTTTTATCTTGACCCCTCAATCCGATCCAATCTGCTAAGCTTTCAGCAATGTCTGTCCGAAAACGTAAGCGGCCTCCGTTCTCTATCCCTTCCAGAATAGACACTCCTGTTGCCGCAACGATCTCTTGAAGGCGTGGATCTTTGCGGCTCAGCAGCTCCCACACATCAGCTCTGCGCAAACCTCTAGAAAGTCTTGTCACGCGAACAATATCACCAAAATGAAAACCCTCTTGCCCACTCTTAGCTCTCTCTAAAAGCTGACTTGCTGTTTCGTTAATGGCAACGCCGAAAAACAGCAGTTGCAGCGCATGCCTTGCATCGTCGTCATAGGGCTCAAATAAATTCGCGAGCTCTACGCGATGCTTATAATCTCGAGCCACCATGCCGCTGCGCCAAGAAAAAGGCGTATCTAATTCTGACAATTTTAACTTCTGTTGAATATGCTCTCCAGTAAATCCACTGTATGTCCACAGATCATTAAACACCTGAGAAAAGATCTTATCTTCGTGCACAAATCCTTTTGCCGATTGCGACAAGATCTCCTTGCGCCACTTATCAATGATGCTAGGAATGTTCAAAGACCTATCTCCCCGCGCGCACCGCCACAGAAAACGTTGCTGATCTTCTTGATCCAACCCAAAACGTTCAATGATCTTTTCAACGGTTCTTGGCTTGATCGTCCCTGTAATTTCTCCAGTGATCCAGGGCCTAATATTGCCTCGAGCAACGCCTAAAAGATCTGCGAGATGAGCATCAATAATCCCAAACCTATCCTTCAGGTGCGCGATCAGGCCTCCAGGTCCCTGAAACTCTCCGTTACCATTTTTTATAAAGTCATTTAGATATTCGCGAAAAAGCATCTTTTGTTCAGGGTTGACAACGCGAAAATCTCCGATCGCTGAAGAAATCTTAGCTTTTGCCGATGGCCTTACGATAAGCTGAACATTGTTTAATGTTGTATCAGACACCCAATAAGGTACAACACCAGAAAGAGTAGCCACATATTGAACATGTTGAGGCATTGTCCAACTCACCCCTCCCGCGAAATACTTTCTAGGGATGTTCTTTCTGGCATACGGGTCGTATTCGACCTTCATCATGTTGCAGACGCCTTGTTTGAAGGTATCGAGGTATTGTTGGTAAATGATTTGAACTTCTGATTGAGGATCAGAGGATTTGAGGGTTAAAGGGTTAGAGAGCTTGTCGGGTTCGTTGGGTTGTTGGGTTTCATTTTGAATTTTGCCTTTTGAATTTTGACTTTCCTTTACCCCTTTATTCCTTTGCCCCTTGAGTCCTTCTATTTTCTTTTGATCACTATACACCTTATTCAATATGGAGTTCTTCAGGTTAGTCTTATACCAGTGACTTAAGATGATACTGTTGTAGATCTGGCGTAGTTGGGCGAAGT
>JAKQPK010000031.1 GCA_029564765.1 Candidatus Omnitrophota bacterium
CCACCGCCTGAAATACGAACGGGACTTGGGTATTGCGCTGGAATTAGCGGATATGTTAGCCCAGATTGTGCAAGCGACCAACTGGCAGATAGATTTGATCATGCCTGTACCGCTCAGCGAGAAGCGCAAAGCTCAGCGCGGTTACAATCAAGCCGCGTTATTAGCCTACCCTCTATCTCTACAATTACATCTCCCCGAAAACACAAAGGGCTTGGTGCGTGTTCATGAGACCAGATCCCAGGTAAACCTCAACTTTCAAGAGCGCCAGGAAAACGTACAAGGCGCTTTCTGCGCTGATCCAGCCATTGTGAAAGATAAAACAATACTTCTGGTTGATGACGTCTTCACAACAGGCGCGACTATAAACGCAGCAGCTGCTGCCCTTAGAGAAGCTGGGAGTAAACGCGTTTATGCACTTACGGCTGCAAAAGCCTTAGGAAGACAAGTAGCGATTGAAAATGCCCCTGCAATCGATGTATAATTTCAACAAGAGAGCCAAGGTGTAAAAAGCCAGGGAAGAGACCACTTTGGGTAAAACCTACAATTGACAATGGAGGCAAGTATGGCGCTCGAGATTGATGTTTTCACGAAAGACCTGGACCTTACCGATAAAATCCACGAGTATGCAATCAAGAAAGTATCGAAATTAGAAAGATTTTTAAGTGGTATTGATGATTGCCGTGTGGACTTAGCTTATGTCAAAACAGCTAGGAAAGCGAGTGATCGGTTTATTTCGCAAATCACGCTGCGCGGTAAAGGTTTTATCCTGCGCGTAGAAGAACGATCCGATTCAATCGATGCAGCTATCGATAAATCTGTGGATAAAATGACCCGACAAATCGAACGGTACAAGGGGAAACATTGGGATCATCGAGCTGAAGGTGTGGCAACAAAGACGATTGAAAAGTTAGCTGAAGAAACCGAAGAAGAAGAGCAGCCAATCATTGTGCGCCGAAAAAGCTTTGTGCTTGTGCCCATGACGGAAGAAGACGCTTTGGAAGAGATGCAACTCCTCGGTCACGAAGATTTTTTCGTGTTTTATAATGCGACGACTAATAAAATCAACGTGCTCTACAAAC
>JAKQPK010000034.1 GCA_029564765.1 Candidatus Omnitrophota bacterium
AGCAAAAAGGCCAGAAAGTACCTTGTTGAGCAGCTTCTCGCAAGGGGATATACGAGAACCCAGATTGCAGAAAAGCTGAACATTTCCCGGAAGACGGTCTTCAACATCCTTACATTCAGGGAGTGAATTTTTACCCATTTCTTGCATAGCAAGAAATGGGTAAAAATGGGATTGTTGAGTTTGAATAATTGTATTATGTAAAATATTGGAGTATATTTAATAAGTATAATAATAAAGTAATATCAGGGGGTAATAATATGGGCAAGGCCTTGAGAAAGCTAAATTTTATGATCGAAGAAGATATTTGCAGAGACCTGGAGGCGCTTGTGCCCACAGGGAAGCGGAGCAGGTTCGCGAATAATGCCCTGAGGAGAGAGCTTGAGCTGATCCGCAGGAACGATGCGGTGGAGAAGATATTGTCCGCAAGGACAAAAGGTAAAAAGCTGTCAAACAAAGATATTATCGATGTCCTTGGAAGGGACAGGAGGTCACATTGAACAGGAAATATGTGGTTGATGCCTCCGTGATATTGAAATGGGTCCTCGGTGACGAGCGCGAGCCCGACCACGAAAAGGCGATACGGCTTTTGCACGCGTGGGTCCAGGGGAGCGTGACGATCGCCGCGCCTATGCTCTGGCAGTTCGAGGTCGGCAACATACTGGGCAGGGCAATACCGGAAGAGGCGCCTGAGAAGACGGGCCTTGTTATGGATCTGAACATACAGAGCATTGTGTTGACCGATCGCGCATGCAGGCTGTGCTTTGGCTGGATGAGGACAAAAGGGGTTACTTTTTATGACGCCGCATATCTCGCCGCTGCCTATGATACGAAGGCGATGCTTGTCACCGCTGATGAGCGGTTCGTCAAGAAGATCGGCAAAAGCGACCACCTCTGCCTTTTAAAAAGTATTGATGTGTGATTAGTATTTGGCAATGCGTTGAAATTCGTGGTATAAACGAACTGATAAGTGACGCGGAAAAGCAAGCCAGGATGATGAAAATCTATGGAACCTAAGGGCCTCATACAAAGCATTGTAAAAACATCCCTGCTGAAGCGGACGCTCTTTTTTGTGCTCGCGGACATCATCCTCATCGTCCTTTCGCTCTTCATTGCCTTCACCGTCCACTTCGACCTGAGCCTGAACATCAATTACCCTGAAATCATGGATGAGGTGCTGCTTTATTTCATCGCGGCAAAGCTGATCGCCTTTGCCATCTTCAGGATATACAAGATAACCTGGCGGTACGTGGGCATCACCGACCTCGTGAACATCATCTTTGCCCTGATCTTCGCGGAGCTGCTCCTCATAGCGCTGAGCCTTCCCAATTCCTTCATAGAGCCTTTCGCCCTCACTGGTTTTCCAAAAAGGGTTTTTATGGTCGACGGCATCGTCTCCCTTTTCCTGATCGCGGGCTTAAGGATATCGAAGAGGCTTTATCTTGAAGTGATCCGCGATAAGAAGTTCACCAAAAAAGGGAAGCGGGCGATCATAGTCGGCGCAGGGAAC
>JAKQPK010000062.1 GCA_029564765.1 Candidatus Omnitrophota bacterium
TTTTGATATTAACGGGTTCTGGATTAAAATTTGATCCAACAACGAGATGAACTGCAGGATCGTTTGCTATCAAAGCTTTGATGTCAGACGATCAAGCAGCTCTGGAGTGGAGACACATGCTTGATAAAAATGCCTCAAGCAGGTTTTATCAAAGCCTGCCGGAAAATTTTACTGATA
This sequence comes from Candidatus Omnitrophota bacterium, assembly GCA_029564765.1. GTDB lineage: Bacteria > Omnitrophota > Gorgyraeia > Zapsychrales > Aceulaceae > CALGLP01. Next base: position 178 of record JAKQPK010000062.1, read on the forward strand.
AATTCTTACTAACCCGTGCTCTAACGCATCGTTCCTATCTGAATGAAAACCGTGCGGTAGTGGAAGATAATCAGCGGCTGGAATTTTTAGGCGACGCCATCCTTGCGTATATTGTCGCGGAATGGCTCTACAATCACTTCCCTGAACAAAAAGAAGGCTTTCTTACAAAAATGCGTTCGGCATTGGTGCATACTGAGCAATTAGCCTTTTTCGCCCGAAAAATAGACCTCGGTTCAGCACTGCTCTTAGGTAAGGGGGAAGAACAAGCCGGCGGGCGTGACCGTACAGCCATCCTTTGTGATGCTTTTGAAGCTCTCATCGCTGCTATTTATTTGGGAACGGATATCCAAACAGTGAAATATTTCTTTTACCCTATGATAGAGAGCCAAATAGACACAATTTTGCAAAATCATACTGAAGAAGACCCGAAAAGTATTTTACAGGAATGGTCCCAAGCGCAAGGGTATGCTTCGCCAGTGTATTCCTTGGAGCGAGAAAATGGACCTGATCATGAAAAGGTATTTGAGGTTTCAGTAAGCGTGGACGGAAAAGAACTTGCCCAAGGTACAGGTGGTAGTAAACAATTAGCTGAAAAAGCCGCGGCTTCAGCTGCAATCCGAAAGTTGGGTCTGCGAGAATAATCTATGCCCATCAAACTTGCTTCGTTAGAGTTGAACGGCTATAAAACCTTTGCACAGAAGACAACTTTTGACTTCCCTGCGCGCGTTACTGCCATTGTTGGGCCGAATGGTTCAGGAAAATCGAATGTCGCCGATGCGATACGCTGGGTCTTAGGCGAGCAGTCTTACTCATTGCTGCGTGCAAAAAAGACAGAGGACATGATTTACAACGGTTCAGACCAGCGCGCCCGAGCTGGAATGGCTTCTGTTTCCATTACCTTTAATAACGAAGATAATTGGCTGCCAATTGAGTATAGCGAGGTGGTGCTCACCCGGCGGGCTTATCGAGACGGAACGAACGAATATCTGCTCAATAACCAGCGGGTTCGATTGAAGGATTTTTATGAGCTGCTGGCGAAAACTGGCTTGAGCGAGCGAACTTACACAATTATTGGTCAAGGTTTGGTGGATTTAGCTCTCTCGATTCGTCCTGATGAGCGGAGTAAACTTTTCGAAGAAGCCGCGGGTATTGGGCTTTATCGCACACGCAAAGAAGAAGCTCTCAAACGCTTGGAAGCAACGCGGCGCAACTTAGAGCGAGCTCAGGATATTTTAGATGAGATCAAACCACGCTTACGCAACCTGGAAAGGCAGGCAGTCCGCGCCCGTGAATACCTCACTATCCAAGATAACTTACAGAACAAACTGCGTCTTTGGTATGGCTACCATTGGTATAAAGCTCAAGAAGAGTTCGCAGATGCTAAAGCCCAGCTAAACACAGCTCAAGAAGCTCGTGATAAGATCCAAGCTCGTGTTGATGCGATCCACGTTGAAGTTGGAGACCTTAAAGAAAAGCTTACGATGGAAAGAGACGAGGTCAGCAGGTTGCATGAGCAGCTTAGCGCTTTCCATAACCAGGTGCAGGCGAAAAACCAACAAATTGCCATTTTAGAAGAGCGGGAAAGATCATTGAACCGAGAGAAAAATCAACTCGAAAAGGATCTTTCCAATTTAGTAGAGACGATTGAGTCTGAACAAAAAAGCCTCAACGTAATGCAGGCGGAGATTGACCAAAAAAACCAAGAGTTAATGCAACTGCAAGAGCAATTCAACCAAGTGGAAGCACAACTCAAAGAAGCAAGAAGCAAAAAAGAAGCTTACGATACACAATATAAATTATGGCAAAACCGTTTGATAAATGCTGAAAAAGATGCAGTAGTCATAAAATCCCGCAAGAGTGAAATTGCTGAGCGGATAAAAACACTGCAAAATAGCATAAATTCAAATCAAGCTACAGCGCAGAGCCTGAAAGAGGAAGAAGAAAGCGCAGTCCAAGCTCATGAGGCTTTGATGGAAAAGCAACAAGCGCTTGAAAAAGATAGCAGCGCACTGGAGCAGAAACTCAAGGAATTATTAGAACAACAAGCTGATATCAGGCACAAGCAGGAGCAGGTGAGCAGACAAATCAACCAATTAAACTTGGAGAGGAACAAGCTTACCAATCAAATAGACCTGTTGCGGCAATCGCAGGAGAGCCTTTCTGGGTTTTCGGAAGGGGCGAAAGTTGTTCTGAAAAACCCAAAATTCAGGCGGCAAGGCAAAGGTTTTACTGACCTCGCCACCAAGTTAGAGGTCCCTGAAGTATACGATAAAGCTATTACGGCTGCCCTCGGTGAAGCAATTGATCTGCTCGTTTTAGAGAATGGGGAAATTAATGATGTGCTCCTTATGGACATTGCAGCAAGCGTCAATGAGAAGGTTGCGCTTGCAAGCAGCGATAATGATCGATCTAAGCAATTGGAGGGACTGCCACTGGATGATGATATCGTTGGCGTAGCTGCTGAGTTAGTGAACTATCCGCAGCGATTGGCACCAATTATCCATCGGCTGCTCGGAGATTTTATAGTCGTCAGCTCAATTGATAAGTTATTCCATCTCCCCCAAAAAATCCGTGAAAGTTACAACTTAGTAACGCTGGATGGTCAGGTTTTACTTAAGAACGGCGTCGCCATTGT
>JAKQPK010000001.1 GCA_029564765.1 Candidatus Omnitrophota bacterium
AAATTCTGGATATATGTTAGGTTGTTCGCGTTGCGAATGTTATGCATCAGTCGACCGTTATGTCCTGACATGATCGACTGTAATATGTCAAAATTATAGACATCAGGGTCGTTCATGCGCAAACCAGGGAAACCATAAAAAACAAAGGCACCTTGACGGTCAACAGAGATCGTTATTTTTTTTGTTTCTGCCAGAAAAGGAGCGCGTGCAGGCGTAAAAGCGATGTTGTGCGTCAGCGGCCGAAATCGCGCGAAGATCTTTTCTACTTCGTGGATCGCTTTTTCAGGCGTCATATCTCCCGCGATAGCTATGATCATGTTCTCGGGTGAGGCAAATCGATGATAAAAGTTGCGCACGTCCTGACGTGTTAATTTTGAAACACTTTCAATGGTCCCGTTGCCAGAATAGGCATAAGGGTGGTCTTGGTAGAGAGTTTGCTTTAGTTTGATAAAGCCGCGGGAAAACATGTTGTCATTTTCTGCTTGAATATCGAGAAGGCTTTTGTTCTTTGCTTGTTGTAGCCGATCGTCAGGGAAGGTAGGATTTTTAAGCGTTTCTCCTAATGCTTGTAAGGTGAACAAAAGATCATCTTTGAGCATATTCACGCGGATCCCAAAGCTGTTATCATCAGAGAATGATTGAATACGAATGCCGCGATCTTCGAGAAGTGTAGCGATCTCTTGATTGTTTTTTTGTTCGCGGATAAGCATGTGCGCGCATATCTTGGATAATCCGCTTGTCGTTGGTGTTTCTGCTAGCAAGCCTCCTTTAAAAAGAATAGTCATTGAGATCGATGGGGTCAGTGTATTCTGAACAGCAATGATCTGCGCGCCATTCTTTAGGACTTTGTTTTTCCATGGAAGTTTTTGCCCATAGTCAGATGCCTCAGGCGTCATCGCTGTGGACGATTCTGATTTTGGCAGGAGGATCGAAGCAGTTGATCGTTCAGGCTGCAGATATCGTTTTGCCGCGGCTTGCAGCTGGGAAGGTGTTATCCGAGAGATCGCTTGAATGTATTTTTGGGAAAAAAGGGCGTCTGTGGTCAAGAGACGTTCCAAGCTTAATGAACTTGCGATCGCGCCAAGCGAGCCTCGAGAGGAAATATAGTTGGCGATCAGCAATCGTTGGGCGCGTTTAAGCTCAGAGGGTGAGACAAGCCTTTGCTGAAGCCGCAAGAGCTCTTGCGTGATCATGCTCTTAACTTGAGCGATATTTTTGGAATTTAAAACAGCGGATATCGTAAAAAGTCCAGAATCATAAAGCGTGTCGTTCGCTGCGTAAATGGATTGTACGAGCTGTTCTTTCTTTATAAGTTTTTCGTAAAGACGCGAACCCTGTCCTTGGCCTAAAATAACTGCCACAAGGTCCAGTACAGGCATGTCAGCATCGAGCACTCCTGGTGAGTGAAAGCCAATAGACAAACGGCTCATATCAATATCAAATGGCTTCTGGGTGAGGCGGGGTACGATCTGGGCTGGTTCTTTTGGCAAAAGAGCAGGCTCGTAAGAGGGAAGGCCCATCATAGGGATTTGCTTTTCGACCGCGTCAAAAATATCTTGAGCCTTGATATCACCGGCAACAGCAAGGACGGCAATGTTAGGGGTGAACCTTTTGTAGGATTCACGGACATTGTCAGGTGTTACGGCTTCAAAAGAAGGCGCATAGCCAAGTACCGGATGTTGATAAGGGTGAACTTGGAATGCTGTTGCCCAGAGGCGTTCGTTCACCTTTCCATCAGGACTATCCTCGTAAAGAATGATCTCTTTGTGGACAACTTTTTTCTCGTTCAAGATCGCTTCATCGCTTAGGTTTGGAGAAAAAGCCATTTCATTGATCAGACTTAAAGCCTCAAGCGCGTTACGTTTTGGGACCGTAATGTAGACGCAGACCGTATCGGCTGATGTTGAGGCGTTGAATGTGCCGCCTAGAGTTTTGATGGTCTTTTGTACATCGCCTTCATTGGGATGGGAGCGGGTGGAGCGTATCATCAAATGTTCGATCAGGTGGGATAAGCCATGACCGCAAAATCGTCCCTCATTGGCACTGCCTGTTTTAAAGGTAATGTTCAAGGAAGCTAGTTCGCTGCCCGGATATTCTTGGACAACAACAACAAGACCGTTATCGAAAATTTTTTCATGGACCGGAATATCCTGCGTAAGATCCGCAAGAGGGTCAGCGTAAAGGGCGCGGGAAAAAAGAAAAGCGAAAATACAGATTGTTAGGATCAAGATCTTTTTCATAAGACTCCTTTGAATGAATACAGATATCTTAACAAAAAATATATTGGCGTCAACAGAGGAAAATGTAAAAATGCTTGCAGGAAGCTTTTTGCAGGTGTAATTTATAGCGAATTCATTTTATTAGGAAGGTCAAATGAACAAAGATTTTTTAGAGATCTCGCGCCGGTGTGGCCGTGCGATGGGGGACTATGAGATGTTGCGCAGCGCAGACCGCGTGCTGATCGCGGTTTCTGGCGGCAAAGACAGCCTTGCGTTATTGCACATATTGCTGTATCGCCAGAAGATCCTTCCTTTTCGTACGACTTTGAAAGCTGTTCATGTCGACATGAGTTTTCCCGGTTTTCCCGTTAAAAAACTTGAGCGTCATTTTCAGCAACTTGGCGTTGATTATCATATTGAAAAGATCGATCCTTTTAAAGGAAAAAAAGCTCGTGGCCTGAATTGTTTTTGGTGTTCACGCAGCCGTCGCAAGGTCCTTTTTGATCTTGCCCAGCGTTTCGGTTTTAACAAGATCGCGTTCGGTCATCATATGGACGATATCGTCGAAACGATCCTTTTAAATCTTTTTTTTCGCGGGGAGCTTGGGGCAATGCGTCCTAAGCAGGATCTTTTCGATGGGAAGTTGACATTGATCCGTCCTTTAGCGTACGAGAAAGAAGAAAGGATCACTAAGCTCGCGAGAGCCTTGAAATTGGATAAAGTATGTCCTTTTCGATGCCCTCAAGAGAACGATACTCAGCGCAAGATGATCAAAAGGCTTTTAGCGCGTTTAGAGAAGAAAAACCCATCGATCAAGAAAAATATCTTTCATAGCCTGCGCAATGTTCGTGAGGAGTATTTATTGGATCTGCCGGCTTAGATTTTCTGAAAAAAGCGTTTACTTTTTTTGGCTTTTCAGTATACTAAATTATCCAACCAAGCTTTAATCATCAAACGAAAGGAAAAACAATGGCTGTTTCTTATAAAAAATTAGGTCTTGTTAATACCCGAGAAATGTTCCAGAAAGCGATGAAGGGAGGGTATGCTGTTCCTGCGTATAATTTTAACAACATGGAGCAGATCCAGGCGATCATTACGGCCTGTCTTGAAACCCAATCGCCAGTCATCTTGCAGGTATCAAGCGGTGCCCGTAAGTATGCCGATCAAACCCTTTTGCAATATATGGGCCAGGGTGCTGTTGAGATGATGAAGGTGCACGCCAAGGCTAAGGGTTTAAAAGAGATCCCGATCGCGCTTCATTTGGATCACGGAGATACCTTTGAGCTTTGCAAATCATGTATCGAGTCAGGGTTTTCATCGGTCATGATCGATGGCTCACACCATCCGTATGATAAGAATGTTGAGCTGACCAAGCAGGTCGTGGAGTACGCGCACCAATTTGACGTAACCGTCGAGGGGGAGCTGGGCGTTTTGGCCGGCATTGAAGATGAAGTTTCTGCAGAACATTCCACCTATACTAAACCGGAAGAAGTCATTGATTTTGTTTCAAAAACAGGCGTTGATTCTTTGGCCATATCGATCGGGACATCCCATGGGGCCAATAAATTCAAGCCAGATCAATGCACCCGTAACGCGGATGGTGTCCTGATCCCGCCGGAATTACGTTTCGATATCTTAGAAAAGATCCAGGAAAAACTTGCAGATTTTCCGATCGTTCTTCATGGCTCATCTTCCGTTCCTGTTGAAGCGGTAAAGATCATCAATGGCAATGGCGGAGCCTTGAAAGATTCCATCGGTATTCCTGAAGATCAGCTTCGAAAAGCTTGTCAATATAATGTCTGCAAGGTTAATATTGATTCAGATGGACGCCTCTGGATGACAGCAGCTATCCGTAAGCTATTCAATGAGAAACCTGCGGAATTTGACCCGCGTAAATATCTAGGGCCAGCTCGCGACGCGTTGGTTTTGATGTACAAGCACAAGAATGAAAAAGTGCTGGGCTCAGCTGGGAAAGCTTGATCTTAAGTTAAGGCCCGCCTTATTAAAAAAGGCGGGCCTTTTTTCTGGTAACATGTTGCAAGATCGGTCAGATCGATGAAGATATCAGAGATTTTTCAGGTTAAACGATTAAGGCTGCTGGCAATAATTTTTGCGTTGGCCAATGTTCTTTTCCTGTCTTTTTTATCGCCGCTATCGGCAAGCGATACCACGGATCAGACGATCTGCCTATCATATCTTACAGGTGTCGGTTGCAGTAATTGTGCTGTTGTAGACCCGACCCTTTTCCAAAAGCTTGTTTCAGAATACCCCAATCTCATTGTTTTGGAGTATGAGATCTATCATAAGGGTAAGGAAAATCAAGAGGTCAAAGACCGTTATTTTCAGGCGTATAACAACGGCCAGCCCGGAGGTGTGCCATTCCTTGTTTTTGGTAAGGATAAAACGGCGATGGGGCGTATTAAAGTCGCCGAAGCTCTTTCTCAGATCGATGTGATCAGCTCGAATTCGTGTCCGCTACCTGATGGAACAAGCATAGATTTTAATCAACTTGATATCGCTCAACTTCCTGGAAAGGTCAGTATCTGGACAAAAAATCGTGTTCTGATACGGGAAGAAGGCCAAACAGATAATGTGTTGCTTCGTAAGCTTTTGCTGGAACCCAACATCTGGAAGGCCATGTCTCGCATTAAGCATGAAAAAACGGAAGCTTTCCCTGTTGAGATCTCCCAAGGGATGATTTCCTTTGATAATGCTATCCGCGTTGGGGGATGGGTTTTGCAGTGGAACGACGATCCTAATATGCTGGCGCAAAGTTTTTCGAATCGCTTTACGAAAGCAATGACCTGGTTTTTTCCGTTGCTGCTATTTTTCTTGCTATTTTTTGCTTTCTTGCGGATCGAAAGAACGGGGTCAGGCATGCGCTTCAAGATCTGCATCCCGCAAAATCGTCGCAAAGATTATCTGCTTGTTGCTGGATCCGCTATTCTTTTACTAGCATTTTTTATTCTTGTCAAAGCTTTGGATCCTAAGGCTATTGAACAAGCAGGGTACTACCTGCCTCTTCCATTATTTACGGTGATCATTGGTTTTATTGATGGTTTTAATCCGTGCAATATGTTTGTTTTGACATGTTTAATGGCGCTTCTGGTTTCGACATCTGATTCCCGTGTACGGCTTTATATTGTTGGGCTGAGTTTCGTAGTTACGGTATTTTTGTTGTATTTTTTGTTCATGGCCGCCTGGCTTAATGTTTTTCAATACATCAGTTTTATATCGCCGTTGCGTATTGGTATTGGGGTCTTATCGCTTGTCGCGGGGGTCATCAACTGCAAGGATTTTCTGTTTTTCAAAAAAGGCATCAGTTTGACGATCCCCGACGCTCAGCGTGGACCTTTAATGAAAAAAGTTTACGCGATGAAGCATCTGATCCAGCAAGGGTCTTATCCTGTCCTGATCCTATCGTCGATCGCTTTGGCAGTTCTGTCATCCTTAGTCGAGATCCCGTGCACGGCAGGATTCCCGATCATTTATACAGGTATCCTTTCCGGCAAGGCCTTAGACAATACAGCGAGCTACTATCTTTACCTAGCTTTTTATAATCTTTTGTACGTTTTTCCTTTACTGGCGATCGTCAGCATTTTTATCGTGAGCTTTAAAGGGCAGCCGATCTCTCAGAGACAGATGGAGATCTTAAAGTTTATTGGCGGCCTTATCATGATCCTTTTAGGAGTTGTTTTGTTGGTCAATCCAAGCCTTGTGGGTATCAGTATAGGATAGAGTCGAGGTTTGGTCAAAAACGAAAAACGCCTATACAAGATAATATAAATTTGATATATTGATTTGTTTTTCGTTGCCAAGATCACGGCCGATACACGTTTTTCAAAGCTAAGGTTGTTATTCGCGACGCGCGTTAGTCCTGATCAACCAAATTGTAAAATTTGGGCCATTAGCTCACCTGGTAGAGCAAGTGACTCTTAATCACTGGGTAGCAGGTTCGACTCCTGCATGGCCCATAAAATTTATCTCTTCACTTTTTATGCGTTGAGTGAGGGCAATAGATCGCAAATCTGTGAGAGTTCATATTTATTTCTGAAAGGGGATTTTGTGGCAGAACAAGCAAACATTATTGAAGGGTTGAAGGCAAAAGCTGTAGAGATCCGAAAGCATATCCTTACAATGACCAACGCCGCTGGCTCCGGTCATCCCGGAGGTTCTCTCTCAGCGGTGGAGATTTTGGTCGCATTGTATTTTTCGAAACTTCATCATAATCCATCCCAGCCGCAATGGGAGGATCGCGACCGGCTGATCATTTCTAAGGGCCATGTTTCACCTGTTGTGTATGCTGTTTTGGCTGAGGCTGGTTATTTCCCTAAAGAGGAGCTTACAACCTTTCGCAAGCTTGGAACGCGCTTACAAGGACATGTGCATCGTAAGGTGCCGGGCGTAGAGCTGAATACAGGTTCTTTAGGGCAAGGGTTATCTGTCGCGAATGGCATGGCTATCGCAGCAAGGCTAAAAGCAAAGAAGCATAAAGTGTATTGCCTGTTAGGCGATGGGGAGATCCAGGAAGGCTCGGTTTGGGAAGCGGCTATGTCAGCGGCGCACTACAAACTAAACAATGTTTGTGCGATCGTTGATTACAATAAGGTGCAAGAAAACGGCCCTGTAAAAGAGATCATGAACCTTGAACCGTTGGTGGAAAAATGGAAAAGTTTTGGATGGGACGTTGTAGAGGTTGATGGTCACAATTTAGAAGAACTCATGCACGCTTTTGATCAGTTCAGCTCTGCAACAAAGCCGTATGCTGTTATCGCGCATACGGTCAAAGGTAAAGGTGTTTCATTTATGGAGGGGGCATGCAAGTGGCATGGCAAGGCGCCGAATAAAGATGAAATGAATGCCGCGTTGAAAGAACTTTTAGAAGGGAAAGTGGTGTAATGGAATTTGTGCCAACAAGAGATGGTTTTGGGACAGAATTAGTCGCGTTAGGCAGAGAACGGAAAGATATTGTTGTTGTGTCAGCCGACCTAGAAGACGCAACAAGGGCCGAGTATTTTAAAAAGGAATTTCCAGATCGATTTTTTACCCTTGGCATTGCTGAACAGGACATGATCGGTACTGCTGTTGGCTTAAGTCTGCAAGGCTATACGGTTTTCTCCTCATCGTTCGCAGTCTTCATGACCAATCGAGCGTATGACATGATCCGTATCGGGGTTTGTCAGAATAATACCAATGTCAAGATCGTCTGCTCGCACGCAGGTTTAACTGTTGGTGAAGATGGGGCTACGGCGCAATCTCTGGAGGATATCGCTTTGATGCGTGTTTTGCCGAATATGGTGGTTGTTTGCCCTGTTGATACGATCGAAGCAAAGAAAGCAACGCGCTGGGCGGCAGATCATTTAGGTCCCGTCTATCTTAGGACAAGCCGTGCTCCTTTGGCGGTGGTCACAAAAGAATCTGATCCTTTTGTTGTTGGGCGAGCGAATGTGCTTCGTGAAGGGAATGATGTGGCGATCATCGCTTGCGGCGCGATGGTTTATGAAAGCTTGCAGGCCGCAGAACTTTTGAAGAAAGAGGGCATTGACGCGCGAGTTGTGAATATGCATACCATTAAACCTATTGATCAAGAGATGATCATCGAAAGCGCTAAAAGAACACGCGCGATCGTTACGGCGGAGGAGCATCAGATCGCTGGAGGTTTAGGCAGTGCGGTTTGCGAGGTCCTAGGGCAGAATTATCCTGTTGCTGTTGAAATGGTCGGGATGCGTGATAGCTATGGCGAGACTGGAGACCCTCAAGGCTTGTTAGCCAAGTACCACATGCGAGATGTTGACATTGCCCAGGCCGCACGCAAGGCGATCAAACGTAAATAGCAGTGTTTGGAATATGTTTTTCTATGGGCAACTTGAAAAAGTTGCCCTTTTTGTTAAAACAGAGAATAAAAGAATATTTATTTTCAATAAATGTTAAAATAACAAAAAGGAGCCCTATGAAAAGATATATATTTCTACTAATCCTTATTTTTATCGTCGTTGCTCTGAGTAGCTGTAGCGGGGACAAGCGACCAAGGTATAAAAATCTCGCATTTGAGTTCCTCCTAAAATACAATCCATCTTGGGAGGTCAAAGAAAGGATCAGTTCTGCGATCGTTGCCTTTTTGGCACCTAAGCAGAATGATCTCGACTTCTTTCAGGAAACCGTAACGATCACAGTGCAGGAGCTTTTAGAGCCGATCTCGCTTTCAAAGTATACCAGCGCGGTCGTGGAGCAAACCAAAGCAATGAAGATGATCAAGGACGTTGATGTTGGGGTCATTGAGTCATCTCCTTTGACCCTGTCAGGTGTTCCTGCCCACAAACTTATTTATACGTTGACGCAATATGGAAACCCGCCTCAGGCTGTCAAGGCTGGAATTCTTCCCAGCGTTGACGCTGAAGGAACGACCATCAAGATCATGTTGGTTTGGGCGATTAGGCGTAGCAAAGTTTACCTTATCACTTTCGTTTCTCAAGGCGATGGCTATGATGCACATCTTAAAGATGTTGAAGGGATGTTGCAGTCGTTCCGCTTTATGTAGATCGTGATCTATGAAAGAGTGCTTCGCTTGCCATATTTTTTATAAAGAATCGATCATGCATTGCCAATGCTGTGGCCAAATCCTGGCCGAGGTGTCCTTGGCAGAGGCCTTAGCGCATACACGCCAGCGGTTTTTGAGGCATTTTAGCGAGGACAAGCGCATCCAGGGCCTTGATGCGCATACAAAGTATGTGGCGAGCAGCTATTTCAATAATCATTCTTTGTTTTTATATTTTGACCTCAATAAAAATCATATGAAATATGGGCCGAAATTTGATCGATTCTTCATCCAGCCGATCAACTGCACAGCGCTCATTAATTTTCCGTGGCTTGTTTTTAATGTTCTGTACACGAATTATTTCCATTATGCGTACACAGATTTTTGTCCTCGCTGCCATTGCAAGTGCCGCCCAAAGAATCATTCAAAAGAAGAATGTGAGTATAATTCAACTTATTTTCAGATCTTGCGTGATATCTTTAACGGAGATATCATTTTTACGCGATCGATCTACGAGACACACGATCGCGAGCTTCGTCAAAAAAGTTTGCCGAGCGCATTCTCAGATCTAAGCCGCCGTCATAAGGCTGTTGAGATCTCCTTAGATCTTCTATCTATTGGTTTATCTGTTCTATTTTGGATCTTCGTGGGCGTTTATGTTAGCTTTCCAATGGTCAAGGTTTTGATGCAAAAGATGCAATTTCTTGATGCTTACGAGTGGAGATTATTTTAAAGGTAAAAGGATGAACTGGTCAAATACCTACACACGGTTTCAGCTTTTAAAGCAAGTGCCGATCTTTGCCAGTTGCAATTGGCTTGAGCTGTATTTTATCGCTGAGCGCATGGAGACAGTGTCGTTTAAAAAGAACGAAACCGTTTATCGCAAAGGCGATCCCGCAGACGCATTCTATTGCGTTATTTCAGGGCGTTTGCTTGCTTACAACTGTGATACGCATGGCCGCAGGCATGATGTCGATTATATTTATCGAGGGATGTATTTTGGGATCGTGTCGTTATTGACAGGAGAGGCGCATTCCTTGAATTTCGATGTTCTTAATGACGCGGTCTTGATCCGTATTGAAAAAAATAAATTCAATGAGATCCTCAAAAGGATCCCTCGGCTTGGCCTTGAGATCAGCTATAGCCTTTCCCGGAGACTAAAAAAACAGCAACGACGTGAAAAAAATATTTTTGAAAGTACGATCATCGCGGTGTATAGCCCTTTTCATCGGATCGGAAGTTCTTTCTATGCTTTTAATCTTGCCCAACAGCTTTATCGTGAGTCAAGGCGCAAGGTGGTCTTTGTCCATTTATTCAAAGCTTCTGAGCAGGATCCTTTAGGTGACGAAAAGAAAAAAAGTGCCTTGGCATGGAAAAGGCCTGCTGTGGATTTTTCCGTCTTGACCCAGAATACTACCGCGGTAGACGAGGTGATCAGCAAAACCGGCGAAGTCGATCTTTTACATGTTTGTTTTGAGTCCGGAGACAAGGATCTTTCGTCGCATATTAGCCACTTTGTCAGCACGCTCGCGCATGATTATCATTATATTGTGCTTGACCTTCCTAATCATGCGGATTCGCTTGTTTTTAAGACGCTTACACAATCTGATGAATGCCATCTTCTTTTGGGCTCGTCATCCCAAGAGCTTGAATTGGCAAAACCCGTTGTGCAACAGCTCAAGGACGCTTTTAGCGGCCCAGGGGAAAAAAATCGTTTTAAGATCTTTATCCGTGAAAGGCCTGAGGAGCGCTCACCCACATTCCATGATCTTGAGAAAACTTTAGCGCATACGGTATACGCAAAGCTGTCTGATGTAGCGGCTTGCGATCTTCTTGCGCGGTATTCTTGCGAATATTTGGACATTGTTCTTCCTTCTGTCGATACGGTTTTCGCGCAGCAGGTTCGTCGCTTAGCCCGCGAGATCAGCAAGGTGCAGATCGGCCTGGCGCTAGGGGGAGGAGCCGCTTTTGGATTGTCCTTGATAGGCGTCCTGCGTGTTTTAGAGAAAGAAAAGATCCCTGTTGATGTTGTGGCAGGAAGCAGTATTGGAGCGCTGATCGGAGGGATGTGGGCGTTAGGATTTAGCGCTGATGAGATCGCGGATTTTGCTAGGGAGTTTCGCTCTAAGCTGCGATGTTTAACTTTATTAGATATTGTTTTCCCGCGTTCAGGGCTGATCGGCGGCCGCGGTATCAAACGGTGGCTACGCGGCAAAATAGGATCAAAAGATTTTCAGGAAACAAGGATCCCATTAAAAGTGGTCGCTTTTGATATCTTGCGTCACGAAGAGATCGTCATCGATCAAGGGGATATTGTTGACGCGATCCGCCAAAGCATTTCCATTCCGGGCTTTATGTGTCCGGTTCGACGTCAGGGGCGTGTGATGATCGATGGAGGCATGGCGAATCCATTGCCGGTCAACGTTTGTCTGTCATTAGGCGTTTCTAAGGTTATCGCGGTCAATATCATGAAATCTCCGGACGATGTAGCCAGGGATATGGAAGCCTTAAAGAAAGAGCAAGAAGACGAGAACCGGGTTCGTTTCACTTCAGCGCCAGGGAGATTTATCAAGGGGAAAATCGCTTCTTTTTTTCAGCGATTATGGTCTGCGAACATCTTTGATCTTATTGTTAAAAACTTTCTTTCGATGTGCTATGTTCTGGCTGAACAAAGCGGACAGCACGCGGATGTTGTTGTCCATCCGGACCTTACCAGAGTCGATTGGTATGAACTTTACAAGGTTGATGAGTTGATCGACCGGGGAGAAAAAGCGGCGCAAGCGCGCCTTGAAGAAATCCGCGAACTTATTTATCACTAAAATGGAAAAGAAAACAAAGAAAACGATCCGGCCTTGGGGCGAATATCATAAGTTTTTTGAGGAATCAGGCGTCTGGGTAAAACGCGTTTCCGTCAAGCCCAAGAGTCGCCTTAGCCTGCAGAAACACTTCAAGAGATCTGAAAAATGGATCATTGTTAGCGGTATCGGTAAAGCTGAGGTCGATGAAAAGGATATCGCGCTTATGGCCGGCAGTGTCGTTGACATCCCTGTAGAGGCAGTACATCGTATCACGAATACATCAATGGATTTAGACCTTGTTTTTATTGAGGTCGCTTGCGGAAGCTACTTAGGGGAAGACGATATCATCCGCTTTGAAGATGATTATGCGAGGGATGTCCGATGAAGCGCGTTCTTACTAAGTCCGCGCTGGATGAGATCATCAAGATCCATCAACTGTCTCGCCGATGCAATGGATTGCGCCAAAAAAAACACTTAGCTAAGCTTTTGAAGTTGATGCGCAGTCATTCCAAAGAGATCACAGAGCTTTATCAGAAAGGTGACCTGCATTATTTAACAGAGGTTGGGGACCTGATGATCCTATGCTTTGAGCTTCTTTTGGAGAATAAAAAGAGCATTGACGCGACCGCCCGATTATGCTTTGGCCGCTATGAAAAGAAACTAACACATTTATTAAAGAGGCCTTAATGAAAAAAGTAATGACAAAGATCATCTGTACGTTGGGTCCTGCCAGCAATCAATTAAGCACTTTAAGGCGCATGATGGTGGCCGGCATGGATGTCGCGCGCTTGAATTTCTCTCATGGTTCCCATGAAGAACATCTGAAGCGCATCCTTCTTGTTCGTCATCTGAACAAAACACATCGTCGTCGCTTACGCATCCTTCAAGACCTGGAAGGATTTCGTATCCGTATTGGCACGCTCGAAGGTTGGAAAGATCGCGTTGTGATCCTGAAAAAACATCAAAAGATCTTTTTATCAAATAACGCAAAGAACGTTTCTAAGGATGTTGTTTTGTTTGATTACGAGGGCAGCTTAAAAGATATCCACGCGGGAAGCCATTTTTTTATTGATGACGGCAACATTGTCCTTTGTATCAAAAAAGTCACAAAAGATCTTCTTGAGGCGATCGTGGTCGTTGGAGGGACATTAAAAGAGAATAAAGGTATCAATATTCCTGATGTAAAGCTAAAGTTTTCAGGTGTCACGGACAAGGATCGCCAGGATCTCTTGTTCGGCATTAAGCATGGTGTTGATTTTGTCGCTCAGTCCTTCGTGCGCGACCATAAGGATGTGTGTAATATTAAAGATATTTTATCCCAGCATGGCTCTCGCGCTAAGGTGATCGCGAAGATCGAGTGTCGTGAAGCGATCAAGAATATTGATCGTATCTTGCCTGTGTGCGATGGCATTATGGTTGCCCGCGGCGATCTTGGGGTCTGTCTACCGATCTACACGATCCCATTCTTGCAGAAAATGCTGATCAAAAAAAGTAGGGCGTATGGCAAATTTGTCATTACGGCGACACAGATGCTGGAAAGTATGACCGAGCATGTTCGCCCCACTCGCGCGGAAGTCGCGGATGTCGCCAATGCTATTATCGATGGGACGCATTATACGATGCTATCCGCGGAGACGGCTGCCGGACAATACCCGGTGGAAGCAGTCAACATGATGAACGATATCGCTCATTATACGGAAAGCTGTCTAGCGAATCCACAGCGCATGAGAGTTTTGTTATAGCATAGGCGCCGCAAGGATCCTTTATTTTTATAGAAGAAAATTTTATTTGTATTAAAATAAGTGCAACAAGGAGGCGAACATGAATGACGCTACGATAGGGACTCAGTTCTTGATCCGCGTTGACAATAAGGTGGGAACGTTGGCTGAGGTGATGAGCCTTATTTCATCATCGGAGATCAATGTTATCGGCGTATGCGCGTATGCGATCGATAACAATGGCTTCATTATGTTCGTTACGGAAGACAATAAAAAAGCAAAAAAGATCCTAGAGGAAAAGCATTACGATATCAGGGAAGAAGAGGTTGTTCTTCTGACGATCGAAAACAAGCCAGGCGCTTTACACGCGGTCGCCCAGCGCATCGCGGATGTTGGGATCGATATCACGCTTGTTTATGGTAGCGTTGAGCGCAAAGGAAAAAAGAGCCAGGTCGTGGTTATTTCAGAAAATAACAACGCTGTTCTCGCTGCGATCAAAACCATGTAATGAATTTTTAGAGATATTTCAGGAGGCTGCATGGATGCGTATTCATGGGCGATATTAACTGCGTTGATCTGGGGCTTTGTGCCCATTCTTGAAAAGGTCGGTCTTTCCAATATTCATCCAGCACTGGGCGTCTTTTTTCGTTCGCTGGGTGTTGTCATCGGGATCTTCATTTTTGGTTTCTTCCTTGTTAAGCCTGCACAATTACGTACGGTGGACATCAAGGCGGTTGCTTTTTTGGTTACCGGAGGCTTTTTGGCAAGCTTTTTAGCTCAGATGACATTTTATAACGCCTTAAAACTTGGTGACGTTTCGAAGGTTGTCCCGATCTCCGCGAGCTATCCATTAATCACGTTCATCTTAGGCATTTTGATCTTTAAAGAAGGATTTTCTGTTGTTAAATGTTTAGGGGCCGCGGCCGTTATCATCGGCATTTGGGCTATCAAGGTTGGGTAAATGCATGCTTTCACAATTCTTTAAGTTCCAAGATCACCAGACCCATTTTCGACAAGAAGTTTTGGCTGGGCTGACAACATTTTTAACCATGGCATATATTATTTTTGTTCAGCCTGCCGTCTTGTCTAAGGATTTTTTAGGTCAGGCAACCGGGATTGACCCCCAGGCAGTGCTTCTGGCCACATGCCTGGCAGCTGCGTTCGGCTCTATCGTGATGGGTTTGTATGCCAACTATCCGATCGCCTTAGCCCCAGGGATGGGGGAGAATTTCTTTTTTGTTTCGACCGTTGTTGCCTTGACAGGTTTAGGGATGGCAAACGCATGGCAGGTCGCGCTGGGGATCGTTTTTATTTCAGGGTGTCTTTTCTTTTTTTTGTCTGTTTTGCGCTTGCGAGAGATGATCATTAACGCGCTTAGCCCAAGCTTACGTAACGCGATCGCGGTTGGGATCGGCCTATTCATCACATTCATCGGCTTTCAGAACGCGCAGATCATCATCGCCAAGCCGGGAACAATGGTCGGTTTGAACACGCATTTTACAACGCCTGCGATCGTTGTTTTTACCGCAGGGATGATCGCAACAGCTGTTCTGCAGATCCGAAAGGTCCGCGGCGCGATCCTCTGGGGGATCGGGACATCAAGCGTGGTGGCCTTATGCTTGGGCCAAGTTCAGTATAATGGTTTCTGGGGGTTGCCGCAGATCACGACGCCGGCGGCCTTTCGCATGGATCTTATCGCAGCCTTGTCCTTAAAATGCCTGCCTTTCATTTTTGTTTTTTTGTTCATGGATGTTTTTGATACGATCGGGACCTTAATGGGCGTTGCGGAAACCGCGGGTTTTGTTAAGGACAATACGATCCCGCGCGTCAACAAAGTGCTGATCGTTGATTCCGCGGCAACTGTTGTGGGGGCATGCTTAGGGACAAGCACGGTCACCAGCTACATTGAAAGCGCCGCCGGTGTTGCTTATGGCGGAAGGACAGGCTTAACAAGCATTGTTGTCGGTGTTCTTTTTCTCGTGGCTTTATTTTTTAGCCCTGTCATTGGGATGATCGGTCATTATCCGCCGATCACGGCCTGCGCCTTAGTGGTGGTTGGATTGATGATGATGACAAATATCACAAAGATCGACTGGAAGGACCATTCCGAAAGCGTTCCTTCGTTTCTGATGATCGTTGGGATCCCTTTTTGCTATTCCATTGCCGATGGCCTCGCGTTGGGTTTTATTAGTTATCCGATCATCAATTTCCTAAGCGGCCGCGGCTCAAAGGTTAGTGCGCTGATGTATATCATGGCTGCTACTCTGTTGCTGTATTTTATTTTTGTCAGGACCCATATAGGATAAAGGAGCGATATGAAGTTTTTTACATTTGCGGCGATCCCCATCTTGCCGCGCGCGTCAGCGATCTTTCGCGCGTTGGGTTTTTCAAAAGAAAAAACTCTTATAAAAAAAGTTCAAGAAAAAGACCTGAACATCTTTATCGAGGAAGCTCGTCGCTACATCACAGTCAAAGCGCATGCCGCGCGGATGAGCATCACTAATTTGACGGATACGACCGTGAGCCTGGAAAACGATATTCGATTGGAAAGCCAGGATCTAGCGGCATTCTTGCGTGGGTCGCAAGAGGTATTGCTGATGGGGTCTACCGCAGGACAGCCGATCATGGAGCTTATTGAGAAGGTATCCGCGCAAGGGGACCTTACGCGCGCTGTTGTGTATAACGCTGTCGCTTCAGAGCTGGCAGATGAGGCATTAAGCTGGCTTATGGTTTATTTTAGGCATCAGCTGCGCCGTGAGAACCTTGGCCTTGATTATCGCAGGTTTTCTGCTGGTTATGGTGATCTCTCTATCGAATATCAGAAAACTTTTTGGGAGGCCTTGAAGTTGGAGCAAATCGGGATCCGTATAACAGAAGAATTCTTTCTTCTTCCTGAAAAATCCGTCACCGCGCTAAGCGGTATTCGAACGATCGGTTATGAGCGAAAAGATTAAAAAGATTTCTAAAAAACGCGTGGTCTTTTTAGATGGCGCCATGGGAACACAGCTGCAACGCTTAGGCATGCCGCAGGGAGCCTGCCCTGAGTTGTGGTGCCTGAAGAACCCGCGGATATTGCAGGATATCCATCGCGCTTATCAAAAAAGCGGTTCCGATATTATTTACACATGCACGTTTGGGGCCAATGCCGTCAAGCTTCAGCAGTATGGCGCCAATGATGTCGAACGGATCAATGCTCAGCTTGCGCGGATCGCGCGAAAAGCTGTCGGCCCTCACATGCTTATCGCCGGGGATATTGGACCAACGGGAGAATTTATCGAGCCGTTCGGCCCTATGTCTTTCGAGAAAGCAGTTGAGGTCTTCAAACAGCAGATCAAAGGGCTTTTGGCCGGCGGTGTTGATCTGCTTGTTATTGAAACCATGATGGACATTCAAGAGGCGAGAGCAGCTCTTATTGCCGCGCGTGAATTGACCAAGAAGTTTGTCATGGTAACGATGACGATCGAGCCTTCAGGGCGAACCTTGAACGGAACCGACCCGATAACCGCTTTGATCACGCTTCAAAGCCTTGGCGCGAATGCCGTTGGCTGTAATTGTTCCGCGGGTCCAAAGGAAATGGTTAAATTTATCCGCGCGATGAAGCCGTACGCGACAGTTCCTTTAGTCGCTAAGCCTAACGCGGGATTGCCGCAACTTCACAACGGAACAACGGTTTTTCAGATGAAGCCCGCGCAGTTCGCGCGAAATGCGAAGGCGCTTGTTCGCGGGGGGGCTTGCTTGATCGGCGGCTGCTGCGGCACGACCCCTGAGCATATCAGTGCGCTCAAAGCTTCTGTTAAAGGCTTACAGCCCTTTAAAACCGCGCGCGTTGCATTAAGCGCTGTCAGCTCCGCTCGGGACCATGTTATTTTCGAAGATCGTAAAAAATGTGTCGTGATCGGTGAATCGATCAACCCAACTCGCCGCAAGGCGTTGCAACAGGAATTCAGGGAAGCAAAGACTGCCTTGGCGTGTCAGCTGGCAAAAGAGCAGGAGCATGAAGGTGCTGTTATGCTCGATGTGAATGTTGGGGCTGCGGGCGTGGATGAAGAACAGTTGATGCCGCTGGTCGTGGGTGCCTTGAGCATTAGTTCAAGCTTGCCGCTTGTTTTGGATACGTCCTGTCTTCGCGCCATGGAAAAGGCCCTGCGGGTTTATCCTGGACGCGCATTGATCAACTCGATCTGCGCGGAGCGATCAAAGATGATCCCATTGTTGAAGCTGGCCGCGAAATACGGAGCGATGTTCATCGCTCTTCCTGTTGGCTTAAAAGGTGTACCAAAAAATCTTTCTGATCGAAAACACGCTATTCAATATCTTGTTAGCAACGCGAAGCGTTGCGGTATCGCAAAAGAAAATATTATCGTGGATGGCCTTGTGATGGCGGTTTCATCGCTGCCAGGGTCCGCGCAAGATACGCTTAAGACCGTGCGCTGGTGCCGTAATGTTTTGCGTTGCCATACCGTGGTCGGGCTTTCGAATGTTTCCTTCGGCCTGCCGCAGAGACAGGTTTTGAACGGGACATTCTATTCATTATTGCGAAAAAATGGTCTGTCAGCCGTGATCGCTCATCCGGGGCATTTGTCTATCAAGGAAGATGCGTACGCGAAGGATGTTTTGATGGATCGAGATAAGGACGCGCGCCGTTTTATCGCGCACGCGCAAAACGCACAGGAACTTCCAAGCCTAAATCCTGCGCCTTTAGATATCAAGGAAGCTGTCCGGCAGGCGATCCTTGATGGAAATCGTGAGCAGATCGTTAGTCTTGTGCAGAAGGCTGAGGCGCAGGAGATTGACGCGTCATGCCTTGTGCATGATGTAATGATCCCCGCTATAAATAAGGTTGGGGAATTCTTCGAGGCAAAACGCTATTTTCTGCCTCAGCTGGTGGCGAGCGCTGAAGCGATGAAGAACGCGTTTGCGTATCTTGAGCCTAAGCTCATGCGTAAGAAAGCAGAAGGTCTGCGCAAGACCGTTGTGATCTTGGCCACGGTCCAAGGGGATATTCACGATATCGGCAAGAACATTGTGGCGTTGATGCTTAAAAATCATGGACTCGAGGTGGTCGATCTGGGCAAGGATGTTCCTGCTTCGAGGATCGTTGCTGAGATCAAACGCCATCATAGTCCGATCGTTGGATTGTCCGCATTGATGACGACCACGATGGTCAATATGCGCGAGGTTGTTGATCTGGCCAGGGCGCAAGGCCTGAGGTGTCGTTTTATGGTCGGAGGGGCTGTTGTTACAGAGGATTACGCGCAAAGCTTGGGCGCAACTTTTTCACGGGATGGGGTTGAGGCTGTTAAGGTTGTCAGGCGCTTGGCAGAGAACGCGCATCTATGATACAATACATCGTTATTTGATCACTAACGTCATTTTTAATTTGTGTAATCTTTATCAGAAAGGACCTTTATGGAAACTTATTTTTCTCTTTCAAAAGAATGGAGCAAGGATCAAAAGGAGATCTGGGCTGTCATCGAAGATCACTGGGATTGCCTTGTGAACGGCAAAGTGGAGAAATTTCTAAAATACATCCATCCTGATTTTGTCGGTTT
Source organism: Candidatus Omnitrophota bacterium (assembly GCA_029564765.1). Taxonomy (GTDB): domain Bacteria; phylum Omnitrophota; class Gorgyraeia; order Zapsychrales; family Aceulaceae; genus CALGLP01. Next base: position 18,823 of record JAKQPK010000001.1, read on the forward strand.
CGGCCATGAAAGCCCGTATCCGGTCGATCAAGGATGGCTTACGCATTGGGTCGGCTCATGGTCTAAAAATACGAATTTTCTCATTCATGCCCTTAAGCCGATGCATATTGTCATCCATGGCGATATCGCGATCGTTCAGTACTGCCTTTTTACGATCACCAAAAATGATGTTTCCGCCGGCAACAGTTCCATCCGTCGCTATACCATGACATGGAAAAAAGAAAAGGGCGCCTGGCGCGTGATCGCAAGCCACAACAATCTTCAGGGCGCTCATTGATCCTCTGATGTCTTTACCGCAGTCTTTTGACCATAAGATCGATTGGCCTTTTATGGGGAATGATCGCGTTGTCCTTTTGCATTGCTGCTGCGCTGTTTGCAGCGGTGCGATCATTGAAGCCATGCTTCATTCGCAGATCTCGCCTGTTATTTTCTTTTTTAATCCTAACATTGACCCCTTAGACGAATACCAGCGGCGCAAAGAAGATGTCGAGAATTTCGCGCGCAAACAAAACCTTAGGATCATTGACGCGGATTATCGTCCGCAAGATTGGTTCGCGCGGATCAAGGGACTTGAGGACGAACCTGAAGGGGGAGAGCGGTGTAGGCAGTGTTTTGAATTACGCCTTGAGGCAAGCGCGAAAGCGGCTTTTGATCAGCGCGTCAATGTTTTTACAAGCACATTGGGGATCTCGCGATATAAGAATTTTGAGCTTATCAGCTCTTGTGGTAAAAAGGCGGCCCAGGGCTATCCAGATCTTAAGTATTGGGATCATAACTGGCGGAAAAAAGGCGGCAGTCAGCGCATGTATACGCTTGCGCGCCAGGAAGGATTCTATGCTCAAGATTACTGTGGGTGCAGGGCGTCATTAATTCATAATTCAAAATTCAAAAGTCAAAATTAAGCTATCAAAATATAGCCAAGCATTCAAGATTCAGAAGTCAAAATTGAGTGTTTTAAAATATGTGGTCGAGCATTCATAATTCAAAATTCAAAATTTAGATCTCAACAGGCAAAGAATAAGTGGCACGTGATGGAAAAAATGACCCACCAAGAGATCGTCTCGCGGCAAAAGGATGCGTGCCAAAAGGCTCGATTGCCGTTTTGCGCTGTCTTGAATAATATCCGCAGTCTTTATAATGTCGGATCTATTTTTCGTACCGCTGATGGCGCGGGGCTTGAAAAGCTTTGGTTGTGCGGCATTACAGGATGTCCGCCTAAAGCGATGATCACCAAGACCGCTTTAGGCGCTGAGGATGTTTTGCCGTGGGAGCACAGAGAAGACGCCAAAGCCCTTATTCGGGAGCTTAAGATCCAAGGCTATTCGATCGTTTT
>JAKQPK010000024.1 GCA_029564765.1 Candidatus Omnitrophota bacterium
CTCATGCTGCCAGTTTGACCTCGGGCTTTCCAAAGTAAACCATGTCTGGTGTTTGGTAGTCAAGGGTTTGATGAAACCGGCTCTGGTTGTAGAAAATAAAATAAGACCGCAGGCTTTGCCTTGCTTCTTGCATTGTTTGGTATGCCTTTAAATAAACCTCCTCGTATTTGACGCTACGCCACAGGCGCTCGATGAAAACATTGTCAACCCATCGACCCTTGCCGTCCATACTAATCTTAACGCCACGGGCCTTTAAAACGCCCGTAAACTGGTCTGATGTAAACTGGCTGCCCTGATCTGTATTAAAGATTTCCGGTGTTCCGAATTTTTGAATTGCATCTTCTAGGGCTTCTATGCAGAACGATGCATCCATCGTATTCGATAAGCGCCATGACATCACCCTTCGGCTATAAAGGTCGATAATCGCGACCAGATAAGCAAATCCCTTAGCCATCGGCAGATATGTAATATCTGTCGTCCAGACCTGGTTTGCTCTGTCAATCTGCAGGTTTTTCAAAAGATACGGATAGATCTGGTTGCCGGCCTTGGGAACCGATGTCTTAGGTTTGCGATAAATCGCTTCTAAGCCCATTTTTCGCATTAACCTCCTGACTTTCTCCCGCCCAACCGAGAAACCGCGGTTATTAAGCTCAACCTGAATCTTTCTGGTGCCATAGAACGGCAATTCCAGATGAATCTTGTCAATCGCGAGCATAAGGTCAAGCTCTTGCTGACTAACAGCTTTGTTATGGCTGTAAAAAGATGAGCGAGAAAGACTCAGAAGCTGGCACTGGCGAGAGATTGTCAGCTTTGCCTTCGGGTTAATCATTTGCTTCCGCTCGGCCGACCCATGCGACCGAGCGCACCCGATAAAAAATCGTTCTCCATAGTCAGTTCGCCGATCTTTGCGTGTAATTCAACGATATCTGGCCCATCGTTTTTGCGTTTTCCTTTTTCAAACAGCTCGTCTGCCCGTTCTAGAAGCTCTTTTTTCCACTGCACGATCTGATTCGCG
>JAKQPK010000046.1 GCA_029564765.1 Candidatus Omnitrophota bacterium
GCAAATATGAAAGCGCGCAGAAGCTGACCTCAAGTCCGCTCACGCTGCGGGTGTACGCGTTATCGACATTTGCCGACACGACGAGGTTGACACCGTTCGGGTGGAATTTTCTGAACGCCAGCAAACCGTCAGGATCGAAAGCATCTGCATTCCATTTGGCTTCGATCGCGATAGGAGCCTTCCCCTCGCCCTCGATTATAAAATCCACCTCGTGCCCCTGCGTGTCGCGCCAGTGCATGATATGCGCAAATTTGAGAAACGAATTCCGTGTTTGACGAAATGCAATATCGACTTGCGTTTAGCCTAACCAAATGCAAATAGACTAGACAAATAGGAAATGATGCCATGACTACTCTATTCGTTAGTGCGTGAGCACTCTATCGATTTTTTACATGTCTGCAGAGTGGATACACAGATTGCATTTGCTAATACTGCAAAAATATTTTTAGAATCTGGCGGCTTTTTATTATGGATTATTATTACGAGCATACGGGGACTCTTCCTCTTGGTGGGCTAAAAAGCGCACTAACCCAAGGAAGCGTAAAAAAGAGAAAAAACGCCCTCTCACCTTGCCGCGGCCGAAACACGCTGGCAAGCAGTATAAGGGTTTTGTAGGGCAAACGCGCACGGATGCAGGATGCAAGATGCAGGGCCCAGCTTAACTCTTGCCCAAATGATGTTCATTCTCTGAACATTCCACAGCGTAGTATAGCTTCAAAAGGAAATCAAGATTGATAGTGATAATTTTAGAAAAAATGGAGGGATAAGCTATACAAATGTTTAGTTATTGAAGATTTTTTTTGGACCAAATGACAGGATGAACATTGCAAGTTGTACTTGCAACTTGCACAAAATCACCAAAGAGACTATCATGGAGCTATGATTCCTCGCGTAGCGACGCAGCTGATCGATAGGCTTGTGGCGCAATTCCCTGCCGTGGTGATCACGGGGCCACGACAATCGGGGAAAACGACGCTCGTCCGATCGCGTTTTGCTGAAAAACCGTATCTCAACCTCGAACTTCCTGATATGCGCCAGCGGATTATCGATGATCCGCGAGGCACG
>JAKQPK010000036.1 GCA_029564765.1 Candidatus Omnitrophota bacterium
TGCAATTTGCCATGTGATACGGCAAGCTTATAAGGAACGCCTGATTGCGCACGATCCGACCGTGAATGTTAAAAAAATACGCGAGCCTGAAGCGCTGAAAACGTTCTTGACAAAAGAGGAGCTAGAGCAGCTTGCAGCAACGCCGCTAGGCGGCGAGCTGGGCGCAGAGGTCAAAAAAGCCTTCCTTTTTGCGTGTATGGTGGGCCTGCGGATCTCTGACCTTCAATCTTTGACATGGGGCGACATTCAGCGAACGCCTGACCCTACCATATTGAAGAGGCAGCAAAAAACGCAAGCCTTGGTTGGCGTGCCGCTCAACGCTGCGGCCTGGGCAATCATTGACGACGGCCGCCTACATAATACGCAAGAGAAAATATTCCCGAAATTAACACAAAGCAAGACCGATACGACGCAATATATCCGCGCATGGGCGGCAAAAGCTGGCATACAGAAGAAATTCGGCTGGCACTGTGCGCGGCACACTTTTGCAGTGCTATCGCTGGAAGCCGGCGCTGATTTATACACTGTTAGCAAACTACTAGGGCATACCGATATTGCAACAACGCAAGTCTATGCGAAAGCAACAGACACAATGAAACGTGATGCTGTGAAGCGCCTCGAGGATATTGACCTGACCGGCGGCACGCATGAGATTATTCCGATGAAAAAGAAGGCATAAGGAATATATATATAAGCATCCTGTAGAAAGCGTCACAACGTCACAAAATGCATTATATCTATATGATATAACAAAATAAAATGTGACGTTTATGTGACTGTTACGCTTTCAAAACGTCACAAATTCGCCTTTTCTCAAAATAGGGATAGCACTTATCGCGCAAAATAGGAACTTTCAAACATTTGTACGATTTTTGTACGAAAATCAAGCTCGATTTGGTACTCATATATACAAAGAGGGATATGGTATTGCAATAATTTACACTACATGCCTTGACTGCCATATCAATTTTTACTATACTACCGTTAAGGCAATTTGAATGAAACGAGTAATGAGTATAGCGGCCTATAAAAAGCGAAGCGCAAAACTTGCCGACCATTCGGACGCCGGCCGAATCGTGGCGCGTATCAATGCAATAGATCCCGTTGATCGTCGTATGCAAGAGCTGGGCATCGACCTTTTGGATAGGTGTTTTCCAGTAAAGGGCAACGAGTTTTCTAAATGGGCCGAATACATTACGCGCGGAGATCTAAAAGGGTTTCGGGCTGAACACTTTCTTTCGCGCGCTGACGTTGCGCGGATCCTTGGCGTTTCTCCAACAAAAGTTGCTCGATGGACTGCGCGCGATAAATCAGATGACGATTTTCTACCAATAAAGAGGGAAGATTTTGAGCGCCTGGAAAAAGCCTATCCTGATCATAGGGATAAAGGCGGCTATTGGCGCGCTTTAATGAAAAAAAACGGCCTGCTATAACAGGCTGAAAAACATAGCGACGTGCCCGGCAATCGCTCGCCTATATGGCTAGAGCCTGACACCGGGAGAGCCGAAGGATCAATAAAGGCATTTGGCGTTGCCATGCCGATATTGACTTTTCGGGGGCTAGACCTTCGCGGAAACTACTCGCCTGAAGCCCTAAAATAGGGGCTTTGGAGTATTTTCGCGGAGGTTTTGCTATGCCTGGCGAATTCCTCAATACGCAAGAAGCTGCCGCACTTTTGCATTATTCTCCAAAATACATTCGAAAAATGGTTTGCCTGCGGCAAATTCCTTTCATAAAACTACGCGGACGAATCCTTTTTGACAGAGATCGACTTATTGCTTGGGCAAAAGCCGGCGCCGTCGAGCCGTTGAGCGAACGCGCTGACGCGCTTGTTGCCGAAATTGGGGGCTGAAT
>JAKQPK010000037.1 GCA_029564765.1 Candidatus Omnitrophota bacterium
AAGATGTCAGATGCGAAAATACTTCATTGCTTAGCGCCTCATCATCGCCATATTTAGCCAGTTCTTCGCGGATGCCCTTCACTTTGGGCGAATCATCGGGATTCATGCCGCTGTCGCGCAGCGTTGCTTCTAACCCAGAGAGTTCTTTTTTCTTTTCCTCAATTTCGGTACCGCGATACTTGGCAAATTCCGACTTCACCTGGGGTAGAAGATCATCATCCAGAAATTTTTCAATCTCGCCGCGCTTGGCGTTCATAATGCGGTAAATGCCGAAATCCAGATCGGCCTGGTCCATCTGAAACATCTCCCGCAGGATATCTTTCAACTTTTCATACTGTGTCAGCATGGTTCCATAACTCCTTTTTTACGCTAAACGACGTTCCAGCGTATCGTAAATAAATGTTCTGTCTGTGTCTTTTGTTGGAGACGCTCCTTGAGCCGGTCAATCAGAACATCCCGCTTTGATGCAATTTCGTCTTCCACATCAAATATTTTCTGGCGCTGCTCGCGCTGTTTCTTGCCTAAGCTTTTAACCTTTAATTCCACGTCCAGGCGCTCCTGCTGGCTTATAGCCAGACGAAGCTGGCGGTTGAGCTCCCGGAGCTGGTTCTTGGTGTCTTTGAGTTCTTTTTCCGCTGATAACATCAGGTCATCCGCCCAGCGGAAAAGCCTTTCGCATTCTTCTTTATAAAAGCTATTATTTCGTTCCATAACATCGTTTAACGTGGCCTCTGAATGGATGCGGGCATCAGTCATTAATTTTTCTTTGTTTGTTTCCGGCAAGGTTATCTCGTTTACTCTCGCAGCACAATCAAATAACTTTTCGCATATTTCGGGATGGATGACCATGCCCTCATCATCAAATGCATTGAAAAGCAGATATTCATCATTTTCAAAACTTTTAATGGTGAATTTAGTCAGTATCAGCCAACCGCTTTTCCCCTTGAGTTGTTCAATCACGGATATACGCAAGGGGTTTGCTGAAATATCAAATATTAATTCAGTCACCGGTGTTTTTAATTCCCGTGCGGTATCTAAAACATGCTCGCCCAACGGATGAGACATGCGATAA
>JAKQPK010000039.1 GCA_029564765.1 Candidatus Omnitrophota bacterium
CTTCGCCTCCTTGAAAACCTATCCCGCAATAGAACTGTAATTGCTTCCTGGCAAGGCTCTATGATTGGTGGCCGCTTAGTATACGCAGAGCCTGATCATCCAGAATACCGGAGCTATTCGACTATTGACGCTGAAATAATCTCACTCGCTAATTATGAAAGGGTACAAAGATGAAATACAAAGATTTAGTTCAATTTGATCCAATTGAAACAATCATCCAGCTTCGGGATGCAAACAAAACTGCTGTAGCTCGCAATCTCATACATACCTACGTGGTATCCAAACAAATGGCGGAACGCATTTCTGATATTGCAATTCCCAACCTGCAGTATGACGAGCCTAGCGACGCCAAAGGCATTCTAGTTGTTGGCAATTATGGCACTGGCAAATCGCATCTGCTTTCGGTGATTTCTTCTATTGCGGAAGACGCCTCGTATCTTGATGACTTGCATCATGATGAGCTTAGAGAAAAAGCAAAGTCTATTGCAGGCCGTTTCAAAGTATGCCGCCTTGAAATAGGCGCAACCACCATGAATCTGCATGACATTGTTTGTAATGCGATTTCTGAGCATCTCGAAAAAATTGGTATTTCTTTTAAATTTCCTGAAATGTCAGCAATATCCAATAACAAGCGCGCATTTGAAGATATGATGGCAGCATTTGAAATTGCATATCCAGATAAAGGCTATCTCCTTGTAGTGGATGAGCTTCTTGATTATCTGCGAACCCGTAAAGATCATGACCTTATCCTCGACCTGAATTTTCTTCGTGAGCTAGGCGAAGTCTGCAAGAACCTTCGATTTCGATTTATTGCAGGAGTTCAGGAACCAATCTTTGAATCACCGCGCTTTAATTTTGCGGCTGATAGTCTTCATAGAGTTAAAGATAGATTTGAGCAGGTAATTATTGCGCGCAATGATGTCAAATTTGTCGTTGCTGAGCGTCTCTTAAAGAAAAATGCAGAGCAGCAACACCTTGTCCGCGAGCATCTGCAAAAATTTAGCCCATTTTTTGCTACTTTGAACGAACGAATGGAAGAATTTGTAAGTCTTTTCCCCGTACATCCGGACTACATCGATACATTCGAACGCGTAAAAATTGCAGAAAAGCGCGAAGTGCTCAAAACCCTTTCTCTAAGTATGAGAGAGCTTCTTGAGCAAGATGTTCCCGAAGATGAGCCTGGAATAATTGCTTTTGATTCGTATTGGAAGAATATATGCGAGGACGCGTCCTTCCGCGGAAATCCAGATGTGCGCCAGGTTATTGATACGAGTAAGAGAATTGAAGACCGGGTATTATTGGGCTCTATTAAGCAACTGTATAAGGAAAGCGCATTGAGAATTATTCATGCGCTGTCTGTGGAAAGACTTACTACTGGAAATAACAACGTAGAGATCGGCTGTACACCCGAAGAATTGCGCGATCGCCTTTGCCTCTATGATAAGAATATTGCAGAGCTTGGAGGAAAAGAGCCGGATAAAGACCTTCTCACTCATGTGGAAACCGTGCTTCGAGAAATTATTAAGGCCGTTAATGGGCAATTTATTTCGTATAACCCTTTAAATCGGCAGTATTATCTCGATCTTAAGAAAACCGAAGACTTTGATGAAAACATAAGGGTGAAGGCGGAAACCCTCGATACCGATATTTTGGACCGTTATTATTATAAAGTTTTGAGAATAGCCATGGAATGTCAAGATATAGAAACATGGGTTCCTCATTATCTAATCTGGCAGTATGAACTTGCATGGACCGACCGAAATGTAACACGGCTTGGCTATCTTTTTTTTGGTGCTCCTAATGAGCGCTCAACCGCTGTTCCTCCGCGGGATTTTTATCTCTATTTTCTACAGCCATATGATCCTACTTCTTTTAAGGATGAAAAGAAGCCCGATGAGGTCTTTTTTCGTCTTAAGAAGCCTGATGAAATTTTTATAGAAAACCTCAAGCTCTTTGCAGGAGCGAATGAACTCGCTCTAACATCCTCTGCTCAGACAAAGCAAATATATGCCACCAAGGCAGAAACTTTTCGCAAAAATCTGCATGAATGGCTTACAAAAAAAATAGACAGCGCATTTGAAGTTACTTATCGTGGTCAATCGAAGCCGATGAGCCAATGGACGAGAGGTAAATCGATTCGCGATCTTGCAGGGCTCGGCGTAGACCAAACAATTAACTTTAGAGATTATATAAACACCATCGCTTCTGCGTGCTTATCGCCTTATTTTGAGGATCAAGCGCTAAATTATCCGCACTTTACTATTAAGATTACCCAGAAGAACCGTGCACAAGCAGCACAAGAAGCGCTCCGCGCAATTGCGCAAAACCCACAACAAGTTCTTACTCGTCAAGCGCGAGCTGTGCTTGAAGCACTTATGCTGATCGATAATGATCGCATAGATCCATCAAAATCGCCCTATGTGGCCTATATCCTCGATAAATTTAAGAATAGGAATCCTGGCCAGGTCATCAATAGAAACGAAATTATTGAAAGCGTCCATGGCGTTGACTTTATGGATCCTTCACAGTCTAGACTAGAACCCGAATGGGTTGTAGTGATCCTTGCAAGCCTTGTCTATTCAGGCCAGATAGTCCTTGTCGTTGGAAGCCAAAGGTTCGATGCAGCAAACCTACAGTCGCTTGCCGCGACTTCGCTCGACGATCTTATTGCATTCAAGCATATCGAACCGCCTAAGGAATGGAATAAGCCTGGGCTGCAGGCATTGTTCGAGCTTTTGCAAATAGCTCCTGGAAATGTAAATCTCATTATAGAAGGAAAAGAAGAGCCTGTGCGTCAAATGCAAGATCAGCTGCAAAAGCTTGTAACAAGGCTTACACAAGCCAAAAAAATAGTTGATGAAGGATTAGAATTTTGGGGAGCTGACCTTATTGAAAAAGAAGAATTTGAGCAATTGAAAAGAAGCATCAAAGCAACGCAAGAATTCTTAGATTCCCTTCAAGGATTTACTACGCCAGGTAAACTCAAAAATTTTCGCTCGACTGTTGAAGAAATAAAGTGCTATGAGCCGGTGCTTATCGCGCTTAGAAACCTTGAAACCCTCAAAAGCCTTATAACCGATCAGTATACCTTGATAAATTATCTTTCTCAGGCTGCAGAAATCCTGCCGATAGATAACCCTTGGCGCAAAAAATATGAAAAAGAAAAAGAAGAAATTCTGCAGCTCTATCGCACATTGCCAGTCAGTGAATTGAATGCGAAATCGAGAGAATTGAACATGAGCCTGCGCGAGCTCAAAAATGAGTACAAAAAAGCATATATCGAATTGCATTCCAGGAATCGTTTAGGTCGCGCTGAAGACGAAAAAAAGCGGAATCTGACGAGCGACCGACGATTTTATGCCCTTCAAAAGCTCAACAATATCGAAATTCTTCAGAATAACCAGTTTATTGCGTGGCGAGAAAGCCTTGCAAATTTAAGAACCTGCTTCAATCTCAGCCCTGAACAGCTTGAGAAGACGCCATACTGTCCTGCTTGCAATTTTAGACCTGTAGCTGAACCAGAAATACGCCCTTCTGCTAAGTATCAGTTGGAGGAGCTCGATGCAAAGCTTGATGAAATTCTAGAGGCTGTCACTCATGCGCTGATAACAAATCTTTCAGATCCAATAATTCAACGAAATCTCGAGCTTCTGAAACCTGATGAGCGCACAATCATCAATAATTTTATGGCGAACAAGGAGCTTCCTGAAGTTGTCGATAGCAATTTTGTCAACGCATTGCAGCAAGCCCTGTCAGGCTTGATTCGCATACCTTTGCGCCTTTCTGAGCTTGCAGGAGCACTTAAGCTGTCCGAAGGCCCTGCAACGCCTGAGGAATTGCGTGTCCGTTTTGACGCATTTCTTGAAGAGCTTGCAAGAGGCAGCGACCCAAATAAAGTGCGAATTGTGATTGAATAATTGAGCAAAGAAAGGAAAAATAGAATGAGCGACCAATCCGATCCTATCGTCGAAGGAGAGCTTTTTTCAAAGTCCGAAACAGAATCGAATTCGCAGTATGCATCCTCGTACGCGCCAGTGACATGCCTTGGCAAATCGTTCCAGAACGACGAAGCGCGGCGAGACTATTTTATCGAGGAATTGCGCAAAAAACTCAAAGACCCCGAATTTCGTAAGATTGAAGGTTTTCCGCTTGGTTCTGACGAGGATATCCTGGCGCTCTCAGATCCTCCGTATTATACGGCCTGTCCTAATCCATGGATCGATGAGTTTGTGAAAGCGTGGGAAGCAGAAAAACCGCCAAAACCTTTCGGGTATACGTACCATCGCGAGCCTTTTGCCGCAGACGTGAGCGAAGGCAAAAACGACCCTATTTACAATGCGCATTCGTATCATACAAAAGTGCCGCATAAAGCGATTATGCGCTATATCCTGTATTACACCGAGCCAGGCGATATTGTCTTTGATGGATTCTGTGGTACAGGTATGACGGGTGTTGCTGCACAGTTGTGTGGCGACAAAGCAACTGTAGAATCGCTCGGCTACAAGGTCGATGACGATGGCACCATTTCCGAACAGGTTTTGCAAGAAAATGGTGAAAAAGTGTGGCAGCCATTCTCCAAGCTTGGAGCTCGCAAAGCAGTGCTGAACGACCTCTCGCCAGCGGCTACGTTTATTGCCTACAACTACAATACCCCTGTGGATGTAAAAGCTTTTGAACGCGAAGCAAAGCGCATTCTTAAAGAGGTTGAGGACGAATGTGGTTGGATGTACGAAACTATGCATACCGATGGAAAAACCAAAGGAAAAATCAATTACACAGTATGGTCCGATGTGTTTGTATGCCCGGACTGTATGCAGGAAGTGATTTTTTGGGATGTCGCAGTCGATAAGGAAGCAGGTGTCGTTAAGCACGAATTTCCTTGCCCACATTGTGGTGCAATTCTCAATAAACGCCGTATGCAGCGTGCATGGGTGAACAAATACGATAGCGCCATCAAAGAAACGGTGCGGCAAGCAAAACAGGTTCCTGTGTTGATCAACTATACAGTAGGCAAAACGCGCGCAGAAAAGAAACCAGACGCCTCCGACCTCGCTCTCATTGAAAAAATAGAAGAGAGCGAAATCCCCTATTGGTTTCCGACTGACAGGATGCCAGAAGGATATAACACCGCGCAACCAAAGAAATCACATGGTTTGACGCATGTGTATCATTTCTATACGAAGAGGAATTTGTGGGTATTGGCAAA